>NZ_JBIASZ010000010.1:0-317920 GCF_042891345.1 Streptomyces sp. NPDC001903
CGCGGAATGGTGTGTGGGCCGGGCCACTTTCAACGCGAACCGAAGGAAACCGGGGCCTCGAACGCCGCTTTCCGCACCACCCGCCGCAGCGCCCTCAGCAGCGTGCCGCCGATCGTGAGGGTCAGTACGACGGTCAGCACGGCCCGGCCCAGGTCCCAGCCCAGCGAGGTCGCCGCGCAGTACGCGGCGAAGCGCGCCAGATTGGCGGGGACCGGGTCCCCCGGGTGGAACGAGATCCCCTGACCCATGCCCTGCAGGAGCACCCAGCCCTGCAGGTTCATGATCGTGCCGTACGCGAACGAGCCCGCGAACCCGTACGCCGACAGCATCAGCAGCTCCGCCCGGCCCCGGAGCCTCTCCGCGCCGGGCAGCAGTCCGGCGCCCAGCGAGAACCAGCCCATCGCCAGCATCTGGAACGGCATCCACGGCCCGACCCCGCCCGTGAGCAGGGCGGAGGCGAACATCGTGACCGAGCCGAGGACGAAGCCGAAGCCCGGGCCGAGGACGCGGCCGCTCAGCACCATCAGGAAGAACATCGGCTCCAGGCCGGCCGTGCCCGCGCCCAGCGGCCGCAGGGCGGCCCCGACCGCGGCGAGCACGCCGAGCATCGCCACCGCCTTGGCGTCCATGCCCTGGTCGGCGATGGTCGCGACGACGACGGCGACGAGGAGGGGGAGCAGCCCGGCGAAGAGCCAGGGGGCGTCCTGGGAGTGGGCGAGGCCGGACTGGCGGTCGGCGAGCAGGGGCCAGCCGAACGCCGCGATGCCGATGAGGGTGACCAGGAGCAGCGCGGCGGCGGCGCGGGGGCCGATGCGCAGGGGGCGGCTGCTCATGGTGTGGCCTCGGCTCGCGGTTCGGCCCCGGCTTCGGCTTCCGCCTCGGTGGGGGCGTTCGCCTCGTCCTCGTCCTCGTCCTTCTCCTCTGCCTCCGCTGCCGCCTCGGCCAGGGCGTTCGCGACCTGGGTCACCGTGAGCCAGGGGGCCGGGGCCAGGATCTTGGCCACCTGCGGTGCGAAGGCCGGGGAGGAGACGACGACCTCGGCGGTCGGGCCGTCCGCGACGATCTCGCCGCCGGCCAGGATCACGACCCGGTGGGCCAGCTCGGCGGCGAGCTCCACGTCGTGGGTGGCGAGCACGATGGCGTGCCCTTCGGCTGCCAGCGCCCGCAGGATCTCGATCAGGCGGGCCTTGGCCGCGTAGTCCAGACCGCGGGTCGGCTCGTCGAGCAGGAGCAGGGCGGGCCGGCCGGTGAGTACGAGAGCCAGGGCCAGGGCCAGGCGCTGGCCCTCGGAGAGGTCCCGCGGATGCGTGTCGTCGGGGACGTCGGGCAGCAGGGCGGCGACCAGGTCCCGGCAGGTGCCGGGGGCCGCGCCGGCGTCGGCGTCGGCCGCGGCGCACTCGGCGGCCACGGTGTCGGCGTACAGGAGGTCGCGGGGCTCCTGGGGGACGAGGCCGACGCGGCGGACCATCTCCTGCGGTGCGGTGCGGTGGGGGGTGCGGCCGCGGACGGTCACGGTGCCGGTGGTGGGGGCGAGCGTGCCGATGAGGGTGGCGAGGAGGGTGGACTTGCCGGCGCCGTTGCGGCCCATGAGGGCGACGGTCTCGCCGGGGGCGACGCAGAGGTCGACGCCGTGGAGGACCTCGGCGCGGCCGCGGCGGAGGGAGAGCGCCTGGACGCTGGCGACGGGCTCCGGGCGCCCGCCGCCCAGGTCACCGCCCTGCGGGCCGGTCCCGATCGCGGGACCCGGGGCCGGCTCGCTGCGGCGGAGCAGGCGGGCCAGGAGGCCGGGGCCTGCGCCGGGGCCGCCGCGCTGGGCTTCCTCCCGGAGCCCTGGTCCCTTCCCGGCGCCGACGCTCCGCCCCGGACCCCGCGCCTCGGACGCCGCGGCGGCCGCGGGCGGGGTGAGGGGCAGCCGGGCCACGAGGGCGGGGGCCCGGCGGCGGGCGTCGCGGATCGAGAGGGGGAGGGGGGACCAGCCCGCCAGCCGGCCCAGGGCCACCACCGGGGGGTGGACCGGGGAGACGGCCATGATCTCGGACGGGCTGCCGAGGACCGGGGGCGCGCCCGGGGACGGGAGGAGGAGGACCCGGTCCGCGTACTGGACCACCCGCTCCAGACGGTGTTCGGCCAGCAGGACCGTCGTGCCGAGGTCGTGCACGAGGCGCTGGAGCACCGCGAGCACCTCCTCGGCGGCCGCCGGGTCCAGCGCCGAGGTGGGCTCGTCCAGGACCAGGACCTTCGGGTGCGGGGTCAGGACGGAGCCGATCGCGACCCGCTGCTGCTGGCCCCCGGACAGGGTGGCGATGGGGCGGTCGCGCAGTTCGTTCAGGCCCAGCAGGTCCAGGGTCTCCTCGACGCGGCGCCGCATGACGGCCGGGGCCAGGCCGAGCGATTCCATGCCGTAGGCGAGCTCGTCCTCCACCACGTCCGTCACGAAGTGGGCGAGCGGGTCCTGGCCGACCGTGCCCACCACGTCGGCGAGCTCGCGCGGCCTGTGGGTGCGGGTGTCGCGGCCGCAGACCGTGACCCGGCCCCGCAGCGTGCCCCCGCTGAAGTGCGGGACCAGGCCGGACACGGCACCGAGGAGGGTGGACTTGCCGACGCCCGACGGGCCGACCAGGAGCGTGAGTTCGCCCTCCGGGATCACCAGGTCGACATCGCGCAGGGCGGGCTGCGCGGCGCCGTCGTACGTGACCGACACCTGCTCGAAGCGGATCACTGCGATTCCTCCTTCGGAGGTACGGGGGCCACGAACGCCGGGACCAGGCCGATCAGGATCGCCGCCGCCGGCCACAGCGGGAAGGTCGGGGCGACCAGCGGGACGACGCCGGGCTGGAGGGCGGCCGGGTCCACCGCCCCGGCGCGGATCAGGGCGGCGGCCACCGCTGCACCCGAACCGGCGACCACCCAGGCCCGCCACCCCCACCGGTCGGGCCGGTAGCGGGTACGGATGCTGCGCCGCCCGCCCAGGCGCAGCCCCGCGAGCGCCAGGCCGAGCCCGATCACGAGGACCGGCAGCCCGTACGCGGCGCCCTCGGCGGCCAGCAGTCCGTACGTGCCGGCGCACATGCCGAGCAGCCCGCCCAGGGTGAGGACGTTGGTGGTGTGCCGGACGGCGGGCGGGACCTGCGCGGTCCGGCCGTACCCGCGCGCGTCCATCGAGGCGGCGACGGCGACGGAGCGCTCCAGCGCGCCCTCCAGCACGGGCAGGCCGATCTGGAGGATCGCCTTGACTCCGCCGGTGGGGCGGCCGCGCAGGCGGCGGGCGGTCCGCAGCCGGGCCACGTCGGCGACCATGTTCGGCGCGAAGGTCATGGCGACGACGACGGCGACCCCGGCCTCGTAGAGGGCGGCCGGGAGGGACTTCAGCAGCCGCGCCGGGTTGGCGAGGGCGTTGGCGGCGCCGACGCAGACGAGGAGGGCGGCCAGCTTGGCGCCGTCGTAGAAGGCGAAGACGAGCTGCTCGGCGGTGACGCGGCCGCCGAGGCGGATCCCCTGGGCCGCCCAGCCGGGCAGCGGCACCTCGGGGAGGGTGAACAGGACGTGCGCGCCGGGGATCGGGGAGCCGAGCAGCACCGAGAAGAGCAGCCGCAGCCCGATGACGAAGAGGCCGAGCTTGAGGAACGCGCCGTAGGAGCGGGCCCAGGGGGCGGCGGTCCGGCGGGCGGCCACGACGTAGCCGGCCACGCCGACGACGAGGCCGAGGAGCAGCGGATTGGCGGTGCGCGAGGCGGCGGTGGCGAGCCCGAGCGCCCACAGCCACCACGCCCCCGCATGCAGGGCGTTGCCGCGCCGGGCGCGCGGGGCCGCGATTTTTTCGTACGAGAGGCGGAACCCGGGACCACCCGCCCCGGCCCCGCCGGGCCCGGCCGGGGTCAGGTCGTCGGGTGCGGGACGGCGGGTCCGGGTCGTACCCGCACCAGCCGTGCGGGCGGCCCCGGTGGCCCGGAGCGCCGGGCCGTCGGGGGTGGCCGGGGATGTCATCGGCGGCGGCGGGACTGCCAGACCGCGGCCGCCGCCAGGGCGGCCACCGCCGCCAGGCCGACCAGGAGGGACGTCGCCGGGCCGCCGTCCTCGGCCTTCGGCTCCGCCGAGGTCTTCGGACTCGCGCTCGGATCCGGGTTCGGCTTCTGCGCCGTGTCCGCGATCGGTTCGCCGCAGCCCTGCTTCGGGTAGCCCGACACCGCGCACAGCAGTGCCGCGCTGTTGTAGCGGAGCGGCTTGGCGGCCGCCGCCAGGGCCTCGGCCGCCGTGGCGTCCGGGGCGACCTGGGCACAGGCCGTGCGCGGGGTGTCCTGCGGCGGGGCGTCGCCGGCCGGGGCGTCCGCCGGGACGCCGTAGTCCACGACCACCGCGATCCGCTTGCGGCCCTCCGCGGCAGGAGTGGCCGCGCAGACCGCAGCGAAATCGGCCGCGGCGCGCGGCTTGGCCGCCTCGGCCGCCGCGTCCTGGCTCACCGAGAAGCGGAAGCCCAGGGTCGCGCCGTCCGCCGGACGTGCCGTCGAGGGGCCCTGGGTGGCGTACTGCCACTGGCCGCCCGAGGCCTCCCAGAACGACCAGTAGCGGTAGCCCGCCGCCAGTGCCGGGGAGGAGGCCAGGAGGGTGAGGAGGACGCCGAACGCGAGGACCAGCGGGGTCGGGCTGCGGCGGCGCATCAGAGCTGGTTCTTCTTCCGGCGGCCGCTCAGCAGGACGCCGATGCCCATGCCGGCGGCCAGGCCGGCGCCGACGATCCACCAGACGTTCGAGCCCGAGTCGTCCGACTTCTCCTGCGCCTTGTCCGCCTCGGCCTCCGCCGTCTTCGGCGCCGGGCCCGTCGCGTTCAGGGCCGTCACCAGGTCCGTGCCGCCGAACGCCTTCGGGTCCGTGCCCGTCGCGTGCGCGGCCAGGACCAGGGTGCCGAGGGCCGCCGGGCTGTCCTTGGCCCACTCCGCCGAGTTCGTCTTGAGCCACTCCAGCGCGCCGGCCGCCGACTGCTTGTGCCCGGCCGCGGCCAGGGCGATCACCGCGTCGGCGGTGTTGCCGGTGTCCGCGGTCGGCTGGTCCGCGCCCGGGGTGACGGCCGTGAGGTGGCCGTCCTTCTTCAGCGTCTCGGCCAGGTAGCCGGCCGCGCCCTGGGCCGCGGCCGCCGGGTCGGCGGCGGCGGCCGGGCAGGCCAGTGCGGCCGCGGGGGTGTCCGCGGCGGACGGGGAGACCACCGCACCCTGGCCCAGGCCGGCCAGGACCGCGGCGGCGGTGGCGTCGGCGTTGGCCGCCAGCTTGCCGTCGGGCGCGGGCTGGTAGCCGAAGGCGCCCCGGTCGGCGGCCGGTTCGGCGGCGCAGCCGAGCTGGAAGGCGAGCAGGCCCTCGTACGCGGACTTGCCGGCCTTCGACTTCACCTCGGCCGGCTTCTCGCCCGCCACCGCCAGCGCGCCGATGACGATGGAGGTGGAGTTGCCCTCGCTGGGCGTGCCGGGGACGAAGGCCCAGCCGCCGTCCTCGTTCTGGACGGACTTCAGCCAGTCCACGGCCTTCTTCACCTCCGCGTCCCGGCCGCCCAGCGCCTTCAGCGCCTGCACGGCCACCGCGGTGGCGTTGGTGTCGTACATCGTCTTGTCGTCGCAGGCCGCGGCCGCGTCCGCGCGGAAGGAGGCGAAGCCGCCGCCCGCGCACTGCTGGCCGGCGAGCCAGTCGACGGCCTCCTTGGCCGGCTTCACGCCGACCGTGTTCTGGGCCAGCAGCGCGAAGGACTGCCGCCACACGCCGTCGTACGTCGGGTCCTTCTTGCCGAACAGACCGGAGGGGATCACCGGGGCCGGCGGGGTGGAGGGGGAGGGCGCGGCGAGGGCTGCGGGGGCGGCGCCCACGCAGAGCACGGCGGAGGCGGCGAGCGCGGCGGCGCTGCGGCGGACGTTCATGGGGGCGGGTGCCTCTCGTGCTGGGGAGCAGGAGAGCAGGCCCGTACAGGGCACCGGGCTCCGGCTCCGTTTACCTCGACGGTGCCGGCCGCCGGGGGCTCCGGCGGCGCGAGCCGCGCACCTCGCGTACGGGGCGGTCCGGCTCCCCGCCCGGCAGGGGCCGGGGCGGGTCACGGTTGCGGGTCAGCGCCGGAATCGCACCGGCTTTCCCCCGTACGGAAGGGTGGACGACTGGTTCACTGTACCGGCCCGTAGCAGCCCGGAAGGGTGGCGTGGGGGCGGAGCACCCCTTACCGCAGGGCCCGCCGCCGTCACAGCGCGCGGTACGTGACCGGGTCGCTGCCCGGGACCGCCTCCGCCCGGCCCTGCTTCACCAGCCGCCGCAGATGGGCTTCCGCTTCCGAGACGGCGATGTTGCGGGAGCCGTACGGGATCTGCTCCCAGGGCCGGTTCCACTCCATGCGCTCCGCCAGTTCCCACGGGGTCAGCGGCTCGGCCAGCAGTTCCCGCAGGCCGGTCAGCCGCTCCTCGTGGTGGTCCAGCAGTTCGCGCACCCGGGCCGGGGCGTCGGTGAAGGCGTGCTGGTGGGCCGGCAGGACCTCGGCCGGTTCGAGGCGGCCGATGCGTTCGAGGGAGTCGAGGTAGTCGCCGAGGGGGTCGGTGACCAGCTCGGACGACGGGTCCTCGTAGAGGCCGATGTGCGGGGAGATGCCGGGCAGCAGGTGGTCCCCGGAGAAGAGCCGGCCGTTGCCGGGGAGGTTCGCCGGGTGCCGCTCCTCCAGGTGCAGGCAGACGTGGCCGGGGGTGTGCCCCGGGGTCCAGATGGCGCGCAGGCGGCGTCCGGCGAGGGGGAGCAGCTCGCCGGGGACGATCTCCCGGTCGGGGACCGCGGCCCGCAGACCCGGCAGCGTGCGCATGCGGCCGCTCGCGCGGGCGGCCCGCAGGGGGGCGATGTGCTCCTCGGGGGCTCCGGCGGCGGCCAGTTTCTCGCTCATGTAGTCGAACCAGGTGCCGGGTTCCGCGGAGCGGGTCCGTACGACGACCTCGGTGTCGGCGGCGTGCATGGCGATCCAGGCCCCGGAGGCCTCGCGGACCCGGCCGGACAGGCCGTGGTGGTCGGGGTGGTGGTGGGTGATGACCACGCCGTGGACGTCGGCGATCGCGATGCCGAGGGCGTCGAGGCCGGCGACGAGGGTGTCCCAGGACTCCGGGTCGTCCCAGCCGGTGTCGACGAGGACGGGGCCGCGGTCGGTGTCGAGGACGTGGACGAGGGTGTGGCCGAGCGGGTTGTCGGGGATCGGGACCTTGATGCCGCGGACGCCGCCGCCGTGGTCGGTGACGTGGGGCGTGACCGGCGGCGTGACGGCTGGCGTGATGGGGGGCGCGGCCGGGGTGGCGGGGGCTGTGGCCCCGGGGGCGGCGGGCGGCGCGGCCTGCGGTGGCGTGTCCTGCGGCATGTCCTGCGGCATGAGGGCTCCCTGTCTGCGCCTGGGCGCGTCTGCGCCGCCCGGCTCACTCTCACGAGAACGTGTTCCAGTAGTCGCCCAAGTCGACCATCTGCAGCCGGTTCTGACTAGTCGCAACCCCGCATTGGATCTTCCGGGCCGTTGCGTCCTGGCCGTGGACTCCTGGAACTAGAACTGGTATCAGTTCGGGAACGTCAAGCCGCAGGAGGCAGCAGCCATGACCGAGCTCGTGGAACACGGACACCTGTTCATCGGCGGGGAGTGGACGGATCCGCTGGGCACCGACACGATCGAGATCGTCTCCCCCCACACCGAGCAGGTCATCGGCAGCGTCCCGCACGCCTCCCGCGCGGACGTGGACCGCGCCGTCGCGGTCGCGCGCAAGGCCTTCGACGAGGGGCCCTGGCCCCGGATGTCCCTGGACGAGCGGATCGCCGTCGTCACCCGGATCAAGGACGCGATCGCCGTCCGGCACGAGGAGATCGCCCGCTCGATCAGCTCGCAGAACGGGTCCCCGTACTCCTGGAGCGTCCTCGCGCAGGCGCTCGGACCGATGATGGTCTACGACGCCGCGATCCAGGTCGCGCGCGCCTATCCGTACGAGGAACACCGCCAGGGGGCTCTCGGGCCGATCCTGGTGCGGCGGGAGCCGGTGGGCGTGGTCGCGGCCGTCATCCCGTGGAACGTGCCGCAGTTCGTGGCCGCCGCCAAGCTCGCGCCCGCCCTGCTGACCGGGTCGACGGTGATCCTCAAGCCGTCCCCCGAATCGCCCCTCGACTCGTACATCCTCGCCGACATCGCGCGCGAGGCCGGGCTGCCGGAGGGAGTGCTGTCGATCCTGCCCGCCGACCGGGAGGTCAGCGAGTACCTGGTCGGCCACCCCGGTGTCGACAAGGTGGCCTTCACCGGCTCGGTCGCGGCCGGCCGGCGCGTGATGGAGGTCGCCGCCCGCAACCTGACGCGGGTCACGCTGGAGCTCGGCGGCAAGTCCGCCGCCGTGATCCTGCCGGACGCCGACCTGGACACGACCATCGCCGGCATCGTCCCGGCGGCCTGGATGAACAACGGCCAGGCCTGCGTGGCCCAGACCCGGGTGCTCGCGCCGCGCAGCCGGTACGAGGAGGTGGCCGAGGCGCTCGCGGCCGCGGCCGGCGCACTGGTGGTCGGCGACCCGCTGGACCCGGCGACGCAGCTCGGGCCGCTGGTGGCCGAGCGCCAGCAGCGGCGCTCGCTGGACTACATCCGGATCGGGCAGGAGGAGGGCGCGAAGGTCCTGGCGGGCGGCGGCCGCCCGGCGGGGCTGGAGCGGGGCTGGTACGTGGAGCCGACGCTCTTCGGGGACGTGGACAACTCGATGCGGATCGCCCGCGAGGAGATCTTCGGGCCGGTCGTCTGCCTGATCCCGTACGGGGACGAGGCGGAGGCGCTACGGGTCGCCAACGACTCGGAGTTCGGTCTGAGCGGCAGCGTCTGGACGGGGGACGTCGAGCACGGCATCGACTTCGCCCGGCAGGTGCGGACCGGCACCTTCAACGTGAACACCTTCAGCCTGGACATGCTGGGGCCGTTCGGCGGCTACAAGAACAGCGGCGTGGGCCGGGAGTTCGGTCCCGAAGGGCTGAGCGAGTACCTGGAGCACAAGATGATCCACCTGCCGGCGGGCTACGCGGCGGGCAATGCGGCGGGTGCGTGAGCGCCGTGGGTGACCGCTGGGTGGTGGAGGTGGACCGGGGGGTCTGCATCGGCTCGGGGATGTGCGTGAACCACGCGCCGGAGGGCTTCGCGCTGGACTCGGCGCGCCAGTCGCATCCGCGGGATCCGGAGACGGACGCGAACGAGCCGATCCTGACGGCGGCCGAGGGCTGCCCGGTGGAGGCGATCCTGATCACGCTGGCGGGGAGCGGGGAGGCGGTGTTCCCTCCGGAGGAGTAGCGGGCGGGGGCTTCGGCGGCGGTCTCCCGGTCGACAGGGGCGCGGCGCGGGAGGAGCATCGGAAGGGGAGGTCCGAAGGGGAAGGCTGAACCATGAACGGACCCGGCCGACCGGCCCTCGCCGCAGCACTCGCCGTCCTTCCGGTCGCGCTGTTCCCGGCCGCGCATGCCCTGGCGGCTCCGCCGACCCTGGTCACCGCCACCTGCACGGCGAAGGCCGGTCCGCTGAACACCGTGACCCTCACCGTGTCCGGGTTCAGCGGTGACCTGCGGGTGACGGAGACGGGCAGCAACGTCTCGAAGATCGTCCACAAGGGCGAGACCACGATCCCCAAGCTGCCCGCGGGCACGTACACCGTCGAATGGGCCAACGCGCCCACCCCTGCTCAGAACCAGCGCACGACGTGCGTCGGCGACACCACGTCGACGAACCAGGGCGAGGAGCAGTACGGCAAGGGCTTCCAGCAAGGGCTCAAGGACACCCTCGCGACCTGCACGAAGAACCCGCCGAAGCTGGCCGCACCCGATCCGAACTGGCAGGACGGCTACGACAAGGGTGCCGAGACCGCTCTCAACAGTGCGCGGTGCGCCGCTTGACGGGCGTAGCGGCCGCTTCGCTCCGGCCTCCGTCAGGGGGCCGTCAGGGTGATCAGGCGGCAGACCGTCTCGATGTCGATCTTGACCTGGGCGATCGAGGCGCGGCCCGAGAGCCAGGTGATCAGCGCCGAGTGCCAGGTGTGCTCGATCACCCGGACCGCCGAGAGCTGCTCCGCCGTCGGCGGGGCCTCCAGGCCCATCGCGTCCAGGATGATCGCCGTGGTCAGCCGGGACACCGTGTCCACCTCGGGGCTCACGCTGCGGTCCGCGAACGTGAGTGCGCGGACCATCGCGTCGGCGAGGTGCGGCTCCCGCTGCAGCGCGCGGAAGGCGCGCATCAGGGTCTCGGCGACGCGGGCCGCCGGATCCTCGCCCGCCGGGGGGCGTTTGCGGAGCGTCGTGTGCATGTGCTGGAGCTGGTCCTGCATGGTGGCGACGAGCAGGTGCACCTTCGACGGGAAGTACCGGTACAGGGTGCCCAGCGCGACCCCGGCGGCCTCGGCGACCTCCCGCATCTGGACGGCGTCGAAGCCGCCCCGGCTGGCCAGCTGTGCGCTGGCGTGCAGGATCCGGCGGCGGCGCGCTTCCTGGCGCTCCGTCAGGGGAGGGGACGCCGTCGTGGCGACGGCTTTCGCATCCGCTGTCATCTGTCCCGTTCCATGGCGTTCCGTGTCGTTGTGCTGCTGACTTCCGCACTGTTCACGTCGTGTTGTCGACAGGTGATCGGCGGCCAGCATGTCAGGCGTCGGAGCCGTGGCGCGAATCACCTGCTCCGCCTCTTACGGTGTGGTTTCCGGCCGGTAGATTCAATGGTCTTCGACGGATCAAGTCTGAAACTTGTTCTACATTATGCGAGCGGTTACGCTCCGGCGAAAGTGCAGGGAGAAGGGGGCCGAGAGTGACCGCTGAGGCCATGGTGACGAGCCCTTTCGCGGGTGCCGCCACCGACGGCGACCGCCCGTTGCGCATCGCACTCCTCACCTATAAGGGGAACCCGTTCTGCGGCGGTCAGGGCGTCTACGTCCGGCACCTCTCGCGGGAGCTCGTGAAGCTCGGCCACAGCGTCGAGGTCATCGGCGCGCAGCCGTACCCGGTCCTCGACACCGGCGCCACGCTCACCGAACTGCCGAGCCTGGACCTGTACCGGCACCCCGACCCGTTCCGCACGCCGAAGCGCGACGAGTACCGGGACTGGATCGACGCGGTCGAGGTCGCCACCATGTGGACCGGCGGATTCCCCGAGCCGCTGACCTTCTCGCTGCGGGCCCGGCGCCATCTCGCCGCCCGCGCCGGTCAGTTCGACGTCATCCACGACAACCAGACGCTCGGCTACGGCCTGCTCGCCGACCTCGGCGCCCCGCTGGTCACCACCATCCACCACCCCATCACCGTCGACCGGCAGCTGGACCTGGACGCCGCGCAGGACCGCAAGAAGCGGCTCTCCGTCCGCCGCTGGTACGGCTTCACGCGCATGCAGGGGCGCGTCGCCCGCCGGCTGCCCTCCGTGCTGACCGTCTCCGGCTCCTCCAAGCAGGAGATCGCCGAGCACCTCGGCGTGCGCGGCGAGCGCATCCACGTCGTCCACATCGGCGCCGACACCGACCTGTGGTCGCCCGACGCGTCCGTCGCCGAGGTGCCCGGACGGATCGTCACCACCTCCAGCGCCGACGTCCCGCTCAAGGGCCTCGTCCACCTCGTCGAGGCGCTCGCGAAGCTGCGCACCGAGCAGCCCGAGGCGCACCTCGTCGTCGTCGGCAAGCGCGCCGAACAGGGCCCCGTCGCCCGCGCGATCGAGACGTACGGGCTGCAGGACGCCGTCCGCTTCGTCAAGGGCATCACCGACGCCGAGCTCGTCGACCTGGTGCGCAGCGCGCAGATCGCCTGCGTGCCCTCGCTGTACGAGGGCTTCTCGCTGCCCGCCGCCGAAGCCATGGCCACCGGCACCCCGCTGGTCGCCACCACCGGCGGCGCGATCCCCGAGGTCGCGGGCCCGGACGGCGAGACCTGCCTCGCGGTGCCGCCCGGCGACGCGGGCGCGCTGGCCGTCGCGCTGGGCCGGCTGCTGGGCGACGCGCAGCTGCGGGCCCGCCTCGGCGCGGCCGGACGCGAGCGGGTGCTGTCCCGGTTCACGTGGGCCAGAGCCGCCGAGGGCACCGCCGCGCACTACCGCGCCGCCGTCAAGCAGGCCGCCCGCACCCGCCGCGCGCGGTGACCTTCCGCCTTTTCCACACCACCCCCGAACACCCCCGCGACCGCGAAGGCAGGACCCCGTGCTGACCGTCGATTTCTCCCGGTTCCCGCTCGCCGCAGGCGACCGCGTGCTCGATCTGGGCTGCGGCGCCGGCCGGCACGCCTTCGAGTGCTACCGGCGCGGCGCCCAGGTGGTCGCAGTCGACCGCAACGGCGAGGAGATCCGCGAGGTCGCCAAGTGGTTCGCCGCCATGAAGGAAGCCGGTGAGGCCCCCGCCGGCGCCACCGCCACCGCCATGGAGGGCGACGCGCTGGCGCTGCCCTTCCCCGACGAGTCCTTCGACGTCGTCATCATCTCCGAGGTGATGGAGCACATCCCCGACGACAAGGGCGTGCTCGCCGAGATGGTCCGGGTCCTCAAGCCCGGCGGCCGCATCGCCATCACCGTGCCGCGCTACGGCCCGGAGAAGATCTGCTGGGCGCTGAGCGACGCCTACCACGAGGTCGAGGGCGGCCACATCCGCATCTACAAGGCCGACGAGCTGCTCGGGAAGATGGAGGCCGCCGGCCTCAAGCCGTACGGCACCCACCACGCCCACGGGCTGCACTCCCCGTACTGGTGGCTCAAGTGCGCGTTCGGCGTCGACAACGACCAGGCGCTGCCGGTGAAGGCGTACCACAAGCTCCTGGTCTGGGACATCATGAAGAAGCCGCTGGCCACGCGCCTCGCGGAGCAGGCGCTCAACCCGGTCATCGGCAAGAGCTTCGTGGCGTACGCGACGAAGCCGCACCTTCCCGTCGGCGCGGCGAAGTGAGCTCGCCCGGGCGCACCGAACGCCTGGTCCTGGACGGCGTACTGACCGCCGAGGAGGCCGCCGGGACGGTGGCCGGCATCCTCGCCGCACAGCGCTCGGACGGGGCCATCCCGTGGTTCCGCGGCCACCACCTGGACCCGTGGGACCACACCGAGGCCGCGATGGCCCTGGACGCGGCGGGCGAGCACGAGGCGGCGGAACGGGCGTACGACTGGCTGGCCCGGCACCAGAACGCCGACGGCTCCTGGTACGCGGCCTACGCCGACCGGCCGGACGGGGTGGACACCGCCGCGCCGCAGGACGCGAGCCGCGAGTCCAACTTCGTCGCGTACATAGCCGTAGGGGTCTGGCACCACTACCTGGCCACCGGCGACGACCCGTTCCTGGACCGCATGTGGCCGGTCGTGCTCGCGGCGACCGAGTTCGTCCTCGGACTCCAGCAGCCGGGCGGGGAGATCGGCTGGAAGCGGGAGGCCGACGGCAGCGCCGTCACGGACGCGCTGCTCACCGGCTCCTCCTCGATCCACCAGGCGCTGCGCTGCGCGCTGGCGATCGCCGAGCACCGCGAGGAGCCGCAGCCGGACTGGGAGCTGGCGGCGGGGGCTCTCGGGCACGCGATCCGGCGCCACCCGGAGCGGTTCCTGGACAAGTCCCGGTACTCGATGGACTGGTACTACCCGGTGCTGGGCGGCGCGCTCGGCGGCGCGGAGGCGAAGGCGCGGATCGAGGAGCGCTGGGACGAGTTCGTGGTCCCCGGGCTCGGCGTGCGCTGCGTCCTGCCGAACCCGTGGGTGACGGGAGGGGAGTCCTGCGAACTGGCGCTGGCGCTGTGGGCGATGGGCGAATCGGACCGGGCGCTGGAGATCCTGCGCTCGATCACGCACCTGCGCGCGGACAACGGCATGTACTGGACGGGCTACGTCTTCGAGGACAAGGCGGTGTGGCCGGTCGAGCAGACGACCTGGACGGCCGGGTCGCTGCTGCTCGCCGTGGCGGCACTGGGCGGGGACGAGGCCACCGGGGCGGTGTTCGGGGGGCTGGAGCTGCCCTCCGGGCTGGAGCCCGACTGCTGCCGGTAGGCGGTGTCCGGCGGGGCTGCCGACATGGCGGGGTCGCGGGCATGGCGGGGCAGGCCGCCGCGGACGGGGGCCTGCCCGTGGCGGGACGCTCGGTCAGCGGCGGTAGAGCCGGCCCGCGACCAGGTGGCCGATGACCAGGTAGGCCACGGCCGCCACGCCGTAGCCGACCACCACCTGGACCCACTCCCGGTCGAAGGTGAACAGGTCGTAGGACCAGCCGGCCAGCCAGGTGGCGGCGTCGTGGACGAACTCCACGAGGCCGTTGCCCCGGTTGGCGTCGAGGAAGTAGAGAAGGACCCACAAGCCGATCGTGAAGGCCATGACGTCCGCCACCGCGGCGACGACCCGGCCGGCTTGAACGCCTCCACGGGCGTGTACTCCGGTGTGTGTGCGCATGCACCGCGTCTTGCCCCGTCCGGGTGAAGCAAACCCGAACGGGTCAGCCAAGTGGCGCAGCACGGGGGCCCGGGTGACGCTGCGGGAGACACCTCACTCCCCGGAGGCCCACTGTGTCGAAACCCAGCGAGTCCATACCCACCAGCACCCGTTTCCGCCGCGCCTGCACCGCCCTGCTCGTGTCCGGTGCGCTGCTCGCCGGCGCCACCGCCTGCGGCGGCGGCTCCGCCAGTGGGTCCGGAGGCGGTGAGCCGGCGCGCTCCGACATCGCCGTGTCCGTGGCCGCGCAGCAGGCGGCGGCCGACGAGGCGCTCGCCGTGCAGGCGCTGACCGCGCAGGCGGCCGCCTGGCAGGAGACCGCCGACGAGGCGGCCGCGGCCTCGCCCTCGCCCAGCACCCCCGTGGAGAAGCAGAAGTTCGCGAAGACGCGCTTCATCGCCAACGCGGGCCTCGCGGCCGGGGCCACGTACCAGTGGATCATCAAGCCGTACCGTGCGGGCAAGTTCAAGAAGGGCGCCAAGGGCCGTACGTTCGCCCTCGTCAAGGCGGGCCTGGCGGGCGCCTTCGCGTACAACCGGCTGAAGGCGGCGGCGGACAACGCCAAGGGCGACCCGCTGCTGTCGAAGGCGGTGGCCCCGCTGACGGCGGGCATCGAGTCCCTCAAGGGGCTGGGGTCCAAGCTGCGCAAGGGCGATGCGAGCGACGCCGACCTGAACTCCCTCCAGGACGTCATCACCGGAGTCAAGGACGCGGGCGCGGGCGCCGGCGCCACGGTGACCGACAAGGTCCCGAGCCTGTCCCAGCTGAGCGGCGGATAGGCCTGCGGCCCCTCGTGCTCCGCGGGCCGGCAGGGCAGCGTCGCCCGGCCGGTCCGCGGGCTGTTTCAATGGACGGATGATCGAGTTCCTTCGGCGCAAGCGGCGCGAGCGGCTCGCGGCCGGCAGTCCGGACGGGATCCCGTGCATGGTGCGCCATCCGGCCGGCGCGGGCCGCTGGCGCATGGGCCGGGTGTTCACGGGCCCCGGCGGGGCGCGCTGGGTGCCCCGGCGCGGTGAGCCCGTACCGCTGACCGGCGGCCGGGCCACCGGGGTGCGGGCGCCGTCCGTGAAGGAGGGCATCTCCATCAACCCCGGCTCGCGGATCGTGTCCTGTGCGTACGGGAGCGCCGCGGACGGTGAGGCCGGTGCGGCCGCCGGGACCATCGAGATCGCGGTCATGCCGCTGGACCTTCGCGAACTCCTGGAGGCCGTTCCCCAGGCCGGCCCGGACGCGGACGCCCCCGCCCCCTGACACGCCGGGAGCCCCGGTCACCGCCGTGTGCGCGGTGGCCGGGGCTCCGGTGTGCTGCGGTGTGTGATCAGCCTGCGGTGAAGTAGCCGAACAGGTCGGTGATCACGTGGTTGCTGCCGCCGTAGCTGTTCCAGACGGTGACGCGGCCGTCGGCCGCCGGGGTGGTGACGTGGTTGGGCACGGTCTCACCGGGGCGGGTGTTGAGGCTGCTGGCCTCGGGGCGCGTGCCGCCGTGTCCGTACACGGTGAGGAAGCCGGGGCCGGCGGTGTCGGTGGCCGTGACGTTCAGGGCCGCGCCGATCGCGTTCGCCGGGATCCCGGCGACGGTGGTCGTCGCGCCGGGGGCCAGCTTCCCGGTGCTGCGGGTGTCGGCGAGGCGCTGCGGGACGACGGGCGTGAAGAGGGCCTTGCCGTCCTTGGCGTAGTAGCCGACGGCGTCCAGCACCAGGTGGGTGGAGCCGGTGTTGGTGTAGAGGGTGATGGTGCCGTTCGGGCCGACGGGGACGATGGCCTGGTTGGACTTGTCCTTGCCGGGTTCGAGGTTGAGGTTCGAGGTGGCCGGGCGCTTGTCCGCCTCCGGGTAGGCGATGACGTGGGCGTTCTCGGTGGAGCCGGTGCCGGTCAGGTTGAAGGCGACGGCGGTGGCGTCGGCGGGGATGCCGTTCACGCCGGCGACCTTCACCGTACGGGTCTGGCCGCCGCCCAGGGCGCCGCCCGCGGTGCGGGTGTCGGCGACGCGGGTCGGGGCGAGCGGGGTGAAGCGCTGCCCGGTGTTCGGCTGGTAGTGGCCGACGTAGTCCACGATGAGCGCGGCCTTGCCGGAGTTGAGCTGCGCGGAGATCCTGCCGTCGGCGCCGACGGGCACGGTGACGGTGTTGGAGGAGGTGCCGCCCGCCTTGACGTTGACGTTCGAGGTGACCGGGCGGGACTGGCCCGAGGGCCAGACGCTGAGGTGGGTGTCCTCGGTGGCGCCGGTGACGGTCACGTTCAGGACCACGGCGGAGGCGCCGGCCGTGTGGTGCGGGCCGGAGCTGTAGTAGTGGACCGGAACGTCGATCGGGGTGGCGGTGCCGCCTTGGACGGGCGAGCCGGTCGTACGGGTGTCCAGGACGCGGGACGGGGCGACGGCGACGTAGCCGGCCGGGGTGTAGGCGACCTGCACCGTCCGTTCGGCGGTGGAGGTGGCGCCCTTGGCGTCCTGGAGGGTCACCGTCACCTTGTACGTGCCGGGCTGCTTGTAGGCGTGGCGGGTGGTGATGATCGGGTCGCTGACCTCCTTGGCACCGTCACCGTAGTCCACGTCCATCCGCACGATCGGCCACGGCATGGTGGAGCTCCGCGGGTCGACCTCGATGGCCAGCGGAGTCACGAGCTGGTTCGGGTCGCTCGCGCTCGGCAGGTACGGCTGGGCGGTGAAGGCCGTGGTCAGCGGCGAGGCCGGGGTCACCTTGATCGACTGCTGGCGGTAGGCCTCGTTCCCCGCGGCGGTGATGGCCTTCACGCTGACCGTGCACGCGCAGGGCGACTGGTAGACGTGCTCGGCGGCGGCCTCCTTGGTGACGACCGGAGCCGTCCCGTCACCGAAGTCGTAGCGGTAGGTCAGCGTGCCGGGCCAGTTGTTGTCCGCCACGGCCTTCGCCTGGACGGTGGTGCCGACCGGGGCCCAGTTCTGGGCGATCTCCAGCCGGACGTCGCGCACCGTGTCCTGCAGCTCGTGGGCGCCGCGGTCGATGAAGCCGCCGTCCTTGCCCGTGTTGGGCGCGAGCGGGTCGTCCACCACCGGGTACCCGTTGTAGTCGGTGGGCAGGACGCCGGGCGCGGCCGAGTCACCGGAGTCGACGTTGGGGGAGCGGTCCCACGGGCCGACGTCCCACGTGTTCGCGGTCAGGATGTCGTGCGCGCCCTGGCCGGTCGCCGCCCGGAGCGCCGCCGGGGTGGCGTGGACGACGTCGGCCCACTTGTAGGGGACCACCCCGTCCGCCGGGAAGCCGGCCAGCAGGTTGTGGTCGGCGCGGGTGCCGGCCGCGGAGTCCTGGCCCACCAGGATGCCGCTGCGGGGGTCGGCGTTGACGCACGACTTGGGGGCGCTGGTGTAGATCAGGTTGTTGAACGCCCCGGAACCGGTGGAGCCGCCGCGGAAGGAGACGGCCGCATCGCAGCTGAGGTAGAGGGTGTTGTTGGTGACGATGGTGCCCGGGGCCCCGACCGCGTCGACCGCGGCCGCGATGCCGCCGCGGATCTGGTTGCGGCCCAGCACGGTGCCCCGGGAGCCGCCCTCGATCCGGACGGGGGAGAGCAGGTTGCTCCTGGTCACGCGCACGTCGACGCTTTCCGCGCCGATGACGACGGGTTCGGTCTGCGAGGCGAGGGTGATCCGGTCCAGCTCGATGTCGGTGGAACCGCTGACCTGGATGCCTCCGGTGGAGGTCAGCCCGCGCACCACCACGTGGGAGGCGCCTTGGACCTTGAGACCCTTGACCCGGACGGGGCCGCCGGTGTTCGGCCGCATGACGATGGAGATGGGCTTGCCCGGCTCCCCGGAGCGGTCGACGGTGACGATCTCGTCGTACGACTTGTACGCCAGGACCTGCACGGTCTGGCCGGGCTGTGCGGCCTTGGCGCCCGCGGAGATCGTGCAGAACGGAGCGTCCTCGGATCCGGGTCCGGTATCGGAGCACCTGGGCGCGGAGGCGGAGTTGTTCACGTAGAGCGTGGACGGGGTGTCGGCTGCGGCGGCGGCCGGGATCCCGAGCAGGGTGACGAGGCCTGTGGTCAGCAGGACGGTCGTACGAGTGGGACGCACCAGGGGGTTCTTTCCGGCAGGAGACGAATGGCGACGATCATCATCTACTTTCGGACAGTCGCTGTCACATGTGATTAGTTGTTGAGCTCCGCCAGGACCCTCAGCGTGTGCGGGTCCGGGGCCGTCACGAGCAGGTCGGTGACCGGGCCCTTGCGCCACAGGTCGAGGCGTTCGGCGATGCGTTCGCGCGGGCCGATGAGCGAGATCTCGTCGGCGAAGGCGTCGGGGACGGCGAGGACCGCCTCCTCCCGGCGCCCGGCCAGGAACAGCTCCTGGATGCGGCGGGCCTCCTCCTCGTAGCCCATGCGCGCCATGAGGTCCGCGTGGAAGTTGCGGGCCGCGTGGCCCATCCCGCCGATGTAGAAGCCGAGCATCGCCTTGACCGGGAGCAGGCCCTCGCAGACGTCGTCGCAGACCTTCGCCCGGGCCATCGGGGCGATCATGAACCCTTCGGGGAGGTCGGCCAGCGAGGCCTGGTAGACGTCGGTGCGGGTCGGCGACCAGTAGAGGGGGAGCCAGCCGTCCGCGATGCGGGTGGTCTGGGCGATGTTCTTCGGGCCCTCCGCGCCCAGCAGGAGCGGCAGGTCCGCGCGCAGCGGGTGGGTGATCGGCTTCAGCGGTTTGCCGATGCCGGTGCCGTCCTGCCCGCGGTACGGGTGCTGGTGGAAGCGGCCGTCGAGGGCGACGGGCCCCTCGCGGCGCAGCACCTGGCGGACGACGTCGACGTACTCGCGGGTCGCGGTGAGGGGGCTCGCGGGGAAGGGGCGCCCGTACCAGCCCTCGACCACCTGGGGGCCGGAGAGCCCCAGGCCCAGCATCATCCGGCCGCCGGAGAGGTGGTCCAGGGTGAGGGCGTGCATGGCGGTGGCGGTGGGGGTGCGGGCGGCCATCTGGGCGATGGCGGTGCCGAGGCGGATCCGCGAGGTGTGCGCGGCGATCCAGGTGAGCGGGGTGAAGGCGTCCGAGCCCCAGGCCTCGGCGGTCCACACCGAGTCGTAGCCGAGGTTCTCGGCCTCGGCGGCGAGGTCGAGGTGGGACCGGTCGGGGCCGCGGCCCCAGTAGCCGAGTGCGAGTCCGAGGCGCATGTACGTCCCCTCCAGCCGTATCTGACGATGCGTCAGGTGACTGTAGGGCAACGGCCCCCCACCCGGAAGGGCGGGGGGCCGTCGGCCGTACGGAGCGGGCGGCGTCAGCCGCGCTGGATGCCCGAGGTGTCGTTCAGGACGCCGCGGCGGCCGTCCTGGGTCTGGGCGATCAGCGTGGCCGGGCCGCGCTGGTCCACCGCCAGGTACCAGGTGCCCGGCGCGAGTTCGGCGATCGGGGTGGGGGAGCCGTCCTCGGGGAAGAGGGGGCGGGCCACCGGGACCGCGAACCAGAACGGGGTGAAGTCCGCCGCCGGGGCGGGCGCCGCGTCCTGCTGGCCCGGGTTCGGCGTCGGGTTGGGGGTGCCGCCGTACGGCGGGACCGGCTGCGGGGTGGACCCGTACGGCTGGCCCTGCTGGGCGCCCGGGTAGCCGTACCCGGTGCCGGGCTGGGGCTGGGCCCCGTACGGCGCGGGGGCGACGGGCTTCGGCTCGGGCACCAGGCCGCCGGCGAGCGCGGGGATCTTCGCGCCCGCGACGGCCACGCCGGCCAGCGCGAGGGTGGCGAGGAAGGCGATGATGCAGCCCGCGCCGAGGTCGGCGCCGCTCGGGCTGGTGATCAGGGACCAGAGGGAGGACCAGGCGGCCGCGACCGCGAGCACCGTCCCCCACGCGGCCAGCGGCAGGCCCGCGAGCTTGCGGGTCTCCGGCTGGAAGCGGGCCGCGATGAGCAGGCCGGCCGCGATGAAGCCGAGCAGGAAGATGGTGGGAAGCGCCAGACGGTAGACGTCGGTGTCCCACACGCTCGGCAGGTCGAGGCCGGTCGCGGAGTAGAAGTCGAGGAACGAGGCGATGAACAGCAGCGCCGCTGCTCCGATCACCACGCCGTCGCCTCGAGTGAGGGAGCGGATGTTCACGTCTTAGGTGTCCTTCTCGGTCTCGGTCGTCTCGTGGTGCCGCGGTCGCGCACGTGCAGGAGCGGGGCGGGCGGGACCATGGTACGGAGGTTCCCGGCAACCGAGAGGATCGGGGCGGCAGGCTGTCCCGGGGGAACTACCCGCCCAAGAAGCCCACGATGCCGTCCGCGATGCCCTGGGCGGCCTTCTGCCGCCACTCCGGACTCGTCAGCAGCGCCGCGTCCTTGGCGTCACGCATGTTGCCGCATTCGATGAACACCTTGGGCCGGGTCGAGAGATTGAGTCCGCCCAGATCGTCGCGGACGACCAAGCCGGTTCCGCTTCCGAGGTAGTTGGCGGGGGCGGAGCCCGTGGTCCGGGCGAAGTTCGAGCCGATCCGCTCGCCGAGGTCACGGGAGGGGCCGACGATCTTGGCGGTGTCCGCGGCACCGCCCTTGACCTTGGCCGGGAGGATGACGTGGTAGCCGCGGCTGCCCTCGGAGACCCCGTCGGCGTGGACCGAGACCACGGCGTCGGCGGCGGCCTCGTTGCCGATGCGGGCGCGCTCGTTGATGCAGGGGCCCCAGGCGCGGTCGGCCTCGTGGGTGAGGACCACCTTGAGGCCCTTGGCCTCCAGGACGGTGCGCAGCCGGCGGGACACGTCGAGGGTGAACTCGGCTTCCTTGTAACCGGCGTTGGTGGTGGTGCCGGTGGTGTCGCACTCCTTGCGGGCGGTGCCGATGTCGACCTTCTTGTCGATCTCGGAGGTGTGCTGGAAGTTGCCGGTGTTGTGGCCGGGGTCGATGACCACGGTCTTGCCGGCGAGCGGGCCCTTGGCCTGTGGGGCGGCCGAGGCGGGGGAGGCGGTCGGGGAAGACGCAGGGGAGGTGGTCGGGCTGGACGAGGGGGAGTCGGCCGGCATCACGATCCGGGGCGGGCGGGCGTCGTCCGCCCCCGCGCCGGTGGTCACCTGGACGAGGACCCACCCCGCAAGGAGGGTCGGGGCGAGTACGGCGGCCCCGACGGCGAGGCCGGAGCGGCGCGTGAACCACCGCCGCTCCGGGCTGACCGAGGAGGCGGACTCGGGGGAGGGGGGACTGTCGTCGTAGCGCACGTCGCGATGCTAGACCGGCGGCCCGCCGCGGGCCCGGACCGTGGGCCATATGGGGGCGTGGTGCGCTTATCCGCTTATACGTGCGCCGCCGGGCGGGTGCCTGGGCCGTGTCTTTCGGATCGGGCGGGCCGGGCCTGATCCGAAAGACACGGCCTAGATGCCCGGGGCGGTGCGGCGCAGGATGCGGAGGGAGTCGGTCACCGTGACCTCCTCGAAGGCGCCCGAGGCCAGGGCGCGCAGGTAGATCCGGTACGGGGCCTGGCCGCCGTCGGCCGGGTCGGGGAACACGTCGTGGATGGCGAGCGTCCCGCCCTCGGCGAGGTGCGGGGCCCAGCCCTCGTAGTCGCCGGCGGCGTGCTCGTCGGTGTGGCCGCCGTCGACGAAGACGAAGCCGAGCTTGCCGCCCCAGGCCGCCGCGACCTGCGGGGAGCGGCCGACGATCGCGATGACGTGCTCTTCCAGGCCCGCCTTGTGGAGGGTGCGGCGGAAGGTCGGGAGGGTGTCCATCAGCCCGACCTCCGGGTCCACGACGGTCGGGTCGTGGTACTCCCAGCCCGGCTGCTGCTCCTCGCTGCCCCGGTGGTGGTCGACCGTGATCGCGGCCACCCCGGCCTCGCGGGCGGCGTCGGCCAGCAGGATGGTGGAGCGCCCGCAGTACGTGCCGACCTCCAGGAGCGGCAGCCCGAGCGCCGCCGCGGCGGCGGCCGCCTCGTACAGGGCGAGGCCCTCGCGTACGGGCATGAACCCCTTGGCGGCCTCGAAGGCGGCCAGGATCTCCGGCTTGGGGGTGGCGGCGGCCATGGGGTTCCTCCGGCGGTGCGGTGCTGTGCTGCGGGTGGGCTGGGCGCCCATGGTGCCCTACCGGCCGGTAGCGCACCATGGCGGGGGCCGACCGGCGGGCGGGGCTCCCTCCTCGGGGGGACCGGCCGCGGCGCGTCACCCTTCCGTGCCGCGGTCCGCTGATGCGATATACGTACTTTGGCCGGCATGTTCAGACTCGGAGTCTTCGCCGCCTCGGCGGCCGCCCTCACGACCGTGGTCGCCCTGCCCGCCGCCGAGGCCCGCGCGCAGCAGTTCGTGCCGTGCACCGCCGCCGCGCTCAAGGGGGCCATCACCACGGCGAACGACGCCGCCGGGCCCGCGCACCTCTTCCTCTCGCCCGGCTGCACGTACACCCTCACGGCCCCCGACAACCCGGGCAACGGCCTGCCGCGGGTGACCGGCGACATCACCGTGGTGGGCAACGGCAGCACGATCCGCCGCCAGTCGGCGACCGGGTTCCGGATCTTCGAGGTCAGTGCTCCGAACGGCAGGCTCACCCTGAACGACCTGACGATCCGCGGCGGCCGGTCGCAGAGCGCAGGCGCGGGCGGCGGCGGCATCGCCAGCGAGGGCGTGCTCACCCTCGACTCCGTCACCGTGACCGGGAACGTCTCGGCGGTCTCCGGGGCCGGGGGCGGTATCGCCAGCTCCGGCACGCTCAACCTCCGCAACAGCACCGTGAGCCACAACATCTCCACGAACAACGGAGGCGGTGTCCACAGCTCCGGCACCGCGAACATCTCGAACACCACCATCACCGGCAACACGGCCAAGGACACCGGAGGCGGGCTGGACGCGCGCGGCGGTCTGACCCTCGGCGCCAGCCGGGTGACCGACAACGCGGCCAGGCTCGACGGAGGCGGGATCAGCGCCTTCATGCTGACGGGGACCGTCACGGACACCCTCGTGCAGGGCAACGACACGGCCGAGGACAACGACGGCGGCGGTGGCATCCTCAACCGCCGGTCGAACCTGACCCTGGAGCGGACGAGGGTCTTCGCCAACCGGGTCCTCGCGACCGGGGCGACGGGCGGCGGCATCTCCAACATCTCCGGCGCCTCCCTCGTCCTGCGCGACAGCTCGGTGACCGACAACTACGCCGGCGGCGCGCCGGGCGGCATCTTCAACCACGCGAGCACCGTCTCGCTGACCGCCACCACCGTGGCCGGCAACTACCCGACCAACTGCGCCCCGGGCGTGTTCGCCGGCTGCGCCGACTGACGGGTCCTACACGGCGGCCGCGGCCGGGACGGGGCGTGCCCGCAGGAGCATCCGCGCCGCGTGGTCCACGAGGTGCCGCATGCCCGGCAGGTGGCGCTCGTCGCCGCCGAGCGCGGAGAGCAGGCGGTGGGCCTCGGCGCGGAAGGAGTCGAGGCCCGCGGCGTACCGGTCGAGCACGTCCGGCGTGAGGAGGAGGCGGCCGAGCTCCGCGCGGGCCTGTCCGCAGTGGCGTGCCGCGACGCTCCGGCCCACGATGTCCTCCCGGACCTCCGGTGTGGCCGCGTCGTCGAGGGCGCAGGTGAGCAGATAGGTGACCGTCCCGTTGTGGAGGTCCTCATCGCGGCCGGTCAGGATGTCTTCCTGGTCGTTGAACAGCTGCCACAGAATGCCGAATATGTATCCGAACTCCCGCCACAGTTCGACTCTTTCGTCACTAGCGCCCGCCAATAACGCCGCCATCGCCGTGATCATCGAGTAGGGGCCGCCGGATTTCCCGCGGTAGGTCTCGATCACCGAGTTCCGGGTGGCGTGCTCGGCGGCGGCTTCGATATCGGTCAGCTGGCCCTCGGCTCCCACCGCCCAGCCCGTGGCGATCTCGGCGCTGAGCGCGACCTGGAGCGCGGCCGGCACCGGGAGCGAGCGGACGATCCGGATCGGCAGCACCGTGCCGCTGAGCACCGAGGCCAGCAGGGCTTCGTCCTGGCCGATGGCGGCGGAGGCCTTCCTGCCGTGCCCGTCGGCCAGGTCGTCGAGGTAGCAGGCCGAGGTCCACCAGAGCACGTGCACGGCGGCGAGCGGGGCGGCCGGTCCGGGATCCCCCGTCTCGATCGCGTGGACCATCATCGGGAGCACGGAGAGGGGATGCCGCATTTTTTGATGCCTGAGGAGTCTGTTCACTGCGTTACCGGCGGCGTTCGCGGCGCCCGTACCCGAAGGGGGAGTGAGGGTCGAGACGGCGGCGTCCAATTCCGCCTGGATGTCTTGGGCGACGTGCCGATGGAGATCCATATACGTGGTGCAATTCACGGCCATTTCCTTCCTGAAATGAATTGGGCTCGGCGTCGACGCCCCAGATTCGGTCATTTGGCGCGGAGGGATCTAGAGCGATTTCCGGACATGACCGGTTCAGGTCCGTGGCGCTCGGACCACACCGTCCGGCCGGCGGCCGCCGGCCCCGCGCCCCGGCGGCCGGAACGGCCCCGATCGGATCTGACCTTCCGTCAGAATGGAACGTGTTCTACTCTGCCGCGCATGGGCATCGGAATCACGCAAGAACAGCGGGAGTTGGCCGGGGCCGTGCGCGGCTGGACGGCGCGCGCCGTGCCGCCCGAGGAGGTGCGCAAGCTGCTCGACACCCCGCCGCAGACCGGGGTGCGGCCCGCCTACTGGGACGCGATGGCCGCGCAGGGGCTGCTGGAGCCGCACCTGGAGGGCGGCACCCTCCTCGACCTGGCCGTCGTCGTCGAGGAGGCCGCCCGGGCGGCGCTGCCCGGGGCGTTCCTGCCGAGCGCGCTGGCCTCCGTACTGCTCGACCGGGCCGGGGCCGAGCCCCTGGAAGGGCGGGTCGGCGCCGTCGCCCTCGGCCCCGGGAGCCTGACCGCCGTCGCCGTCGAGGGCGGCGGGCACCTGCTCGACGGTCTCGCGCCCCCGGTGCTCGGCGCCGGGGAGGCCGACCTCGTCGTGCTCGCCGCCGAAGCCGCGCACGGGACCTGCTGGTTCGCCGTGGACGCCGCCGCGCTGGACATCCGTACGCACGACAGCGCCGACCCGACCCGGCCCACCGCCGAGGTGCGCGCCCGCGGGGTCACCGTCCCGGCCGACCGCGCTCTCGATCTCGACGCGGCCCTCGTGCGGGACCTGGCCTGCACCCTGTTCGCCGCCGACGCCTGCGGGACCGCCGCCTGGGCGCTGCACACCGCCGCCGAGTACGCCAAGGTCCGCGAGCAGTTCGGCCGCCCGATCGGGCAGTTCCAGGGCGTCAAGCACCTGTGCGCCGACATGCTGGTACGCCTCGAACAGGCCCGGGCCCTGGCCTGGGACGCCGCCCAGGCGGCGGAGGAGCCGGCGCAGGTGCGCTCGCTCGTGGCCGCGCTCGCCGCCGGGAGCGCGCTCGACGCCGCCTACTCCTGCGCCAAGGACTGCATCCAGATCCTCGGCGGCATCGGCTTCACCTGGGAACACGACGCCCACATCCACCTGCGCCGCGCCATCGTCGCCCGCCAGCTGCTCGGCGCCGGTGACGGACACCGCATGCGGGCGGTGCGGCTCGCGGCCGGCGGCGCGCGGCGGGAGCTGCGCCTGGAACTTCCGCCCCGGGCCGAGGCGTACCGGGAGCGGGCCCGGGCCGCCGTCGAGGACGCGCGCGGCCTCGACCCGGCGGCCGCCCGCCGGGTCCTGGCGCCCACCGGCTACGCGGCCCCCTACCTGCCGCCCCCGTACGGGCTCGGCGCCGGGCCCGTCGAACAGCTCGTCGTGCAGCAGGAGCTGGCGGCGGCCGGGGTCTCGGTCGCCGACCTCGGGATCGCCACCTGGGTCGTCCCCTCGCTGCTCGCCTACGGGACGCAGGCGCAGCGCGAGGCCTACGTACTGCCCACCCTGCGCGGGGACGTCACCTGGTGCCAGCTCTTCTCCGAGCCGGGGGCGGGCTCGGACCTGGCCTCGCTGCGGACCAGGGCGGAGCGCGCCGCGGACGGCTCCTGGAAGATCAACGGACAGAAGGTGTGGACGAGTTCCGCGCACAGCGCCGACTTCGGGATCCTGCTGGCCCGGACCGACCCGGCCGCCCCCAAGCACAAGGGGCTCGGCTACTTCGTGGTCGACATGCGGGCCACCCCCGGCATCGACGTGCGCCCGCTCAAGGAGATCACCGGCGAGGCCCTGTTCAACGAGGTCTGGTTCGACGACGTGGTGCTGCCCGCCGACGCCCTCGTCGGGGAGCCCGACGGCGGGTGGAAGGTCGCCCGCAACACCCTCGGCAACGAGCGGGTCCACATGGCCGACCAGATGACCTTCGAAACCGGCCTGGAGGCGCTGATCGCCCGCTCGGCCGACCTCGACGGGGCGTACCGGGCGCGGATCGGGGCGCTCACCGCCGAGGCGCACGCCCTGGCCTGCATCGGGCTGCGCACCACGCTCCAGCAGGTCTCGGGGCTGGAGCCGGGCGCCGGTGCCTCCGTACGCAAACTCGTCCAGACCCCGCACCAGCAGCGGACCGCCGAGCTCGCGCTCGAACTGCTGGGCCCGGCCGGAGCGGTGCGGGAAGGGGCGGGGGAGCGGGCGGTGCACGGGATGCTCATGTCCCGCTGCCTGACCATCGCCGGGGGTACCACCCAGGTCCAGCTCAACGTCGTCGCCGAGCGGATTCTCGGCCTCCCCAGGGACTGAAGGGCATCAGTGATGAAGTCGTACATCGTGGGCGTCGGCATGACGAAGTTCGAGAAGCCGCAGTCGCGGGACTGGCAGTACTGGGACATGGCCAAGGAGGCCGGGACGGCGGCGCTGGCGGACGCGGGGATCGCGTACGACCAGGTGGAGCAGGTCCCGGTGGGGTACTGCTTCCAGGCCTCCACGGCCGGCCAGCGGGCCGCGTACGAGCTGGGACTGACCGGGGTCCCGGTCTACAACGTGAACAACAACTGCGCGACGGGCTCCACGGCGCTGATGATGGCGCGCCAGTTCGTGGAGGGCGGGAGCAGCGACTGCGTGCTGGCCCTGGGCTTCGAGAAGATGAAGAAGGGCGCGCTGGGCGGCGGCGCCGACGCGGGCTCCGACTTCAAGACCTCGCCGGTCGCCCGGCACTACGGGATCATGGCCGCGGGGCACGGCTTCGAGATGTCCCCGCCGACCGCGCAGATCTTCGGGAACGCGGCGCGCGAGCACATGGAGCGGTACGGGACCACGGCCGCGCAGCTGGCGATGGTCGGGGCGAAGAACCACCGGCACTCGGCGAACAACCCGAACGCGCAGTTCCAGGACGTGTACACGGTCGAGGAGATCCTGGCGGCGAAGCCGATCCACGAGCCGCTCACGAAGCTCCAGTGCTCACCGACCTCGGACGGGGCCGCGGCGGCGGTCGTCGTCTCGGAGCGGTTCGTGGTGGCGAACGGGCTGCACGACAAGGCCGTGGAGATCGTCGCGCAGGCGATGACGACGGACACGGAGGCCTCGTTCGCCTCCGGATCCTGCATCGACGTGGTCGGCAGGCCGATGACGGAGGCGGCGGGGCGCCGGGTGTTCTCGGCGTCCGGGCTCGGGATCGAGGACGTGGACGTGATCGAGCTGCACGACTGCTTCTCGATCAACGAGCTGCTGACGTACGAGGCGCTGGGCATGTGCGAGGAGGGAGCCGGCGGGAAGCTCGTGGAATCGGGCGCGACCACGTACGGCGGGCGGTGGGTGGTGAACCCCTCCGGGGGTCTGATCTCGAAGGGCCACCCGTTGGGCGCGACGGGTCTGGCGCAGGCGGCGGAACTGGTCTGGCAGCTGCGCGGCGCCGCCGGGCCGCGGCAGGTCGAGGGGGCCAGGGTGGGCCTGGCCCACAACATAGGCCTGGGCGGCGCGGCGGTGGTGACGATGCTGCGCAGGGGCTGAGCCCGTCCGGGGCTGCGGGGGCGGCGCGCCGGTCAGAGCTTCTCGATGTCCTTGTGGACCACGTCGCCGAGGTGGTCGCCGGCCAGGCGCACCTTGAGCGGGTGGCCGGCCGGCGCCTTGATGATCTGGTCGTGCGACTCGAACAGGCCGGTGCCGTTGCAGGAGGGCTCGCTGGTCAGGTTGGACCAGCCGTTCACGTCGTGCGGGTCGTTCCACGAGACCCAGGCGCAGTCGCGCTCGCCGCTGACGATCTCCACCGAGATGATCTTGACGGAGTTCGCCGCGCCGTCGACGCGCTGGTAGGTCACCCTCGCGGTGTTGTGGTGGTGGGCGGCGGTGCCGGCCTCGAGCTCCACCGTGAGGATCGGGCCGGGGGTGTCGGCGGCGGCCGGAACCGCTCCTGCGGCGAGCGTGGCGGCCGCCAGGGCGACGGCGGCGGGAAGGGTGGATATGCGCATGATTCCTTCTCCACGAAGCTGGGTTGAGGAAGCCTCATCCTGGTCCAGTGCGCGGACCGGCGCTGCGGCGGAATCCGTCAAATCGGTGGCCGGGAACGGCTGCCCGCCGCCTTACGGTTCGAGCGTCGGGTCCGTGACCGGCTCGCCCGTCACGGCGCGGCGGATGGCGTCGGCCAGGGCTACGGGAGGGTCGTCGCGCACCACCACCCCCGCCGCCCCCGCGGCGAGCGCCCCCTCGACCAGGCCCGGCCGGGCCGACCCGGCCAGCAGCAGCACCCGGCACTCCGGGGCCGCGCGGCACACCGCCGCCACCTCCGCGAGCGCGTCCGGCCGGTCCGCGTCCACCAGCGCCACCGCCGGGCAGGCCGTCAGCGCCGCCGCGCCCACGTCCGCGCCGGGCGCGACCCGGGCGACCACGTCGAGATCCGGCTCCAGCCCGAGCAGGACCGCGAGCGCGCCGGCCGGCGTGCCCGGCCCCTCCGCCAGCAGGACCCGCAGCGACCTCGTCGTACGGAAATTCCGGGGCAGCTCGTCCACCCCGTCAGCCTAGGTGCCACCCCTCCGGGTTACGCGGCAACACGCCTCGGCCAAACCCGTCCTGACACGTAGTCAGGAGTCTTCCCAACTGCTGGGGCGTGCGTTATACATTCCTCACCGCTCGATCCTAGAACGCGTTCTAGAACCGGAGCGGTCCCGCAAACGACCTCGGTGCGGCCGACGGTGCGGACGGCCGCACCGAGGTCTTCCACGCAATGGGAACCGAAGAACCGAACAAGGAGCAGCATCCTCAATGCCGATCGATGCCGCCAGGGCCCTCGCCGCAGACCCCCGCCAGGGGACCATCGCCTGGGACCACAAGGACATCCAGCTCTACCACCTCGGCCTCGGGGCCGGCCGCCCCGCCACCGACCCCGACGAACTGCGCTACACCCTGGAGTCCAAGCTCCACGTACTGCCCAGCTTCGCGACCGTCGCCGGCGCCGGCATGGCCATGATGGGCGGCCTCGCCGCCCCGGGCATCGAGGTCAACCTCGCCAACGTCCTGCACGGCGGCCAGTCCATCGAGCTGCACCGGCCCATCCCGGTCAAGGGCAGCGCCACCTCCTCCGCCAAGGTCGCCGCCCTCTACGACAAGGGCAAGGCCGCGGTGATCGTGCTGCGCACGGAGGTGGCCGACGCCGACGGGCCGCTGTGGACCAGCGACGCGCAGATCTTCGTACGCGGCGAGGGCGGCTTCGGCGGCGAGCGCGGCCCCTCCGTCACCTCCGAGCTGCCCGAGCGGGCCCCCGACCGGGTCGAGGAGCGGCACATCCGCGAGGAGCAGGCGCTCCTGTACCGGCTGTCCGGCGACTGGAACCCCCTGCACGCCGACCCCGAGTTCGCCAAGCTGGCCGGCTTCGACCGGCCGATCCTGCACGGCCTGTGCTCGTACGGGATGACCCTCAAGGCCGTCGTCGACACGGCGCTCGGCGGGGACGTCTCGCGGGTCCGCGCCTACCGCACGCGCTTCGCCGGGATCGTCTTCCCGGGCGAGACCCTGCGGATCCGGATGTGGGAGGAGCCCGGGCAGGTCCGGGTCGCGGTGACCGCCGTCGAACGGGACGACGCGCCGGTCCTCGCCGACACCGTCGTCGAACACGCGTAACGCCCGACCTTCGCGACACACAAGGAGCCGCACCGTGCGCGCAGCACTGCAGAGCGAGATAGGCCAGGACAAGCTCGAAGTCGTCGACGACATGGAGACCGCGGGCTTCGGCCCCGGCAAGGTCAGGATCCGCATCAGGGCCACCGGCCTGTGCCACTCGGACCTCTCCGCGATGAGCGGCGTGCTGCCGCAGCCGGCCCCCTTCATACCCGGCCACGAGGGCTCGGGCGAGATCGTCGACGTCGGCGACGGGGTCACCACGCACGCCATCGGCGACCGGGTCCTCGTCTGCTGGCTGCCGCCGTGCGGACACTGCCCCGCCTGCAAGCGGGGCCAGGGCCACCTGTGCCTGGAGTCCTTCGCGAACGTGGCCACGCCCAACTTCCGCCGCGCGGGCGGCGGGGACATCTTCGGTTTCGCCGGCACCGGCACCTTCTCCGAGGAGATGGTGGTGCCCGCCTCCTGCGCCGTACCGATCCCCGACGACCTGCCGTACGACATCGCCGCGCTGATCGGCTGCGGAGTGACCACCGGCCTCGGCGCCGCCATCAACACCGCCAAGGTGGAGGCCGGGTCCTCGGTCGCCGTCATCGGCTGCGGCGGCGTCGGCATCTCCGTCATCCAGGGCGCCAAGGTCCAGGGCGCGGCGCAGATCATCGCGGTGGACCCGGTGGCCTCCCGGCGTGAGGCGGCGCTCCGCTTCGGTGCCACCGAGGCGGTGGCACCGGAGGCCTTCGGCGACGCCAAGAACCGGATCACGGCCGGCGAGGGCTTCGACTACGTCTTCGAGGTCGTCGGCAAGTCCGCCACCACGCAGACCGCGTACGAGATGACCCGGCGCGGCGGCTCCGTCGTCGTGGTCGGCGCGGGCGCGCTCGACGACAACTACTCGGTCAACATGTTCTCGCTGTTCTTCGACGAGAAGAAGATCCTGCCGTCGATGTACGGGGGCGGGGACGTGCTCCGCTCGTACGAGCGCACCATCGCGCTGTGGCGGGCCGGCCGGGTGGACCTGGGGAGCCTGATCACGCACCGGGTGCACCTCGCCGAGATCAACGACGCCCTCGACCAGATGCGCACCGGCGTGGCCCTGCGCACCTGCATCGAACTCTGAGAGGAATCCGGTAGATGTCACTCCCACTTGAGGGGCTGTCCGCCATCGTCACCGGCGCCGGCCGCGGTCTCGGCCGGGCCGAGGCGATCGAGCTCGCGCGGCTCGGGGCGGCCGTGGTCGTCAACGACTTCGGCCAGAGCGGGCGCGACGGCTCCGGCGAGGCCTCGGCGGCTCCGGCGGAGGAGGTGGCCGAGGAGATCCGCGCCGCGGGCGGGCGGGCGGTGGCGCACCTCGGCGACGTGGCCGACTTCGAGCAGGCGCGCGAGCTGGTCGAGCTGGCGGTGTCCACCTTCGGGAAGCTGGACGTCCTGGTCAACAACGCGGGCATCCTGCGCGACCGGATGGTCTTCTCCATGTCGGAGGAGGAGTGGGACTCGGTGATCCGGGTCCACCTCAAGGGTCACTTCAACACCACCCATTTCGCCTCCGTGCACTGGCGCGAGCGGTCGAAGGCGGCGGGCGGACCGGTCTACGGCCGGATCGTCAACACCTCCTCCGAGGCCTTCCTCGGCGGTTCGGCCGGCCAGCCGAACTACGCGGCGGCCAAGGGCGGCATCGTGGGCCTGACCACCTCGACCGCCCTGGCGCTGGCCAAGTACGGGGTGACGGCCAACGCCATCTGCCCGCGCGCCCGGACCCGTATGACGGAGGACGTCTTCGCGGGCTTCCAGCTCCCGGAGGACGGCAAGCTCGACCCGCTGGCCCCCGAGCACGTCGCCCCGCTCGTCGGGTACCTCGCCTCGCCGGCCTCGGCCGGGGCCAACGGGCAGCTGTTCGTCGTGCACGGCGGGATCGTGGTGGTGATGGAACGCCCGAAGGTGGCCGCGAAGTTCGACACGGCCAAGGAGGCCTTCTCCTTCGAGGAGCTGGACGAGGCCCTGACCCCGTACTACGCGTCCCGTCCGGCGAACGAGACCTTCGCGGCGGCGGAGGTGCTGGCCCTCAAGCACGACCAGGGGGTCCGCGCCGCGGACCGGGCCTGATCCGCACGGGCCGGCCCGGCGGGGAGGGCGCCCTCCTCTCGGGCGGCCCGCCGGGCGCCGGGCGGGCGGCTACAGCGGGGCCTGTTGCAGGGGGACGGGTCGCGGTGCGGCCGCCGGAGGGTCCAGGCGGACGGGGGGCGGCGGGGCCACCGGCATGGTCAGCCCCGTGATCCCGCAGGGGGTGTCGGGGGTCGCGTACGGGAGGTGCAGGCGGCCCTGCGGGCTCCACAGCCCGGTCCCGAGCCAGCCCTCGGGCGCAGCCAGCCGGAACACGTGCCGGTCGGCGGGGCGCCACAGGCCGATCCTCCCCCGGCCACCGCCGGGGGTGCCCCCGCCGTCCTCCAGCCGCAGCGCGACCGCGCAGCTCTCCGGCATCAGGGCCTGACCCGGCTGCACCGCGAACGGGGTCCCCGCCTCCCCGCGCAGGCACTCCGGGAAGCGCACCGGGAGCGAGCTGCCCAGCACCCCCCACCCCAGGCGCGGTTCGCCCGGGGCGTCCGAGCGGATCAGCAGCAGTCCGCTGTCGGGGTCGGCCAGCAGCAGCCGGTCGTCGCTGCCCTCCGCGATCTGGAGCAGCGGGGAGACCTCGCCGCCGCGGCCCAGGTCCACCGCGACGGCCTTGGTGGTGCCGTCCAGCTCGCGGTCCAGGGCCAGCATCCGGCCGGCCCGGTCCAGCCACACGCCGCCGGAGCACCGGCCCGGGATCCGGGCGACCTGTCCGAAGGGGCCTCCGGCCACCTGCCAGACCGTGGTCCCGGCGGCCGAAGAGGCCAGGGCGAAGGCGCCGCACCCATCCGGGGAGGGGGGCAGCAGGCGGACCCGCACCGCCTCGTCCCCGGGCTCCACCGAACCCAGCGGGAGCTCCCCGGTCCGCGGCCCGTCCGCGGCGCCGCCCGTCGGGTACAGCAGCGCGAAGGCGTGCCTCCGGGCGACCCGCCGGTGGATCAGCACCCGGCCGTCGGCCAGCGCCAGCACCTCGCTGTCGGCCTCCTCGGGCTGCGCGAGCGGCAGCGGCACCGCGTACGGCTCGGGCCCGGTCAGGGTCCAGCGCTCCGGATACCGCGCCTCTCCGTCCCCGGCCAGCCGGGCCGCGTACGACCCGTCCGCGGCGATGGTGAACGGGGCCGTCGTCGTGATCTCGATGGCACAGACAGTCATCCGTGCGTCACCTCCGGGGAGGAAGCTAGTTTTCGCACTTCGGGCCGAACAACACCACCATCCCCGCTTCACACATACGGGTGGCCGTCGGGCGGTTCGAGCCTGCCGGCGGGGGCGATTGTGCTGTGCGACAGCGGGGCGTGCTCGCCCTCACCGCTTGCGGCGGCCGGGACGCGAAGGCCGGCAAGACGGCGCGGACGGCAGGGGCGGCGCCTCGGACAACGTTGTCTCCCTCGGCCCCCAGCCCGTCGGCCACGCCCCACCGAGGGCGACGACGGCATCCCGGGCCACCTGAAGAAGGAAGCCGGCGAGCCCAAGCCCGTCGGCACCGTCAACCACCTCGACCTCGAGGCGATCAACGCCCTCAAGCCCGACCTGATCCCCGGCAGCCGGCTGCGCTCCGCGGACAAGTACGACGCGCTCTCGAAGATCGCCCCGACCGCGTTCTCCATCCGCCCGGGACCCCGTACCACCCCGGCACCCGGTGGGGCCGCCGCCCCGCGGGGACGGACCCGCTCCCGTGCGGACGGTAGCCTTGGCCTGTGCCCCGTCTCTCCGAAGTCATCGCCGCGCTGGACGCCCTCTGGCCCCCCTCGCGGGCCGAGCAGTGGGACGCCGTCGGAACCGTCTGCGGCGATCCCGACGCCGAGGTCTCCCGCGTCCTGTTCGCCGTCGACCCCGTACAGGACATCGTCGACGAGGCGGTGAAGCTGGGCGCCGACCTGGTCGTCACCCACCACCCCCTCTACCTCCGGGGCACCACCACCGTCGAGGCCGGCACCTTCAAGGGCCGCGTCGTGCACACGCTGATCAAGAACGACATCGCGCTGCACGTCGCCCACACCAACGCAGACACCGCCGACCCCGGCGTCTCCGACGCCCTCGCCGGCGCCCTCGACCTGCGCATCACCGGTCCGCTGGTCCCCGATCCCACCGACTCCGAGGGCCGCCGGGGCCTCGGCCGGATCTGCGAGCTGGACCACCCCGAGACCCTTCGCGCCTTCGCCGCCCGCGCCGCCGCACGGCTGCCGCGGACCGCCCAGGGCATCCGCGTCGCCGGCGACCCCGAACTGCTCGTCCGTACCGTCGCCGTCAGCGGCGGCTCCGGGGACAGCCTCTTCGACCAGGTCAGGGCCGCCGGCGTGGACGTGTTCCTCACCGCCGACCTGCGCCACCACCCGGTGTCCGAGGCCCGCGAGCGCAGCCCGCTCGCCCTCGTCGACGCCGCGCACTGGGCCACCGAGTGGCCCTGGTGCGAGCAGGCGGCCGCGCAGCTCGACGCCGTCTCCGAGCGCCACGGCTGGGGTCTGCGCACCCACGTCTCGCGCACGGTCACCGACCCGTGGACGGCGCACGCGCCGTCCGACGTTCCTTCACCTCCCTCTTCTATCTCAGGAGCCCCCAACTGAACGCCGAGCCCGCCGACCAGATCCGACTTCTCGACGTCCAGGCCCTGGACGTGCGGCTGTCTCAGCTCGCCCACAAGCGCAAGTCGCTGCCGGAGCACACCGAGGTCGAGTCCCTGACCAAGGACCTGACGCAGCAGCGCGACCTGCTCGTCGCGGCCCAGACGCAGGCGAGCGACGCCGCCCGCGAGCAGACCAAGGCGGAGCAGGACGTCGACCAGGTGCGCCAGCGCGCGGCCCGCGACCAGCAGCGGCTCGACTCCGGCGCGGGCATCTCCGCCCGTGACCTGGCGAACCTGCAGAGCGAGGTCGTCTCCCTCGCCAAGCGCCAGGCCGACCTGGAGGACGTGGTCCTGGAGGTCATGGAGCGCCTGGAGGGTGCCCAGGAGCGGGTCACCGAGCTGACCGAGCGGGTCTCCGCCCTCGAAGCCAAGCTGACGGACGCCACCGCCCGCCGCGACACGGCCACCGCCGAACTCGACGCCGAGGCCGCGAAGGTCACCAAGGACCGCGAGGTCATCGTCGCCTCGATGCCGGCCGACCTGATGGCCCTGTACGAGAAGATCCGCGTCAAGCAGGGCGGCGTCGGCGCCGCCCGCCTGTACCAGCGCCGCTGCGAGGGCTGCCGCCTGGAGCTCGACATGGCCGAGGTGAACGAGATCAAGGCCGCGGCCCGCGACCAGGTCGTGCGCCACGAGAACTGCGGCCGCATCCTGGTCCGTACGGCCGACTCGGGCATCTGATGCAGAGGCTCGTCGTGGAGGCGGACGGCGGCTCCCGGGGCAACCCGGGGCCCGCCGGCTACGGCGCGGTCGTCCTCGACCCGGCGACGGGCGAGACGCTGGCCGAGCGTGCGGAGTACATCGGCGTCGCGACGAACAACGTGGCCGAGTACAAGGGCCTGATCGCCGGCCTGAAGGCCGCCCGCGAGCTCTTCCCGGACGCCGTGGTGCAGGTCCGCATGGACTCCAAGCTGGTCGTCGAGCAGATGTCGGGCCGCTGGAAGATCAAGCACCCGGACATGAAGCCCCTCGCGGCCGAGGCGGCGAAGATCCTGCCGCGCGCGCAGGTCGCGTACGAGTGGATCCCGCGCGAGCGGAACAAGCACGCGGACCGGCTCGCCAACGAGGCGATGGACGCGGGCAAGCTCGGCAAGCAGTGGGAGCCGTCGGCCTCTTCGGCGGCCCTGGACTCCTCGGCGGCCCGCGCCCTGGCGACCCCGCCCGCCGGCCCTCCGGGGGATGCCGCGAAGGGGGCCGCGGCCGTACGGGCCGCGCTCGCCACCGCTTCCGCCACGTCGGCCACCGCACCGGCACGCGAGGAGGCAGGGGCCGACACCCTGTTCGCGGAGCACGGCGCCAGTGCCTCGGCACGCATCCCCGCGCCCGCACCGGGCCCGGCCCAGGCCCCGTCCGCAACGCCCGGCTGGGGTCCCGACATGGGGACCCCGGCGACCTTCGTCCTGCTGCGCCACGGGGAGACGGCCCTCACCCCGCAGAAGCGCTTCTCCGGCAGCGGCGGCACCGACCCGGAGCTGTCCGAGGCCGGCCGCCGCCAGGCAGCGGCGGTGGCCGAGGCCCTGGCCGCGCGCGGGACCATCCAGACGATCGTCTGCTCCCCGCTGCGCCGCTGCCGGGAGACCGCGCAGGCCGTCGCGGACCGCCTCGGCCTCACGGTCACCGTCGAGGAGGGCCTGCGCGAGGTGGACTTCGGCGCCTGGGAGGGGCTGACCTTCGGCGAGGTGCGCGAGCGCTTCCCGGACGACCTGCAGGCCTGGCTGGACTCCCCGAAGGCGGCCCCGACGGGCGGCGGTGAGAGCTTCACGGCCGCCACCCGCCGCATCTCGGCGACCCGGGACCGGCTGCTCGCCGCGCACGCGGGCCGCACGGTGCTGCTGGTCACGCACGTGACCCCGGTGAAGATCCTGGTCCGGCTCGCCCTGGGCGCCCCGCCTGAGGCGCTGTTCAAGATGGAGCTCTCCGCGGCCTCCCTCTCGGCGGTGGCCTACTACGCCGACGGCAACGCCTCGGTGCGCCTGCTGAACGACACCTCGCACCTGCGGTAGCCGCCGGTCGAGCACGTACGGCGAAGACGCCGAAGGGCCCGCCCCCTCAAGGGGGCGGGCCCTTCGGCTTCGTCGAGTGCAGAACAACCGGAGCTGTACGCCGGGTTCTGTCGCCCGGTGACCTCGCGGTCGCCGGGGAGACGGCCATCCATCTAGGACCGGCGTTGCCGCCGGCCTCCTGCGGTCTACCCGCGAACTCGGGCGGGCAGCCCTCGAACGTTCGCGCAGGGCCGTCCGAAAACGACCCCTCTTGACCTTGCTCCGGGTGGGGTTTACCTAGCCGCCTGGGTCACCCCAGGCGCTGGTGGTCTCTTACACCACCGTTTCACCCTTACCGAGGCCGAAGCCCCGGCGGTCTGTTTTCTGTGGCACTGTCCCGCGGGTCACCCCGGGTGGCCGTTAGCCACCACCCTGCCCTGTGGAGCCCGGACGTTCCTCGGCGGGATCCGGGGATCCCGACGCGGCCGCCCGCTCCGGTTGTTCTGCGAGTGACCATGCTACCCGCGCCCGGCGCCGCGCTTGACCTTGACGCAGCGGCAGGGTTTCTACTGGAGGGCATGCGGATCGGAGAGATCGCCGCGCTTGTCGGGGTCACGACCCGGGCGATCCGGCACTACCACCACGTCGGGCTGCTCCCGGAGCCGCAGCGGCGGCCCAACGGATACCGCGCGTACAGCGTGCGCGACGCCGTCCTGCTGGCGCGGGTGCGCCGGCTCACCGAGCTCGGGCTGAGCCTCGACGAGGTGCGGGACGTCCTCGCGGACGACGCGGGGCGCGAGCTGGCCGACGTACTCGAGGAGCTCGACGCCGACCTGGCCCGGCAGGAGGCCGCGATCCGGGAGCGCCGGCAGCGGCTCGCCGCGCTGCGCGCTTCGCCGCCCGGGGAGGACGGGCCGCTCTCGCCCGCCCTCGCCGCGCTGCTGGCGAAGGCTCCGGAGACGGACTCGCCGAGCGCCGCACTGGACCGCGAGCACCTGACGCTGCTCGACTCGGTGGGCGTGGGCGGCGCCGAACTGTACGCGGCGCTCGGCCCGGTGGCCGCCGACCCGGCGGTCCTCGCCCTGTACGAGCGGCTCGACGAGCTCGCCGACGCCGCCGTCGACGACCCGCGGATCCCCCCGCTCGCCGCCGCGATGGTGGCGGCCGTACCCGACGGGATCTTCGACGCGGTCCCGGCCGGCGGCGGGGTGGCCGGCGAGGGGTTCAAGGAGGCGCTGCTCGCGGAGTTCACCCCGGCGCAGGCGGAGGTCGTCCGCCGGGTCATGGAGGCGTTCGTGGAGAGGGGCAGGGGATGAGCGACGTCCGGGCGGTGCGGAAGGCGGTGCGGAAGGCGGTGCGGAAGGCGGTGCGGAAGACGACGCGGAGGACGGTGCGCGAGGCGGTGCGGGCCGTCGTGCCCGTGCCCGTACGGAGGCTGCTGCTGCACGAGCTGCGCGCGGGCGCCTCGCTGGGGCGGTGGGTGCTGCGCCGGCCCCCGCACGGGGTGGGCGCGGGCGAGCTCGCCGCCGGGTACACCGGACCGCAGACGGCCATGATGTACGGGCTGGTGTTCGTGGCGCTGGTCGAGACCGTCGCGCTGTCCCTCCTGATCCCCTGGCCGGCCGTCCACCGGGTGGTGCTCGTCCTCGACGTGTACGGGGTGCTGCTGATGCTCGCGATGCACGCGGCCTGCGTGACCCGGCCGCACGTGGTCCGCCGGGACGGCTCCCTGCGGATCCGGTACGGAGCCCTGTTCGACCTCACCGTCCCGCCCGAGGCGGTGGCCTCGGTCCGGGTGGACCGGCGCTATCCGGAGGGCCGGCTCGTCGCGCTCTCCGGGGACGGGGTGCTCGACCTGATCGTCGGCAGCCAGACCACGGTGACCCTGGAGCTGACCCGGCCGCTCGCCTTCACCCGGCCCCTCGGCGCCCGGGCCGAGGCCCGCACCATCCGCTTCCACGCCGACGACCCGCGCACGCTGGTGGCCGCACTGCGGCAACCCGCACCCCCGTGACGGGCTGCCGCACTGCGTCGGGACTCTCCGGGGGGATGAGGAGTCGTGCGCCGAGCGTGGCAAGGAACGGGCGGCCGTGTCTTGTCAAAAACGGCACGCACAGGTGATTCCCGGCCATGTTCACGGCTCCTGTCCGGGTTCGGCCGGGAGGTGTCCCACGCCCTCGTCGGGGAGCAGCAGGCTGGTGATGCGGCCCGGTACCCGGTCCAGGGCGGAGCCCGGCGGCAGCCCGCCGCGCAGGGCCGCGAACCGGGAGGGCGGCAGCCCGGTCAGGGCCTTCACGTCCCGCCCGAAGTGGGCCTGGTCGTGGTAGCCGCACGCCGCCGCGACCTGGGCCGGGGCCGTCCCGGCCGCCAGCATCCGCAGGGCGTGCTGGAGCCGGAACACCCGGGCGACGCCCTTGGGGGACAGGCCGACCTGTTCGCGGAAGCGGGCGCGCAGCGTACGGGCGCTCCAGCCGGTCCCGGCCGCGGCCAGGGCCAGCGAGCCGCTGTCGGCCCACAACAGGGACAGGGCTCCGCGGACCTCGGGGGCGGCGGCCGGACCGCGCTCCAGGCGGGCGGTGAACACCGCGTCGAGCAGGTCGAAGCGCGCGGACCAGGAGCCGAGTGCCCGGAGCCGCTCGGCCAGGTACCGGCCGCCGGGGCCGAGCACCTCGGCCGGGTCCACGCGGGCCTCCCCGAAGTGCGCCACGGGGACGCCGAAGAGCCGGTAGGCGCCGAGCGGGCTCATGTTGACCTCCAGCCCGTGGACGGCGCCCGCGTGCACCCCGACCGCCCAGCCGGTGCGCGGGCCGCTGACCAGCGCCCCGGCGGCGGGCCGCAGCGGGGCGGACGGCTGCTCCCCGCCCCGGGAGACCCACAGGCCCTCGTCGAAGGGGAAGACGAGCGTCACGTACCCGGTGGGGAGCTCCAGCCTGCGCCGGGGAGCGGTGAACTCCGTACGGAAGCCGGTGTAGTTGACGATGTGCGGGCGCAGTGCGGCGGCGGGTCGGCGGCGGTGCGCGTCCGGAGGCCGGACCGGCGCCGCGGTTGCCGGAGCTGCCGGTGCGGCCGGCCGTACGGACATGTCGACGGACCCCATCGCCGGCCTCCCCCGCCTGCTGCGCAGATGATGACAGGCGGCGGTCGCCCGGGCCATAGCCGGCCCGGCCGCGTCTTTTGGATCATGCAGGGGGCATCCGCTCACGCGGGCGCGAACAGCACCTTCGCGCGGCCCGGGTCGGCCTCGGTCAGGCGGACCCGGATGCGCTCGCCGAGCGGCAGCCGCGCGGACGGCGACTCGACCCGGCCGACCACCGCGGGCTCCTCCAGGTGGACGGTGCCCACCAGCGGCTCGTGCTCCTTGACGTCGATCACGGTCGCCTCGAAGGTCTGCCCGACGTGGTCCTTCAGCAGGGCCGCCTCGACGAGGTCCACGCACTCCCGCTCGGCCGTGTTGGCCAGCCTGTTCCCGTCCGCCATCCGCTGCGGGAGCGCGTCCAGCGCCTCCAGCGCCCACGCCGGGGGCTCGGCCCCGGCCACCGCCGCCACGCACAGCTCGCCGGCGTACCGGTCGACGAGCCGGCGCAGCGGGGCGGTGCAGTGCGCGTACGGGGCCGCCACCGCGGCGTGCAGGAGGGGGTCCGGGGCCCGGCCGCCGGTGAACACCGTGTAGCCCGCGCCGCGCAGCAGGGCCGTGCACTCCTGGAGGAACGCGGCGTGGGCGGGGAGGTGCGGGTCGAGGGTGCGGACGAGTTCGGCGTACGGCATGTGGTGCGGCCAGTCGATCCGCAGGGCGGCGGCGGCCCTCCGGAGCCGGCCGACGGCCCCGTCGGGGGCGCTGGGGAGGGTGCGCAGGATGCCGGTGCCGGCGCCGAGCATCAGCTCGGCGGCGGCCATGCCGGCCATCAGGGAGATCTGGGCGTTCCAGCCGTCGGCGGGGAGCGGGGCCCGGTAGGCGAGGGTGTACGAGCCGTGCTCCGCGACGATCTCCTGCTCCGGCACGTTCAGGGAGACCCCGCCGCGCTCCTGCTCCAGGGTCTCGCGGAGCCGGCCGACGTCCCGGAGCAGGGCGAGGGGTTCTTCGGCGGTGCCGGAGTCGATGGCCAGCTGGGCGCCGTCGTAGTCGAGTCCGGCCCGGCTGCGGACCAGGGCGCGGCGGACCTCGGTGGTCTCCACGCGGCCGGCGGAGTCCAGGTCGAAGCGCCACAGCAGCGCCGGGCAGGTCTGGCCGGGCAGCAGGCTGGCCGCGCCCTCGGAGAGGACGGACGGATGGAGGGGAACCCTTCCGTCGGGGAAGTAGAGGGTGGTGACCCGGCGGTGGGCCTCGGCGTCGAGGGCGCCGCCGGGGGTGACGAAGGCGGCGACGTCGGCGATGGCGTAGTGGACGCGGTACCCGCCGCCGTCGCCGCTCGGGCGCCTCGCCAGGTGCATGGCCTGGTCCAGGTCGCGGGAGGCGGGCGGGTCGATCGTGAACAGCGGGAGGTCGGTCGCGTCGACGCCGGGGAGCCGCGGGGCGCGGGCCGCCCGCTCGGCCTCGGCGAGCACCGGAGCCGGGAACTCCCCGGGCACGCCCAGCTCCGTCCTCAGGTCACGCAGCGCGGCCCGCAGGGCAGCCCCGTCTGCGCCGGTCATGTGCATATGGCGGCGTGGCATGGGTCGAGCGTATGACCGGTGGCGCCGTGGGGCGCGGCGAGAGCCTTACCCTGGCTCGGGGGCCGCACCCCCTGCGCCGTGTCGTACCGAAGGAGAACCACCGTGCTCGTGCTGCTGCCGCCGTCCGAGGGAAAGGCCGTCGGCGGTTCCGGCGCGCCCCTGGAGCCGCAGGCGCTGTCGCTGCCGGGACTGGCCGAGGCGCGGGCGGCCGTGCTGGAGGAACTCGTCGAGCTGTGCGCGGGTGACGAACTGAAGGCCCGCGAGGTGCTCGGCCTGAGCGAGGGGCTGCGCGGCGAGGTGGCGAAGAACGCCGCCCTGCGCTCCGCGCCGGCCCGGCCGGCGGGGGAGATCTACACCGGTGTCCTGTACGACGCGCTGGGCCTGGCGGACCTGCCGGCGGCGGCGCGGACGCGGGCGGAGCGGTCGCTGATGGTGTTCTCGGGCCTGTGGGGCGCGGTCCGGGTGACCGACCGGATCCCCTCGTACCGCTGCTCGATGGGTGTGAAGCTGCCGGGGCTGGGCGCGCTCGGGGCGTACTGGCGGGAGCCGATGGCCGCGGTGATGCCGGCCGCGGCGGGGGAGGGGCTGGTGTTGGACCTGCGGTCCTCGGCCTACGCGTCGGCGTGGAAGCCCAAGGGCGAGGTGGCGGGGCGCACGGCGACGGTGCGGGTGCTGCACTCGCAGGTCGTGGACGGGGTGGAGAAGCGGTCGGTGGTGAGCCACTTCAACAAGGCGACGAAGGGCCGGCTGGTACGGGACCTGCTCGTCGCCGGGGCCGAGCCGGACGGCCCGGCGGAGCTGGTCGCCGCCCTGCGGGACCTCGGCTACACGGTCGAAGCCGAGGCCCCCGCGAAGCCGGCCAAGGCCTGGGCCCTCGACGTGGTGGTCACCCAGATCCACTGACGGACGGCCGGCCGGGGTCCGGGTCGGGCCCCGCCCGGCACCGCCTAGCGGCTCAGGGGCCAGGCTGCCGACGGGGTCCGGTCGGCCGCCACCGCGTAGGCGGCGCAGGCGTCCGTCAGGGTCTCGAGGAGGGTGAGCGGGTCCGGCAGGGGGTGTTCCATGCCGCGGATCCACGTCACCGCCAGGTCACCGGGGAGGGCGGCCGGGGGGACCAGGACGTAGCTGCCGCGGCAGTGCCAGCGCAGGCCCGGGTGCTCGTCCATCGTCTCGGGGTGGCAGTCCAGCTCGCACGGCCACCACTCGTCCTCGTCCTCGGGGGTGCCGCGCGTCGCCGTGAAGAAGAGCATCCGGGCCTGGTCGCCCGTACCGCCGGACTCCGCGACCGGGCCGACCTCCACGCCCGCCGCCAGCAGGCGGCTCAGCGCGCTCGCCCCGGCTTCGAGCGGGACGTCCAGTACGTCGTGGACCATGCCCGTCGCGGTGATGAAGTTCGCCTGCGGCTCGTTGCGTGCCCAGCGTTCGATCTGCGCGCGGTCGGTCGTCGACTGCGTCTGCCAGGCGAAGGAGAGGGGGTGGCGTGCGGGGGTGGGACAGCCGATCCGGTCGCACGAACATCGGTAGCCGGCGGGATGGGCGGCGGGGGCGAGCGGCAGGCCCGCGGCGGCCGCGGACAGCAGAAGGGCCTCGCGTGCGTGCTCGGGATCTTCGGGGGAGGGTTTGGGCCGCCGGCGCAGCCACTGGGAAATCCTGCTCTGCTCGCCGCGTTTGACGCGGCCGGACTCAGACCCCATCTATCCCCTCACCTCACCGTTTCCCCGGCAGACCCTCACATGGTCCCACCATCCTGCGGTCCGGGTGACCGCACTCCCTCACCGGGGGGTGGGGGACAGGTGCACGGGGAGCGCACAACAGCAGGCGGAATACCATCACATACCCGTGAAATTCGGCCAATTGTTCCTGGCCCGTCGCCGCCCCGTCAGCCCTCGGTGACCTTCGACACCCCACCGAGCACCCGGTCCACCAGCTCGTCCGCGAACGCGTGCGTCAGCGGCGCCGTACGCATCAGCCAGCGGTACGTCAGCGGCCCCACCAGCATCTCCACGATCAGGCGCAGGTCCACGTCCGGCGCGAGCGCGCCGGCCTCCCGGGCCGCCCGCAACCGCGTCTCGTACAGCGCGAGCTGCGGCTCCAGCAGCTGCTCGGTGAAGCGGGCGCTCAGCTCCGGGTCGGTCGCCCCGGCGGCCGTCAGGGCGCGCGCGGGGGCCTCGTACTTCTCGTCGTTGAACTGGTCCACCGTCGCCCGCAGCACCAGCTTGAGGTCCGCGGCGAGGTCGCCGGTGTCCGGGAAGCCCGTCCAGCCGGCCTCCGCCTCCGCGTCCCCGAAGAGCGTGAGCGAGGCGTCCAGCAGGACCACGGCCTTCGAGGGCCACCAGCGGTAGATCGTCTGCTTGCCGACGCCCGCGCGGGCGGCGATGGCCTCGATCGTCAGCTTGTTGTAGCCGACCTCGGCGAGCAGCGCGAGCGCCGCGTCGAGGATGGCCCGCCGGGAGCGGTCGTTGCGGCGGGCCGGGTCGGGGGCCTTCGCGTCAGGTGATCTGCTGCTCATTCGGACAAATTATCAACGCGAGACGTCTCGTCTTTGTGTCATTCCGTAAACCACCCAATCAGTTCACTGCGCGGTTTCCCTTGAGGAGAGACGATTCTCTCGACATCTCTCGTGAGCCGTGAGGAGCCTTCTTTGCGCAGAGTCGCCACACCCCGGCGCTACTTGATGTGCCCACCCGCACACTTCAAGGTCACGTACTCCATCAATCCGTGGATGGACCCCACGAAACCGGTGGACCTGCCCCTCGCACACGCCCAGTGGGAAGACCTCCGGGACCGCTACCGCTCGCTCGGCCACAGCGTCGAGACGCTCGTACCGGACCCCGAGCTGCCCGACATGGTCTTCGCCGCGAACGGCGCCCTCGTCGTCGACGGCCGGGTGCTCGGCGCCCGGTTCGCCTATCCGGAGCGCGCCGCCGAGGCGGAGATCCACCTCGACTGGTTCCGCTCCCACGGCTTCGAGCACGTCCACGAGCCGTCCCACGTCAACGAGGGCGAGGGCGATTTCGCCGTCACCGCCACCTACATCCTGGCCGGCCGGGGCTTCCGCTCCAGCCCGCTCTCGCACGACGAGGCCCAGGAGTTCTTCGGCCGCCCGGTCATCGGCCTCGACCTGGTGGACCCGCGGTACTACCACCTGGACACGGCGCTGTGCGTGCTCGACGGTGACGAGGTCATGTACTACCCGCCCGCGTTCTCGCCCGGCAGCCGGGCCGTGCTGGAGCGGCTCTTCCCGGACGCGCTCATCGCGGGCGACGAGGACGCGGCGGCCCTCGGCCTGAACGCGGTCTCGGACGGCCTGAACGTGCTGCTCCCGCAGGCGGCGACCGGTCTCTTCCAGCCCCTGCGGGAGCGGGGCTTCGAGCCGGTCCCGATGGACCTGGGCGAGCTGCTCAAGGGCGGCGGCAGCGTGAAGTGCTGCACCCAGGAGCTGCGGATGTAGCCCCCCGCCGCGCGGTCACGAGGTGGCCGGCGGCCACTCCTGGCCCCAGTCGGCGTCCCGCGCCGCCTTGTAGAGGTCACCGTGGCGCTTGGTCACGTTGACCCGGGTCAGCCCCTCGCTCAGCGGACCGCACAGGTCCAGCTGGACGAGCCCCTTCCGGATCTGCGGCCTGCGCGTGATCCGGGAGGGGGCCGGCTCCACCGGGAAGCGGGTCGCGGCCACGTAGCTGAACTTCTCGTCCTCGTACGGCAGGGACCCGCCCTTGACCTGCCGGTGCAGGGAGGAGCGGCTGACCCGCGCCGAGAAGTGGCACCAGTCCCGGCCGACCTCGATCGGACAGGTCCCGTCGTGCGGGCAGGGGGCGGCGACCTTCAGCCCCGCCGCGATCAGCTGGTCGCGGGCCTCGCGGATGCGCAGGTACCCCTCGGGCGTGCCCGGCTCGATCAGCGCCACGGCCTGTCCGGCGCGGGCCGCCTCGGCGACCACGGCCCGGCGGGCCTCCGGCGTCAGCTCGCCGAGTACGTACGAGACCGTCACGAGGTCCGCCTCGGGGAGCGCCAGTCCGGATCCGATGACGGCCCGGCGCCACTCGGCCGCGCGCAGCGCCTGCGAACCGGAGGACGCCGCGAGCTCCTTGCCGAGGGCCAGCGCCGGCTCCGCCCAGTCCAGGACCACGGTGTCGCGCGGCCCGTCCCAGACGGCGTCCACCGCCCAGACCGCCGCGCCGGTGCCGCCGCCCACGTCCACATGGGATTCCGGGGACCAGCCGGGGGCGGCCTCGGCGAGGGCGTCCAGGGCGGACCGTACGGCCTCGAAGGTGGCGGGCATCCGGTACGCCGCGTACGCCGCCACGTCGGAGCGGTCGCGCAGGACGGGCGCGTCGGTCGGGGTCCGGCCGCGGTAGCTGGCGATGAGCCGGTCGACGGCGGCCGTGGCCTGCTTCGGCGGGAGCCCGTCGAGCAGTCCGCCCAGCGCGCTGCGCAGGGATTCGGCGGAGGTGGGCACGGAGGCGGAGGCGTTCACCAGCGAAGTTTACGGCGCCCGCGGGGCCCGGGACGCCGCCCCCCGGGGCGCCCCGGAAACCCGGCTCAGACGGCGGAGTCCCGGTTCTGCCAGGGCCGGCACATGGCGGTGAAGCAGGCCACCGCCAGCAGCGAGCACACCAGCTGGACCAGCGCCATCGGCACCGCGGTGTCCTCGCCCGCGATCCCGACCAGCGGCGAGGCGATCGCCCCGACCAGGAAGGAGGAGGTGCCCAGCAGGGCCGAGGCCGAGCCGGCCGCGTGCGGGGTGCGCATCAGGGCCAGCGCGTTGGTGTTGGGCAGGACCACGCCCATCGCGGACATCAGCACGAACAGCGCCGACGCGATCGGGACCAGCCCGACCTCCCCGAACACCCCGGTGGACATCAGCAGCAGCGCGACCGAGGCCGCCGTGATGACGGCGAGCCCGAAGCCCAGCACCTTGTCCAGCCGGACCCGGCCGACCAGCAGCTTGCCGTTGACCTGCCCGGCGGCGATCAGGCCGACGGAATTGAGGCCGAACAGCAGGCTGAAGGCCTGCGGCGAAGCCCCGTAGATCTCCTGCACCACGAACGGCGAGGCCGAGATGTACGAGAACAGCGTGGCGAAGGCGAAGCCGCCGGCCAGCGTGTACCCGGCGAAGACGCGGTCGGCCAGCAGCCCGCGCATGGTCCGCAGCGCGGAGCCCACGCCGCCGGTCTGCCGCTGCTCGGGGGCCAGGGTCTCGCCCAGGCTGCGCCAGACCACGAGGGTGAGCACGGCGCCGACGCCGGTGAGGACGACGAACACCCCGCGCCAGTCGGCGAAGCGCAGGATCTGACCGCCGATGAGCGGGGCGATGATCGGGGCCACGCCGGAGATCAGCATCAGCGTGGAGAAGAACCGGGCCATCTCGACCCCGTCGTACAGGTCGCGTACGACGGCCCGCGCGATGACGATCGCCGCCGACCCGGCCAGCCCCTGGAGCAGCCGGAAGCCGATCAGCAGCTCGGCGCTCGGCGCGAGGGCGCAGATCGCGGTGGCGAGGACGTAGACCACCATGCCGGTCAGCAGGGGCCTGCGGCGGCCCCACTTGTCGCTCATCGGGCCGATGACGAGCTGGCCCAGGGCCATGCCGGCGAGGCAGGCGGTGAGGGTGAGCTGGATGGTGGCGGCAGGGCTGTGCAGGGCGCCGGTGACCTGCGGCAGGGCCGGCAGGTACATGTCCATGGACAGCGGGGGGAGGGCGCTGAGTCCTCCGAGTATGAAGGTGACGAGCAGTCCGGTACGGCGGGCGGCCGTGAGCGGGGCGGAAGGGGCCCCCGCCGGTACGGCGACGGTCTGCGGTGCGGAAGCGGTCTGCGGTGCGGAGGGCGTTTCGGGCGGCGGCTCGTGCGAGGGGGCCGTCGCGGGGCCTCTCTCCGACATGCGGAACTCCAGTCTTTTCGTCGTCTTTTCACACCCCCGACCGCCCCATGCTCTCAGCTATCGGAACGTCCGTGGACCGATGCGACATGTGACGTACCCTGCGGCCCCATGAGCGCAAGTGGGAAGAAGATCGCCGTCGTGACCGGCGCGGGCTCCGGCATCGGCCGCTCCGTCGCCCTGGCCCTGGCCGCCGCCGGCTGGTCGTTGGCCGTGGCCGGCCGCCGGACCGAACCGCTGGAGGAGACGGCGAAGGCGGCCGGGGACGGCGCGGACGTGCTGTGCGTACGGGCGGACGTGAGCGATCCGGACGACGTGGCCGCGCTGTTCGCCGCGGTACGCGAGCGGTACGGGCGCCTCGACCTCCTCTTCAACAACGCCGGGACCTTCGGCCCGGGCGGGGTCCCGCTGGAGGACATCACGTACGAGGCCTGGCGCCAGGTGGTGGACGTCAACCTCACCGGGGCCTTCCTGTGCGCGCAGGCGGCCTTCCGGCAGATGAAGGCGCAGGACCCGCAGGGCGGCCGGATCGTCAACAACGGCTCGATCTCGGCGCACGTGCCGCGGCCGAACTCGATCGCCTACACCGCGACCAAGCACGCCATGACGGGCCTGACGAAGTCCCTCTCGCTGGACGGACGGCCGTACCGGATCGCCTGCGGGCAGATCGACATCGGCAACGCGGCCACCGAGATGACCGAGCGGATGCAGACCGGGATCCTCCAGGCGAACGGGCAGCTGGCCGTGGAGCCGGTGATGGACGCCGCGGACGTCGCGCGCACGGTGCTGCACATGGCGGAGCTGCCGCTGGAGGCGAACGTGCAGTTCGCGACGGTGATGGCGACGGCGATGCCGTACATCGGACGCGGCTGATCCCCGGCACCGGACGGGAATGCGGGCGCGGGGACCGGAGTTGGGGTGATCATGACTGAGGTGCTGCGTTACACCGCCTTCTCCGACGACCCGGCCGGCGGCAATCCCGCCGGGGTCGTCCTCGACGCCACCGGCCTGGACGAGGCCGCCATGCTCCGGATCGCCGCCGCGCTGGGCTACAGCGAGACGGCCTTCCTGACCGCGCCGCCCGAGGGCCTCGGCGGTGCGCGGGGCCGGGCCTTCACCGTGCGGTACTTCAGCCCCAAGACGGAGGTGCCCTTCTGCGGGCACGCCACCGTGGCCACCGCCGTGGCGCTGGCGGAGCGGATCGGGCCCGGCGAGCTGGTGTTCGCGACCCCGGCAGGCACGGTGCCCGTCTCGGTCACCGCGGCAGGCGGGGGCCTGCGGGCCGTGCTGACCAGCGTCGAGCCGTACGTCGAGGAGGTCGGCGCGGCCGACCTCGCCGAGGCGCTGGCCGCACTGGACTGGCCCGAGGCCGACCTGGACCCGGGCATCCCGCCCCGGATCGCCTACGCCGGAGCCCGCCACCTGGTGCTCGGCGCGGCCACCCGGGCCCGCCTCGCGGACCTCGCGTACGACTTCCCCCGGCTGGAGGCGCTGATGCGGCGCCTGGACCTGACCACGGTCCAGCTGGTCCACCGCAAGGGGCCGGCGCTGTTCGACGTACGGGACCCCTTCCCGGTCGGCGGTGTCGTCGAGGACCCCGCGACCGGGGCCGCCGCGGCCGCCTTCGGCGCGTACGCCCGCGAGCTCGGCCTGGTCCCGGCGGCCGCCGTCCTCACCCTCCACCAGGGCGAGGACATGGGCCGCCCCGGAGTCCTGACGGTGGAACTGCGCGCGGGCGATGCCCGGATCCGGGTCGGCGGCAGCGCGGTCCGCATCGCATGAGGGTGCGGACGTACGCGGAAGCCGAGCTGCCGCCGGAGGTCGCCGCGCAGGTGGCCGACCTGGAGACACGGGCCTGGCCCGGCGCCACCGCCGGGCACGACCCGGCGCTGGCTCCCCGGATCATGGTGCTCGTGGACGAGCACGGCACCGTGGCCGCCTCCCTCGCGCTGCTGTTCAAGCCGGTCCGGCACGCCGGGCGGACGTACCGGGCCGCGGGGCTCAGCGCCGTGGTGACCCGTGACACCGCGCGGGGGCGCGGGTACGGCGGGCGGCTGGTGGCGGCGGCCCGTACGGCCCTGGCCGCCGATCCGGCCGTGGACCTCGTCCTGTTCAGCTGCGACCGGCCGCTCGTCCCCTTCTACGAGGCGGCCGGCTTCACCCGGCTGCCCGGGACCGTACTGCTCGGCGGGACGCCCGGGCAGCCGCTGGCCACGGACGCGCCCGGGTTCGCCAAGGAGGTCCTGGCCGACTTTCCCGGAGCGGACACCGCGGCCGAGGACTTCGCGGGTGCGCGGATCGCCTTGTATCCGGGGCTCGTCGACCGCTTGTGGTGACCGGTCGTGGTGACCGGGACGTGCGGAAGGGGCCCGGATCGGGATGATCCGGGCCCCTTCCGCACGCCGTGCGCGGCGCGGTCCTACGAGCCGCTCTTGGTCTGCGCGGGCGCGGCCGGCGCCGGCGCGGGCGTCTTCGTACGGGCGAAGACCCCGAAGAACAGCAGCAGGGTCGGGACCAGGTAGGCCACCCACACGCCGACCTGGAGCCAGGTCGGGTCCGGCTGGAAGTTGAAGGTGCCCTTCAGCAGGGTCCCGTACCAGCTGTCCGGCGGGACGGCCGAGCTGACGTCGAAGGCCTTGTTCATCAGGCCCGGCAGGAACTCGGCCTCCTGGAGGTCGTGCACCCCGTACGCGAGCACGCCCGCGGCGACCACGACCAGCATGCCGCCGGTCCACGTGAAGAACCTGGACAGGTTGATCTTCAGCGCGCCGCGGTAGAACAGCCAGCCCAGCAGGATCGACGATCCGATGCCGAGCAGCACGCCCACCAGCGGACCCGCGCCGTCGCCGGCCGCGTGCACCGAACGCCACACGAACAGCGAGGTCTCCAGGCCCTCCCGGCCGACGGCCAGGAACGCCGTCGTCACCAGGGCGCCGGTGCCCATCGCGAGGGCCGCGTCGAGCTTGTCCTGCAGCTCGGCCTTCATGTGCCGCGCGGTGCGCTTCATCCAGAAGACCATCCACGTCACCAGACCCACCGAGACGATCGACAGGCTGCCGCCGATCGCCTCCTGCGCCTGGAACGTCAGCTCCGAGGTGCCGAATTCGAGCCCCGCGCCGAAGGCCAGGCTGAGCGCGGCCGCGAGGCCGACGCCGAGCCACAGCGGACCCAGCTTGTCCTTGTTCCCGGTCTTCACCAGGTACGCGATGAGGATGCAGACGACCAGGCTGGCCTCCAGCCCCTCGCGCAGGCCGATCAGATAGTTGCTGAACACGTTGTTCCTTTCGAGTCCGCGGAACTACGCGAACAGCGCCCGGCCCCACCAGTCGTCCTTGTCGCGGACGCCCGGCGGAATGGCGAACAGGGCCGAGCTCACGTGCTGGATGTACTCGTTGAGCCCGTCGTTCTTGGAGAGGTTGCGCTGGATCGGGACGAAGCCCTTGCGGACGTCCCGCTGGTAGGCGAGGAAGAACAGGCCCGCGTCGAGCCGGCCCAGCCCGTCCGATCCGTCGGTGAAGGAGTAGCCGCGGCGCAGGATCGTGGCACCGCTGTTGGTGTCCGGGTGCGCCAGGCGCACGTGCGCCTCCGGCTTCATCGCCTTCAGGAACGGCTCGTCGCGCTCCTTCGACTTGCCGACCGGGGCGCCCTCGCCCTTGTCCCGGCCGAAGATGTCCTCCTGCTCCTGGAGCGGAGTACGGTCCCAGGTCTCGATGTGCATGCGGATGCGGCGGGCGACCAGGTACGAGCCGCCGGCCATCCACGCCGAGCCGTCCTTGGCCTCGTCCCCGACCCAGACGAACTTGTCGAGGGCGGCGTCGTCGGTGCCCGAGATGTTCCGGGTGCCGTCCTTGAAGCCCATCATGTTGCGCGGGGTCTGTTCGTCCGGGGTGGTGGACGAGGTCTTGCCGAAGCCGAGCTGCGACCAGCGCACCGCCACCTTGCCGAAGCCGATGCGGGCGAGCTGGCGGATGGCGTGCACCGCGACCTGCGGGTCGTCCGCGCAGGCCTGCACGCACAGGTCGCCGCCGCTCTTGGCGGGGTCGAGGTTGTCGCCGGGGAACTGCTCCAGGTCGACCAGGGCCTCGGGGCGCCTGCCCTCCAGGCCGAACCGGTCCTTGGCGAAGAGCGAGGCGCCGAAGCCGACGGTCAGGGTCAGCCGGGACGGCTTGAGGCCGAGGGCCTCGCCGGTGTCGTCCGGCGGGGCCTCGGGGAGGCCGCCGACGGCGCCCTCGCCGACGGGCAGCCCGGCGGTCATCCGCTCGGCCGCCCGCGTCCAGTCCTTGAGGAGCTGGACGAGCTCGGCGCGGTCCTTCGTCTTCACGTCGAAGGCGGCGAAGTGCAGCCGGTCCTGGACGGCGGAGGAGATGCCGGCCTGGTGCTTGCCGTGGAAGGGTACCGAGGAGCCGCTGAGCGCGGCCGGTACGGGGTCGCCGTCGCCGGTCAGCGCCGCGACGGTGCCGCCCGCCGCGGCGGCGCCGAGCGCGAGCCCGGCACCGCCCCAGCCGAGTACGGACCGGCGCGACGGTCCGCCGCCGGCGGCCGTGGCGGAGTCGGCGGAGTCGGCCGGCTCGGCGGCCTCGGCGCCCGGGCCGGTGGTGCTGGTGTCGTCAGACATGGTCCGTACTCCTGATCACGCGTTACTTGGCGACGGCCGCGGCGAGCTTGGACAGCGGCTCACCGAGGGCGCTGACGGCGTCCGACAGTTCCTTGCGCTGGTCCTGGCCGACCGTGTCGTACGCCGTGAAGTCGTAGCCGTTCTTGTCGGCGCGGTACTTGTCGAGCAGCGTGTTCATCGCGGCGAACTGCTTGTCCAGCTCCGCGGACAGGGCCGGGTCGTTCTTCGCGGCGACCGGCTTCAGCAGCTCGTAGGCCTTCTGGGCGCCCTCGACGTTGGCCTTGAAGTCGACCAGGTCGGTGTGGCTGTAGCGCTCTTCCTCACCGGTGACCTTGCCGCTGGCGACCTCGTCCAGCAGCTCCTTGGCACCGTTGGCCATCGAGGTGGGGGTGATCTCCGCCTGGCCGACCTTCTTCTGCCATTCGGTGAGGTCGGTCATGAGCTGGTCGGCGAGCTTCTTCTCGTCGTCGCCGATCTTCTTGTCGGCGAACAGGGCCTTCTCCAGGCGGTGCCAGCCGGTCCAGTCCTTCGCCGGGTCCTGGCCGGCCTCCAGGCCGTCCTCGCGGACGTCGACCTTGGGGTCGATGTCGCCGAAGGACTCGGCGACCGGCTCGGTGCGCTCCCAGCCGATGCGGGACACGGCGTACGCCTTCTTGGCGGCCTCGATGTCGCCGGCCTTGACCGCGTCCGCGAAGGCCTGCGCCTTGGGGAGGGTCTCGTCGGCCTGCGCCTGCACGTACTTGCGGTACTCGGCGACCGCGGCGTCCAGCTCGGGGCTGCGCTTCTCGACGGCGCCGCCGCCGGTGGCCTTGACCTTCTGGCGGATGCCGTCGCCCTTCATGCCGGGCTTGCAGGCGATCTCGTAGTCGCCGGCCTTGATCTCGGCGGTGATGGAAGCCTTGGTGCCGGGGCCGATGTTCTCGCGCTCGGCGACGATGCGGTCGTCCGGGAAGAGGACGTAGACCTCGGTGACCTTGGAGCCCTTGTTCTCGACCTCGAGGGTGACCTTGCCGGCCGGGAACTCCGTCTTGGAGACCTCGCACGCGCTGTCGGAGGCGGCGATCTTGACGGCCCCGTCGCCGCTGCCGCCCTTCTCGGCGCAGCCGGTGACGGCGGTGAGCGCGGCCACGGCGGCGACCGCGGTGAGGACGTTGAGGCGGGCGGGACGCATGCGGGCTCCTGGCTGTCTGGCGTTCGGCATACGGCCGCCCCGATCGGGAGGGCGGCCGGTGAGGCGGACCTAACTTAACCGAGGCTTACCTGACTCATGCCCGCGCGTCCAGTGATTCAGCGCACACGCCGGGCCGCCGGACACGGCGCCGTCACGGGGTCTCCAGGGCCAACCCATGGGAAGGTCAAGCGGAGGTCAAGCCGGCGTGGTTGTTCCGTAGGGCGCAACGGCCGTCGTCCCCGACGGCGGACGGCTCGGCCCCCCGTACGGGCAGCACAAGCGGAACCCCGGTACGCGGATGGGGCAGCACCTCCACGGGCTGCCGGTAGACCCGGCTCAGGAGCTCGTCCTCGAACACCTCGGCCGGCGGGCCGTCCGCCGCGATCCGCCCGCCGTGCAGTACGGCGACCCGGTCGGCGTACGCGGCGGCCAGGCCCAGGTCGTGCAGGACGACGACGACCGCGTCCCCGGCCGCGGCCCGCTCCCGGCAGATCCGCAACACCAGCTCCTGGTGGCGCAGGTCCAGGGCCGCGGTGGGTTCGTCGAGCAGCAGCAGCGGGGCCTGTTGGGCCAGTACGCGGGCCAGTGCGACCCGGGCCCGTTCGCCGCCGGAGAGCGCGGAGAAGGGGCGGGCGGCGAAGCCGGCCACCTCCGTGGCGGCCATGGCGGCGGCCACCGCCTCCTCGTCGCAGTCGGCGCGCGGGGTGCCGGCCCAGGGGGCGCGGCCCATCCGTACGACCTCCTCGACCGGGAACGGGAAGGACATCTCGGCCGACTGGGGGAGCACGGACCGGCGCAGGGCCAGATCCGGGGCCGCCCACTCGCCCACCGGACGCCCGTCGATCCGTACGAGCCCTTCGGCGGCGGGCAGATCGGCCGACAGGGCGGCCAGCAGCGTGGACTTGCCGGCGCCGTTCGGGCCGACCAGGGCCAGCACCTCGCCGGCCCGGGCGGTCAGGTCGATCCCGGCCAGCACCTCGCGCTCGCCGAGCCGGACGCGCAGGCCGACGGCCTCGGCGAAGGCGGCGCCGGGCGCCGGCCGGGCGGGAACGCCGCGCCCGCCGCGCCGCGGGAACGGGAAGCGGGGGAACGGGATGCTCATGCCCAGCCCCCCTGCTTGCGGCGGGTGCGGCGCAGCAGCCAGAAGAAGAAGGGGCTGCCGATCAGCGCGGTCAGCACCCCGAGCGGCAGCTCGGCGGGCCGGGCGATGGTCCGGGCGGCCAGATCGCCCGCCAGCAGGACCACGGCGCCGGCCAGTGCGCTGCCCGGGACCAGGAAGCGGTGGCCCGGGCCGTTCGCCATGCGCAGCAGGTGCGGGACGAGCAGCCCGACGAAGGTGATGACGCCGGCCACGGCGACGGCGGCCGCGGTGAGCAGCGCGACGACGAGGATGAGCGCGAGGCGCAGCCGCTCCACGTCCACGCCGAGGTGGCGGGCGGGCCGTTCGCCGAGGGAGAGCAGGTCCAGCTTGCGGGCGTGGAAGGGGGCGATCAGCAGCCCGGCGAGCGCGCAGGGCAGCACGGCGAGCACCTTGGGCCAGGTGGCCTGGGCGAGGGAGCCGAGCTGCCAGAAGGTGATCTGGTTGACCTGGCCGCTGTCCGCGAAGAAGACGAACAGGCCGATCAGGGCGCCGGCGAAGGCGTTGACGGCGATGCCGGTGAGGATGAGGGTGACGACCTCGGTCCTGCCCCCGTTGCGGGAGAGGAGGTAGACGGAGCCGACGGTGACGAGCCCGGCGACGAACGCGCAGGCGGTGATGGTCCAGTTGCCGAGGAAGCCGAGCCCGAGCCCGATGGCGGCCACCGCGCCGACGGCCGCGCCCGCGGAGATCCCGATGACTCCGGGCTCGGCGAGCGGATTCCCGAACACCCCCTGCATCAGGGCCCCCGCGCAGCCCAGGCTGGCGCCGACGAGCAGCGCGAGCACGACGCGGGGGAGCCGTACGTTCCACAGCACGCTCTCGCCGACCCGGTCGAGCGGGGCCCCGCCGAGCCCGAGGCGGTGCGCCGCGGAGCCGAGCACGTCGCCCACGGGGATCCCGTAGGCCCCGACCCCGGCGGACACCAGGGCCAGCCCGGCGAGGAGCACGACGAGCCCCGCGATCAGCAGGGCACCGGTCCGGCTCCGGGGCGCCCCGGTCGCCGCCTGTGCATCCGGCCCATCCGGCCCATCCGGCGCATCCGGCCCTGCCGGTGTTCCGGGCGCGGGAGTTCGGGGGCCGGTGTCCGTCAGCGTGCCGCTGTCCTGTTCCCTCACGTCACGCGGTCTTTCCGTACAGCTGGGAGATCAGCGAGCGCAGCACCTGGTCGGTGCGCGGGCCGTAGTTCAGCAGGACCCCGTCGTCGACGGTGACGACCCTGCGGTCCATCCCCGCCGGGGTCTGGGCCACGCCCGGGATCTTCACCAGGCCGTCCGTGCCGCCCACGGACTCCAGCCCCTTGGACATGACCAGGATCGCGTCGGGCGCGGCGGCCGCCAGCGCCTCGCTCGTGATGGGGGTGAAGTCCTTGCCGAGCCCCGACTCCTTGCCCGTGTCCACCGCGCCGGCCGCTTCGAGCAGCGAGGCCACGCCCGAGTCGGAGCCGCCGAGCAGGTACACGGAGGCGGTGCCGCGCAGGTAGAGAAAGGCCACCCGGGGCTTCTTGCCGGAGGTCGCGGAGGCGGGGATGGCCTTGCGGGCGGCGGCGATCCGCTCGGCGGTGCGCTCGTTCAGCCGGGCCCCGGCCTCCTTGACGCCGAGCGCGGCGGCGATCGCCTCGATCCGCTTCGGTACGTCGTCCAGGGATGTGGCCGGGGCCACCACCAGCAGCGGGATGCCCGCGTCGCGGATCTGCCGGATCGCCTCGGCCGGGCCGGAGGTGGTCTCGGCCAGTACCAGCGTCGGGCGCAGCGACAGCACGCTCTCGGCCGAGACGTCATGGCCCCGGGTCACCACCGGCAACTGCGCGGCCTGTTCGAAGGTGGCCGTGATGTCGCGGGCGACGACCTGCGGGCCGAGGCCCAGGGTCTGGACGATCTCGTTCAGGCTGCCGCTCAGCGGGACGATCCGGTCCGCCGCCGTCACCGTCACCTGGCGGCCGTCCGCCGATGCCGCGGTGACCGGGAGGGCGGGCAGCGGCGCGGGGGCGAGCGGTTCCACCCGGTCCGGCGCGGCGGCCGGGCGGGCGGCGGTGCCGGCCCCGGCACCGGTGGCGGAGGTGCCTGCGCAACCCGTCAGGGCGGCCAGGGCCAGCGCGGAGAAGGTGACCGCAAGGGCAAGGGCGCGGCGGGGGAAGCGGGTTGACGCGGCGGGCGTAGGCACGAAGGCACCGTCCTGATCGTCCGGCTGGGGGTGTGGGGTTCCAGGCTGCGAGGTTCCAGGGAACCGGGGGTTCCCCTCTGACTGGAGGTAGCTTAGGTTAGCCTAACCTTATTAACCAGCCCTGGGAGGGGACGAACATGCCTGCAAGACCCGCTCGCGCGTCGGCAGTCGCCCTGTTGGCAACCCTGGCGGCCTTGCTCGGCGCCCTGTTCCCGGCCACCGCCGCCCATGCGGCCGGCCGCACCGTACAAGGGGGCCGGCTCGACTGGGGCATCAAATCGTCCTTCCAGAGTTATGTCACCGGTCCCGTCGCGAAAGGCGCTTTCAAGCTGAAGAACGGAGCCGCCACGGCCGGCGGCAGCCTGTTCCGCTTCCACTCGGCCACCGGCTCCTACGACCCGGACTCCGGCGCGTTCGAGGCGGCCTTCAGCGGCGGCGTCGGCTTCCAGGGCCACCAGAAGCCGGACGGCACGTACGAGCTGGACCTGACGGTCAGCCGCCCCACCGTCAAGATCGACGGCGGTCGCGGCACCCTCTACGCGGACGTCTCCAGCAAGGCCAAGGACACCGGAGCGGTCACCACCCAGACCCAGGTCCCCTTCGCCACGCTCGGTCTGGGCGGGGTCGACATGGCGGGCGGCGGCAGCCCGATCGCGCTGACCAACATCCCGGCCACCCTCACCGAGCAGGGCGCCAAGGCCTTCGCCGGCTACTACTCGGCGGGCGCGCAGCTCGACCCGGTCTCGCTCTCCGTGGACGTCAAGGCCCCGGCCGCCGAGACCGCGCCCTCCGCGAGCGCGCCGGCGCAGCCCTCGCAGGATCCGCAAGCCCCCCAGGGCGCGTTCGTCGACGCCGCGGTCGACTGGGGCGTGCGCCGTACGTTCCGCGAGTACGTCACCGGCTCCATCGGCCAGGGCAAGTGGACCCTCGCCGAGGGGGCCCGGGACGGCGGCGCGCTGTTCCGCTTCCCGCAGGGCAAGGGCACGTACGACGACCGGAAGGGCACCCTTGACGCCGCCTTCGCCGGCACGGTCCACTTCACCGGCGCCCATCTCGACCTGAAGCTCGGCAAGCTGAGCGTCAAGGTGGAGAACGGCAAGGGAGTCCTGTCCGCCGACGTCACCACGGGCACCGAGACGAAGAACGCCGTCCCGCTCGTCGAGTTCGACGCCAAGGGGCTGAAGACCGAGGGCGCGCTCGCCACCCTCGCCGAAGCCCCCGCCACCCTCACCGAGGGCGGCGCGCAGGCCTTCAACTCCATGTACAAGCCCGGCACCGAGATGGACCCCGTCTCGCTCTCCGTCGCGCTGGACGCCACCGCGAAACTGCCGGCCCTGCCCGACCTGGGCTCGACGGCCCCGCCCGCCGCACCGGCGACCTCCGGGCCGTCGCCCGCCCCCGCCGCGAAGGCCGAGGAGTCCTCGAACGCCGGCCTGTACGCCGCCCTCGGCGTGGCCGTCCTGGTCCTGGCCGCCGGCGCCGTCTTCCTGTTCCTCCGCCGCAACCGCGGCGCGGAGGCCGCGGACGGGGCGGATGCCGCGGACGCGCCGACCTCGCAGCCCTGACCCGCACCTTCCTTGCCTCTCCCCGCCTCGCCCCGCCCCCGCCCGTCACCCCCGTTGCCTTTCAGGAGGCCTTCGCCATGCCCTCGTCCCACCGCCGTTCGCTCGCGCTCGCCGCTGCCGTCGCCACCGCAGCCGCACTCGGCGCCACCGCCTTCGTCCTGCCCGCGACGGCGGTGGGCGGCGGGCAGGCCTCCGCGGCCGTCGCCTCCGCGCCGATGCCGATCGTGAACGGCACCCTCGACTGGGGAGTCCTGGCGAGCTACCGCTCGTACGTCCTGAACATCGCGAAGGGCACGATCACCCCGGCGGACGGGGCCACCCTGAACGCGGACGGCACCTTCCGCTTCACCTCGGCGACCGGCCGGTACGACAAGGACGGCGGGCACATCGTGACCGCCGCCTTCAAGGGCAGCGTCACCTTCGACGCCCCCATGCACGGCTTCAAGCTGACCCTCGCCAACCTCCGCTTCGACACGGGCACGAAGAAGCTGACCGCCGACGTCACCAAGAACGGCACCCTCACCCCCGATGTCCCCATGGCCGACGTGGCCTTCGGCGGGCAGTCCATGGACAAGCTCGGCACCACCCTCACCAAGGAAGCGGCGGGCCAGCTCGGTTCGGACAAGTACGTCGGCCTGGCCGGCGACCCGCTCACGGCCGCCCTGCAGTTCGGGCAGCCGTCCCCCTCCGGCTCCCCGTCCTCGTCCCCCTCCCCGTCCGTGACACCGTCGCCGTCCGGTTCCACCAGCCCCTCCGCGACCCCGTCGAACTCCGTGACCCCCTCGCAGGGCGCGAGCTCCCCCGCGGCCGACGGGCCGCAGCAGCTCCTCGGCGGCCGGCTCACCTGGGGCGTGAAGGAAGGTTTCCGCTCGTACGTGGTGAAGGGCGGCGGCTCGGTCACCCCGGCCGACGGGGCGGTCGCGAGCGGCGACACCTTCGCCTTCTCCCTCGGCAAGGGCGAGCTCGACGTCAAGAAGCAGAAGCTGAGCGCCACGTTCGCCGGCAACCTGCGCTTCCAGCGCGCCGACCACGGCGTCGACATGACCTTCGCCAATGTGCGCATCACCGCCGAGGGGAAGAAGGGCACCCTCGTCCTGGACGTCAAGTCGCCCACCGCCACCAAGGCGAACGTCCCCTTCGCCACGCTCGACTTGTCGAAGGCCGAGTACCGGACCTCGGGCGGCCTGCTCACCCTGAACGCCGTCCCGGCCGCCTTCACCGCCGAGGGCGCGGCCGCCATCGGCGCCCCGAGCGCGGACTACGCCGAGGGCAAGCCGACCGACCCCGTCACCCTCTCGGTCTCCGTGGACAAGGACGTGGCCATCCCCACCACGGCGCCCACCGGAACCTCCACGTCCACCACTGGCGGTACGGGCGGCACCGTGGGCGGTGGCGGCACGGTCGGCGGGAACCTCGCCAGCACCGGCGCCGAAGTCCCGGCCGGAGCGCTGCTCGCCACCTCCGGCGCGGTCGTCGCGGCCGGCGCCGGAGCCGTCTTCCTCGCCCGCAGGCGGCGCGCGGCCCAGATCTGAACCGTGTTTCAATTTCCCGCGTGAACGATCTCGATGTGCTCAAGGTCTTCTGCGCGGGCGACGGGCGGCACGGCAACCTGCTCGGCGTCGTCCGTGACGGCCGGACCTGCCCCGACGACGCGTCGAGGCAGGCGCTGGCCGCCGAACTCGGCTACAGCGAGACGGTGTTCGTCGACGACCCCGAGCGCGGGGTCGTCGACATCCGCACCCCCGGCACGCGGATGTCCTTCGCCGGCCATCCGCTGGTCGGGGTCGCCTGGCTGCTGGACGTCGAGGAGCTCCAGCCGCCGGCCGGCTCCGTATGGGCGCGTGACGACGGGGAGTTCACCTGGATCACCGCCCTCCCCGAGTGGGTCGAGGGGAAGCGCACCGAGCAGTACGCCAGCCCCGCCGAGGTCGACGCGCTGCCCGCGCCGCCGCCCGGCGAGGGCTGGCTGTACGCCTGGGCCTGGGAGGACGAGGCCGCGGGCCGCGTCCGGGCCCGCGGCTTCCCGCGCCGCCCCGACGGGGTCATCGCCGAGGACGAGGCCACCGGATCGGCCGCGATCCTGCTGACCGCCGAGCTGAACAGGGCCCTGAACATCACCCAGGGCGCGGGCTCCCAGATCCTCACCGCGCCGGGCCCGGACGGCACCGTCGAGATCGGCGGGCGCGTCCGCTTCGCGAAGCTGCCGCCGCCGCGCACCGCATAGGCGCGCACCGAGCAGGCACGAACTGAGTAGGTGCGCACACCCGATTGAGTACCTCCGCGCTGGGGGCGCGGGGCCGTGGGGCGGTTCCATGGCTGCATGAACACGCAATCCAGCGCAGGCTGGCCGCCGCCGCAGTCGTACGCGCACCCGCACCCCGGCGAGACGCGGCGGTGGCTGCTGGTCCCCGCGCTCTTCACGGCGCTGACGCTGGTGGCCGCGGGCCTCGGCTACGCGTCCTCGTACCTGCCGAGCTGCCCGCTCTGGTTCTCGCTCCCGTACCTGGTCCCGCTGGGCCTGACGGCCCTCGCCTGGCGGCGGCCCCGGACCCCGGCGCAGCGTACGAGCCGCATCGTGGCGGGCAGCATCGGCGCCGGACTCGCCCTCTTCTGCGCCAAGGCCATCGAGACCGTGCTCATGTTCGTCGCCCTGGCCCTCTGGCTGATCCACGGCGACTGACGGCGGGGCGGATACGGCGGCACCCCCGGGACCGCTCGGTGCCGGGGGTGCCGTGTCGTGCGCGTACGGGGGAAGGGGAGAGGGCGGGTCAGGCGCTCAGCGGGAACTCCGCGCCCAGCTCCCGGAAGACCGCGCCGTTGAAGTCGAAGGCGCGCTTGCACTCGTCGATGATGCGCTGCTTCTCCAGGTCGTCCGCGGCGATCGCGTCCAGCAGCTCGCGGTAGGTCCGCTTGAAGGCCGCGGGGTTGGAGATGCCCGCGAAGACGTAGAACCGGACTCCGTCGCCCTTGCGCGTGAAGCCCCAGGTCCGCTCGGCCTTGTCGCGGATGATCTGGCCGCCCGAGAGGTCGCCCAGGTAGCGGGTGTAGTGGTGGGCGACGTACCCGCCGGGCCAGCCCGCCGCGCACTCGGCCACGCGGCCCGCGTAGGCCTCGGTCGCGGGCAGCGCGACCAGCGTCTCACGCCACGACGGACCCCGCAGGTGCGCCAGGTCGCGCTCGATCTCGGCCACGCGCATCAGCTCGGGCCGTATGAACGGGCCCGCCACCGGATCGTCCTTCAGGGACTCGGCCGCGTCCTCCAGGGCCCGGTACACGAACCACAGCTGCTCGGTGTAGCGCGTGTACGCGTCCACCCCGAGCCGGCCGCCGAGCAGGTCGCTCATGAAGGTCGAGGTCTCCGCCTCGGTGTGCTGCTCGTGCGACGCGACACGGATGACCGTAGAGAAGGCGTCCAAGACAATCCTCCGAAGACGGGGCGAGGAACAACGGGCCCGGCGGGCGTGACGGCACGGCCGCCACGCCCGATCCTCGCGCTTAGGGTTACCTAAGTCAATGTCTTCCCGACGCCTTGTCGGTAAAACTCCCCCGGCGGACTTTTGGGAGGAGCTTTTCCGGTGAGCCGCTACGGAAGGGTGAGGATCTCGGCGCCCGTGTCCGTCACCACCAGTGTGTGCTCGAACTGCGCGGTGCGCTTGCGGTCCTTCGTCACGACGGTCCAGCCGTCCGCCCACATGTCGTACTCGTGGGTGCCCAGGGTCAGCATCGGCTCGATCGTGAAGGTCATCCCGGGCTCGATGACGGTCGTCGCGTGCGGGCTGTCGTAGTGCGGGATGATCAGGCCGGAGTGGAAGGACGAGTTGATGCCGTGCCCGGTGAAGTCCCGGACCACGCCGTAGCCGAAGCGCTTCGCGTACGACTCGATGACCCGGCCGATCACGTTGATCTGGCGGCCCGGCTTGACGGCCTTGATGGCGCGGTTCAGGGCCTCGCGGGTGCGCTCCACCAGCAGGCGCGACTCCTCGTCCACCTCGCCGCACAGGTAGGTGGCGTTGTTGTCGCCGTGCACGCCGCCGATGAACGCGGTGACGTCGAGGTTCACGATGTCGCCGTCGCGCAGGACGGTGGAGTCGGGGATGCCGTGGCAGATGACCTCGTTCACCGAGGAGCACAGGGACTTGGGGAAGCCCCGGTAGCCCAGCGTCGACGGGTAGGCGCCGTGGTCGCACATGTACTCGTGCGCGACCCGGTCCAGCTCGTCGGTGGTCACCCCCGGGGCGATCAGCTTGGCGGCCTCTTCCATCGCCTGGGCGGCGATCCGGCCGGCGATGCGCATGGCCTCGATGGTCGCGGCGGACTGCACCTCCGGTCCGGTGTACGGAGTGGGCGCGGGCTTGCCCACGTACTCGGGCCGGCGGATGTTTCCGGGAACGGAACGGGCGGGAGAGAGCTCGCCTGGTACGAGCAGCGACTGGCCAGACATGCAAGCGAGTGTATCCAGCGGGGATGGGGCAGCATGGCGGCAGAGAGTGGTATCGAGAGGAGCCCGAAGACGATGGCCCTGTTCAAGAAGCGTCAGGTGGGCAAAGCCGGCGAGTGGTACTACTGCCTGGTCCACCACAAGGTCGAGGAAGGCCCGGACTGCCCGGCGAAGGACCGTTTCGGCCCGTACTCCACGCCGGAGGAGGCCGCCCACGCCATGGAGACGGCGCAGGAGCGCAACCTCGAATGGCAGAACGACCCCAAGTGGAACGACAAGTCCCGCGAAGAGGGCGAGGGCACGAGCGCGCCGTAGGACTGCAGGACTGAAGGACTGAGGGACTGCGACTTCATGGCCGTACGGCTTGTACGGCGCATGGCCGCGGGCTCGGCGGCGCGAGGTCTCGCCGCCTACCAGCGGCTGGGCGGCGGGGCGGTCAGCTGGTCGGCCAGCCGCGCCAGCCGGTCCCGCAGCCGCCGCGGCCCGCGCTGCACCGGCAGGCTGTTCTCCCCGGCCGCCGCCCCGACCAGGTGCTGCACCGTGTCAAGGTCCGGCTCGCCCGCGCCCTCCCGTACGGACAGGGCGTCGTGCGCGAGCGCGGCGAGATCCGGATCCCCGCCGTCCAGCGACAGTACGGTCGCTCCCGCGCGCCGGGCGTCGTGCACCCGCTCCAGCAGCCCCGCCCCGGGCCGGTCCGGGGCCACCACCAGCAGCGTGTGCCCGCGCCGCGCCGCCTCCAGCCGGCCCAGCCCCACCGACAGGTGCGGCGGCTGCCCCGGCCGCACCCGGTGCCGTACGAGCGTGGGCGCCAGCTCCGCCAGCCCGGACCAGGCGGCCTCGTCCACCAGGTGCGCCGCCAGATGCCAGGGCTCGTAACCCTCGGTCCCCACCAGCAGCAGGTTCCCCCCGGCCGGCACGACCGACTGGCGCAGCGAGCCGGCGAAGCGGCGCGCGGCGCCGGGCCACTGCGTTCCGGCGAGCACCTCGCGCAGCAGCGCGACCCTCACGGCGTCCATACCGGCATCCTGCCGCAGGAAAGGGGCCTACGGGGGCACTTCGCCCGGCTTCGCCCGATGGTGGCGGCTCATGTCCGTTCGCCTCTCGGGATCACGGCATTACCCTCGCCCCCATGACCTCCACAGACAGCACTCAGAATCCGCCCGCCCCGGCAGCGGCGAAGGCGCCGGCCAAGGACCCGTGGGACCTGCCCGACGTCTCCGGCCTCGTCGTCGGCGTCCTCGGCGGCACCGGCGACCAGGGCCGGGGCCTGGCCTACCGGCTCGCCCGGGCCGGCCAGAAGGTGATCATCGGCTCCCGCGCCGCCGACCGCGCGCAGAGCGCCGCCGAGGAGCTGGGCCTCGGCGTGGAGGGCGCGGACAACGCCGAGTGCGCGCGCCGCAGCGACATCGTGATCATCGCGGTGCCGTGGGAGGGCCACGCCAAGACCCTCGAAGCGCTGCGCGAGGACCTCGTGGGCAAGCTCGTGGTGGACTGCGTCAACCCGCTGGGCTTCGACAAGCAGGGCGCGTACGCGCTGCAGGTCGAGGAGGGCAGCGCGGCCCAGCAGGCCGCCGCCCTCCTCCCCGACTCCCGCGTGACGGCGGCCTTCCACCACCTCTCGGCGGTCCTGCTCCAGGACGAGTCGGTCGAGGAGATCGACACCGACGTGATGGTCCTCGGCGAGGTCCGCGCCGACACCGACATCGTCCAGGCCCTGGCCGCCCGCATCCCGGGCATGCGCGGGGTCTTCGCGGGCCGCCTGCGCAACGCCCACCAGGTCGAGTCCCTGGTGGCCAACCTCATCTCCACCAACCGCCGCTACAAGGCCCACACCGGCCTGCGCGTCACGGACGTCTGATCCCGCCCGCCCCCTGCGCCCGGCGTCGGCCGGGCGCAGGGGGCGGGCGTCAGCCCCGGCGGCCGGCGCGCGCCTCGACCGGGCCCAGGTGCGCCACGACCCCCTGGTAGAAGCGGTCCACGGCCTCGTCGACGCTGCGGATGAAGCCGGACTCCGTATTGCCGCGGGTGTTGCCCATGCCCTTGATCAGCGACAGCCGGAACCCGGTGGGGGCAGCGCCGCCCCTGGGCAGCAGGTCGCCCGGCTCGGGACGCAGCCGCTCCAGGGTGCCGCGCGGCCCGTTCCCGGCCTCGACCAGGCTCTCCACGTGCAGGTCCGCCGGGGCCTCGGCCAGCAGCCGGACCAGCCGCTTCACCGTGGTCAGCGGGTACGAGCCCGCCGGCGCCGGCACGTCCACGCAGGTGCGGACCTTGCCCGTCCGCAGATCGGCGGTCACCGCGATGACGCTGCTCGTCCCGTCGACGCGCAGCTCCGCGGTGAGCCGCCCGTCCAGGCACAGCTTCTGTGCGGCGGCCGTGCGGCGCGCCTGCGGATCGCTGCCGCGCCGCACGCGCTGCACCGGCAGCGCCTTCTGCCCGAGCTCCCCGCCCAGGCGCAGGCAGACCTGGCGGATCAGCCGCTCCCAGCTCTCGACGACCTCGACGGCGCGCGGGTCGTCGCAGGCGAGGGTCTCGTCCTCGATCCCCTTGCGCACGGGCACCCAGGCGGCGCCCATGTTCTGGAAACCGTGGCAGCCCGACTGCTCGTGCCGGAGGTACTCCAGCAGCTCCTGCAGCAACCAGGCGTGCGCGGCGTTGCCCACGCCCTCGTGGCGGATCAGCATCTGGGCCTGGTGGGCCACCTCGGCCCAAGACAGGTGCCAGAGGCTGACCTTGTGCTTGCGCCGCCCGTCGATCTTGACGTCCACCATGGGCGCGCCTTCGAGGGCGACGTCGTTGGAGAGCGTGATCACGGCCTCGTAGCCGCGGCGGGCGGCGATGTCCATGTACTGCTGCACCTGCTCGGGCCTCAGCGGGTTGCCGTTCGTCTTGGTCTCCACCAGCGCCGTCCAGAGCTTCCCGGCGCGCTCGACCCGGATCACCCCGTCCGGGCGGCGCGGGGTCTCGCCGTGGGGGAGGGACACCTCGGTGAAGGTCTGCATCCGTCCGGCGGGGGCGCCGAAGGCGGCGGTGAGGCGGCGGCCGAACTCCGGGACCTGCGCCATGACGGACAGCAGCACGGAGGTGGCGCGCACCTCCCGCTCCTTGTCGCTCTTCAGCGTCGGCACGGGGAACAGCCGGGCCGGGCGCCAGGAGTCGTTCTCGGCGAGCGAGCTCTTGGCCAGCTTGGGCAGGGTGACCTTCTTCTTGGTCGTACGGGGCCCCCGGCCGCGGGTCTGGGCGGGTACGGGGGCGGCCTCGGCGGGGGCCGGGGCCGGGGCCGGGGCGGCCGGCTCGGGCCGCGCGCCGGGCGTCTTCTCCATGGCGGTGGCGTCGGCGGCCGCGCCCGCGCCCCCGGTCTCTCCGCCTTCCTCGCCCGCTTCGCCCTGCCCGGGCTCCTCGGGCTCCTCGGACTCGGGCTCAGGCTCCTCGGACTCGGGTTCGTCGTGCACGGCGATGCCGAAATCGGTGGCCAGACCGGCCAGCCCGGTCTCGTAGCCCTGCCCGACCGCGCGGAACTTCCACTCCTCGCCGCGCCGGTACAGCTCACCGAAGATGAACGCCGTCTCCACGCCCGCGTCGTGGATCGAGAACCCGACCAGGGGTTCGCCTGACCGGTCCGCGACCGTCATCCGCAAGTCGTCCAGGTCGCCGAACCGAGCGCCCCCGTACTGGCTGGCCGCCACCACGATCCGCTCGACCCCCGCGGGCACGGCGGTGAGGTCCACACTGATCCGGTCCTCGTCCCCGCTCCCGGTGGGCGTCTTCCCCAGCAGCTGCACGCTTCCGTCGGCGGCGGCCGGGTTGTTGTAGAAGTAGAAGTCGTTCTCGCTGCGGACCTTGCCGTCCGCGTCCACGAGGAGCACCGAGACGTCGGCGTCGCCGGCCCCCGACACGCTGCTCCAGCTCAGGCTCACGACCACGGCCCCGGCGTCTTCGCTGAGGGCCGTCAGACTGACGTTGGCGCCCTTTGAGATCTCCCGCATGCCCATCCCCCCAGTCGCCCGGCTTCGGCCGTGGCGGACCGTGCAGGCCGGACTGTCGTTCTTCCGTTCCCGGCGACCGTAGCGGCGGGCCGCGCCGAAGATCGGGAAACGCCGAAAAAGGGGCGGAAGCGGAGTGCGGGGCTCGTGGGGAGCCTTTACGGGACCACTGCGGGGCATGGGGGACACTGGTGGGGCTCGACCCCGTTCCGTGTCGCCGAGGAGCTGTTCCCCATGCCCCGCCTTGCCCTGTTCGCCATCGTCGTCTGCGTCCTGTCCGTGGCCGCGGCCGTGGTCGCCTTCGTGGAGGGCAGCTTCCTGGGGATCGTCTGGGTGCTGCTGGCCGGCCTCACGTCGAACATGGCCTGGTTCTACCTGCGCAAGGCGAAGGCCCAAAAGGCCGCCTCCGCACGCACCTCCTAGCAGCCGGCCGTCCCGGCTCAGCCCTCCCGCCTCAGCCCTGCCCGGTCGCGCAGAAGCCGTTCGCGTCCTGCCAGAAGCGGTAGAGGTCGCGGCCGCAGTAGGTCTCCAGGTCGGACACGCCCAGCGTGGACAGCAGGTTGCGCACCACGTCGAAGAAGAACTGGTTGACCTCCGGGATCCACAGCAGCGCGAAGACGGCGATCAGCCCGAACGGCGCCAGCGGCGCCACCTCGCGGCGGATCCGGTACGAGAGCCAGGGCTCGATGATCCCGTAGCCGTCCAGGCCGGGGACCGGCAGGAAGTTCAGGATCGCCGCCGAGACCTGGAGCAGCGCGAGGAAGGCGAGCGCGAAGCGGAACGCCATCGGGACCCCGTCGAGGGCGTTCAGCCAGAACGGCGCCGTGCACACGACGGCGAAGGCCACGTTGGTCAGCGGGCCCGCCGCGGAGATGAGGCTGTGCTTCCAGCGGCCCTGGATCCGGTCACGCTCGATGTAGACGGCGCCGCCGGGCAGGCCCAGCCCGCCCATGATCACGAAGATCACCGGGAGGACGATGCTGAGCAGCGCGTGCGTGTACTTCAGCGGGTTCAGCGTCAGGTAGCCCTTGGCCCCCACCGAGAGGTCGCCGCTGTGCAGGGCCGTGCGGGCGTGCGCGTACTCGTGCAGGCAGAGCGAGACGACCCAGGCCGAGGTGACGAAGAGGAACACGGCGAGCCCGGTGCTCGTCGAGTACCCCGTCCACACGGCCCAGCCGGTGACCGCCATGACGGCGAAGATGCCGAGGAATACGGAACTGATCTGCCGCTCGCCGCGGCTGCCCTGATGACCCATGCGGCGAAACCTACCCCGGGCACAGGGCCAAAAGGAGTACGGGGCCGGGGCCCGGTCCGGCGACAATGGGCCGATGCGTTACGCGATTCTCGGCACTGCCCAGGCCAGCCGCGACGACGGGAGCCCCGTCGCCGTCGGCGGAGCGCGCCTGCGGGCGCTGCTGACGGCGCTCGCGCTGCGTCCCGGGCGGGCCGTGCCGGTGCACCTGCTGGTGGAGCAGGTGTGGGACGGCGACCGGCCGGCGGATGCGCCGGCCGCCCTCCAGGCGCTGGTGGGCCGGCTGCGCAGGGCGCTGGGACACGGGGCGGTGCGCTCGGTGGAGGGCGGCTACCTGCTCGTCGCGGCGGCCGACGACGTCGACCTGTACCGCTTCGAGCGGCTCGCCCGGGCCGGCGCCGCGGCGCCGGACCCGGCCGAGGCGGCCGCACTGTACGACGAGGCGCTGGCGCTGTGGCGCGGACCGGCGCTGGCCGATCTGCCGGACGCGGCGGCCGACGCCGCCCGGTGGGAGGCCGTACGTCTGGACGCGCGCCGGGGCCGGCTCGCGACGGCCCTGGCGCTGGGCCAGGCCGAGCGGGCCCTCCCCGAGCTGACCGCCCTGTGCGGGGAGCGCCCGCTGGACGAGCCGCTCCAGGCGCTGCGGATCCGGGCCCTGCGCGATACGGGCCGCCCGGCGGAGGCCCTGGCCGCCTACGAAGCCGTCCGCCGGGACCTGGCCGCCCGCCTGGGCACGGACCCGGGCCCGGCCCTGCGCGACCTCCACAAGGAACTCCTGACCCCGGCTTCCGGCCCGGCTTCCGGCCCGGCTTCCGACCCGGCCGCGGGTCCGGCCGCCACGCCGGTCGGCCCGTGGGACGGCGGCTCCCCGCCGCCATCCGGTCCCGGGCGGGCAGCCCCGGCCCCGGTCCCGGACCCCGCCCCGGCACGGCCGGGGCCCGGGCAGGGGAACCTGCGGGTCCGGCTGACCAGCTTCGTCGGGCGCGAGGACGACATCCGGGTCATCGGCGAGGACCTCGGACGGGCCCGGCTCGTCACCCTGCTCGGGCCCGGCGGGGCCGGGAAGACCCGGCTGTCCCAGGAAGCCGCCGAGCACGCCGCCCGCGCCTGGCCCGACGGGGTGTGGTTCGTGGAGCTGGCTCCCGTGGACGACCCCGAGGACGTCGCCGAAGCCGCCCTGACCGCGCTCGGCGCGCGCGAGACCAAGCTGCGCGGCGGCGCCGCCGAAGAGCTGCGGGCGCTGACCGAGCGGGCCGGGGACGAGCCCCTCGAACGGCTCGCGGAACACTGTGCCCGCCGCCGGATGCTGCTGATCCTCGACAATTGCGAGCACGTCATCGGCGCCGCCGCCGGACTCGCCGAGGAACTCCTCGCCCGCTGCCCCGGCGTGCGGATCCTGGCCACCAGCCGCGAACCCCTCGGCGTACCGGGCGAGTTCCTGCGCCCGGTGGAGCCGCTGCCCGACCCCGTCGCGCTCCGGCTGCTGGGCGAGCGGGGGGCCGCCGCCCGGCCCGGCTTCCGCACCGAGGACGACCCCGCGGCCGCCGCCGAGATCTGCCGCCGCCTGGACGGGCTGCCGCTGGCCATCGAGCTGGCCGCGGCCCGGCTGCGGCTGCTCACCCCGCGCCAGATCGCCGACCGCCTCGACGACCGCTTCCGGCTCCTGACCGGCGGGGCCCGCACCCACCTGCCCCGCCAGCAGACCCTGCGCGCCGTCGTCGACTGGTCCTGGGACCTGCTCGACGCACCCGAACGGGCCGTGCTGCGCCGGCTGTCCGTCTTCGCCGGCGGCTGCGACCTCGCCGCCGCCGAAGCCGTCTGCGACGACCCCGGCACCCTCGACGTCCTCGGCTCCCTCGTCGACAAGTCCCTCGTCGTCGCGACCCCCGGCCCCGACGGCACCGGCATGCGCTACCGGCTCCTGGAGACCGTCGCCGAGTACGCCGCCGAGCGCCTCGCCGAGGCCGACGGGGACCGCGCAGCCGCCGAGCGCCGCCACCTCACGTACTACCGCGAACTCGCCCGCACCACCGAGCCGCTGCTGCGCGGCCGGAGCCAGCGGGAGGCCACGCGGCGGTTCGCCGCCGAGTACGAGAACCTCCGTACCGCCCTGCGCCGCGCCATCGCCGCCCGCGACAGCGACGAGGTGCTCTGCCTCGTCCACTCCCTCGCCTGGTACTGGTCGATGCACGACCTGCGCACCGAGTCCCGGCACTGGTCCGCCGCCGCCGCCGCGCTCGGCCCCGACCCCTTCCGCGCGCCCGTCGTCCCCGCCGAGCCGGTGTACGCACAGGTCGTGGACACGCCCCCGCCCTACAGCGGGGAACTGCTCGCCGAGGCCTGGCGCGGTATCCGGCTGATCCAGCTCGCCTCCCGCGACCAGACCAACGCGCACTGGGCCGATCCGGAGGTCCGGCAACAGGTCGAGGGGATCGTCGCCGCCTACCGGCCGGGCCTGCCGCAGACCTGCCGGAACCCGGGAGGCCTGTGGGTCTTCGCGGTGATCATCGCCGGGGAGTCGGAGCTGCTCCAGCAGGTCCTCGACGCCTCCGTGGACACCGCCCGGGAACTGGACTACCGCTGGGAGTTGGCCGCCGCCCTCCAGGTGCGGGCCAACTGGCTCGCCAACCGGGCCGCCTGGTCCGGGGACGCGGCCCGCGACGCGGACGAGAGCCACGCCCTCTTCGAGTCGCTGGGCGACGACTGGGGCTGCGCCGAGGCCCTGTCCGCCCGAGCCGAATCCCGCGAGAAGCGGGGCGAGTACGCGGCGGCCGCCGAGGACTTCCGGGCCGCGATCGAGCATGCCGAGCGGCTCGGTGCCATGTCCCAGGTCACGGTCCTGCGCGTGCGGATGGCCGGCACCCTCGTCGAGGACGGCGCGATCGCCGAGGCGGAGGAGATCCTCACCGCAATCCTGGGCACCCCCCTCACCTACGGCAACGAAGCACTGCCGGCCGCCCGGATGTTCCTGGCGAGCGTCTACGGCCGCACCGGGCGCATCCCCGAGGCACACCTGCAGCTCCGGACGCTGCGCGAGGAGTTCGCGTTCGGCGCCTTCGCCGTCTTCGACGGGTTCCTGCTCGGCATGATGGCCTGGCTGGACAACCAGGACGGCGCGTACGCCGACGCCCTCACCCACCTCCGGAAGGCCGCGGGGGTCGCCCAGGACCCCCTCGCCATCATGGTCGCCCCGCAGATGCCCGCCGTGTACCTGCTGACGGCGGCCCGCTCGCACGCCTGCCTCGGTGGCGGGCGCCGCGCGTACGACGCCGCGCGGCTGATCGGCGCGTACCGGGCCCTCCTGCCGGCCCAGCACTTCCCCGTCGGAACGGAACGCGAGGACGCGGCCCGCGCCGAGGAACTGGCGCGGGCCGCGCTCGGCGACGCCGGGTACGAGGCGGCGTACGCCGAAGGCGGCGGCCTCACCCTGGAGGAGGCCACCGCCCTCATCTGACCCGGCCCCCCGTGCGGGGCCCGTCCGGGACGCGATCCGGAACGGACCGACGTCCCGGATCAGGTCTTCTGGCGGAACTTGCGGACCGCGAGCGGCATGGTGACCGCCGTGATGGCGACGGACCAGATCAGGGTCACCGTCACCGGGTGGGCGACCGCGCCGCCGTTGATCAGGCCGCGGGCCGCGTCGGCCAGGTTGGACAGCGGGTTGTAGTCCGTGAAGGTCTGCAGCCAGCCCGGCATGGTCGACGGCGGGGCGAAGATCGAGCTGCCGAACTGCAGCGGCATCAGGACCAGCATCGCCATGCCCTGCACGGCCTGCGCGGTCTTCATGGTGAGACCGAGCAGGATGAAGATCCACATGAGCGAGGCGCCGAAGACGGCCGACAGGCCGATGGACAGCAGCAGGTCGACCACCGAGGTCTTGATCGACAAGCCGAGCATGAAGCCCACGGTGAGCAGGATCGCGATGGCGACCATCATCCGGCCGAGCTCGACGACGATCTTGGCGATCAGGACGGACGACCGGGCGATCGGCATGGACCGGAACCGGTCCATCACGCCCTTCTTGAAGTCGTCGTTGACGCCGGTGCCGACACCCATGGCGATGTTCATGCCCATCATGGCCATCAGGCCGGGGACGACGTAGTTGACGTACGCCTCCTGCTGGCCCTTGCCGGAGATCGCGCCGCCGAAGACGAACACGAACAGCAGCGTGAAGATGATCGGCATGAACAGGACGTCGAACATCGACTCGGGGTCCTGCTTGATCTGCAGGGCGTTGCGGCGCACGAGGGCGCCGATGTGCCGCAGGTTGGCCCGCAGGCCGATCCGGCCCTCGCCGGAGCGGCCGTCCACCGGGGCCGGAGCGGGCGCGGTGGGGGCGGGCTTCGTCGTGGTTACGGTGCTCATGCCGCGACCTCCTCGGTCTTCTCGGTGGGAACGGAGTCCTCGACGGAGGAGGGCCGCTGGCCCGTGATGGCCAGGAACACCTCGTCGAGGCTGGGCAGGTAGGTGCCGAGGTCGGCGATCGCGTACCCGCGGGCGGCCAGCAGGCCGACGACGGCGGTCAGCTGCTCGTCGCTCAGGATCGGGACCAGCAGCACGCCCTCGTCCGGGACGGCCTGCGAGCCGGCGACCCCGTCCAGCCCGGCCTCGGCCAGCGAACGGGCCATGCCCGGCAGGTCGGAGGAGGCGACGGGGCGGATCTTCAGCGTGCGGCCGCCGACGCGCGCCTTCAGCTCGTCGACCTTGCCGTTGGCGATGACCTTGCCCTTGTCGATGACCGTCAGCTCGTTCGCGAGCTGCTCGGCCTCCTCCATGTACTGGGTGGTGAGCAGGACGGTGGCCCCCTCGGCGACCATCCGCTGCACCTCGTCCCACACCTCGTTGCGGGTGCGGGGGTCGAGGCCGGTGGTCGGCTCGTCCAGGTAGAGCACGGCCGGGCGGCCGATCATCGAGGCGGCCAGGTCGAGCCGGCGGCGCATGCCGCCGGAGTAGTTCATCGCGGCCTTCTTGGCGGCGTCGGTGAGCGAGAAGCGCTCCAGCAGCTCGTCGGCGCGCGACCGGGCGTCCTTGCGGGACAGGTCGAGCAGCCGGCCGATCATGTAGAGGTTCTCCCAGCCGGAGAGCTTCTCGTCGACCGAGGCGTACTGGCCGGTGAGGCCTATGGTGCGGCGCAGCTGCCGCGGCTGGCGGACCACGTCGTAGCCGGCGACGGTCGCGGTCCCGGCGTCCGGGACGATCAGGGTGGAGAGGCAGCGTACGAGGGTGGTCTTGCCGGCGCCGTTGGGGCCGAGGACACCGAGGACCGTGCCCTCGCGGACATCCAGGTCGACCCCGTCCAGGGCCTTGGTCTCGCCGTAGTGCTTGACCAGCCCCCGCACCTCGACGGCGTGCGCGCCGTTCACGGGATTCTTGTCGTTTCGCGTCATGTCCACCATGGGACCATCCGCCACCGACAACGCACCGACAGCGGACCGACAGACGACCGACAGGCAGTCGACCAGCAGCCGACCGGCAACCGGAAGCCCGCCGGAAGCCCGCCGACGACGCGTCGCGGCGGGCTTCCGGTACGGGCCCGGCGGGTCAGTGGAAGCTGTGCTCGGCCTGCGGGAACGTCCCGCCGACCACGTCCTCGGCGAAGGCCTTCGCCGCGTCGCCCATGGTCGCGCGCAGGTTCGCGTACTGCTTCACGAACTTCGGCATCTTGCCGCCGGTCAGACCCATCATGTCGGTCCACACCAGCACCTGCGCGTCGCACTCCGCGCCGGCCCCGATGCCGACCGTCGGGATGTGCAGGGACCGGGTGACCTCGGCGGCCAGCTCGGCCGGGACCAGCTCCAGCACCACCGCGAACGCGCCCGCGTCCTGCGCCGCCTTGGCGTCGCGCAGCAGCTGGTGCGCGGCCTCGTCGCCGCGGCCCTGCACCCGGTAGCCCATGGCGTTCACGGACTGCGGGGTCAGGCCCAGGTGGGACATGACGGGGATGCCGGACTGCACGATCATCTCGGTCTGGTGCAGCGACCGCTCGCCGCCCTCCAGCTTCACGGCTCCGACGCCGGCCTCCTTCACGAGGCGGGTGGCACTGCGCAGCGCCTGCACGGCGCCTTCCTGGTACGAGCCGAACGGCAGGTCGCCGACGACCAGGGCCCGGCCGGTGCCCCGTACGACGGCGGCCGACAGCATGGTCATCTCGTCCATCGTCACGGGGACGGTGTTCTCGTAGCCGAGGTGGCAGTTGCCCATGGAGTCGCCGACGAGGATGACCGGGATTCCGGCCTCGTCGAAGACGGACGCGGTCATCGCGTCGTAGGCGGTGAGCATGGGCCACTTCTCGCCGCGCTCCTTGGCGAGGGTGAGGTCGCGGACGGTGATCCGCCGGGTGCCCGTGCCTCCGTACAGGGTGGGGGAGGAGGCTTCGCGGGCAGGCGAAACGGCATGCGTCATTGCAACTGCTCCTTGATGTCATCTCGAGGCGCCCTTACGGCGTCCCCGGACTCACCCACCATGGTGGCACCTGCCGGGGCCGTGGGGAAAGTGGTGAGAGGACCCGTACGTCACACTCCTGCCGCACGCGAGGAGCCCTCCCTGCACCCTCATGGCCTCCTCTTGGCCCTCTCATGGTCCCCTCCCCGGCGGTTCGGCGCGCGCGGGAGCCAATGTGCGCGTTTCGTGACAAGCGGAACCTCGGCCACACGGCCGTTCGTCCTCCCGGACGTACGGCCGGAAGAACGGCACGGAAGGCTCCGTCGATCGCCTAGGGTCAAGGTGCGGGGACGGAGCGCGAGCACGGCAGCGAGGGCAGTGGCATGGCACAGGCGTACATGACGGAGACGGGGAACGGCGGCTCGGAGCCCGAGCCCTCCGGATCCCGCCTCCGGCGCCGGCTGGCCGGGCTGCTCCGGGACCGGGGCATCTGGCGGCGCGGGATCGTGACCGCGGCACTGGCCGCCCTGATCTCGCTGATCATGATCTTCCACGCCGAGCTGCCGAACGACGTGGGCAACCTCGGCAGCCTCACCGAGACCTTCCTGCCCTGGCTGGGCCTGGCCGTGCCGCTCCTGCTCGCCGCCGCCGTCCTGCGCAAGTCCGCCACCGCGCTGATCGCGATACTGCTGACGGCGGTCGTGTGGGTGAACCTCTTCGGCAGCCTGGTCCTCGACAAGTCCGGTTCCGGCGGCAACCTGATGGTCGCCACCCACAACGTCGACGCCGACAATCCGGACCCGCAGGGCACCGCCGCCCAGATCGCCAAGTCCGGTGCCGACGTGCTCGCCCTGACCGAGCTCAAGGGCAGCGCCGTCCCCGTCTACGAGCAGGCCCTGGCGGGCACGTACAAGTACCACTCCGTCGAGGGCACGGTCGGTGTGTGGAGCAAGTACCCGCTGAGCTCCAGCGCGCCCGTCGACATCAAGATGGGCTGGACCCGCGCCATGCGCACCACCGTGGACAGCCCGTACGGCCGGATCGCCGTCTTCGCCGCCCACCTGCCCAGCGTCCGCGTCAAGCTCAACGCCGGCTTCACCGCCAACCAGCGCGACAACAGCGCCGCGGCCCTGGGCAACGCGCTCGCCGCCGAACCGCTGAAGAAGGTCATCCTGCTCGGCGACCTCAACGGCACCATGAACGACCGGTCCCTGTCCGACGTCACCTCGCAGATGCGCTCCACGCAGGGCGCGGCGGGCGACGGCTTCGGGTTCAGCTGGCCCGCCCAGTTCCCGATGGCCCGGATCGACCAGATCATGGTCCGCGGGATCAAGCCGGAGGCCTCCTGGACCCTGCCGCGCACCGGCAGCGACCACCTGCCCGTCGCCGCGCGGGTGACGGTGAAGCCGTAGCCCGTACGTCCGTACGGGTGAGCGAGGGGGCCTGGCGCCGCTCCGGCGGCGAGGCCCCCTCCCCCTCTCTCGCTTCTTTACGTCCGACCCCGGCGGCAGCGGCTACGCGTGCTCGCGCCAGCCGTTGGTGATGGGCAGCCGGCGGTCCTTGCCGAAGCCCTTCGCGGAGATCTTCGTGCCCGGCGGGTACTGGCGCCGCTTGTACTCGGCCGTGTCCACCATCCGCAGGGTCTTGGCGACCAGCGCGCGGTCGAAGCCGGCCTCGACGATCGCGTCGATGCCCTGGTCGCGGTCCACGTACAGCTCCAGGATCGCGTCGAGCACCGGGTAGTCCGGCAGCGAATCCGTGTCCACCTGGCCCGGGCGCAGCTCGGCGCTCGGCGGCTTCACGATGGAGTTCTCCGGGATCGGCGGGGTCTCGCCGCGCTCGGCGGCGGCCCGGTTGCGGTACCGCGCCAGCCGGAAGACGTCCGTCTTGTAGACGTCCTTGATCGGGCCGTACGCGCCCACCGAGTCGCCGTACAGGGTGGAGTAGCCGACGGCCAGCTCCGACTTGTTGCCCGGGGCCAGCACGATGTGGCCCTCCTGGTTCGAGACCGCCATCAGCATGGTGCCGCGCAGCCGGGACTGGAGGTTCTCCTCCGCCAGGCCGGTCAGGCCGAGCGAGCCCATGTACGCGTCGAACATCGGCTCGATCGGCACGGTCCGGAAGTTCAGGCCGGTCCGGTCGGCCAGGTCGGCGGCGTCGCCCTTGGAGTGGTCCGAGGAGTACTTCGAGGGCATCGAGATGCCGTACACGTTCTGCGCGCCGATGGCGTCGCAGGCGATGGCGGCGACGAGCGCGGAGTCGATGCCGCCGGAGAGCCCGATCAGGACGGAGCGGAACCCGTTCTTCCTGACGTACGCGCGCAGGCCCACGACCAGCGCGTCGTAGACCTCCTCGTCGTCGTCCAGGCGGTCGGCGTAACCGCCGGTGACCACGGGCTCGTACGGTTCCACCGGCTCCTCGGAGAGGATCACGCGGTCGATCCGCAGCCCGTCGTCGACGAGCCCCTCGGGGGCGTCGGCGCGGGCGGCCGGCAGGTCGAGGTCGACGAGGACGCAGCCCTCGGAGAACTGCGGGGCGCGGGCGATGACCTCGCCGTCGGCGTCGACGACGATCGAGTCCCCGTCGAAGACCAGATCGTCCTGGCCGCCGATCATCGCCAGGTAGGCGAGGGTGCAGCCGGCCTCCTTGGCCCGCTTCTGCACGAGTTCGAGGCGCAGGTCGTCCTTGTTGCGCTCGTACGGGGAGGCGTTGACGGAGATCAGCAGGCCGGCCCCGGCCGAGCGGGTGGCCGGGACCCGGCCGCCCTCCTGCCAGAGGTCCTCGCAGATGGCCAGGGCCACGTCGACGCCGCGCACCCGGATGACCGGCTGGGTGCCGCCCGGCACGAAGTACCGGAACTCGTCGAACACGCCGTAGTTGGGGAGGTGGTGTTTGGCGAAGCGGAGGACGACCTTCCCGCCGTGGAGCACGGCGGCCGCGTTCTCCGGGGACCCGGCCGGGCGGCCGAGCCGCGGGGCGGCCTGCTCCGTCCGGTCGAGGTAGCCGACGATGACCGGCAGTTCGCCGAAGCCCTCGGCCGCCAGCCGCTGCGCGAGCTCGCGCAGCGCGGTGCGGGAGGCCTCGACGAAGGAGGTGCGCAGGGCCAGGTCCTCCACGGGGTACCCGGTCAGCATCATCTCGGGGAACGCCACCAGGTGGGCGCCCTGCTCGGCGGAGTGCCGGGTCCAGTGGACGACCGAGTCGGCGTTGGCGGCGATGTTGCCGACCTGCGAGTCGATCTGATTCAGAGCGAGGCGAAGTTGAGGCACGGGCCCAGTGTAATCGTCTTTCTGACGCGATGTCCTGGGACCCGTGCCTCTTCTCAGCCGATCGAGCCGCTGAACTTCGCGCTGGGCAGCCGGATGCCGGGGGAGATGTCGGCCGAGAGCCGCTCGGTGCCCTCGGGGACCTCGTACGCCAGGATCCCGCTGGCGGACTCGCCCGGCAGGATGTCGCCCCTGATCAATTTCGGGACGTCGCCGCCGTCGAAGGCCAGTTTGGCGGTCATGCCCTTGTCGTCGCGGACGTTGGGCACCGCGTAGATGACGTTGTGGGTCTCGGTGGAGTCGTTGGTGATGGTGAGCGTGAACTCCACCGCGTTCTCGACCGTCGAGTACTTGTTCTTCGTGACGTACTTCTTCGGCTTCGAGAGGGTCACCTTGATGCCGTTGGGGTACGTGTACGTCTCACCGAACGCCAGCGGGGAAGTGATGCCGGGGACCTGCGAGGGCGTCGGCAGCGGCGTCGGGGAGTACTTCGGGACCGGCGGCAGGCTGTCGTCGATGTCGTCCGGGACCTCCCAGCCCTCCCTGAGCTTGGCGTCGGCCACGTTCGTGACGACGAGGCCGGTGAGGAAGAGGCCGCCGACCGTGGAGCCGAGGCCGAGCACGGCGAGGACCGTGCCGGTGACGGCCATCGACTTGCGGCCGGCGCCCTTCGAGGCGCGCACGAGGGCGCCGATGCCGATGCCGATGCCGATCACGGCGAGGAGGCCGCCCGCCCAGAAGATGAACGGGATGATGCCGATGACCACGGCGGCGATGCCGAGGATGAGCGCGGCGACCGCCAGGCCGTTCGTGGTGGCCTGCGGGGGCGTGCCCCACGGGTTGCCGGGGGCGGCGCCGGGGTGGGCGCCCCAGGTGCCCTGGGGCGGTACGGGAGGCACCGGCGCGCCGAACGAGGGGGCCGGGGGCACGGGCGCGAGCGGCGCGAAGCCCGCGGCGGGGGCCGCGGGGGCGGTGGCCTGCGGGGGCGCGGTCGCGGTCGCGGCCGCGGGCTCGGGCTGAGGCGCGGGCCGGGGTGCGGCGGCCGGGGTCTCGGCGGCCGGGGCGGGCTCCGGAGCGGGCTCCGGGGTCTTCCGGAGCGAGAGCGGCTGGGCCGGCTCGGGCGCGGAGGGCGTCTCCGAAGCCGGCTCCGGTATGGGCGTGCCCGCGGGCTCCGTCGGCGGACCGGACGGGCTGTCGGGCTGGTTCGGGGGCGTGCTCATACCTGGCGGGAGTCCTCACGGGGGTGGTGTGCGCGGAGATCGCCAAGCCTGCCATGCGCCCCGTACGGCTCCAAGGGGTTCGGCCCCCGGCCGGCGCCCGGCCCGCGGGCCGGGGGACCGGGGGCCGAACTCCCCGGCGGGGGGCTACCGCCGGTAGCCGAGCACCGTCATCATCCCGGCGTCCGCGTGGTACACGTTGTGGCAATGCACCATCCACAGCCCGGGGTTGTCGGCGTCGAAGTCCACCGACAGCTTCCCGCCGGGCAGGATCGGCGCGGTGTCCTTGCGCGCGCCGCCCGCGCCGCCGCCGAGGGCGAAGGTGTGCCCGTGCAGGTGCAGCGGGTGCCACATCGTTGTGGAGTTGTTGAACTCCAGCCGGACCCGCTCGCCCGCCGACACCGGGTGCCGCTGGTCCGGGGTGTACGGCTTGCCGTCGAAGGCCCAGTCGTACTTCGCCATCCCGCCGGTCAGTTCGATCGCGATCGTGCGGTCCGGCGTACGGGCCGCCAGCGCTGCGGACTCCGCCGCCCGCAGCCCCTGCGCCGTCAGCGGCTTCCCGGCCAGCTCGGCGGGCCGGGTCGCGGCCGTGGGGGCGGTGCCCGACCCCGTGCGCAGCAGGGCGAGCGCCGATGCCGAGCCGCCCTTGCCCTCGGGGAGCGCGGTCAGCGGGAACACCCCGTCCTGGGCGGTGACCAGTACGTCGTACCGCTCGCCCATGCCGAGCAGCAGGGAGCCGGCCTTCGCGTGCTCCACCGGGTAGCCGTCGGTGTGGGTGACCGTCAGTTCGTGCCCGCCGAGGGCGATCCGGAAGGCGGTGTCCCCGCCCGCGTTGACGATCCGCAGCCGGATCCGCTCGCCGGGCTTGGCGGTGAAGACCGAGGGGTCCTGCGCCGTCCGGCCGTTGACAAGGTAGTACGGGTAGGCGACGTCGCCCGGGTCCTTGCCGAGGACGTCGCTCTCCCCGCCCATGAGCAGCCGCGAGGGCGCGCCGTCGGCGGCCGGCGGCTGCGTGGCTCCGCCGCCGTGGCCCGCGTGGCCGCCGCCCGCCCTCGGGTCCATGCCCTTGCGGAGTTCGGCGAGGACCGCGTCCGGGGTGGAGCCGTCCACTCCGTCGAGCCAGTCGTCCAGGACCACCACCCACTCCTTGTCGTAGGACAGGGGCTCCTTCGGGTCCTCGACGATGAGCGGCGCGTACAGGCCGCGGTCCTGCTGGACCCCCGAGTGCGGGTGGAACCAGTACGTCCCCGGGTGCGGGACGGCGAAGCGGTACGTGAAGGACCCGCCCGGCGCGATGTCCCGCTGGGTCAGGCCCGGGACCCCGTCCATGTCGTTGCGCAGGGCGAGGCCGTGCCAGTGCAGGGAGGTGGCCTGCGGGAGGTTGTTGGCCAGGGTCAGGGCGAGGGTGCCGCCCGCGGTGACCCGGACCTCCTGGCCGGGCAGCCGGTCCCCGTACGCCCAGGAGCGGACGGTGAGCCCGCCGCCGAGGTCGAGCGGGGTGGCGGTGGCGGTCAGCTTGACCTCGGAGACCGGTCCGGTGGCCTTGCGGGCGGCCTCGGCGGCCCGCACCTCGGGCCCGGCGGGGTCCACGTAGCCGCCCGGCGAGGCGGCGGGGGAGGGGCCGCCGTGGTTCATGGAGCCGTGGTCCATCGAGCCGTGGTCCGCGCCGGAGCCGGTGTCGGAGCAGGCGGCGAGCAGCCCCGAACCGGCGAGGGCCGCGGTGGCGCCGAGTACGGCGCGGCGGGTGGGAAGAGAGCGCATGGAAGCACCTCGTGGTGTGTCGTACGAGCGGAGGGACGCCGTCTGCTGCCGCCGCCGGGCCCTGTGCGCGGGCGTGCGGGGGCGGCAGCGGGCCCGCCGCTATACGCGCAGTACCGCCAGCCGGGTGAGGAGTTCGCGGGGTGAGGGCGGGTCGGGTCCGCCGGACCGGCCCGGCGCGCGGGCCGCGCCCCCGAGCGGCGCGGCGTCGCGGAGGCCGGCCGGTCCGGCGCCCAGGATCAGCAGGGTGAGCCCGCCGAGCACGGCCAGGCAGACCGACATGGGGTCCATGCCGGAGCCGGGGAGCGGTGCCCCGGCGGCGGGGGCCCGCTCGCCCTGCGCGTGCTGCTCGGCCCGTACGGCCGCGTGGCCGGGGGCCTGTACGGCCGTGTGGTCCGGGGCCTGGTCTGCGGCCATGTGGTCCGGGGTGTGGTCCGCCGCACGCGCGGCCGAGGCAACGCCGACGGGCGCGGCCGCGTCCTCCATGGTGTGGGACCGACTCGGATGGCCCAGGGTGTGCATGGTGACGATGCCCAGGAGCAGCGCAGCGAGCAGCAGCAGCCGGGGCCACCGGGCGGCTCGCTGTGCGGTGCGCTGGGCAGGGCGCGTCATGGGCGGAACCCTACCCCGGGTGGGTATCTGATCGTAGGACCGGGTCCGCCGTGTTGAGGATGATGCGCAGTATGTCCACACCTCCCGAAAAGGGACTGTCCGCCAGGAGACCGTGGCCGGTCGCCCTGCTCATCGGCCTGGGCGCCGCCGCGTACACCGCCTGGGTGCTCGAGGTCGTCCTGTCGACCGGGCTGAACCCCATCGAGACGTACGTCAGCGAGCTCGCCGCCCAGGACCAGCCGCTCGGCGGACTGTTCCGGGCCACCGACTTCACCGCCGGCCTGCTCGCCTTCGCGGGCGGTCTGCTGGGGCTCGTCCGGCTGCTGCGGGACGGCGGATCCCGGCTCCCCTGGTCGGTCGTCGGCTGGGCCGGCGTCACCCTCTTCGGCGCGGCCACCGCCGCCGACGCCTGGCTCCCGCTCAGCTGCACGCCCACCGTGGACCCCGTGTGCGCCGCCCGGGAGACCGCCGGCCTGGTCCCGGCCACCCACCAGGCGCACGCCGTCAGCAGCAGCCTCGCCATGACCGGCGCCCTCGTCGGGATAGTCGCCCTCACCTTCGCCGCCCGCCGCTACCGCCGCCTCGCCCCGCTCGCCCGCCGGGGACCCGTCCTGGTGGTGCTGGAGCTGCTGGCCACCGTCTGGACCCTGTCCGCGATCGCGCTGTTCACCGCCGGCCGCGGGACCTGGGCGCTCGGCGCGGGGCAGCGGCTGCAGGTGCTGTTCGTGGCGCTCTGGCTGGGCCTGCTCGCGTACTCCGTCCACAAGGAGGGGCGCACATGACGACCGGCCGTTTCGTACGGGTGGACGGGGTCGCGCTGCACGTCGTCGTCGAGGGGAGCGGGCCGCCCGTGGTGCTGAGCGCCGGGCTCGCGATGGCCTGGTTCGACTGGGACCGGGTCGCCGCGCTGCTCGTCGCGCAGGGCCGTACCGTGGTCCGCTTCGACCGCCCCGGGCACGGGCTGAGCGGCCCCGCCACCGACCCGCCGACCGCCGCCGGGGAGGCCCGCCGGATCGCCGGGCTGCTGGACGCGCTCGGCCTGGCCGGCCCCGTCACCCTCGTCGGGCACTCCATCGCCGGATTCCACGCCGAGGCCTTCGCCCGCCTCCACCCCGAGCGCACGGCCGCCCTGGTCCTGGTCGACACCAGCATCGAGGAGGACCCCCGTACGGCGGTGCCCGCCGGGCTGCGCACCGGCGCCGCCCGCCTGCTCGGCGGGGCCCTGACCGCGGCCGGGCTGCCCGCCGCGCTGGGGCCGCTCGCACGGCGCGCCACCGTACGGGCCTCCCGCACCGGCGGCCCCGACCCGGCCGCGCGGGACCTCGTACGCCGCGTCTACCGCACCGGCCGGGTCTGGCGGGGCGCCCTGCTGGAGAACGCCCGCTACCCCGACACCGCCGCCGAAGTGCTCGCGCTGCGCACCGGGCGCCCGACGGGCGTGCCCGTCACCGTCCTCGCGGGGTACGACGGCTCGGCGGGGCGCGGGGCGCTGCGGTGGCTCGTACGCCAGGCGGAGCTGGCCGTCCGGCTCGGCGCCCGCTTCGAGGTCGCCGAACCGGCGGGGCACCTGGTCATGCTGGACCGCCCGGACCGGGTGGCGCGGGCGGTCCTGGACGCGGATCAGCGCCGGGCGTAGACCTTCTCCACGAAGCCCGCCAACTGCTCCTCGGAGAGGTGCTGGGCCAGATCGGCCTCGCTGATCATGCCGACGAGCTTCTTGTTCCTGATCACCGGCAGCCGCTTGATCTGGTGGCTCTCCATCTCCTCCAGCACGTCGGTGACGTCCGCGCCCGCGTCGATCCAGCGCGGGGTGCCCTGGGCCATGTCACCGCAGGTGACCTTGGCCGGGTCGTGCCCCTTGGCCACGCAGTTCACGACGATGTCGCGGTCGGTGAGGATGCCGCACAGCCGCTCGTCGGCGTCGCTGATGGGCAGGGCGCCCACGTTGAGCCGGGCCATCAGCTGGGCGGCCCGGTCGAGGGTCTCGGTCGCCGGGATCCACTGGGCCCCGGGGTGCATGATGTCTGCGGCGGTGGTCATCGCTGAAACCTCCCTGAGCACGCCTTTCACGGCCGGTCGCGGATGCGCTCGGCCGCGGCGCTCCCCACGCGCCGGAGCACACGCCCGTACGGGTGGGAGGACGCCTCCCCCCACCGTACGAGCGTGTTCCGTCACCCGCGCGGCGCAGCCCCGCGCTGTTTCAGCATGTCCGCCATGAGGGTGAGCTCCGACTGCTGCGCCTCGACCATGCCCCGGGCCAGCGCCCGCTCGGCGGGGGTCTCGCACTGCGTCGCGCAGCCCTGGGCCATCGCGACGCCGCCCTTGTGGTGGTCGGTCATCAGCTGGAGGTAGAGCACCTCGGCGTCCCGGCCCTCGGCGGCGCCGAGCTGCGCGAGCTCCTCCTTGGTGGCCATGCCGGGCATGAGCGCGCCGGGCTTGGCGGCGACCCCGCCCATGTCGTGGCCGGCCGCTTCGTGGCCGCCCGTGTCGTGCCCGCTCGCCTCGTGCCCGCTCGCCTCGTGGCCGCCCGTGTCGTGCCCGGCGTGGCCGCCGTGCCCGTCCGCCGTCCCCATCCAGGACATCGGCGGCTCGTCGGCCACCACCTTCGGCAGTCCCCACAGGTCCAGCCAGCCGAGCAGCATGCCCCGCTGGTTGGCCTGGGTGTTGGCGATGTCGTAGGCGAGGGAGCGCACCGGCTCGTCCTTCGTGCGGTCCCGCACGATGAACGACATCTCCACCGCCTGCTGGTGGTGGACGGCCATGTCCCGGGCGAAGCCCGCGTCCGGCGAGTAGAGGCCGGGCGCGCGGGCGGACGTACGGGAGCCGTCGCCGTCGCCGCCGCTCGCGGAGGCGACCGTGGCCGCCACCGCGAACAGCAGCGCGAGCAGGACGGCCGTCCCGGCCGCCCAGTACGTACGGGTCACTTCTCGGCCAGACCGTTGGTGCAGGCCGCGCCCGGCTCGGGGGTCTGCGGGCCCTGCACGTACTTGGTGAAGAACTGGGCGACGCGGGGGTCGTCCGCCTTGTCCACCGTCAGCTGCTTGCCCCAGGCGCTCAGCATGATCGCGCCGGCCTGCTCCTTGTCCGGGCTCATCAGCGTGTACGGGGTCTTGGCCACCTTGCCGGCGAGCGCGTCGACGTCGCCCTTGGCGGCCTTCTCGCTGTACGTCACCCACACCGCGCCGTGCTCCAGCGAGTGCACGGCGTTGACCTCGGGGATCGCGTTCTTGTAGACGTCGCCGTTGCAGTTCATCCAGCGCGGGCTGTGGTCGCCGCCGACCGGCGGGTTCATCGGGTACTTCACCGGGGTCTCGACGTGGTTGCGGCCCAGCGTCTTCGCGTCCCAGGTCTGCTCGCCGTTCACCGGGGCCTTGGCGGCCGCCACGGCGGCGTCCTCCTTCTCCTTCTTGTCGATCAGCACCCACGCGCCGAACCCGACGAGCGCGGCGACGACGGCCACGGAGGCGGTGATCGCGATGGCCTTGTTGCGCCGGTCGCGGGACTGCTCGGCGCGGCGCATCTCGGCTATGCGCGCCTGGCGGGAGTTGTTGTCGGGAGAGGTCCTGCTGGCCATGTGCCCTGAATCCTTCTGCTGAGGGGGGTGGAGGGATGGATCCGGTGGAGCGCGGTACGGCGCCCGGACCCGTCAGGTCCGCAGCACTTGGAGGGCATGGAGGTCGGGGGCGCGGGCGAGCGTCCCGTGCGGCCGGGCCGGCCCGCCGCCGGCAGCGGGCCGGGCGGGGTCCGGGGCGGAGCCCGGCACGGTCACGGCGGGCGGCGGGGCGGGCAGCACGCCGGGGGCCACGTGCGAGAAGGGGGAGCAGCCGGGCGACTCGTCGGGGGCCGCGCAGACGGCGCGCGCCGCGGTCGCCGGGGCCGCGGCGGTGACCGCCGCCCCGGCCGCCGCCCCGGCGTGCGGCTCGCCCGGCCGTACGCACAGGAACAGCGCTCCGAACAGCACCGACAGGGCGACGACGATGACGGCACGCCGACGTGCGCGGCGCCCGATGCGCCCGCGTCGTGTGTGCTCCCCGCCCCCCATGGGCGCAGATGGTAATGCTCATGACGGCCCCGAGGTCAGTGCGGGGGTGCCACGAGCTTTCAAGGGTGCGTAATGTGGCGGAAACCGCGGCTGGCGATACTGGGCCCGCCCGACCGTGCCCCCACCCCTCGGGGGAGTGGTGCACAGGCCGTCTGAACTGCGAGGATGAAGGCATGGACAAGCAGCAGGAATTCGTCCTCCGGACGCTCGAGGAGCGCGACATCCGGTTCGTGCGCCTGTGGTTCACCGACGTACTGGGCTTCCTGAAGTCCGTCGCGGTCGCCCCCGCCGAGCTGGAGCAGGCCTTCGACGAGGGCATCGGCTTCGACGGCTCGGCCATCGAGGGCTTCGCCCGGGTCTACGAGTCCGACATGATCGCCAAGCCGGACCCCAGCACGTTCCAGATACTGCCGTGGCGCGCCGAGGCCCCCGGGACCGCCCGGATGTTCTGCGACATCCTGATGCCGGACGGCTCCCCCTCCTTCGCGGACCCGCGCTTCGTGCTCAAGCGCATCCTGAACAAGACCTCCGACCTGGGCTTCACCTTCTACACCCACCCGGAGATCGAGTTCTTCCTGCTGAAGGACAAGCCGCTGGACGGGACCCGCCCGGTGCCGGCGGACAACTCCGGCTATTTCGACCACACCCCGCAGAACGTCGGCATGGACTTCCGCCGCCAGGCGATCACCATGCTCGAATCCATGGGCATCTCGGTCGAGTTCAGCCACCACGAGGGCGCCCCGGGCCAGCAGGAGATCGACCTCCGCTACGCCGACGCCCTCTCCACGGCCGACAACATCATGACCTTCCGCCTGGTGATGAAGCAGGTGGCCCTGGAGCAGGGCGTCCAGGCCACGTTCATGCCGAAGCCCTTCTCGGAGTACCCGGGCTCGGGCATGCACACCCACCTCTCCCTCTTCGAGGGCGACCGCAACGCCTTCTACGAGTCGGGCGCCGAGTACCAGCTCTCGAAGGTCGGCCGCTCGTTCATCGCGGGCCTGCTCCGCCATGCGGCGGAAACGGCGGCGGTGACGAACCAGTGGGTGAACTCCTACAAGCGCATCTGGGGCGGCTCCTCCCGCACCGCCGGCTCGGGCGGCGAGGCCCCCTCGTACATCTGCTGGGGCCACAACAACCGCTCGGCCCTGATCCGCGTCCCGATGTACAAGCCGGGCAAGACGGGCTCCTCGCGCGTCGAGGTCCGCTCGATCGACTCGGGCGCCAACCCGTACCTGACGTACGCCGTCCTCCTCGCGGCCGGCCTCAAGGGCATCGAGGAGGGCTACGAACTCCCGGCGGGCGCCGACGACGACGTCTGGGCCCTCTCCGACGCCGAACGCCGCGCGATGGGCATCGAACCCCTCCCCCAGAACCTCGGCGAGGCCATCTCCCTGATGGAACGCAGCGAACTGGTGGCCGAAACCCTGGGCGAGCACGTCTTCGACTTCTTCCTGCGCAACAAGAAGCAGGAGTGGGAGGAGTACCGCTCGGAGGTCACCGCCTTCGAACTCCGCAAGAACCTCCCGGTCCTCTAACCACAGCTCAAAGCGTTTTCGAGGTGTGCAGGACACTCCGGGCCGGTGGTCGCTGACCACCGGCCCGGAGTCGTCTCATTCCCCCTGGGTCGTAGGTGAGCCGTCGGCCGCAGAATCCGAGCTCTCGTACACCTCGTCCACGGCCTTCGGTCTGCCCCTCGCTGCTCGGCATGAGGAGCCCTACCGGCCGTCGACTCCAATCCTCACCGACATGCCTCCGGCAAGGGCGCTCCGACTCCGGGGTGCGGGGCCCGTCGTGCACCGATTCGATGTAGCCGTTGAGTGGCCATGGGTCGAGATCGATCCGCAGTCTCAATTCAGGTGGAAAGGCCAGAGGGCCTTTGTGGTGTTGCTCGACTCCCCAGACTGGACCACGATTCTGTTCAAAACCGACCCTGAGTCGTGGACCGGGTCGCACCTTAATAGATGGATAGTGGCGGTATTGCCACCCTCAAGCCGGCATCACGCAATTTCTGCTGCCAGCGCACCTCTATCTCTGCGCGGCTACGCCGGATCTCTCCCCACCCCTCGATGGAATCCGGCAATTCCTCCCCTCTGGCCCACGCCCCCAACAGCATCCGGGTCTCGCTTCTGGCAAGGAAACCCACCTCTGCAGGTGAGTACTCGCCCACGTCGCCTACTGAGGCAAGATCCAGGAAATGACAGATCTCGGCGACGCGTTGACGAAGCTCGCCATTGAGAAGGAAGGACTGCTCGAACGCCAAGACCGTGACTATCTTGGTGATGCTCAGAACGGTATCTTCCGTGGGCTGATTCACGAGCCCGATGGGGCTCTCAAGGTAGGCGGAGAGGATGCTTTCCGCGGCGCGCATCTCTCTGGCCCCCTTGTCCTTCCTGTCTTCGTCTTCAATGGCCTGGCGTCGGGCCATCTCGGCGTCCTCCAAGTTTTGTTGGCGGGTTATTTTCGCTTGGCGGCGAGCCCCTATTCGCCCTATAGCGTCACCGCTCAAGCCGATTAGTCCGCCGATGAGGACGGCGACAACTGTCCCCCATTCCATATTCCCTCCCCGTTTTAGAAACGCTCCTGCAAGGACGCCTGTCGGTATCGAGCTTTGCAGGCGCGGACCGGTGCAGCCCGCGGCCTAAGTGGCGGGCAGCCTCCGACTAAACGTCCCCACGCACAAGAGTCAACATGCATCATCGTCAGCAACAGCCTCGGGCCGCTTCTGCCCCTCCGAGGCCTTGGCAGGGCCGGTCTGACCGTTGCTGACCGGTCCGGCTAGAGCTACGGATCAGGTGTTGCTGCTGGCGTCCAGTTCTGCCTTCCGCCGACGCGAGTAGCCCTGGAGGTCCTGCTTGATTGCCATGACTTCCTCGACCGGGATGCGGATGGGCTCGCAGTGCTGTGCGTCGCACGAGCGGGGGTACGTGCCGTCAATGAGTGACACGCCGCTGAGGAGGACCCAGCCGTCGTCGTCGATCTCCGTGCAGAGCACCGGGTGGAAGGAGCAGTCCTCGTAGATGTCCCCTACTCGGATCCCGGCCGGGTTTCGGGGGTCGACGTCCTTGGTCATGACCCTCAACCTGCCACACGCGGGTGGACGAAGGCTCCGGAGATTGGAGCAGCATCCATCTCCATAGAGCTAGGGCCAGGCTGATGGTTGGGAAGGGGGGGTGGAGTCGGAGCTGCACGAGGACGCGGAGCCCGCAGGCTCGGCGCACTCTTCTGAGCCACCCCCCATGGCCGCGTCGTACCGTTGTGCGGTGCCAGGCCGGCCCAACGTCGGGAAGGCTAGCCCGGGGCACTGACAGTGAGCCGTACCCCCCGCGTGCCGGAACGAGAGGGCTTCTGTGGGGAGCCTCGGGGAATGACACTCAAGCGGACGGGGGGCGGCGGGAGCCTCGACGGAGATGAGGGGGCTACATGGCCGACTATGCCGCTCACGCGCACAGGGCCCAGGACCCGCTGGACGCAAGTGAGAAATGGGCGAAGGGACGGCTCGGTGCCGATCAGCTCATAGCGAGCGCTCAGGTTGAGGCCCTGCTGGCACTTGCCGCAGCTGTCTCGCGCCGAGATGACAGCGCGGTTATATCGTCGATCAGCTGAAGTAGCTGCTTCCGCCGGCCGCGGCCCTACGTGGACGCGGGGCGCCAGAAGCCGGCCTTGTACTCGCTTGACCAGCAGAGACGCATGAGACGCAGGGGGCCTCCGGATCCGCGTGCTGCTCAGCTGGTGGTGTCGGGCGAAAGCACCGTGGATGAGGCGGCGTGATCCGCGCAGGCGGCCCACCAGCTGTCGCCGGTGGTGCCGGTGACCAGCACGCTCCAAACCGCGGGGTGGGGGCATGGAGCCGCCCAGGTGCACCCGCCCTGTGCGGAAGCCGTGCCGACCCTGTGGTTGTCGGCTGCCCACGGGTGCTTCTCTCGGAGTTCCATGGTGGACATTGAAGCGGAGGTGCGTACGGCCTTGTCGCCGAACGAGCTGATTCACCCGGGCCGTCCCTGGGCCTTCGGAGGGGTGGCCGGGTGTGGCAGGCGACCGCCAACGACGGCCTCTCCGAGGCTGGTTGGGGGTGGGTGGAGCGGGGTTTGGCTGGGTGGGCCGAGTGGGGCATGACCTCCTGTGCAACAAGAAACAGGAGCGGAAGGGGTACCGGAGCGAGGTCACCGCCTTCGAGCTGCGGAAGAACCTGCCGGTGCTGTAACCCGGGCTCAGCGCCCCTTCGGGGTGTGCACGGGGCTTCGGGCCGGTGGTCGGTGACCGCCGGCCCGGAGTCGTGTCACCGGTCAGGCGGGCTGCTGGCGCCCGGGGGTCTTTCGGGTTTTGACGCCGGTGGCTACGAGGGCCAGGCCTGCGGCGGCTATGGCCAGGTAGGCGGGGGACGGGAGGTCGGCGATCTTGTGCAGCCAGCCCCACTCCGTGCCGAAGAAGGTCTGCGAGGCGAAGCTGACGAGCCCCTGGGCCCCTATGACGTAGCCGATGCTCTCGACGGTGTATCCGATGGTTGTTCGCACGGATCAACCCTCTCGCGGCGGTGCCGCGAGAGCGTCCACCGCAGGGCTGAGAGCGCGGTAGGCCGAAGGATGCAGTCACGCGCGGCGGGTTACCTCGGGGGGACCGCCCGGTGCCAGGGGGTGCGGGGCGGTTGGGGTTGGGTGGGGGGCGCGGTGGTCGTGACGTGGAGTTCGGCGTCCAGGCCCAGGACCGCCGTCGTCGTGGCGCCCGCCGGTTCCAGGACGCCGGCCGGGGCGCCCGCGTAGAGCATCTGCGACTCCGTCCACGCCGGCGGCCCGCCGAGGCCCGTCGTGCCGACCGCGCCCGTGTCCGCGCGGCCCGACAGGAGGCGGCCCGCGACGCCGACCGCGCCGTAGCCCGCCCGGCCGCCGGCCTCCGAGACGCTGGAGACCTGCGGCTTGCCGGCGCCCGCCGTCACCAGGGCCGTACGGACGACCCCCGAGTCGGGGCGCCGGAAGTAGAGCCGGACGCCCGCGCCCTCCGGAGCCGCCGACAGCGGGACCGTGGTGGCGGGCAGGCCCGTCGGGAACGGCCCCTGGAGCGGGGCGCCCGGGTCGGGCTGGACCCAGGCCAGGACGGACTTGGTGGTGGTGAGGTACACCTGGCGGCGCCCCGACGCGTCGACCGCCGTCACCGGGTCGCTCTGCAGGTCCTCGCCGCCCAGGTGCTGCCAAGGGCCGAAGACGCCGTCCGGCTGCTGCTCGCGGGCGCGCAGCGTGCGGCGGGAGTCGCGGACGTAGACGGTCAGCCGGCCGTCCGGGGCCACGGCCGCCGCGGGCGCGCTGATCGAGGAGGTGCCCTCCTCGTCGGCGCCCTCGGGGGTGCCGATCGACTGCCACGGCCCGAACGGGCCGTCGGGCGCGGACTGGACGGCGTAGACGATCTCGCGCCGGTAGTCCGACGGCCCGGGGCCCAGGACCGTACGGGTGGCGAGGACCGCGACGCGGCCGTCGGGGAGGCGGGCGCTGCCCGCGCCCGGGTCGATGCCCGTGCCGGGGAGCAGTACCGGACCGGTCCAGGCGGCGCCCGGACCGCCGCCGCCCGGCCGGGTCCAGACCGCCATCTGCCCGTCCAGGGCGGCGAAGGCGTAGAGCCGGCCGCCGGCGCCCGCCGCCAGCCAGGAGGTGTTGTCGGCGCGGGCGTAGCGCAGCGACTGGGCCCAGTTGCGGCCGGTGGGGCTGCTCGCGACCTTGCGGTCGCCGCAACCGGAGGGGCTGCCGCAGTAGTTCTGGTGGTCGAGCCAGGCGTACGTCTTGAGGAAGCCGATCTTCGTCTCGGCCGTCTGCGGGTCCAGCGCGTGCGGGAGGGTGCCGTTGTGGTAGCCGAGGTAGTTCTGCACCGAGAACCGCGGCCGGTCCGCGACCTGGGCGGCGTACGCGGCGGTGGCGGCCTGCACGAAGCGCGCGCCGTACATGTGGTCCTGGTGGTCGGTGTACTTGCCGGTGTCGTGGTAGCGGCCCGGCGTCGGGTCCTGCATGCGTATCGTCGTCGGCTTGTACAGCGCGAGCAGCCCGGCTATCGACTGGACCACCTGGTCCTTGGTGTACGTGGACTGCTGCCTGACCGGGGTTCCGGAGGTCAACTGGGCGCCCAGCGCGGGTATCTTGCCGTTCCACAGCCCGCGCAGGCTGTCCGGGTTCTCCGCGGTGGGGTTGCGGGCCTCGCGCATCTGCAGCCAGACCAGGTTGACCTGCGGCCGGGCTATGAGGACGTCGAGCTCGGCCTGGCCGCCGCCCGCGGTGGGTATGACCGTGCGCTTCCAGGCGCTGGTGCGGTCGCCGGTGACCATCTGGGCGTACGCGCAGCGGATGCCGTTCTGCCGGGCCTCGGCGTAGTGGGCGCGGTCGGCGGGCTGCTCGGGGTCCTTGGCGCCGGCCCCGTTGGCCTCGTTGCGGCCGTCGGCCTCGCCGGAGGTCAGGTAGACGCTGGTGAGCTGGAGGCCGGCGGCGAGCGAGCGGCTGAGGTCCGGGTTCATGAAGAACAGGTCGTCGTCGGGGTGGGCGACGACCTGGACGACCGATCCGGAGGTGGTGCTCGCGGTCAGCGCGACGTCCTGGTTCCGCTCCGGGGTGGCGGTGGCCTCCGCCGAAGTCTGCTGGCCGGTCGCGACGGCGAGCACGCCGGTGGCGCCGACGGTGAGCACGGGAAGGAGGGCAGCGAGGAGGAAGCGGCGACGGGCAATCGGCATCGGTCACGCCTTGGGTCGTTCCGGGCGGGAAGAACGGCACTGAAGAACCGCGGCGAAGAACCGCGGTGAAGAACGGCCGTGAGGAACGGCAGTTCAGTCAGTTCGGCTCAAGCAGCTCAGTCAGTGAGAGGCCAAATCGGGGGACTTGGTTCACCGATGTGCTCGATGACTCCTGCTTTCCGGAAACGACCGGATGTGATTGTGCCGTGTGCTTTTCGGATCCGCGCACGCGCCCGGGATGTGGACGCGCTCAGCGGGCGGCGTTGCGCGGGCCCACCGGCAGCCACGGCGCCAGGTGCGCGTCCGCGTCGTCCGCCGAGGAGGTCACGTACAGCCGCGCGTCGAGCCCCACCACCGCCAGGCTGACCGTGTTCCTGCCGGTCACCGCGGACGACGGCGCCCCGACGAACATCAGCGGCGACCGCTCCCACGGCCGCCCCTCGCCGAGCCCCGCGCCCAGCAGCCCGCCCGCCGAGCGGCCGGCCAGCACGTGCCCGCTCGCCGTCACCGAGCCGAAGCCCTGGAGCCCGCCGAGGTCGGTGAGGTGGTTCACCTTCAGCCCGCCCTCGCCCGTCACCAGGGCGGTACGGACATTGCCCGAGCCCGGCTTGCGGAACCACAGCCGCACCCCGCCCTCGCGCCCCTCCGCGGTGAGCGGGAGCGTCGTGTCCGGCAGCCCCGTGGGGGTGGCCGGCCCGAGCGGGGCGCCCGGCTTCGGCTGCGTCCAGCCCACCACCGACTTGGTGGTCGCCGCGAACACCATGCGCCGCCCGGCGCCGTCGGTGGCGGTGACCGGGGTGCCGTGCAGGTCGGCGCCGCCGTACGAGGCCCACGGGCCCCAGCCGCCGTTCGCGAGCTGCACCCGCCCGCGCAGGGTGCCCGCGCCGTCGCGGACGTACGCCGCCAACTGTCCCGTGCCGTCGACCGCGACGGCCGGGGCGCTGATGTCGGAGGTCCAGTTCTCGTCGGCGGTCTCGGGCGTGCCGAGCGACTGCCAGTCCCCGAACTCCTCCGTGCCGGGGCCCTTCTGGACGGCGTACACGACCTCGCGCCGGTAGTCCGCGGGCCGCGCGCCGAGGGCGGTGCGGGTGCCGAAGGCGGCGATCCGGCCGTCCGGCAGGGTGACGGTGGCCACGCCCGGGTCCATGCCGGTGCCGGGCAGCAGGCGCGGACCGCTCCAGGCGCCGATGGGCCCGGAGCGGTGCCAGAGCGCGACCTGTCCGTCGAGCACCTTGAAGGCCCACAGCCCGTGCTCCTTGTCGGAGGTCAGCCAGGACGTGCCGGTGCCGCGGGCGTAGTTGACGGTCGAGGTCCAGCCGTTGCCGGCGGGGTGGTCGGCGACCTTGAGGTCGCCGCACCCGGCGTTGCTGCCGCAGTGGTTCTGCTTGTCGAGCCAGGCGTAGGTGTCCAGGATGTCCAGCTTCTCCTTGGCCTCGTCCGGGTCCAGGGCGCTGGGCAGGGAGCCGTTGAAGTATCCGACGTAGTTCTGCACCGCGAAGTGCGGGCGGTCCTTCGCGTCGACGTCCTTCGCGTACGCGGCGAGGGCGGCCTGCACGAAGCGGGCCCCGTAGAAGTGGTCCTGGTGGTCCGTGTACTTCTTGGTGTCCGGGAAGCGGCCGGGAGTGGGGTCCTGCGCGCGGACGGTGGTCGGCTTGTACTGCTCCAGGACGCCGACGAGCGTGCGGACCACCTGGTCCTTGGAGTACGAGAAGCGCTGCTTGACGGGGGTGCCGGAGGCGAGTTGGGCGCCGAGCGCGGATATCTTCCCGTCCCACAGGCCGTGCAGGCTGTCGGGGGCGCTGTCGTAGACGGTGCCGGCCTCGCGCAGCTGCAGCCAGACGAGGTTGACCTCGGGCTTGGCGACGAGGACGTCGACCTCGGCGTGGCCGCCGCCCTTGGTCGGGACGACGGTGCGCTTCCAGGCGCTCGCGCGGTCGCCGGTGGCCATCTTGGCGTAGGAGGCGCGGATGCCGTTCTGGCGGGCTTCGGCGTAGGCGGGCTTGTTGGGCGCGGTGGAGGCCTGCTTGCCCTCGGTGGCGTTGATGCCGTCCGCCTCGCCGGCGGTGAGGTAGACGGTGGTGACGGGGTGGCCGGCGGCTATGGAGTACCGCAGGTCCGGGTTCATGAAGTACAGGTCGTCGTCGGGGTGGGCGACGATCTGCAGCACCCGGCCGGGGTCGGGCGCGTCGACGGCCGCCGCCGGCGCGGGGCCGGGCCGCTCGCCGCGGATGCCGTCGAGCGCCTCGGAGCCGCGCAGTACGAACATGCAGCACGCGGCGGCGGCGGCGAAGCCGGCCACCGCCTTGACCACACGCCCCCGGCGCCGGGCGGCCGCCGGGGCCTCGGCCCGGCCGGAACGGCGGGAGGCCCGCCCGCCGCCGCCCTGCCGGCCGGTGGCCGCCTCGGCCGCGTCCTCGGCCCGTGCGCGGCGTGCGGCGCGGCGGCCGCCGGGGGCGGGCGGCCGGTCCGCGCCGGAGCGGCCGTCCGCGCCCGCGCCGTCCGGGGCGGTACGGGGCGCCTGCGCGTCGGCGGTGGACGCGGGCCGGCGCGCTTCGGCCCCGCCCGGCCGAGGGCGTGGGGGATTCCAGCCGGATCCCGCTTCCGCTCCCGCTTCCGCGTGCGGCTGTGCGCCCGCCGGATACCGCGACGGGTCCCAGGGCCCGGCATCCGCCGGGGCCACGGGATACCCGGCCGGTCCGACCGGCCCCGCCGGGCCCGGGCCCCCGGACCACGGCTGCGCCGCGTCTGCGACCGGGCCCCCGGACCACGGCTGCGCGGTACCCCCGCCGGGGCCCCCGGACCACGGATCCCCTCCCGGGCCCCCGGACCACGGCTGTGCCGCGTCCACGCCCGGGCCGTCCGGCCAGGGCGCCGACGGCGGGGTGCCCGGCCAGGGTTGCGGCGACGCGGGGCCCTGCCAGGGGGTGTGGCCCTGGGTGTGGGGGCCTTCGGGCATCGGGGTCCTTCGGGGCGGGAGCGGACCGACAGGGTCCGAATATATGTAGATAGTCCGATAATCGGGATCATGGTACGTGCCCGACCGGGCCGGTGGGTCGAACACCTGCTCCGGCCCGGCGTGTCCCGCGGATCAGGCCGGATCGGCCGCCGGACGCCGCGAGCCAGGCATGATCCGAAAGACACGGGCTAGGCTCCACTCAGGCACGCTCGGGGCCCGCTCGGGGCCCGCTCGGGCAGTGGCGGCGAAGGCGACGTACGCGGGAGGCGGCGGGATGACAGTCCCGGGACGCAGGAGCAGTACCTTCATGCGGCTGCTGCGCAGCGGCTTCACCGACCCCTCGGCCGCCGCCCGGCTGCTCGACTCCGACGCGCTGGCCTCCGTACGCACCGATCCGGTGCTCCTCGACGCCCTCGGGGCCACCGCCGATCCCGACCTCGCCCTCCTCGGGCTCGTCCGGCTCGCCGAGGCGCAGACCGAGGACGAGCGGCCCGTACTCCTCGACACCCTGGTCAGCGCCAAACCGCTGCGCGACCGCCTCCTCGGTGTACTCGGCGCGTCCGAGGCGCTCGGCGACCACCTCGCCCGCCACCCTCGCGACTGGCACGCGCTGGTGACGTACGAGGCCGCCGATCTGCACCCCGGGCTCGCCGAGTTCGAGCAGGGGCTCGCCCAGGCCCACGACCCCATCGCCCTGCGCGTCGCCTACCGCCGCTGCCTGCTCTCCATCGCGGCCCGCGACGTCTGCGGCACCATCGACGTCGCCCAGACGGCCGCCGAGCTCGCCGACCTCGCCACCGCCACCCTCCGCGCCGCCCTGCGGATCGCCTCCGCCGCCGCACCCGAGGACGCCGCCGCCTGCCGCCTCGCCGTCATCGCCATGGGCAAGTGCGGCGGCAACGAGCTCAACTACGTCTCCGACGTCGACGTCATCTTCGTCGGGGACGCACCGGCCGGCGCCGACGAGGGCAAGGCCGTCCAGGCCGCCACCCGCCTCGCCTCCCACCTCATGCGGATCTGCTCCGAGACCACCATCGAGGGCACGATCTGGCCCGTCGACGCCAACCTGCGCCCCGAGGGCCGCAACGGCCCCCTCGTCCGCACCCTCGCCTCCCACCTCGCCTACTACCAGCGCTGGGCCAAGACCTGGGAGTTCCAGGCCCTCCTCAAGGCCCGGGCCGTCGCCGGCGACCCGGATCTCGGCGCCCAGTACATCGAGGCCATAACGCCGCTGGTCTGGCACGCCGCCGAACGCGAGAACTTCGTCGCCGACGTCCAGAAGATGCGCCGCCGCGTCGTCGACAACATCCCCGCCGCCCAGGTCGACCGCGAGCTCAAGCTCGGCCCCGGCGGCCTGCGCGACGTCGAGTTCGCCGTGCAGCTCCTCCAGCTCGTCCACGGCCGCAGCGACGCCGGCCTGCACTCCGGCTCCACCCTCGACGCCCTGCACGCCCTGGCCGCCGGCGGCTACGTCGGCCGCACCGACGCGGCCCAGCTGAACGACGCGTACCGCTTCCTGCGCGCCATGGAGCACCGCATCCAGCTCCACCGACTGCGCCGCACCCACCTCGTCCCCGAGGACGAGGCCGACCTGCGCCGCCTCGGCCGCTCGCTGGGCCTGCGCACCGAACCCGTCGCCGAACTCAACAAGGCCTGGCGCCGCCACGCCTCCGTGGTCCGGCGCCTGCACGAGAAGCTCTTCTACCGGCCGCTCCTCGACGCCGTCGCCCAGCTCGCCCCCGGCGAGGCCCGGCTCTCCCCGCGCGCCGCCGGCCAGCGCCTCGAAGCCCTCGGCTACGCCGACCCGGCCTCCGCCCTGCGCCACCTCGAAGCCCTCGCCTCCGGCGTCACCCGCAAGGCCGCCATCCAGCGCACCCTGCTGCCGGTCATGCTCGGCTGGTTCGCCGACTCCGCCGATCCGGACGCCGGCCTGCTGAACTTCCGCAAGGTGTCCGACGCCCTCGGCAAGACCCCCTGGTACCTGCGGCTCCTGCGCGACGAGGGCGCCGCCGCCGAGAACCTGGCCCGCGTCCTGTCCGCCGGCCGGCTCGCCCCCGACCTGCTGATGCGCGCCCCCGAGGCCGTCGCCCTGCTCGGCGACCCCGGCGGGCTCACCCCCCGCACGCACGAGGCCCTGGAGCAGGAGGTGCTCGCCGCCGTCGGCCGCGCCGAAAGCGCCGAGGCGGGCGTCGCCGTGGCCCGCGGGGTCCGCCGCCGCGAGCTGTTCCGTACGGCCGCCGCCGACATCATCCGCTCGTACGGTACGGAGGACCGCCCGGCCGAAGAGGACACCGGCGCCCTCGTCGACCGGGTCGGCGGAGCCCTCTCCGACCTCACCGCCGCCACCGTCGCCGGAGCCCTGCGCGCCGCCGTCCGCCACCACTGGGGCGAGACCCTGCCCACCCGCTTCGCGATCATCGGGGTCGGCCGCTTCGGCGGCCACGAGCTGGCCTACGGGTCCGACGCCGACGTCCTGTTCGTCCACGAACCCCGCGAGGGCGTCGACGAACAGGAGGCCGCCAAGGCCGCCCAGACCGTCATCGCCGAGATGCGCCGACTGCTCCAACTCCCCACCGCCGACCCGCCGCTGCTCATCGACGCCGACCTGCGCCCGGAAGGCCGCTCCGGCCCGCTCGTACGGACCCTGTCCTCGTACGCCGCGTACTACCGGCGCTGGTCCCTGACCTGGGAGAGCCAGGCGCTGCTGCGCGCCGAACCGGTCGCGGGCGACGCCGATCTCGGGGCCCGCTTCATCGAGCTGATCGACCCGCTGCGCTACCCGGCGGAGGGTCTCGGCGAGGACGCGGTACGGGAGATCCGCCGTCTGAAGGCCCGCATGGAGTCCGAGCGCCTCCCGCGCGGCGCCGACCCCACGCTCCACACCAAGCTGGGCCGCGGCGGCCTCAGCGACGTCGAGTGGACCGTCCAGCTGATCCAGATGCGGCACGCCTGGGCGGAACCGGGCCTGCGCACCACCCGCACCCGCGAGGCCCTGGCCGCCGCCCACGCGGCCGGCCTGATCCCGACCGAGGAGGCGCAGATCCTGGACGAGGCCTGGGTACTGGCCACCCGGGTCCGCAACGCGGTGATGCTGGTCCGCGGCCGCGCCGGGGACACCTTCCCCTCGGAGGCCCGCGAACTGGGCGCCGTGGGCCGCTACCTGGGCTACCCGGAGGGCACGGCCGGCGAACTGCTCGACGACTACCGCCGCATCACCCGCCGCGCGCGGGCGGTGGTGGACGACCTGTTCTACGGGGCGTAGTTCGGCCCGGGGCTAGTGCACCGGCGGGTAGTAGGGCTCGGGCTGCGGCCGGTTCTGGCAGTTGGCTTTGTTCCATTCGCGCTGGTAGGCCCGGTCGTACCCGGTCTTGAACCCGCTCTGCTTGGCGCTCGACACCTCGTTGGGGTTGGGCACCCACAGCGGGTAGTTCTTCGGGCGGCACTGCCGTCCGTCGTCCGCACCGCGCGCTTCGCCCTGCCTGAGCCCCTCGCAGCGGGCCCGGGCCTTCTGGTCCGTGGAGACGTGCCCCGTGGAGTAGTCCCAGACCGTGCCGTCCAGCTTGCAGAGGGTCGCGGTCGGTGCGACGGAGACCTGGCCGGACGGGGGTTGCGCGGCGACGGCTGCCGGTCCGAGGGTGAGCGAGGCCGAGAGCGCGAGGCCTGTCAGAGCAAACAGTGGTGAGTAACGCATGACGTGCCTCCCCCACCAGTTCACCCCGGTGGGCGGGGCCCCGCCACTCGGCTACGCAGCGCGCGCGTCGGCGGGTGGGCAGTCGCGGCAGCGGCCCGGTACGGGGGAGCGGAAGGCGGGGTCGCAGCCGTCGCAGGTGCGCAGGGGGTGGATCTCGCGGTCGGGCGGTACGGGGCGGGCCTCGCCGGGGTCGGGCAGCCGGGGCGGGAGCAGCTCCCGCAGGCGGTGGCCGAGCAGTGCCGCCGGGGAGTGGATGGCCGTCGTCGGCAGCGAGCGGGTCAGGGCGGCGGCGACGGCGCTCGGGGTCACCCCGCGCTCCAGCCAGAGCGCCGCGGCGGGCGCCAGCCGTACGGTGTCCCGCTCGGACAGCACGAGCCGGGGATCCCGCAGCCGCAGCCGGGCCAGCAACTCGCGTGCGTGGAGCTCTGTTTCGGAGACGGCGGCCGGGGCGGGGTCCGCCTCCGGCTCGGGGTCCGGCTCGGGAACCGGCTTCCGCTCGGCCGCGGTGGGCTCGGCGCGCCGCTCGCGAGCCGCTGCCGCCATCGCGGGCGGGTTGTTGTACGAGACCGTGCAGGTCACGATCCGGCCGGTGGGGAGCCGCTCGTGGTAGCGGGCCAGGTAGCCGTGCTCCTCCAGCTCGCGCAGGGTGGCGGCGATGCGGACCTCGCCCTCGGGGAAGCGTTCGGCGAGGGCCTTGATGGTGACCTTCGCGCCCGCCGGGAGGGACTGGATGTGCGTGGCCAGACCGATCGCGCCCATGCTCAACTCGCGGTGCTGGGCGAGGTGGTTGCCGATCTTGACGTAGCCGCGGCGGTGATCGTGATTGATGTGCCGGATGCCCGACGAGACGCGCGAGGGCGCGCTAAACTGCTGGTCAGCCATGGAAGGGTAGGTGCCTTCTCTTGGTCAGGCCCTCGGTCGGGATTGGCGTCCCGTACGAGGGCCGAATTGCGTTTATGGGGTTGTCGGGGGTTAGCGTGCCCGACGGATTGGCATATGCGCCAGCCGAGTTGGGGTGATTCACCCGTCCGGGTGAGAGGGGAGGGGGAGGTGAGGAGAGGTCATTTCCCCCGGTTGTTTGTCTTTAGACGTCGAGCGTCACCGGTTATCGCCCCACCGGAGCGTGGAAACCTCGATCCGGCGAAATCGGACTTTCCGATTCCCGTGCCTCGACGTGTGCATCCGTGCTTAGCCTGAAGGGAGTTGCAGGCCAACGGAGGTGGCAGTGAGCGCAGAGGGCACCGACGAGTCGAGCTGGGCACTCGACCCGGAGGACGAATCCGGGGCGGTCGTCGCGGCGGTGGGACGCCAGTTGAAAATGTGGCGGGAAGCGGCCGGACTTGACCGATCCGCTTTCGCTGAACGGATGGGTTACGGGGCGGACCTGACCCGCAAGATCGAAAGCGGCACCCGCATTCCACGCCCGGAGTTCCTGGACAAGGCGGACGAGGTTCTCGGGGCGGGCGGGAAGATCGCCGCGATGAAGGTGGACGTCGAAAAGGCCCGCTATCCCAAGAAGGTTCGGGATCTGGCCAAGTTGGAATCCCAAGCGGTTGAGCTCGGCGCCTACGGGAACCACAACCTCCACGGACTGCTGCAGACCGAGGAGTACGCGCGGGCGCTGTACGAGATCCGACGGCCGGCCTTCTCGTCGGACGAGGTGGAGCGCCACGTAGCCGCTCGGATGGCTCGGCAGGAGATCTTCCACCGACAGCCGTCGCCCGCGCTCACGTTCGTGCTGGAGCAGGTCACGCTTGAGCGCACGATCGGTGGACGGGACGTCCTGCGCAGGCAGTTGGAGCACCTGCTCGACGTCGGTCGACTCCGCAACGTTGAGATCCAGGTGATGCCGATGGACTGCGAGGATCACGCCGGGATGGGCGGGCAGATCGATGTCTTGAAGCTCAGGGATGGTTCTACGATCGGATACGTCGAGGCGCAGCTCATGAGTCGCCTGGTCACGGGCGCGAAAGAGATCCAGATCCTCGAACTCAGGTATGGGATCATCCGTTCACAGGCCCTCAACCCACGGCAGTCGAGAGCCTTCATCGAGAAAGTGCTGGGAGAGACATGAGCATCAAGCCCTCGGTCGGCGGCCCTTCCGCACTGGAGTGGGTGAAGAGCAGCTACAGCCCGAGCAGCAGCAACGACTGCGTCGAAGTCGCCTGGACCAAGAGCAGCTACAGCACGAACGACGGGCCTAACTGCGTCGAGGTCGCCCAGACCCCCGGAACCGTCCTCGTCCGGGACTCCAAGCGGCCCGACGGCGGTCGGCTGGCCGTCGCCCCGGCCGCCTGGGTCGGGTTCGTCACTCACGCCACCGCGTGAGAAGCACGGGTTCGGCCGTCAAGGCCGTCATTCGCTACCGGCGGCCGGATCCGGAGTGCTGGGGGGTCGTGGTCAGGGCGGCCTGCAACCCCCTGGGCAGCAGCTGGGACGCGGCCAAGGCGGTGGCGCAGGCCGGCCCCGCCGTCTCCGGGCACGCCGACCGGCTGGCCAAGGCCCTCGCCGCGCGGCTCGGGAACGTCGAGGAGCTCGCGGTCGCCCTCGCCGGTACGGGGGACCTCCGCGCGCTGCCCGCCCTCCGGCGCATCGCGGAGGGCAACCGGGTCCCGTTCCACGTCCCCTGGGTCCCGCACCTGGCCGCGCTGCCCGCCGCGGAACTGCTTCCGACGATGCGGGCGGTGCTGCGCCTGGATCCGGCGAAGTACCACGCGAGCACCGCCGCCCTCGAACTCCTCGCGCATTGGGGCCCGGCCGCCGCACCCGCCGTACCCGAGGTGCTCCCGTACCTGGAGGGCCCGTACGCCTACGGCGCCCTGCGCGCCCTGGGCCGGATCGGCCCGGCGGCTGCGGGAGCGGCCGACCTGCTGGCCGACTTCGCCACCGGCCGTGCCCCGAAGGCGGCACGCCACCATCCGCGGCTGGCCGCCTGGGCACACTGGAAGGCCACCGGCGACCCGGAGCTCGCCCTCGACGTATGCGGGGTGGCCGTGCGGTCCGGGAGCGCCAGCCACGGGCTGCCCTTCCTCGCCGACCTCGGACCCCTGGCCGCCGCCCACGCGGACACCGTGCGCGGCCTGATGGAATCGCCCGGGCCGTGGACCCGCGTCGCCGCGGCCCACGCGTACGCGCGGATCACCGGGGATCCGGAGCCCGCCGTGGCGGTGCTGCTGGCGGAGGTGGACCCCGACTGGACCGGGAACCCCGCCCTGCCGACCCGCGAGGCCGTCCGCCGGCTCGGCGGGATCGGGGCGCCCGCCGCCGCCGCGGCGCCCCTGCTGCGCCGGATCCTGGCGGCGGAGGAGCGGCTGAGCCACCCGTACGAGCCCGTCCGGATCATGGCCGACGAGGCCTACGTCCGCACCCTCACCGAGGCCCTCGAACAGATCGGCGCGAGTGCGGACGGCCCGGCGCCGGTGGCCGCACCCACCGCCCGGCGCGGGGTGCTGGAGCGATGGCTGGGCCCGCGCACGCCGCGCACCCGCTGACCGGCCGCCTCCTCAGCCCGCTTCGCCCAACAGGGTGCGCGCGTACGTCAGGAACGCGGCCAGGCCCTGGTCGAAGGCGGCGTCCGCGCGGCCCGGGCCGACGGCCGCCAGGGCGTCCGCGAGCAGCGGGGTGTCGGCGGACGGCTCCCACATGGCCTCCGGCGCGGCCAGGTCCAGGGCCGAGCCGAGCACCAGGTTCTCCAGCGCCGTCAACAGCGGCATCACCCGGTCGCGGGTGAACCCGGCCGCCAGCAGCATGCCGACCGCGCGCTCGTACTGCGCCAGCACCCGCGGGGCCCGCACCGGCGTGGTCATCAGCAGCGGGATGGCCCGCGGCGAGGCCGCGAAGGCGGCCCGGTACGAGCGCGCCCAGGCCTCCAGGGCGCGGTCCCACGGCTCCAGGTCCAGCGTTTCGCCGCCGATCCGGTCGCATACGAGCTCCCGCACCAGCTCCACCACCCCCGCCCGGCCGTCCACGTGGTGGTACACCGAGGCGGTCTGCACCCCGAGCGCCCGGGCGATCTGCGGAACACTGAACTCGCCCTGTTCCGCGACCAGTTGCAGTGCGGTCGTGGCGATCCGCTCCCGGTCGAGCAGGGGGGTGCGCGGCCGTGCCATCGATTTCTCCCGCCGTGAGGTCTTCCCGTACGCCAAAACCGGAGGCTACATTGCCGCGAACCTAAAGCCTTTAGATTCTGGTCTCCCCGAAGGGTGTATCGCCGCATGCCCGAAACGCCGGAACCGACAGCAGCCAGACCCACCCTCCGCCGTGCCACGCTCGGCACCGCGGACATCTCCTTCTTCGTGGTCTCCGCCGCCGCCCCGCTCACCGTCATGGCCGGCGTCGCCCCCGTCGCGATCCTGCTCGGCGGGATCGGCGCCCCCGCCGGGTACCTCCTGGCCGGCCTCACCCTCGCCGTCTTCGCCGTCGGGTTCACCACCATGAGCCGCCACGTCCGCAGCGGCGGCGCCTTCTACGCGTACATCACCCGAGGCCTCGGCAAACGCGTCGGCATCGGCGCCGCCCTGCTCGCCCTCGTCGGCTACAACGGCATGGAGATCGGCGTCTACGGCCTCCTCGGCACCACCACCGCCGACACCGCCCGCGCCCTCGGCGGCCTCGAGGTCCCCTGGCTGCCCGTCTCCCTCGCCGGCCTCGCCCTCATCTGGTACGGCGGCTTCCGCTCCATCGACTTCGGCGCCAAGGTGCTCGGCGTCCTGCTCGTCGCCGAGACCGGGATACTCGTCCTGCTCGCGGGAGGAGTCCTCCTCAAGGGCGGCGCCCACGGACTCTCCCTCGGCTCCTTCGCCCCGGGCGCGGTCCTCGTCCCCGGCACCGCCGCCGTCCTGGCCTTCGCCTTCGCCGCGTTCACCGGCTTCGAGTCCACCGTCATCTACCGCCGCGAGGCCCGCGACCCCGACCGGACCATCCCGCGCGCCACCTACATCGCCGTCGCCTTCCTCGGCCTCTTCTACGCCTTCATCGTCTGGACCGTCATCCAGGCCTTCGGCGCCGAGGAGGTCGTCGCTGCCGCCGCCGCGGACCCCGGCGGGCTGTTCTTCGCCGCGATCACCACGTACGTCGGCCCCTGGGCGGCCGACCTCATGCACCTGTTCATCGTCACCAGCGTCATCGCCTCCCTCCTGGCCTTCCACAACGCCATCAACCGCTACGCGCTCGCCCTCGCCGAGGAGGGCGTACTGCCCGCGGCCCTCGGCCGGATCCACCCGCGCCACCGCTCCCCGTACCTCGCCGGGCTCGCCCAGACCGCCCTCGGCGCAGTGATCGTCCTCGCCTTCGCGCTGGCCGGGGCCGACCCCTACCAGCAGCTGCTGCTCTGGGTGAACACGCCCGGCATGATCGGGCTCATGGCGCTGATGCTGCTCGCCGCGATCGCCGTACCCGTCTACTTCCGGCGCACCGCGCACACCGAGGGCCCCTGGCGGACGGTGATCGCACCCGTCACCGCCGCCGTCCTCCTCGCCGTGGCGATCTGCCTGGTCGTCTCCAAGGTGGACCTGTTCACCATGGCCTCCACGACCGTGAACACCGTCCTCGTCGCCCTGGTCCCCGCCGTGTTCCTGGCCGGACTGGCGCTCGCACAGCGCCTGAAGACCCGCCGCCCCGAGACCTACGCCCGGTTCGCCGCCGAGCCCGCAACCGACGTACCCGAAGGAGAACAGCCGTGCCCGCTGCCGACACCGTCCTCACCGGAGCCCGCGTCCGCACCCTCGACCCCGGCCGCCCCGAGGCCCGCGCGGTAGCCGTGCGCGGCGGCGAGATCCTCGCCGTCGGCGACGAGGCCGACGTACGCGACTGGCGCGGCCCCGCCACCGAGGTGCTCGACCTCGGCGGCGCCACCCTCACCCCCGGCCTGACCGATGCCCACAGCCACCCCGTCTGGGGCATCGAGATGGCCGCCGGAACCGACCTCTCGGCCGTCCGCGACCTCGACCAGCTCCGGGCCGTCCTGCGCACCGCCCCACGCGCGGCCGGCTGGGTCCTGGGGCACGGCCTCGACCACAACGCCTTCGGCGGCCGCCCCGTGGACAAGGCCCTCGTCGAGGAGGCCCTGGCCGGCGCCCCCGCCTTCCTGCGCCTGTACGACGGCCACTCCGCGCTCGCCTCCGGCGCGGCCCTGGACGCCGCGGGCATCACCGGCCCGCGCACGTTCGACCAGCGCTCGGAGATCGTCTGCGATCCGGACGGCCGCCCGACCGGCCACCTCGTCGAGCACGCCGCGATGGCCCTGGTCGGCGCCCTCGCCCCGAAGCCCCCGGCCGCCGAGCGGCGCGGCCGGCTCACCGCCCTGCTCGGGGAGATGGCCGCCACCGGCCTCACCGGGGCCCACGTGATGGACCTCGGCGACGGCGACGTACCGGCCCTGCTCGCCGGCATCGAGTACGAGGCCGATCTGCCGCTGCGGCTGAACCTGGCGCCCTGGTGCATGCCGGGCGCCACGCCCGAGGCGCTCGCGGAGCTGATCGCACTCCAGGGAGTGCGCGGTCGCCACTGGCGGGTCGGCGGGGTCAAGTTCTTCATGGACGGCACCGTCGAGGGCGGCACCGCCTGGCTGGAGCACGCCGACTGCCACGGCCGGGGCACCGACGCCTTCTGGCCCGATCCCGAGGCGTACTCGGCGGCCGTACGGACCCTCGACGCGGCCGGGGTCCGCACCGCGACCCACGCCATCGGGGACGCGGCCGTCCGCCACGTCCTGGACACGGTGGCCTCGCTGGGCGCCGGGGCCCGGATGCGGCACCGGATCGAGCACATCGAGACCGTCCCCGACGACCAGCTGAAGCGGTTCGCGGAGCTCGGGGTGATCGCCTCGATGCAGCCGCCGCACACCGCCTACACCCGGGCCGACCACAGCGACGAGTGGTCGAAGCGGCTGGGCGCGGACCGCGCGGGGAGGGCCTGGCGCTGCCGGGACCTGCGCGACGCGGGGGCCGTGCTGGCCCTGGGCTCGGACTGGCCCATCGCCCACCACGACGCCCGCCGGGTCCTGGCCATCGCCCGCAGCCCGCTGGGCGCGGCCGCGGCCGGGCCGGCCCTGACCGGGCTGATGGCCCTGGAGGGCATGACCTCGCACGCGGCGCTCGCGGCGGGGGAGCAGCGGGTGGCGGGCCGGATCGCGGCCGGCTTCCGGGCGGACCTGACGGCCTTCGCCCTCGACCCGGTGGACGCGGCCCCGGACGAGCTGGCCGAGGCCCCGATCCGGCTCACGATGTCGGGCGGGCGGATCACGTACGGCGGGCACCCCGTGTAGCGGCGGTCAGGCGTGCAGGAGGCTCTGCGGGAGGTAGGCGGAGGTGACGCCGAGCCGCCAGCCGTGCACCTGGACGGCCAGCGCGGCCAAGGCGATCGTGCCGGCGGGGAAGAGGGAGCGGGCGGGCGCGTCGGGGCCCGCGCCCTCGCGGAGCCCGGCGAGGTTCCCGGCCAGGGCGCGCTCGAAGGCCGGCTGGTCGTCGTCGAGGAGGACGCGCAGCAGCCGCTGGTCCGCGGTGAGCACACCGAAGTCGTCCAGCCGGCGGGCGGCCTCGGCGCGCTCGGCTGCGTCGGGCTTGCGCAGCGGCACGTCCGGCCAGTCCCGCGGCAGGTGCCCGGCCGCCGGCGCGAGGTAGAGGCACAGCGCGTCCATCTCGGCGAGCTCGGCCGGGTCGGAATGCGAGTCGAGCGGCGAGTACGGCACTCCGTCGTGCAGGGCGGGCGCGTAGTCGCCCCGCAGCAGCAGCCCGATCCCCCGGTTCCGTTCCCGCACCAGCCCGCAGGCAACGGACAGCGCGAAGGCGTCCAGCCAGGTCCGGGCCGTGGGCGCCTGGTCGACGGCGTCGCCGAAGGAGAGGTCCATGCTGCTGAGCTCCTCGTGGAGGAGCGGGAACGGCACCTCGAAGTCGCCGTTCGGGAAGCAGCCGAGGTCGAGCTCCCCGAGTGCGCATTCGGCGGCCGTCAGCAGCGCGCGGCGTGCGACGGCTCCGGTCAGCCCGGGGTCCGCCAGCGTCCGTGCGCCGACGTGGTCGAGGAGGTCGTCGCGGGTCTCGTGGAGCCCCTTCAGGGACAGCCCGCCGCCGTACCGCAGCCGGTACCAGTGGTCGTAGGCCCGTCCCGGCACGTCTTCCAGGGCCTCGGATATCCGGTGCTCGCCGACCTCGTGCCGTTCCACGTCCTGCACGCCGCCTCCTTGATCGTTCCTACTGGCGAGGCGCACGCTAACAACATCCACTGACATTGCGGGCCGCGGGCCGCGGACGCGACGCGGCCCGGCCGGGCGGGAGCGGCTCAGGCCTTGCGGAACCGGTTCAGCAGGGCCGACGTCGCCGGATGCGGTCCCGTCTCCTCGGGCTCGCGCGGCAGCCGGTGCGGCAGCGAGCCGTACCAGCCGCGCGAGACCGCGTAGCCGAACGCGAGGCAGAGCATGCCGCCCGCGGCGTCCAGCCAGAAGTGGTTGGCGGTGGCCACGATGACCACGAGCGTGGCCACCGGGTAGAGCAGGCCCAGGATCCGGGCCCACGGGGCGGCGGCGACCGCGAAGATCGTCAGCCCGCACCAGAGCGACCACCCTATGTGCATCGAGGGCATGGCCGCGTACTGGTTCGACATGTGCTTGAGGTTGCCGGAGGCCATGGAGCCCCAGGTGTGGTGGACCAGCACGGTGTCGACGAAGTGTCCGCCGTTCATCAGCCGGGGCGGCGCGAGCGGGTAGAAGTAGTAGCCGAGCAGGGCCACGCCCGTGGTGGCGAAGAGGACCATGCGCGTGGCCGCGTAACGCCCCGGATGGAACCGGTAGATCCACACCAGGACGCCGATGGTCACGACGAAGTGGAGCGTGGCGTAGTAGTAGTTCATGCCGACGATCAGCCACGTCACCGAGTTGACGGCGTGGTTGACCGACTGCTCCACCGCGATGCCGAGGGTGCGCTCGAGGTCCCACAGCCAGTCGGCGTTCGCGAGGGCGTCCGCCTTCTGCTCGGGCACCGCGTTGCGGATGAGCGAGTAGGTCCAGTAACTGACCCCGATGAGCAGGATCTCGAACCAGATCCGCGGCCGGCGCGGGGCGCGCAGCCGGGGCAGGAGAGCGCGCTGAGCCCCCGGACGGGCCTCACCCTCGGTCACGTGGGGTGACGAGACTTCCGTCCGGGTTTCCAGTGTCTTCACGCTCGATTCACCCATGGGGAAAGAGTCTGCCAGATGGCTTCTCGCCTTCGATCATCCCTCGGGACGGTCTCCGGCGCAGCGGCTCACCCCTGGGGAGTAGACGGTCCCCTACGTTGCCGCGGACCGGAGGCGGTGGATCCGCGGACCACCAGCTCGGGGAGGAAGACGAACTCGCTGTGCGGGGCCGGCGTACCGCCGATCTCCTCCAGGAGCGTACGGACCGCAGCCTGGCCCATGGCCTGCACGGGCTGCCGGATGGTGGTGAGCGGCGGATCGGTGAACGCTATGAGGGGGGAGTCGTCGAAGCCGACGACCGACACGTCCTGCGGCACCCGCAGCCCCTGCTGCCGGGCCGCCCGGATCGCCCCGAGCGCCATCATGTCGCTGGCGCAGACGATGGCGGTGCAGCCGCGCGCGATGAGCGCGGCCGCCGCGGCCTGCCCGCCCTCCAGCGTGTACAGCGAGTGCTGGATGAGTTCCTCGACCTCGGCCTCGTCGAGACCGAGCCGCTCCTTCATCCCGAGCCGGAAGCCCTCGATCTTGCGCAGGACGGGCACGAAGCGCTTGGGTCCGACCGCGAGTCCGATCCGGGTGTGCCCGAGCGCGGTCAGGTGGGTCACGGCGAGCTGCATCGCGGCGCGGTCGTCGGGGGAGACGAAGGGCGCCTGGACCTTGTCGGAGAAACCGTTGATGAGGACGTACGGGACGCCCTGCCCGCGGAGTTGGTCGTAGCGGCCCATGTCGGCGGTGGTGTCGGCGTGCAGCCCGGAGACGAAGATGATGCCGGAGACCCCCCGGTCGACCAGCATCTCGGTGAGCTCGTCCTCGGTGGACCCGCCGGGCGTCTGCGTGGCCAGCACCGGGGTGTACCCCTGCCGGGTCAGCGCCTGGCCGATGACCTGCGCGAGCGCGGGGAAGATGGGGTTGTCCAGCTCGGGGGTTATCAGGCCGACGAGCCCGGCGCTGCGCTGGCGCAGCTTGACCGGGCGCTCGTAGCCGAGCACGTCGAGTGCGGCCAGCACCGATTCACGGGTGCCCGCGGCCACACCGGGCTTGCCGTTGAGCACGCGGCTGACTGTGGCTTCGCTGACCCCCGCCTGGGCTGCGATGTCGGCTAGCCGTGCGGTCACGGGATTGGACTGTACCGGTCCCGGGCTCACAGTGCCCACCACGTGCACGCATCGGGCGGCAGCAGTACGGTCCGGCCGTCCGTCTCCACCGGGGCGCTGGAGAGTACGGGGCGTCCCGGCGAGGCGAGTTCCAGCGGCTCGGAGCGGCTGTTGAGGGTGCAGGCGAACCCGGGCCGGGTGAAGAGGAGCACGCCCTCGGGCGAGGGCAGCCAGGTCAGCGGGCCGGCGTCGGGGGAGCCGAGGCCGGGCAGTGCGCGGCGCAGCTCCAGGGCGGCGCGGTACAGCTCCAGGGTGGAGTGCGGGTCGCCGGTCTGGGCGGCGACGCTGAGCGGGGCCCAGTCCCGCGGCTGGGGGAGCCAGGTGTCGGCCGGCCCGAAACCGTACGGGGGCTCCTCGCCGGACCAGGGCAGCGGGATCCGGCAGCCGTCGCGCAGCCCGTCCTGCCCGGCGGAGCGCAGGAAGGCGGGGTCCTGGCGCACGGCGTCGGGGAGGTCGGCGACCTCGGGCAGGCCGAGCTCCTCGCCCTGGTAGAGGTACGCGGACCCGGGCAGGGCGAGCATCAGCAGCGCGGCGGCCCGGGCGCGGGACAGACCCTGGGCGCCGCCGCCGTACCGGGTGACATGGCGTACGACGTCGTGGTTGGACAGCACCCAGGTGGTGGGGGCGCCGACGGAGGCGGTGGCCGCCAGGGACTCGTCGATGACGGTCCGCATCGCGCGGGTGTCCCAGGGGCAGTTCAGGAAGCGGAAGTTGAAGGCCTGGTGCAGCTCGTCGGGCCGCACGTAGAGGGCGAGCCGCTCGGAGGTCGGCGCCCAGGCCTCGGCCACGCCGATGCGCGGGCCCTCGTAGGAGTCGAGCAGCCGCCGCCAGGAGCGGTGGATCGCGTGGACCCCGTCCTGGTCGAAGAAGGGGAGCGGCTCGGTCCCGATCAGGGTGGCCTGGGCGCCGCGGCCGATGTCGGGCATGCCGGGGGCCTTGACCATGCCGTGCGCGACGTCGATGCGGAAGCCGTCGACGCCGAGGTCGAGCCAGAAGCGCAGGACGGAGGCGAACTCCTCCGCGACCTCGGGGTGCTCCCAGTTCAGGTCGGGCTGCTCAGGCGCGAAGAGGTGCAGGTACCACTCGCCGTCGGGGGTGCGGGTCCAGGCGGGGCCGCCGAAGACGGATTCCCAGTCGTTGGGAGGCTGCTCCCCGCCGGGGCCGCGGCCGGGGCGGAAGTGGTAGCGGGCCCGGGCCTCGGACGCGGGGTGGGCGAGGGCGTCGCGGAACCAGGCGTGCCGGTCGGAGGTGTGGTTGGGCACGACGTCCACGATGACCCGCAGGCCGAGCGCGTGCGCGGCCCGGACGAGCTCGTCGGCGTCGGAGAGGTCCCCGAAGAGGGGGTCGACGGCCCGGTAGTCGGCGACGTCGTAGCCGCCGTCGGCCTGCGGGGAGACGTAGAAGGGGGTGAGCCACACGGCGTCGACCCCGAGCCGGGCCAGGTGGGGCAGGCGCGCGCGCACCCCCTGGAGGTCGCCGATGCCGTCGCCGTCGCTGTCCGCGAAGGACCGTACGTACACCTGATAGATGACGGCATCGCGCCACCAGCCGGCGCTTGCGTTGGCATTGCTGGAAGCGCTTGCAAGCCGGGAGGCGGTCAGCTCATGGGTCATATCGGGGTCAACGCGCGTACATGCCCCCTGGTTGCGGCCTGGTTCCGGGCCCGCACACCCGAAGGACGTTCGAACGAACAGCAAGCTGCGGCAACCGTCCGGACACACGGATGTAACGATCAGCTCCTCTTGCAGAAAATTGCCGCAAGCTCTTTCGGTCGGCTTTCAGGCTTGTTACGTTCCCTGCAACTCGGGACCGCGAGGGCGCGGCCGGGATCATCGAAGGAGTTCATATGCGGCGTGGCATAGCGGCCACCGCGCTGGTCGCGACCCTGGCGCTCGCGGCGACGGCTTGCGGCGGTGACACCAAGGACGGCGGCGAGACCAAGGCCGGCGGGGAGCTCTCCGGCACGGTCACGTGGTGGGACACCTCGAACGACGCCGAGAAGGCCAGCTTCCAGAAGATCGCCGAGGCGTTCACCGCGAAGCACCCGAAGGTCACCGTCAAGTACGTCAACGTCCCGTACGGCGACGCGCAGAACAAGGTCAAGAACGCCTTCAGCAGCGGTTCCGAAGCCCCTGACGTGATCCGTGCCGACGTCGGCTGGGTCGCCGACTTCGCCTCGCTCGGCTACCTCGACGAGGTTCCGGCCGAGACGGCCAAGAAGGTCGACGCCGAGTTCCTGCCGCAGGCCGCGGCCAGCGGCAAGTACGAGGGCAAGACCTACGCCGTCCCGCAGGTCATCGACACCCTCGGCCTCTTCTACAACAAGAAGATGCTCGCCGACGCCGGCGTCCAGCCCCCCAAGACCCTGGAGGAGCTGAAGACCGCCTCCGCCGCGATCAAGGCGAAGAGCGGCAAGGCCGGCCTCTACCTGCGCGGCGACGACTCGTACTGGTTCCTGCCGCTCATCTACGGCGAGGGCGGCGACCTCGTCGACGCGAAGAACAAGACGGTCACGGTCGACAACCCGGCGGGCGTCAAGGCGTTCAAGACCGCCCGCGACCTGGTCACCTCGGGTGCGGCGATCACCAACGCCACCGACGGCTGGACCAACATGCAGACCGCCTTCAAGTCGGGCGAAGCCGCGATGATGATCAACGGTCCGTGGGCCGTCGCCGACACCTACGCCGGCGACCAGTTCAAGGACAAGGCCAACCTCGGCGTCGCCGCCGTTCCGGCCGGCTCCGCCAAGGCCGGTGCCCCGCAGGGCGGCCACGACCTGGCCGTCTACGCCGGGTCCAAGAACCGCGCCGCCGCGCACGCCTTCGTCGAGTACATGACCTCGCAGGACGTGCAGGTGCAGTCCACCAAGGAGCTCAGCCTGCTCCCGACCCGGACCGCCGCCTACGAGCAGCCGGACGTCAAGTCCAGCGAGATGGTCCAGTTCTTCAAGCCGGCCGTGGACAAGGCCGTCGAGCGCGCCTGGATCCCGGAGAACGGCTCCCTCTTCGAGCCGCTGAAGGTCGAGTACACCAAGGCGATCACGGGGGCCTCGAGCCCGGAGGACGCGGCCAAGGCGGCCGGCATCGAGTTCCGCAAGATCCTCAAGGGCTGGAAGTAGACAAGACGATGGCTGCTCACACCAGCCAGTCGGTGGCGAAGGCCGCGGGCGGCGACGGGGAAGAACCCGTCGCGGCCCGCGGCCGGAGCCGCAGGACTGACACGGCAACGGCCCAGAACAACGGTGGCGTCAGGCGTGCCCTCGCCACCCACTGGTACGCCTGGGCCATGATCGCCCCGGTGGTGCTCGTCCTCGGCGTGATCATCGGCTGGCCGCTCGCCCGCGGCATCTACCTGTCGCTGACCGACGCCAACGAGCGCAATGTCGGCCGTACGATCGGCGCGAACCACATCGAGGCCACGTACAAGTTCGTCGGCCTCGACAACTACGCCGACGTCCTGGCCGACCCGGTGTTCCTGCAGCGGCTGGTGTGGACGGTGGTGTGGACCGTCCTGTGCGTGTCGATCACCTTCACGCTCGGACTGGCCCTGGCCAACATGCTCAACCGGGAGTTCCGGGGCCGCGCCGCCTACCGGATGGCGCTGATCCTGCCCTGGGCCGTTCCCGGCTTCGTCTCCGTCTTCGCCTGGCGGTTCCTGTTCAACCGCGACAGCGGCATCCTGAACAAGATCCTCGACGGGGGCGGCATTTCGGCGATCCCGTGGCTCGACGACCCGACGTGGGCGAAGTTCTCCGTCGTCGCCGTCAACGTCTGGCTCGGCGTCCCCTTCATGATGGTCGCCCTGCTGGGCGGGCTGCAGTCGATCCCCGGCGAGCTGTACGAGGCCGCCGAGATGGACGGGGCCACCGCCTGGCAGCGGTTCCGGCACATCACCCTGCCCGGGCTGCGGGCGGTGAGCATGACCGTGATCCTGCTCTCCACCATCTGGACCTTCAACATGTTCCCGGTGATCTTCCTGCTGACGCGGGGCGGGCCGGGCGACTCCACGGAGATCCTGGTGACCCAGGCGTTCCGGGAGGCCTTCGTGGCCAGCCCGCGCGATTTCGCCGGCTCCGCCACCTGGGGCGTGCTCATCCTCGCCCTGCTCATGATCTTCGCGCTGGTCTACCGGCGCTCGCTGCGCAAGCAGGGAGAGGTGTGGTGACCGTGACGACGACCGACGTCCCCGCGACCCAGCAGGGCACGATCAAGCAGGACGCGAGCAGGCAGGGCGTGCGCAAGCGGGGGGAGCGCTCCCCGCTCGCCTCCGCCGGACTGCACGTCACCCTGATCGTCGCCTCGGTGATCGCCGTCTTCCCGGTGCTGTGGGTCCTGCTGACCTCGATCAAGCCCGCGAAGCACGCCATCTCCACGGACTTCGTGAAGGAACCGACCCTCGAGAACTACCGCTACCTGGTGGAGTCGACCTCCTTCTTCACCTGGTTCGGCAACTCCGTGCTCGTCGCCGGCATCACCACCGTCCTCGGTGTGTTCATCGCCGCCACGACCGGGTACGCGGTCAGCCGCTTCAAGTTCCCGGGCATGAAGCCGCTGATGTGGACCCTGCTCATCACGCAGATGTTCCCGATGGCCATCCTGATCGTCCCGCTCTACAACCTCATGGGACAGCTCGGACTGCTCAACCAGCCGCTCGGGCTGATCATCACGTACCTCACCATCGCCGTGCCGTTCTGTGCCTGGATGATGAAGGGGTTCTTCGACACCATCCCGGTCGAGATCGACGAATCCGGCCGCGTCGACGGGCTCAACCCCTTCGGCACCTTCTGGCGCCTGATCCTGCCGCTGGCCAAGCCCGGCCTGGCCGTCACCGGCTTCTACTCGTTCATCACCGCCTGGGGCGAGGTCGCGTACGCCTCCGCCTTCATGGTCGGCGACGAACACCTCACCCTCGCCGGGGGCCTGCAGACCTTCGTCACGCAGTACACCTCCAACTGGGGTGCGATGAGCGCCGCTTCGGTCCTCATCGCCATCCCGGCGGCCATCTTCTTCCTCTTCGCCCAGCGTCACCTCGTCGCCGGGATGACGGCAGGCGCGACCAAGGGCTGACGCCCCTCCCGCGACCCAGGGCCGACCACCCTGCCTGCCCCCTCTCACCCCCGGCCCGATCTCTCCAAGGACGACATGACCCAGCACCTCGCCGACGCACTGACTTCGGACAGTGGCCTTCCCACCACCACCGGCACCCTGCCCGGCTGGTGGAGAGAAGCGGTGATCTACCAGGTCTATCCGCGCAGCTTCGCCGACTCCAACGGGGACGGCATGGGGGACCTCGAAGGCATCCGCAGCCGTCTGCCCTACCTGAAGGAGCTGGGCGTCGACGCCGTCTGGCTCAGCCCCTTCTACGCCTCCCCGCAGGCCGACGCCGGCTACGACGTCGCCGACTACCGGGCCATCGACCCCATGTTCGGCACCCTGCACGACGCCGACGCCGTGATCCGCGAGGCGCACGGACTGGGGCTGCGCATCATCGTGGACCTCGTCCCGAACCACTGCTCCGACCAGCACGAATGGTTCAAGCAGGCGCTGCGGGAAGGGCCCGGCACCCCGCTGCGCGAGCGCTTCCACTTCCGTCCGGGGCGGGGGGCCGACGGCGCGGAGCCGCCGAACGACTGGGAGTCGATCTTCGGCGGTCCGGCGTGGACGCGGGTCGCCGACGGGGAGTGGTACCTGCACCTCTTCGCCCCCGAGCAGCCCGACTTCAACTGGGAGCACCCGGCCGTCCAGGACGAGTTCCGCTCGATCCTGCGCTTCTGGCTCGACCTGGGCGCGGACGGCTTCCGGATCGACGTGGCCCACGGCCTGGTAAAGGCCCCCGGCCTGCCGGACCTCGGGCGTGACGAGCAGCTCAAGCTGCTCGGCAACCAGGTGCTGCCCTTCTTCGACCAGGACGGGGTCCACGAGATCTACCGCTCCTGGCGGAAGGTGCTCGACGAGTACGCGGGCGACCGCATCGGCGTCGCCGAGGCCTGGACCCCGAGCGCGGACCGCACGGCCCTGTACCTGCGCCCCGACGAGCTGCACCAGGCCTTCAACTTCCACTACCTGAACACCGGCTGGGACGCGCAGGCGCTGCGCGCCACCATCGACGAGTCGCTCGACTCGATGCGGCCCGTCGGGGCCCCGACCACGTGGGTGCTGTCCAACCACGACGTGGTCCGCCACCGCACCCGCTTCGGCAGCCTGGAGCGGGCGCGCGCCGCCGCGCTGCTGATGCTGGCGCTGCCCGGGTCGGCGTACGTCTACCAGGGCGAGGAGCTCGGCCTCCCGGAGGTCGTGGACCTGCCGGACGAGGTGCGCCAGGACCCCTCCTTCTTCAAGGCCAACGGCCAGGACGGGCTGCGCGACGGCTGCCGCGTGCCGATCCCGTGGTCGGGCGACCGGGCGCCGTACGGCTTCGGCTCGGGCGGCAGCTGGCTGCCCCAGCCGGCCGAGTGGGCGGGGCTGAGCGTCGAGGCCCAGACGGGCGATGCGGGCTCCACGCTGGAGCTGTACCGGGCCGCGCTGCGGATCCGCCGGGAGCGCGGGGACCTGGGCGCGGGCGACGCGGTGGAGTGGCTGGAGGCGCCGGAGGGCGTACTGGCCTTCCGGCGCGGGGACTTCGTCTGCACGGTCAACACGACGCCGGAGCCGGTACGGATGCCCGCCCCGGGCACGGTGCTGCTGGCCAGCGGCGAGGTGGCGGACCCCGGGGTCCTCGGGGCCGACACGGCGGTGTGGTGGCAGGGGTGACCTCCCCGCTCCGGCTGACGGACATCGCCGCGCAGGCCCAGGTCAGCGAGGCGACGGTCAGCCGCGTGCTCAACGGCAAGGCGGGCGTGGCGGCCGGCACCCGGCACAAGGTGCTGGCCGCCATGGACCTGCTGGGCTACGAGCGCCCCGTACGGCTGAAGCGGCGCAGCAACGGGCTGGTCGGGCTGCTGATACCGGAGCTCACGAACCCCATCTTCCCGGCGTTCGCGCAGGTCATCGAGCAGGCGCTGGCGGGCCACGGGTACACGCCGGTGCTGTGCACGCAGACGCCGGGCGGGGCCACCGAGGACGAGCTGGTGGAGCAGCTGGAGGAGCGGGGGGTGACGGGCATCGTCTTCCTGTCGGGCCTGCACGCGGACTCCTCGCTGGACCCCTCCCGCTACCAGCGCCTGTCCTCGCGGGGCATCCCCTTCGTCCTGATCAACGGGTTCAACGAACACGTCAACGCCCCCTTCATCTCGCCGGACGACCGGGCGGCGGCGGACATGGCGGTACGCCACCTCGCGGACCTGGGCCACCGGCGGATCGGCCTGGCCATAGGCCCGACGCGGTACGTCCCGTCGGCCCGCAAGGAGGCGGGGTTCAGGGCGGCGGTGCCCGAGGCGGAGGGCGAAGGCCGGATCCAGCGCACGCTGTTCACGGTCGAGGGAGGCCACGCGGCGGGCGGAGCCCTGCTGGACCGCGGCTGCACGGGCATCGTGTGCGGCAGCGACCCGATGGCGCTCGGCGTGATCCGCGCGGCGAGGGAGCGCGGCCTGCGGGTCCCCGAGGACGTGTCGGTCGTCGGCTTCGACGACTCCCCCCTGATCGCCTTCACGGACCCCCCGCTGACGACGGTCCGCCAACCGGTGCGCGCCATGGCCACGGCGGCGGTGGGAGCCCTCCTGGAGGCGGTGGCCGGGACCCCGGTCCAGCGCACGGAGTACGTCTTCCAGCCGGAACTGGTGGTGAGGGGCTCGACGGCCCAGGTCCCGACGGACTAGGGGGTGTCCGCGAAGTAGCGCCGTGCGCCCGCACGCCGCGGGGCAGGCGGGACTTCGCGGACACCCCCTAGGGGTGTCCCGGTGCCGGCCCCCGGCACGCCGAGGGGCGGCCCGACGGTGACGTCGGCCGCCCCTGCGGTGCGGGCCGGGGGTCAGGCGCCGAGGTGGTGGCCCTTCAGCCACTCCTTCTCGCTGCTCTTCTCGCAGGACGAGTTGTAGACCGGGCCGGCGAACGCGGGCAGGTTGTGCGGCACCGCGGCGAACGTGGAGCAGTTCGACGACTTGGCCGCGTGGCCGCCGCCGAAGTAGTCGATGTCGACTCCGTCGGCCAGGGCGGCGCCGGCGCCGCCGAGCAGGATGCCTGCAGCCAGGACGGACGCGGTGACAGCGGAACGAATGCGCATGACTCCCCTAAGGATCATCGGATGGACGCGCTGTTCGGTCCGCGCGTCGGCCGGTCCAACCGTCCGTGGGCGCCGCGGGGAACGGGCGTTCACCCCAATGCCAGCAGCTGTATCGTTTCGACACTTCGCGCCCCCGCTCACGCCGCCCATTCGGGGCCCGTCCGGCGCGCGGCGCCGGCGGCTCCGGCGCTCTCAGGGGGTACGGGGTCCGCGGCCGACGACGGGGCGGCCGCCGTCGTCCGGCAGGACGACGAGGTAGCGCCACTGGCCGTCCTCGACGTTGGCCAGTCCGATCGTCGCGGCGGAAGCGAACGCCTCGGCGGCGGGCCCGCCGCCGTCGGTCAGCTCGTCGAGCCCGGCGTAGGACGTCGCCAGGTCCGCGGAAGGGCCGTTGATCCACAAACGGACCGCCGCGCCCCCGCGGAGGGCGGCGAGCAACTCCTCGCGAGTCCGGCCCCGGGCCGCGGCCCGGACCCGTTCGTGAAGGCGCTCCTGGACGCACGGCTCCGTCGGGGCCGCCTTCGCCTCCCGGCGGCACCGCCGGCACGACTGCAGGGCATCGGGCTCGAACAGGTGGAGATAGGCCGTAAGGCAACGGGCCGATATGCCGCACAGCGTTCCGCGCCGCCCGCCCAGGGCGTGCTCGACACCGGGAGCACCCCTCACCTCGCACACCCCGAAGCGGGCCGGCACCCGCGCCGTCGCGAACGACCAGCGGTCGCCCTCTCCATCGATCACGCCCAGGAGCATGCCACGGGCGGGCAGGGGCGCCGCCGCGCCCCTGCCCGTTCGGCGGTGAGGACGCCCTACGCCGCGACCTTGCCCACCCCGCCCATGGGCCGGGTGTCGCGCTGGGTGATCTGCCAGAGCTGGGTCTCCCGGTTGCTGACGTAGATCTGCCCCTTGGCGGTGTCCAGGGCGAGGCCCTCGCAGGTCGCCAGGCCACTGGCCACCACGCGCTGCGCGCCGTCGGCCAGGGTGATCTCGTACAGGCGGCCGTTCAGATGGTCGATGGTGAACGCCTGGCCGTCGCCGGTGAGCTCCACGCGCATGGCGCTCGCCCCGGGGAGGGTGGTCACGAGGCGCTTCGCGCCGTCGGCCAGGTCGACCTCGTACACGTTGCCGCCGTGGTCCTTCTGGCCGACGTACGCCTTGCCCCTGCCGTCCAGCGCCACCGCGGCGACGCCGACCGGCAGGCCGGTGGCGACCGTGGTCTTCTGCCCGCTCCGGAGGTCCACCGCGACGAGTTTGCCCTCGCTGTAGCTGACGACGTAGGCCTTGCCCGCTCCGTCGAGGGCGAGGCCGTACGCGCCCGGGACGCTCGCGACCGTGCCGGAGGCGCCGGTGGACAGGTCCACCGAGAGCAGCCGCGCACCGCCGTAGTCGGCGGCGTAGGCCTTGCCCCCGCCGTCCAGCTTCACGTCGCAGATGTCGCCCAGACCGCTCGCGACCACGCGCTGCGCGCCGGTGGCGATCTTCACCGCGGAGAGCTTCTGGCCGCCCCGGTCGGCGACGTACGCCGTGTTCTGCGCCGGGTCCACCGCGAGCCCCTCGGACGTCCCCAGGCCCGTCGTGACGAGGGCGAAGCTGCGCCTGGCGGCGATGAGCTTCGACAGGTCCTCGAGCTTCGGCATGTCGTCCTCGCCGATGGTCGGCCGGGGCGGTCCGGCCGCCTTCAGCGTCGACGAGGCCATGGCGGAGGTCGAAGCGGGGTTCTCGGCGACCAGGCGCTGGGCGGCGGACGAGTCCTGGATGTTCCGGAAGAGGGGACCCAGGAATCCCATGACGTCGAACGCGCCGTGCGCCGTCTGGCGCACGAGCCAGGGGTCGCGCTCACTCTCCAGTTTGCGTACGGCCTCGGAGACGTCCCCCGCGCCGGGGGTGTCCTTGTCGAGGGATTCGGCGGACTTTGCTGCGGAGCCCGCTTCGCTGCCGCCGCCGTCGAAGATGTTTCCGAATGACACGCTGTTCCTCCTGAAGTGGCTCATCTGGCCTGCCCGGTGGGTGGTCGCCTTTTCAGAGAGGCTGTTTCTGGCTCTCGTAGTCGAGCGTTTCGGGCTGGAAGACCCGGTGTTCCCCGGTGCGGACGGCCACGATTTCGGCCGCCCCCTTCTGCAGGAACCTCTTGCCCTCATCGGCCAGATCGAAGTTGGCCCGGTCCTCGACGCAGTCGCCGAGTTTCCATGCGACGACCCGGGAGTACTTCGGCTCCTTGGCCTGCGGGGGAGTTCCCCTCACTTCGACCGGCCGGGGGTAGTACAGGGCGACCCATCCGCCGAAGGTGACCGGGAATTCGTAGTCGAACTGCCGTATTTGGCGCCGGGTCGTGGCCATGACGTCCGCCCGGCTCATCACTTCGAAGCTGACCGAGGACTGGTGCTTCCATTCGGTGGTCAACGAGCCGCTGACGGAGCCGGTGATGCCGAGCAGCAGGTCCGCCCACAGCTCGCCGGTGCCCGTGGCGGACGTCGTGGCCGTCGTCGTGCTCGTCGCCTCCGTCTGCGACTCCTGGTCGACGCCCTGGTTGTCCTTGCTGTTCTTCAGGGTGGTCTTCTGGTACTGCATCATCGCCATGCTCTTCTGCATCTCCTGCTGCAGCGACGCGATGGATTTCGCCCCGAAGGTGAGCTTCACCTCGCCCTGGAGCGACCAGCTGACCGTGTTCGAGACGGAGAATTCGACCGTGTCCGTCACCGTGATCTTGATGGGGTCGGTTCCGTTGACGTACGTCTGCTTGGAGATCATGTCGGGCGGCGGCTGCGTGATGTCGCCGCGCTCCTCGACGACCGGCACGCCCATGTTCATGAACGCGCGCCACCCGCGCTCCTGCGCCGTCTTCTCGTCCTCGGGAAACGCGCCGTAGCGCTTCTTGTTCAAGGAGAAGCCGATGGGGCCGATCGGCTCGCCCCCTCCTTCGGGGGTCCTCTTCAGCGCGCCCCGCAGATTGTTCCGTTCCAGGATCGCCTCGGCCTTGGCCGGTATTTCGAGCTCGTCCTGGTTCCGCGTGGTGAGCGGGTGGCGCATGAACACGTCGTTGACATAGGCCTTGCCCACATCGCTCTTCGCGCTTTTCTCCGACATGTACCTGGGGTCTCCCTGCGTCGCGGAATCGACGGATTTTTCCGGTGCACGGTGAAACTACGCGGCAGGTGTCAGATGATCATCGAGCGGAAATGGTCACGGGGTGAAAATCGGACAACTCCGGTTCCACCTGCCCGATCGTCCGTTCGGCGGAGGCCGGAGCGGGCCCGCCTCCCTGCGGTGCGGGGCGTCCGGGGTGGCCGGATCCGCCGTTTCGGGCGGTGCGCGGGGCCGGAGCGATCGGGAAGTGGCGGGGATGTGCCGCTGTCGGGGATGCGCCGCTCCCGCGGGTGTGCGCCGGTGTGAGCCGGCGTCATGTCGCGTCGTACGCGCGCGGTGTGGGCCTGCCCGACCCGTCTGTCCGGCAGGACACGCCCCGGAAACAATTCTGCAATCTCTTGCGCAAACTCTTGCAGCGCTCTTACCTGGCCCCTACGGTCTCTGCAATCCCCACCTCTCCCGCCAGGAGGCCCCCCGCATGCCTGCCAGAGCCGCCAGAGCTGCAACTCTTTTCACCTCCACCGCCCTTGCCGCCACCGCCCTCCTCACCGGCTCGGCGCCGCAGGCCGCCGCGGCGGCGCCCGGCGACAAGGACGTCACCGCCGTCCTCTTCGAGTGGCGCTTCGATTCCGTCGCCAGGGCCTGCACCGATTCGCTCGGGCCCGCCGGATACGGGTACGTCCAGGTCTCGCCGCCCCAGGAGCACATCCAGGGCCCCCAGTGGTGGACCTCGTACCAGCCCGTCAGCTACAAGATCGCCGGGCGGCTCGGCGACCGCGCCGCGTTCAAGGCCATGGTCGACAGCTGCCACGCCGCCGGGGTGAAGGTCGTCGCCGACTCCGTGATCAACCACATGGCCGCGGCTGACGGGGTGGGGACCGGGGGTTCTTCGTACACGAAGTACGGCTACCCCGGGATCTATTCGGGCTCCGACATGGACGACTGCCGGGCGACCATCTCCAACTACCAGAACCGGGCCGACATCCAGAACTGCGAGCTCGTGCAGCTCGCCGATCTGGACACCGGCGAGGACTACGTGCGCGGGCGCATCGCCGGGTACCTGAACGACCTGCTGTCCCTGGGCGTCGACGGCTTCCGGATCGACGCCGCCAAGCACATGCCGGCCGCCGACCTCGCCAACATCAAGTCCCGGCTGGCGAATCCTTCCGCCTACTGGAAGCAGGAGGCGATATACGGAGCCGGCGAGGCCGTCTCGCCCTCCGAGTACCTGGGCAACGGCGACGTGCAGGAGTTCCGCTACGCCCGGGACCTCAAGCGGGTCTTCCAGAACGAGAACCTCGCCTACCTGAAGAACTTCGGCGAGGCCTGGGGCTACATGCCGAGCGGGCAGTCCGCCGTCTTCGTCGACAACCACGACACCGAGCGCGGCGGCGACACCCTCAACTACAAGGACGGCTCCGCCTACACCCTCGCAGGCGTCTTCATGCTGGCCTGGCCGTACGGATCCCCCGACGTGCACTCCGGGTACGAGTGGACCGACAAGGACGCCGGCCCGCCGAACGGCGGCACGGTCAACGCCTGTTACGCCGACGGCTGGAAGTGCCAGCACGCCTGGCGGGAGATCTCCTCCATGGTCGGCTTCCGCAACGCGGCCCGGGGCCAGGCCGTCACCAACTGGTGGGACAACGGCGGCGACCAGATCGCCTTCGGGCGCGGAGCCAAGGCGTACGTCGCCATCAACCACGAGGGCGCCTCCCTCACCCGCACCTTCCAGAGCTCGCTCCCGGCCGGCGACTACTGCGACGTCCAGAGCGGGCGCACCGTCGGCGTGAACTCCGCCGGGCAGTTCACCGCCACCCTCGGGGCCGGTACGGCCCTCGCCCTGCACGTGGGCGCCCGCACCTGCGCCGGCGGTGGCACCACTCCGCCGCCGGCGACCGCGGGCGCCTCCTTCGCCGTCAACGCCACCACCACCCCCGGGCAGAACATCTACGTCACCGGGGACCGCGCCGAGCTCGGCGGCTGGAACACCGGCAGCGCCCTCAAGCTCGACCCGGCGGCCTACCCCGTCTGGAAGCTGGACGTGTCGCTCCCGGCCGGGACCGCGTTCTCGTACAAGTACGTACGCAAGGACGCCGCCGGGAACGTCACCTGGGAGAGCGGCGCCAACCGCACCGCGACCGTCCCGGCGAGCGGCAGGACGGTACTCAACGACACCTGGCGCAACTGACCTCCACCCGCACCCCCGCGCACCCGTACTCGTACCCGCACCCCTCACCCCACCCCACCGACCAGGGCCGCCCGGCGTCCACAGACCCCGCCATCCGCCGGGCGGCCCTCATCCACGCGACACGTAACCAAGGAGATCCGCCTTGATACGCCCCGCCGCAGGAGTCCTCGCCGCCGCACTGGCCGTGACGCTCCTGCCCGCCCTCCCGGCCGTGGCCGCCGCCCCGCCCGCCCCGCCCTCGGACGCGAAACTGGCCGCCGAGCCCGCGCGGCACGACCTGACCCGGGAGCAGTTCTACTTCGTCCTCCCGGACCGGTTCGCGAACGGCGACCCGCGCAACGACACCGGCGGCCTGACCGGCAGCCGGCTGGAGACCGGGCTGGACCCGACGGACAAGGGCTTCTACCAGGGCGGCGACCTCAAGGGGCTGACCGACCGGCTCGACTACATCAAGGGGCTCGGGACCACCGCCATCTGGATGGCGCCGATCTTCAAGAACCAGCCGGTGCAGGGGAAGGGGGCCGACGTCTCCGCCGGGTACCACGGGTACTGGATCACCGACTTCACACAGGTCGACCCGCACTTCGGCACCAACGCCGACCTGGAGCGGCTGATCGACAAGGCGCACGCGAAGGGGATGAAGGTCTTCTTCGACGTCATCACCAACCACACCGCCGACGTCGTCGACTACCGGGAGCAGTCCTACTCCTACCTGTCGAAGGGAGCCTTCCCCTACCTGACGAAGGACGGGGTGCCCTTCGAGGACTCCGACTACGCGGACGGGAAGCGGAAGTTCCCCGCCGTGGACGCCGAGTCCTTCCCGCGGACCCCCTTCGTGCCCGAGGCGAAGAAGAACCTGAAGGCTCCGGCCTGGCTCAACGACCCGACGATGTACCACGACCGGGGCGACTCCACCTTCGCCGGGGAATCCTCCGACCAGGGCGACTTCTTCGGCCTCGACGACCTGTGGACCGAGCGCCCCGAGGTCGTCAGCGGGATGGAGAAGATCTACGAGAAGTGGGTCAAGGACTTCTCGATCGACGGTTTCCGCATCGACACGGTCAAGCACGTCAACACCGGGTTCTGGACCCAGTGGGCCACCGCCCTCGACAAGTACGCCGCCCAGCGCGGGCGGAAGAACTTCTTCATGTTCGGCGAGGTCTACTCCGCCGACACCGCCGTCACCTCCCCGTACGTGACGCAGGGGCGCCTCGACGCCACCCTCGACTTCCCGCTCCAGGACGCGATCCGCGCGTACGCCTCCCAGGGCGCGGCGGCCTCGCGGCTGGGCTCCGTGCTGGCCGACGACTACCGGTACACCACGGACAAGGCCAACGCGTACGAGCAGGTCACCTTCCTCGGGAACCACGACATGGGCCGCTTCGGGAGCTTCCTGAAGCAGGACCGGCCGGGGGCGGGGGAGCAGGAGCTCCTGGACCGGTACCGGCTCGCCAACGAGCTGATGTTCTTCTCGCGGGGCAACCCGGTGGTCTACTCCGGCGACGAGCAGGGCTTCACGGGCGCGGGCGGCGACAAGGACGCCCGGCAGCCGCTGTTCGGCACCCGGATCGCGGACTACCTGGACGACGACCAGCTCGCGACGGCGCGCACACACGCGAGCGATGCCTACGATCCGGGACACCCGCTCTACCGGCAGATCAGTGCTCTCTCGAAGCTGACGAAGGACCACCCCGCCCTGCGCGACGGCGTCCAGAGTGAACGATTCGCCGACGGGTCCGTCTACGCCTTCGCCCGTACCGACCCCCGCTCCCGCACCGAGTACCTCGTCGCCGCCAACAACGCCGCCGAGGCCCGGACCGTAGAGCTCGACGCCCCGGCCGGGGCCCGGTACCGCACCCTCTACGGCGGCTCCGCGCAGCTTCGCGCCTCCGCGGCCGGCAAGCTCACCGTCACCGTCCCCGCCCTCGGCTCGGTGGTCCTCCAGGGCGCCGCGCCCCTCGCCGCCCCCGCCACCAAGCCCGCCCTCACCCTCAAGGCCCCGGCCCCCGGGGCCACCGGCACCGTCGAGCTCTCGGCCGAGGTCACCGGAGGCGGCCTGAACCGGGTCGTCTTCGCCGCCCAGACCGGCACCGGGAAGTGGCAGGTCCTCGGCTCCGCCGACCACGCCCCGTACAAGGTCACCCAGCACATCACGGCTCCGGCCGGCACCGCCCTGCGCTACAAGGCCGTCGCCGTGGACGCCTCCGGCCGCACCGCGAGCGCCCTCGCCGAGTCCGTCTCCGGCCAGGTCCCGCCCACCCCGGTCCCCACCGCCACCCAGCGCGACTACGCGGTCGTCCACTACCGCCGCCCCGACGGCGACTACACGAACTGGCGGCTGTACGCGTGGGGTGACCTCGCCGACGGCGAGGCCACGCCCTGGCCCGCCGGGCACGACTTCACCGGCCGCGACGCGTACGGCGCCTTCGCCTACGTCAGGCTGAAGCCCGGCGCCTCCTCGATCGGCTACCTCGTCATCGACAAGGACGGCAACAAGGACGTCGCCACCGACCGCACCCTCGACGTCACCAAGAGCGGCGAGGTCTGGCTGGAGCAGGGCAAGGAGGCGGCCACCACCGACCGCCCCGCCCACCCGCCCCAGGACCAGGCCAAGGCCGTCCTCCACTACCAGCGCCCCGACGGCGCCTACGAGGGCTGGGGCCTGCACGTCTGGACCGGCGCCGCGAACCCGACCGACTGGTCCAAGCCGCTGATGCCCGCCCGCACCGACTCCTTCGGCGCCGTGTACGAGGTCCCGCTCGCCGCCGGGGCGACCAGCCTGAGCTACATCCTCCACAAGGGCGACGAGAAGGACCTCCCCACCGACCAGTCCCTCGACCTCAAGGCCACCGGCCACGAGGTCTGGATGCTGGGCGGCCGGGCCCCGTACCTCCTGCCGCAGCCCGCCGGCTCCTCCGCCGCCCTCGACCTCACCAAGTCCGAGGCCGTCTGGATCGACCGCTCCACCCTCGCCTGGAACGCCCCCGCGGCCGCCGCCTCCGTCCAGCTCCTCGCCTCCCGCGAGGGGACCGTCACCACCGAGAACGGGGCCCTGCACGCGGACGGCGCACAGTGGCTGCGCCTGGCCAAGACCGAACTCACCGCCGCCCAGAAGCAGAAGTTCCCGCACCTGGCCTCGTACTCCGCCTACACCGTCGATCCCCGCGACCGGGACCGCGTACGGGAGGCCCTGCGCGGGCAGCTCGTCGCGAGCGCCCGCGCCGCGGGCGGCGCCGTCCTGGCCGCGACCGGCGTCCAGCTCGCCGGCGTGCTCGACGACCTGTACGCCAACACCGCCGCCCTCGGGCCGGTCTTCAAGGACGGCCGCCCCACCCTCTCCGTCTGGGCTCCCACCGCCCGCCAGGTGGCCCTCGAACTCGACGGCCGCACCGTCCCCATGCGCCGCGACGACACCACCGGCGTCTGGTCGGTGCGCGGCGAGCGCGGCTGGAAGGGCAAGCCGTACCGGTACGACGTGACCGTGTGGGCCCCCGGCACGCGCCGGATGGTCCGCAACCTCGTCACCGACCCGTACTCCACCGCCCTGACCACCGATTCCACCCACAGCCTGGCCGTCGACCTGGCCGACCCGAAGCTGGCCCCGCCCGGCTGGCGCGACCTGCGCAAGCCCGCGGCCGTCCCCTTCACCTCGGCGCAGATCCAGGAGCTCCACATCCGCGACTTCTCGGTCGCGGACCCCACCAGCGCCCACCCCGGCCAGTACCTGGCCTTCACCGACAGCGGCTCGGCGGGCATGCGGCACCTGCGCTCGCTCGCCGCCTCCGGCACCTCCTACGTCCACCTCCTGCCCGCCTTCGACATCGGCACGATCCCGGAGAAGCCCTCCGACCGCACCGAACCGGCCTGCGACCTGAAGGTGTACGCGCCCGACTCGCCCGAGCAGCAGGCCTGCGTGGCCGCCGCGGCCGCGAAGGACGCGTACAACTGGGGCTACGACCCGCTGCACTACACCGTCCCGGAGGGCTCGTACGCGAGCGACCCGAACGGCACGGCCCGTACGGTCGAGTTCCGCAGGATGGTCCAGTCGCTGAACGGGGCCGGGCTGCGGACCGTCATGGACGTGGTCTACAACCACACCGTGGCGTCGGGCCAGTCGGACAAGTCGGTCCTCGACCGGATCGTGCCGGGCTACTACCAGCGGCTGCTGGCGGACGGCTCGGTCGCCAACTCCACGTGCTGCGCCAACACGGCCCCCGAGAACGCCATGATGGGCCGGCTCGTCGTGGACTCGATCGTCACCTGGGCCAAGGAGTACAAGGTCGACGGCTTCCGCTTCGACCTGATGGGCCACCATCCGAAGGCGAACATCCTGGCCGTCCGCCAGGCCCTGGACGCGCTGACCGTCGCCAAGGACGGCGTCGACGGCAAGAAGATCATCCTGTACGGGGAGGGCTGGAACTTCGGCGAGGTCGCGGACGACGCCCGCTTCGTCCAGGCCACGCAGAAGAACATGGCCGGCACCGGCATCGCCACCTTCTCGGACCGCTCGCGCGACGCGGTCCGCGGCGGCGGCCCCTTCGACGAGGACCCGCGCGTCCAGGGCTTCGCCTCCGGCCTGTTCACGGCGCCCAACGCCTCGCCCGCGAACGGCACCGCGGAGCAGCAGCGGGCCCGGCTGCTGCACGCCCAGGACCTGATCAAGGTCGGGCTGTCCGGGAACCTCGCCTCGTACGCCTTCACGGACAGTGCGGGCAAGCGCACCAAGGGCTCCGAGGTGGACTACAACGGCTCCCCGGCCGGGTACGCGGCCGCTCCGGGCGACGCCCTCGCCTACGCGGACGCCCACGACAACGAGACCCTGGCCGACGCGCTCGCCTACAAGCTGGCGCAGGGCACCTCGGCCGCGGACCAGGCACGGATGCAGGTCCTGGCGATGGCCGTCGGCACCCTCTCGCAGGGCCCGTCACTGTCCCAGGCCGGTACGGACCTGCTCCGCTCGAAGTCGCTGGACCGCAACTCCTACGACAGCGGCGACTGGTTCAACGCCATCCACTGGGACTGCCGGGAGGGCAACGGCTTCGGGCGCGGCCTGCCGCCGGCCGCCGACAACGGCTCCAAGTGGCCTTACGCGAAGCCGCTGCTGGCCGGCGCCGGGGCACCGGGCTGCGCGGAGATCACGGGTGCCTCGGCCGCCTACCGCGACCTGCTGCGGATCCGTACGACGGAGCCGGCCTTCGCCCTCACCACGCCCGAGGCGGTCCAGGCGGCGCTCGCCTTCCCGCTCTCCGGCACGGACGAGACCCCGGGGGTGATCACCATGACCCTCGGCGACCTGGTGGTGGTCTTCAACGCCACCCCCGCCGCCCGGCCCCAGCGCGTCCCGGCCCTCGCGGGCACCGCCTACGCCCTGCACCCGGTCCAGGCGGCCGGCGCGGACCCGGGGGTCAAGCGGGCCGCGTACGAGGCCGGCACCGGCGAATTCACGGTTCCGGCCCGCACGGTGGCCGTCTTCAAGCGGCACTGACGGACCGGACGAGGGGGCGATGGGGGCGGACCGGACCACGGATCCGGTACCGCCCCTCACGCGGCGAGGCGGCGCTCCAGCAGGATCACCCCGTACACCCGGCCGTCCTTGCCCTGCTTCGACGGGAATTCACCGACCACCCGGTAGCCGGCGCCGCGGTAGTACGAGAGCAGCCTCGGGTTGGAGGAGACGCAGTCCAGCCGGGCACGCTCCCGGCCGGTGGCCGCGATCCGGGTCTCGGCGTGCTCCAGGAGCCGCAGTCCCGTCCCGGGCGGCGCGGTCTCGCGGTCCACCATCAGCCGGTGCACGTAGCCGGCGACCGGCGGCTGTACGCCCCAGGCCTCCTCGTCGGACCACCACAGCTCGTACGCGCCGATGATCCGCCCGTCGGCGTCCCCGGCGAGCCACACCTCGCCCTCGCGCATCTTCGCCAGGAAGTGCGCGGCGCCCTTGTCCCCGGGCTTCCACTGGTCGATCCCGTGCTTGCGCATCCACCGGGCGGCCTGGTCGTACAGGGCCACCAGGGTGGCGGCGTCCTTCTCCACGGCACGCCGGAACAGGATCCCGTCATTAATGATCACGGGCGCATTATCACGCGGATGATCAGCGGGGGTTCGGAACGGGGGTCTCCACGGCCGGGGGCACGAGCCCCACGAGCCGGCCCACCAGCTCCCCGAACGGCCCGTCGGCCGGCTCGTCGGCGAGGATCCGGCCGAGGATGGCGGCCATCTCCGCGTCGTACGCGGCGCTCACGGCGGCCAGCGCGGCGAAGTCGTGCACGAGCTGCAGCTCCAGCTCGGCCCGCGGGATCTTCCGCCCCTCCAGCCAGATCAGCGCGGTGGACTCCGCCAGCGACACCCAGGACCGCACCACGAGCTCCAGCCGCGCGGGCGGGTCCTCGATGCCGATGTGCGTCACGATCTGCTCGTACGCGGCCTGCCGCACCTCGTCGATCATCGCGTTGGTCCGGTTGCTCCCGACGGCCGGACCGCCGCGCATCAACGCCGAGAAGCCGGGCCCGTGGTCGTCGACGAACGCGAAGAACCGGCCCATGACGCGCAGCAGCCGCGCCCCGAGCGGCCCCTCCCGGGGCTCCACGAACCGCTGGGCGAGGTCGTCGGCGGCCCGCCGCAGGGCGGCCTCGTACAGGCTCAGCTTGCCGGGGAAGTAGTGGTAGACGAGCGGCCGCGATATGCCCGCGGCCGCCGCGATCTCGTCGATCGACACGTCGTCGGGCGACCTGAGGCTGAACAGCTCCAGGGCCACCCCGATCAGCTGCTGCCGCCGCTCCTCGACACCCATCCTGCGCCGCGTCCCGGTAGTCATGCGCCACACCCTACTGGGCCTGCGGCAACGCTCAGAGGTCGAGGACCAGGTGGTCGTCCTGGGCACGGGAGACGCACAGCAGCATCGAGTCCTCGCGCTCCTGGTCCGTGAGGAGGGTGTCGCGGTGCTCGACCTCGCCCGCGAGGACGCGGTGTTGGCAGGTGCCGCAGAAGCCCTGCTCGCAGGAGTACGGGGTGTCCGGGAGCTCCCGGCGGACCGCGGCCAGGGTGGATTCGTCCGCCGCGACCCCGATCGTGCGGCCCGAGCGGTGCAGTTCCACCGTGAAGGGGCGGGAGGTTCCGGTCGCCGCAGTCGCGGTGAAGCGCTCCAGGTGGACCGGGACGGCGGGTGGGGCCGCCTCCCGGACCGCCTCCATCAAGGGGGCCGGGCCGCAGCAGTAGACCAGGGTGCCGGGGGCCGCCGCGGCGAGCACGGTCAGGTCGGGGAGGCCCGCCTCGTCCTCCGGGACGACGGCCACCCGGGAGCCGTACGCCTCCAGTTCGGCGAGGAAGGGCATGGAGGAGCGCGAGCGGCCGCCGTACAGGAGGGTCCACTCCGCGCCCGCCGCCTGCGCCGCGCGCAGCATCGGGAGGATCGGCGTGATGCCGATTCCGCCCGCGACGAAGACGTACGAGGGCGACGGCACCAGCTCGAAGCGGTTGCGGGGCGGGCGGACGGGCAGTTCCGCGCCCTCCACCAGTTGGGCGTGCGCCTCGCGGGAGCCGCCGCGGCCGTCCTCGATCAGCCGGATCGCGATCGTGTGGCGGCCCGCGTCCGCCGGGTCGCCGCAGAGGCTGTACTGGCGGACCAGGCCCGACGGGAGCTGTACGTCCACGTGCGCGCCCGGGGTCCACGGGGGCAGTTCCGGGGATTCGAGGGTCAGCATCAGCACCCCGTCCGCGGGCTCCGTACGGGACACGACGAGCGCGGGCAGCCAACGGCGCGGGGAGTGGCCCGAGATCGGGGTCTCCAGCGCGGGGAGGGGCCACAGCGGGGAGCGGGCGATGCGTCCGCGCAGGGCGCGCCGGGTCAGCAGCGCCGCGCCCGCCACCGCCGCCAGCTTCAGGGCGCGGCTCATGCGGCGGCACCGCCGTTCGCGCCGGGGGAGGAGGCCAGGTAGGCCACGGCCTGGGCCGTGGAGCCCTCCTGGGACGGGTGGTACGTCCGGGACAGGTACGTCGGGATCGACTTGAGCATCGCGCCCGCCGAGGGCAGGGTCCCCTGCCGCCCCGCCCGGAAGAACTGGCCGAGCGAGGCCTTGGCGGCGGTCAGCTCCGGGTCGTTCTCCATGAAGAAGCGGGCGCCCCGCTGCCACAGGAAGACGAGCGCCGTGAACGCGGTGGCCCAGGTCCGGGCGCGCCGGCGGTAGCCGCCGTCCACGTGCATGAAGAGGTCGAAGGCCACCGAGCGGTGCTCCACCTCCTCCGCGCCGTGCCAGCGCAGCAGGTCCAGCATCACGGGGTCCGCGCCCCGCCGGTCCAGTTCGTCCGCGTTGAGCACCCAGTCCCCGAGGAACGCCGTGTAGTGCTCGATCGCCGCGATCAGCGCGACCCGCTCCATGAGCCACCAGTGGCGGGCCCTGCCCGGGGGCAGCGTCCGGTCGCCGAGCAGCTTCTCGAAGAGCCAGTCCACCTGCGCCGTGTAGGGCGTCGGGTCCAGGCCCAGCCGCTTCAGGTGGGGGAGCACGTCGTCGTGGGCGGCGGCGTGCATGGCCTCCTGGCCGATGAACCCGACGACGTCCGCGCGCAGTCGCTCGTCCTTGATGTACGGCAGCACCTGCTTGTAGACGTGCACGAACCAGCGCTCGCCCGCGGGCAGCAGCAGGTGGAGCACGTTGATGGTGTGCGTGGCGAACGGGTCTCCGGGCAGCCAGTGGAGCGGGGTGTCCTCCCAGCCGAAGGACACGTTCCGCGCCTTGAGCTCGATGTGCTCCGACGCCACGGGGGCGGGCGCGTGCGGCGTATTAGACATGGCGTCAATGTACTGAGGGGTAGGGGAGAGGAAAACCCCTCTGCGGCCATCAAGTTCGAAGGCCCCCGGGTGCGCGCGGCGCACCCGGGGGCCTTGCGGCGATACCGCCGGCTCCGGCTACCGCTCCGCGTGCCCGCTCGCGAGCGCCCACTCGCGGTTGAGGGCGCCGAGCGGGATCTTGCGCTCGAAGACCGGCGTGCCGAACAGGGACAGCTGGAGGTGGAGCTGCCCGCTCAGGTCGAAGCCGCCGTACAGCGCCCACGAGCCGCTGAGGGAGGTCTTGCCGTCGCTGGACGCGCTCGCCTTGGCGTCCGCCTCGCCGCGCAGGTACGGGGCGAAGTCCGCGCTGACGCCGACGGCCCCGTACAGGCCGACGGAGGCCTCGGCGCCGAGCGCGCCCTTGACCTTGCCCGAGGCGGTGACCGTCGCCGTGACCGGCGTGCTCTTGACGTTGGACTGGCTGACCGGCGTCCACCCCTTGCCCAGCGCGTAGCTGCCGCCGACCTTGAAGTCGCCCTTGACGTCCTGCTGGACGTCGAGGGTCACGCGGCCGTCGGCCTCCACCTGGACGTAGCAGGTCAGGTCGAGGTTGACGACGACCGGCACCGGGCCGACCTGGATGACCGGGGCGCTGTGCAGCTTGGCGAACGGGATGCGCTTGGGCGCTCCCGTGCTCGCGGCGGCGCGGCCCTGGAGCTTCCACTGCGAGGACCAGTCGCCGCTCATGCCGAGGAAGGCGCCGCGCGGGCCGGAGCCGCCGCCCGGGGTGCCGTCGTAGGAGAACTCCACCTGCGGGGCGAGCTGGACGAACCCGGACACCGAGGCGCCGGCCGAGGCGGGGGCGTCGGGGGCGGTGTCGACGGCGGCGTTCACGTCGAGCCGCAGGTTGCCGAGCGGCAGCTTCGCGCCCTCGGGCCCGAACTTCACGCCCCCGCTCTTGGCCCAGGAGAAGGTGACGCCCTTCATCAGGGGCTCGACGGTGACCGACGAGGGGTCGACGGGGACCTTGCCGTCGGCCTTGTCTTCGTTCAGGACGGAGGCCAGCGTGGTGGAGGCGGTCTTGACCTCGGTGCCGCGGTCGGTCTTGCCGACGACCTCGGTGACCTTGGCGAGCAGGCCGTTGGGGGCGCCGGGCGCCGGTGCGCTGGCGATGACGTCGCCCACGGCGACGGGCTTGTCGGCCGCCGCGGAGGCCGATGCCGAAGGGGAGGCGGAGCCGGAGGGCTTGGCGGACTTGGCGGGTGCGGGCCCCTGCGGGGCCTTGGCTATGACGGCCCGTCCGGTCGCCGGGTCGTACGAGGCGACCTTGAGCGAGGACTGCTCCGTCCTGCCCTTCCCGCCGGCGCGGGCCACGGCCGCCGGTGTCGGCGTCCCCTGCGGCGCCGCGGCCACGTCGAGCTGCTGCGACGTGCCGTCGCCGGCGGGCGCGAGGGTGGCGGGGGCGGCCGCGTCGGCGGCGCCGGTGTGCGGGGTCGAGGAGCAGCCGGTGGCGGTGAGCGCGAGTGTGGTCAGGCCGGGGAGCAGGAGCCGTCGGGCGAGCATGCGCACGTGGGTGAACCTTCAGTACGTGAGGGGGGTGTGGGTGGGTTACCGAGTGGTAACCGGAACCCGATCATGCCATGTGCGCCGTGTGGCCGTCATGTCCGGATCCCGCCAACTCCCCGCCCCGTCAGGATGGTTGAGACCCCGACGGTTGAAGATTCACCCACGCCGCCCCGTGGCGCTACCGGAGCACCCCCGCCTTCGTACCGTCCGTCAGCTTGCCCGTCAGCTCCACCTGCGCCCCCGCCGGCGCCTTCACCGCCAGCCGGTTGCCGTTCGCCGAGCCGGACACCGCGCCGCCCGACACCGACAGCGACGCGAACTGCGCACTGCCGGCCGCCAGTACGTACCACTGGCCGGCCTTCGACTTCCACAGCACGCCCGCCAGCACCCGCGGCTCCCGCGCCCCGCACGCCGGCGAGCCCTCCGCCTTCGCGGCCTGCGCCGCAAGCGGGGCGCCCGGGGCCAGGAACTGCGCCTGCACCCTGTCCTCCGTACCCGCCCAGGTCTCGGCCCGGGTGCACAGCCAGGTCGCCGTACCGTCGCCCTCGGGCAGCGGCTGCTTCGCGTACGTCCAGGCGTTGACGCTGCGGACGCCGTGCGAGCGGACCGAGGGCAGCAGGCAGGCGATCCGCGACCAGTCCCCGAGCTCCGCCCCCTCCGCGACGTCGCGCTCCGCGCCCGGCGCGCCCGAGGTCAGCCGGGCCGGGGTCAGCTCGCCGAGGTCGGTGACCAGCCGGGTGGCACCGCCGCCGGTCAGCGCCAGGGCGTTCCAGCCGGTGCAGTTGCCCGTCGGAGCCGGGCTCGCCACCGGCGGGGTGATCCCGTCCCGGCCCAGCTTCAGCGCCGCCGGGGCGTCGCCGGGCTTGAGCAGGTCCCGCAGCCCCACCCCGGTGACCCAGGGCGCGGTCAGGTAGCGGACGTTGCCGTCGACGCGGCTCAGCACCAGCGCGGTCGCGGACTCCGCCGCGGCCGCGTCGGTCCGGGCGAAGTCGAGGGCCGCGACCGAGGTCCCGGTGCGGGGCTCGGCGTACCGGACCACGCGCAGTCCGTCGTACAGCAGGACCACGACCGCCTGGTCGACGGTGCCCGCGAACAGCAGCTGCGGCGGGCCCATCGGAGGCCCGGGCGGGGTGCCCGGGGTGGCCGAGGCGACCACGGTCCGGCCCGGCCGGGCCCACACGGCCAGCGCCCGGCGCAGCAGTTCGGCGTCGTCGGTGCGGTCGCCGCGGGCGGGCCAGGTGGAGAAGCCCGTACGGGAGGACGTGCGCCAGGCGGTGGGCGCGACCCGGACCAGCCTGCCCGGGTCCAGGGCCTGCTCCGCAGCGGCGTTCTGCGCGTACGGCGGGGCCGCCGCCCCGTCCGCACCCCAGCCGCCGCCGGGCAGCGCGAGCAGCGCCCCGCACACGGCGAGGGCGGCCCCGGCGGCCAGGGCGGCCCGCGCGAACCGGCGCCGGCGCAGCAGGTCGGTGGGGCGCGCCTGGAGCACGCACGGGTCGAACTCGGGGGAGGCGAACAGGGCGTCGTTGGCCGGATCCCCCGACTCCGCGACCGCGGCGGCCGGGTTCGCCACCCCGGCCTCGGTGAGCACCCGGAGCACCTCCGCCTCCGGCAGCCGCTCCAGGGCCCGCAGTACGCAGGCCGCCCGGCCGGGGCCGTCGAGGGTGGCCAGCCACTGGTCCAGGGCCAGCTCCTCGGCCCCGCCGGAGCGTGGGAACAGCCGAAGCCCCCACACCTGGGGGAGCAGCGGAGGCAGTTGGGCCCGCCGGGGCAGCGCCCGGAAGGTCAGCGGGATCCCGGCCTCCAGGGCGGCGCGCAGCACCCTCAGCCGTACGTAGGCGTACCCCGACTCGGCGCCCGGGGTCCCGCGCTGGCCCGGGACCCCGCCCTGTACGGCGGCCGCGGCGGCGGCCTCCGCCCCCGCGCCGCGCCGCCCGCGCGGCAGCGCCCGCTGGGCCAGCGAATGGGCGGTGAGCACACGCCGGTTGCGGCCCATGGCGGGCGGCAGCACCAGATAGGCGAGCCGCACCAGCCGCGGGTAGTGCTCGACGATGGCGGCCTCGGCCAGCTCGACGTCGGGCGGCACGGGGGACGGGGGGAGGGTGGCGGTGTCCGGCGCAGTCACGTTCAGCAGAACGAGCGAATCGTCGGATGGTCACCCGCCCCCGGGTCGCACGTTCGGGTCGGAAGGCGCCGGGCCGAAGGGGGCCGGGCGGCCCCCGGTCAGGCCGTCAGGCGGGTGCGCAGCGCCTCGACCGCCTCGTCGGGGACGCCGAGACCCTCGCGCACGTACTTCTCCATCGAGCCGTAGCGCGTGCTCACCTCGTCGAGCGCCGCCTGCAGGTACTCGGGGAACACCCCGATCAGGCCCAGCGCGATGTCCGGGTTGCCGCCGGCGACGGTGAAGCCCTCGATCATCGGCGCGAACGCCTGCTTGACCGCCGGATTGACGGACAGGTACTCGGTCATCAGGGTCTCGTCGTCCGCGCCGAGCAGCGCCAGGACGACGGTCGCGCCCCAGCCCGTACGGTCCTTGCCGGCCGTGCAGTGGAACAGCAGCGGTCCGGCCTGCGGATCCGCGAGCTCGGTGAGCAGCGTCCGGTACGCGGCCTGCGCGGAGGCGGTGGACACGAAGGAGCGGTAGGTGTCGGCGAACAGCGCCTGCACCTTGCCGCCGCCCAGGTGCTCCTCGGCCATCGCCGGGTCGGACAGCAGGTCCTTGAGCTGGGTGGCGGCCGGCATCTTCCCGGAGCTCATCTTGTCGGCGAGGACGTCCTCGACCAGGAGGCGGGTGCCCTGCGGTATCCGGTCCGGGTGGGCGGCGCGCTCGGCGTCGGTGCGGAAGTCGATGACCGTACGCAGGCCCAGCGCGGCCACCACCGGGTCGGCGTCCACGTCGAGCCGGTCGAGCTGGCCGGAGCGCAGGACCAGGCCGGGGCGGACCGTGCGGCCGCCCGCGAGGGGGGTGCCGCCGAGGTCGCGGAGGTTGGCGACGGTGGTGGAGGGGGTGGTCGTGGTCATCGTGGCGGCTCCAGCGGTGTGGGTGCGGCGTGGGTGGTGCGGCGGATGTTCGTTCATCCGATTTTCGGGTGTTTCGTCCCGGATAGGTAATCGAAGGCGAGCGACAGCCCGACCCCCACCCCCAGCGCCGCCAGGTGGCCCGCGTCCGTGAAGGTCCGGTCCCGCCTGAGCACCGGCCCCGCGGCGAGCGCCAGCAGCCCCACCCGGGCGGCCGTGCGGACCGGGCCGCGGGGCAGTGCGGAGGTCAGCGCACCGAGCACGGCGTTGAAGCCGTAGCTGGCGCCCACGTCCAGGGCCCGCCGGGTCGGGGTGTCGGCCGTCCCGCGCAGGGCGCCGAAGACGAGGAGCGTCGCGGTGGCGTGCCCGAAGAGGAACACCCCGACCGTCCACCAGGCCCCGTACGCGTACTCCGCGTACCCGAGGACCGTGACGAGCAGCAGCGCGTACGGCAGCGGCATGGGCTCCTCGACGACGAAGGCGCTGCTCAGCAGGGTCTCCCAGCGGCCGGCGGCGAGATTGTCGACATTCGTCGAGCAGCCGCGCAGCACCCGCTCCCGCTCCGCCCACCCCCGTCGCTCCAGGGCGTACGCGCCGACCTGGAGCCCGCCCGCATACACCAGACCGAGGGCCGGTGGCGGCCAGAGCAGTGAATTCATCCGATCATGATCGGATACGACCCTCGGACTGGCGGAGTCGGGGCCCGTGCGAGCATGTTTCAGCCATGTCTGGAACCCCCGCGCCACTGCGCGCCACACGGGCCGCGATGTTCGCGGCGGTGTGCACCGCCTTGGGTGCCGTGGGGCATTCGTACATGTCTGGTGTGGACATCCCCCTGATAGGCCTTCTGGGTGCTTTCGCGGTGACGGGCGGCCTCGCATGGCTCGGCGCCGGGCGCCGCCGCGGGCCCGTCGGGATCAGCGCGGCGCTGCTCGCGGTACAGGGCGTACTGCACCTCCTCTTCTCGGGCAGCCAGGCGGGGCGCGCGGGCCACCGGGCCGCGATGTCGATGTCCATGCCGATGCCCGAGCACCACCACGTGTCCGGCGGCACGGACGGCATGCGCGCCATGGACGGCATGGCCGGGATGGACGCCATGGCCGGCATGGCCGGACACGGCGGACTCGGCATGATCGCCGCGCACGTGCTCGCCGGTCTGTTCTGCGCCGCCTGGCTGGCCCGCGGCGAGGCCGCCGTGTTCCGGCTCGCCCCGGTCCTCGGCGCCGCCGCGCTGCTGGCGGCCCGCCCGCTGGCCCGCGCGTTCGCGCTGCTCCGGGCCCGGGTGGCCGCCGCACCGGCGCCGCCCGCGCCGCGGCCCTCGTACGAACCCCCGCGCAGGCTGCGCGGAGCGGTGCCCGCCCACGCCCTGGTGCGCCGCGGCCCGCCCGGGTGCCGAGACGTCCGCGCCACGGCCCCCGGCCGTCCTGCCTGCGCCGCCTGAACCGGCGGCGCACCTCCCTCATGGGCGAGGAGGCGAGACCTGGGGCCTGTTCACCCATGTCTGCGCCAACGCGCCAAGAGCTAGGACCCACATGTCCCTTGACGAGGTTCAGGACGTCCACACCCCGGACGCCACCGCACCGACCACCACACCCGCCCCGGCCGACGCACCCGACGCGCCCGACGCGTCCTCGAAGCCCGGAGCCTGGGCCGCCCTGCGGCCGCTGCTCCTGCGCATGCACTTCTACGCCGGGATCCTGATAGCCCCGCTGCTGTTCCTCGCCGCCGCCACCGGCCTGCTGTACGCGGGCTCCTGGCAGGCCGAGAAGATCATCTACGCCGACGAGCTGACCGTCGCCAAGGTCGGCGAGAGCACCGTCCCGCTCAGCGCCCAGCTCACCGCCGCCCGGGCCACCGTGCCCGAGGGCAAGGTCGTGGGCGTGTGGCCCGCGCCCGACCCCGAGGCGACCACCCGCGTGATCATGGAGGTCCCGGGGCTGGAGGAGGGCCAGACCCGCACCGTGTTCGTGGATCCGTACTCGGCCCACGTCAACGGAGTGCTCACCACCGAAGGCGACGCGCTGCCGCTGCGCGCCTGGCTCAGCGAGTTCCACTCCAGCCTCCAGCTCGGCGAGTTCGGCCGGAACTACAGCGAGCTCGCCGCGAGCTGGCTCTGGGTCGTCGCGCTCGGCGGACTCGCCCTGTGGATCGGCCGCCGCCGCTCCCGCAAGGCCCTGCTCGTCCTGCCCGACCGTGCCGCCACCGGCCGCCGCAAGACCCTGTCCTGGCACGGCACCGTCGGCCTCTGGGCCGTCGTCGGACTCGTCGGGCTCTCCGCGACCGGCCTGACCTGGTCGAAGTACGCGGGCGAGAACATCGGCCGGCTCCAGGACGGGCTCGGCGGCGCCACCCCCTCGGTGTCCGCGGCCCTCGCCCCCGGTTCGGGCGCCGGCTCCGACGAGCACTCGGGGCACGCCGGGCACGGCATGCCCGACGGCATGGAGATGCCCGCGGCCGCGGCCCCCGCGGAGATCGGCATCGACAGGGCCGTGGCCGCCGCCCGCGCCGCCGGGGTCACCCACGAGCTCCGCGTCACCCTGCCCGCCAAGGGCAAGGGCTACGTGGTCAAGGAGCAGGACAAGCAGCTGCCGGTCCACCTCGACTCGGTCTCCGTCGACCCCGCGGACGGCCGGATCATGGACGAACTGCGCTTCGCCGACTACCCCGTCCTCGCGCAGCTGACGCGCTTCGGCATCGACCTGCACATGGGGAAGACCTTCGGGCTCGCCAACCAGATCGCGCTCGGAGCGCTCGCGGTCGCGGTGATGTTCCTGGTGTTCTGGGGCTACCGGATGTGGTGGCTGCGCAGGCCCACCAAGGACCGTGCGCTCTCGGTCGGCCGCGCGCAGCCGCGCGGGGCCTGGCGCAAGGTGCCGCTGACGATGCTGCTCCCGCTCGCCGCCGTGACCGCGGTGGTCGGGTGGTTCGTACCGCTGCTCGGCATCAGCCTGGTCGCGTTCCTCGCGATCGACGTGCTGCTCGGCGCGGTCGCCGCGCGCCGCGCGGCCTAGGTCGTGTCGTCAAAGTCCCGTCTGGTCGGCGGGGTCTGGCACGCACGCTCGCCGCGTTGTCGTCGGTCACCGACGCTCCGCGTCGGGTCCCTCCTCCGCCTTGCGATCGCACGCACCAGACCCCGCCGACCACCGCCCTTCGGGCGGCCGACGCTACTTTGACGACACTCCCTAGCTCGGCAGCCGGTGGGCCCGTACTCCGCGCTGGAGTACGGGCCCACCGGCGCATCTGGCTCAGGGGGCGTACTTGTAGCCCACGCGGCGCACGGTCTGGATCGCGCCGCGGTGCGCCGCGCCCAGCTTGCGGCGCAGGCGGGCGACGTGGACGTCCACGGTCCGGCCGTCGCCGACGTGGCCGTAGCCCCAGACCGTGGTCACCAGCTGGTCCCGGCTGTGCACCCGGTGCGGGTGCGCCACCAGGTGGGCCAGCAGCTCGAACTCCAGGTACGTCAGGTCGAGTACCCGGCCGTCGACCTCGGCGGTGCGCTGGGCGGCGTCGATGCGGACGAGCTCGTCCCCGGCGACGGCGGCGGCCGCGGGGGCCGGGGGCTGCGGCTGGGGAACGGACTGCGGGGCGAAGGCGATCGGCGGCAGATCGTCCGATCCGGCCGGTACGAGGACCAGGTAGCCGACCATCGGCGGCTGGCCCGGCAGCGCCGGCACGGCGTGCTGCGGCGCGGGCAGCCAGGTGGCTCCGGGCGGCAGCAGGTCGACGACGCGGGCGACCTCGTCGCGGTCCACGGCGCGCAGCCGGTGGCGCGGACTGGGCGGATAGGCGAGGGGCACGGTCGCAGCGGTCGCGGCGGAGGCGGCAGAGGTCAGGGAACGGGTGTGAGACATGAGTGGTCAGCTCTTTCACGCGAAGTGGCCGGCAGGAGACGTACGTACGTCATCGCGTACCGCGCGGACCGAAGGCCTCGGGGAAGCTCTGTTGGCGGATCCCGAAAGGCTTTAGAGGGTCGGCGCGTTCTCCGTGCGGCAACACACCCGGTCGAAATCGTGATCCTGACGGGAGGGCCAGAACGGCTCGAGGTCGCTGCGACCGTTCGAGGGGTGCGAGTGGCTGGCCATGGGCGCCATTGAAGCAGATGTGGGGGACCCGGGGCATACCCCGTCTCAATCAGTGGAGCGGAATCTCAAATTCCGCCATGAGCCCTCCAGCGGACCTCCGGTAACCCCAACGCGCGACGCCCGCCGGGCCACTGGGGCTCTCGGCGGGCGTCGCGCGTCATGTGTCATGCGTCGTGCCTGCGGGGCGGGCCGGGTCTCAGACCAGGCCCTCCTTCTTCAGGCTCGTGCAGCAGGTGTCCACGATGAGGCGGGTCACCACGTACGGGTCCACGTTCGCGTTCGGGCGGCGGTCCTCGATGTAGCCCTTGCCGTCCTTCTCCACCTGCCACGGGATGCGGACCGAGGCGCCGCGGTCCGAGACGCCGTAGCTGAACTCGTTCCACGGGGCGGTCTCGTGCAGGCCCGTCAGGCGCTCGTCGATGCCGGCGCCGTAGTTCTTGACGTGGTCCAGCGGCTTCGAGCCCTCGCCCAGAGCCTCGCACGCCGTGATGATGGCGCGGTAGTCCTCGCGCATCGCCTTCGTGGAGAAGTTGGTGTGCGCGCCCGCGCCGTTCCAGTCGCCCTTCACCGGCTTCGGGTTCAGCGTCGCCGAGACGTTGAAGTCCTCGGCGGTGCGGTACAGCAGCCAGCGCGCGATCCACAGCTGGTCCGAGACCTCCAGCGGGCCGACCGGGCCGACCTGGAACTCCCACTGGCCGGGCATGACCTCGGCGTTGATGCCGGAGATGGCCAGACCCGCGGCGAGGCAGTGGTCCAGGTGCTTCTCGACGATCTCGCGGCCGAAGATCTCGTCGGCGCCGACACCGCAGTAGTAGCCGCCCTGCGCGGCCGGGAAGCCGTTCACCGGGAAGCCGAGCGGCCGGGTGCCGTCGAAGAAGGTGTACTCCTGCTCGATGCCGAAGATCGGCTCCTGGTCCCCGAACTGCTCGGCGATCGGACGCAGCAGCGCGCGGGTGTTCGACTCGTGCGGGGTCATGTCGATGTTCATGACCTCGCAGAGCACGAGGACGTTGTCGCCGCCGCGGATCGGGTCCGGGCAGGAGAACACCGGCTGGAGCACGCGGTCCGAGGCGTGGCCCTCGGCCTGGTTGGTGCTCGATCCGTCGAAGCCCCAGATCGGCAGCGCCTCGCCGTCGGCCAGGATCTTCGTCTTGGAGCGCAGCTTCGCCGTCGGCTCGGTGCCGTCGATCCAGATGTACTCAGCCTTGTAGCTCACGGGCCCCATCCTTCGGTGCGTCGCTCCGGCGCAGACTCTGCGGGTACTGCGTTGCGGGTGCTGTGTTCGTCGTGCCGCGTTTGTCGTACTGCGGTGCGTTGCGGTGTAGACCGCAGCGTGCCCGCTCGCGATTTCTCTTCCGTTGCCCGTGTGTGAACCCCGTGTTACCGAGGTTTACGCCGCAGGTCGAGCGGGTTGTGCGGGTTGGTGGCAGCACACCCGTCCGAGTGGGGCAGACTGAGCAGGTGAGCATTTCGTACGATTTGACCTCGGCCGATGGCCCCACGGACTCCCCCCGCCTGCCGGCCCGCCCCCGGGTCGGCCTGCTGGGCACCGGCCCCTGGGCCCACCGCACCCATGCCCCCGCCCTGGCCGCGCACGCCGGCTCCGAGTTCGCCGGAGTGTGGGGCCGCCGCCCCGAAGCCGCCGCCGAGCTGGCCGACGCGTACGGCGTGAAGGTGTACGAAGACCCCGACGCGCTGTTCGCCGACTGTGACGTCGTGGCCTTCGCCCTGCCGCCCGACGTCCAGGCCCCGCTGGCCGTCCGGGCCGCCGCCGCGGGCTGCCAACTCCTGCTCGACAAGCCCGTCGCCACGACCGCCGAGGACGCGCACGCCGTGGCCGACGCCGCCGACCGGCACGGCGTCGCCTCCGTCGTCTTCCTCACCCTGCGCTTCGCCGAACCGGCCGCCGGCTGGGTCGCCGAGCAGGCCGGCCGCTCCGGGTGGTTCACGGCGAGCGCCCACTGGCTGGGCGCCGTGTTCCCGCCCGACGGCGCGCCCAGCGCGTACGCCGCCTCGCCCTGGCGCAAGGCCAAGGGCGGGCTGTGGGACGTCGGCCCGCACGCCCTGTCCGTCCTGATCCCGGTCCTCGGCGACGTCACGTCCGTCTCCGCCACCCGCGGCCCCTCCGACGTGGTCCAGCTCGCCCTGCGCCACGCCTCGGGCGCCGCCAGTACGGCCGTGCTCAGCCTGGGCGCGCCGACGGCGGCGGCCGGGGTGGGGCTGGAACTGCGCGGGGCGGAGGGGGTCTTCTCGCTGCCGAACTGGACCGACGTGCCGGGCGCCTACGGCCGGGCCCTCGACGCCCTGATCGCGGCGGCCCGCACCGGCGTACCGGACCCCCGCGACGCCCGGTTCGCCGCGCGCCTGACGGAAATCCTGGCGGAGGCGGAGTCCCTGCTCCCGGAGTGAGGGGCCGGGGCCCGGCGGGCGGTGCTACTTGATGACCGCGTTGGCCACGATGATGGCCAGGCCGATGGTGGCGTCCGCCATGCCGATGAGCAGGGCCGAGGCGAGCCGGTAGCCGACGCGGAGGGCCACGAAGGAGCCCCACGCGAAGAGCAGCGCGGTGTTCAGGCCGAGTCCGACGGCGGTCACCGCGGAGGAGTCCCAGTGGGTGAACGCCGAGAGGATCAGGAGCAGGACGGTGGGAAGAGTGGCCACGATCATCGGCCACTCGTTCCACAGTGCCCGGGAGAGCACCCGCCACCGGTGGGCGGCGGAGCCGCCCTGATGGCTGCTCATGTGGTGCGAGTAGCCGTGCGCGAGCGCGGCCGCGCCGGCGGTGACCAGGACCCAGCTGGCGTCGTAGAAGGGGGTGGACTCCCCGCCCGCCTGATCGAGCGCGGCGAGCAGGCCGGACGCGAGCACGGTCCCGTAGACCCCGCCGAACATCCAGTCGGCGCCCCGGCGCGGCGGGGGGAGGTGGGGCCCGGGGAGGTGCTGCCGGTCCTGTGCGTCCGGGCCGTCCTGCCGGCCTTGTCGGCTCTGCTGGTCCTGCCGGGTCTGCTCGTCGGTCATCGTGGTCCCTTGCTGCGATCCCTTTGGTGCGGTGAATCCCTTTTGCTTGGTTTCACACCATATGGGGTGGCAGGGTGAGACCGAGATGAGGAACGGGCGCGGGCGGCCGGGTCAGGGGCGGCGCGACAGCGCCTCGCGGACCGCTTCCTCCGAGCGGCCGACGACCGCCGTGCCGTCCTCCGCCGTGATGATCGGGCGCTGGATGAGCTTCGGGTGCGCCGCCAGGTGGGCGATCCAGCGCCCCCGGGCCTCGTCCGTCTCCTCGCGCGGCAGGTCCCGTACGCCGGTCTCCTTCGCGAGCGGATCCGAGGTGCGCGTGATGTCCCACGGCTCCAGGCCGAGCCGGCCCAGGACCTCGCGGATCTCGGCTTCGGACGGTACGTCCTCCAGGTAGCGGCGCACCGTGTACTCGGCGCCTTCCGCGTCCAGCAGGGTCAGTGCGCTGCGGCACTTCGAGCAGGCGGGATTGATCCAGATCTCCATGGCCCCCAGCGTAGGGGGAGCCGTGCGGGAGCCCGTCTGGCCAGGGGCTTTTGTCAGTGGTCCCCGGTAAAATCGAGGGAGAACGACAGGAAGCCAACTACCGTTTGGGAGGCTGTAGATGGCCACTGCCACGACCATGGGGCCCGTCAAGAAGAAGCCGCTGCCGGCGGGCCTGCCCCGCGAGTGGTACGAGAGCCACAACCGCCGTCTGAAGGCGATGCGGCTGGCGATATCCCTGCTCGACTCGGGGACGTACGACGCCCGCCGCGCCACCAACCGCAAGATCCGGACGATGGCGGTCCGCACGGGCATCCACCGCCCGTCGAACGTCACGTGCAAGATGGTCCGCGCCTTTATCATCAGCAACGGAGCCTGAGCCCCGCACCCCGGCGTCCGGCCGCCCGTCGGCCGGACGCCGGTCGGGGTACGCTCCCGGGGCCCGGGGCCCGGGGCCCGGGGCTCAGGCCTCCGGCAGGGACAGGACCAGGAGGGCCACGTCGTCGCCGGGGCCGCCGGCGGTGAACTCCAGCAGGTCCTGCCACACCGCCTCGACCAGGCCCGCCGGGTCCGTTTCCAGGGCGGGGAGCCGGGCCGCCAGGGGGTAGAACTCGCCCGCCGCGTCCCGGGCCTCCGTCACCCCGTCCGTGTAGGCCAGCAGGCGGTCACCGGGCAGCAGCGGTACGTCGACCGCCACCGCGAGGTCCGGCCCGGCCAGCCCGAGCCCCAGCGGAGGGCCCGGTTCCACAGTCGGCTCCGAGACGGTGGAGGCCCGCAGCAGCAGCGGCGGCGGATGCCCGCACGAGACGATCCGTACGAGGTCCAGCCCGGGCGCGAACTCCAGCAGCAGCGCCGTCGCGAAGAGCTCCGGCTGCTCCCCCGATCCGTCCGGGGAGCCGGCCGATCCGGCCGATCCGGGCGAGTCGGCCGCGCCGGCCGCGACCGGGGTGTCCGCCGCGCCCGCCGTGTCCGCGAGCAGTCTGCGGTCCAGTCGGGCCGCCACCCCCACCAGCTCCTTGTCGTCCAGCACCCCCTCCCGGAAGGCGCCGAGCAGCGCGGCCACCGTGCCGACGGCCGCCAGGCCGTGCCCCTGCACGTCCCCGACCAGCGCCCGTACCCCGTACGGGCCGACCCGTACGTCGTACAGGTCGCCGCCGACCAGGGTGCCGCGCTGGGCGGCCCGGTACAGCCCGGCACAGCGCACTGCTCCGACCCGCACCGGTACCGGCGGCAGCACGGCCAGCTGGGCTGCCTCCGCGACGGTCCGCACGCTGACCAGCTGCGCGTCGCGCCGCCGCCGGACCCAGGCGATGACCACGCTCAGCAGAGCGATCACGGCCACGGTGGCCAGATCGGCGCCCTGGGCGTGTCCGACCCCGAGCGAGGACACGCCGAGCAGCAGCAGCACGATCCCGGCGAAGACGGCGGTGCCGGCCGCCCCGTACGCGAACGCCGCGACCGGGGGCAGGCCGGCCAGGAAGTAGCCCAGCTCGATGTCGCCCGGGGTGATGCCCTGTGCCAGCACCAGCACCACCAGGGCCACGGGCGGCGCGATCCGCGCCCAGCGCGGTGGCGGCTTCCCGTGCAGCCAGCCAGGCTCCTCCCGTCGGCGTCTCACCCCTCCACCCTGGTACGCGGGCGGGGGGCGCGCACGCCGGACCGGCCCGCCGGGTGGCCCTGCGGGGTCCCGGCGCCGACAGTGGTCCCGTGACGGATGCGGATGCGGATGCGGGAACCGGCGGCGGGCCGGGCGGGCGGGGCGGGCCGGGAGGGTCGCGCGGGTCGGGCGCGGTGGAGCAGAGCGCGGAGATCGGCTCGCGGCTGAACTGGCTGAGGGCCGGGGTGCTCGGCGCGAACGACGGGATCATCTCCACCGCCGGGCTGGTGGTGGGCGTGGCCGGGGCCACCACCTCGCGCGCGTCGATCCTGGCGGCGGGGGTGGCCGGACTGCTGGCGGGCTCGCTGTCGATGGCCGCGGGGGAGTACGTCTCGGTGAGTTCCCAGCGGGATTCGGAACGGGCCGCGCTGGAGACGGAGCGGCGGGAGCTGGCCGAGGAGCCGGAGGCGGAGCTGGCGGAACTGACCGGGCTGCTGGAGGCCAGAGGGCTGAGCCGGGACCTCGCGCGGGAGGCGGCCGTACAGCTCACGGAGCGGGACGCGCTGAAGGCCCACGCGCGGGTGGAGCTCGGGATCAACCCCGACGAGCTGGTGAACCCCTGGCACGCCGCGTTCGCGAGCCTGGTCGCCTTCACGGTGGGCGCGCTGCTGCCGCTGCTGGCGATCGTGCTGCCGGGGCCGTCGGGGCGGGTGCCGGTGACGGTGGCGGCGGTGCTGGCGGCGCTGACGCTGTGCGGGGTGATCAGCGCCCGCCTGGGCGGAGCCCCTCCCGGCCGGGCGATCCTGCGCAACGTCATCGGCGGCGCCCTGGCGATGGCCGTCACGTACGGGGTCGGCACCTGGATCGGCACGTCCTGACCGCGCCGCGCCGCGGGCCGTCGGGGCGGGGGGAGCGTGCGCCGGGGAGCGGAGCGGCATCATGGGGGCATGCGCATTGCGATCACCGGGGCGAGCGGGCTCATCGGGCAGGCACTCGTGCGGTCCCTGCGGGCGGACGGGCACGAGGCGGTGCGGTTCGTACGGCGTACGCCGGCCGCACCCGACGAGGCCGAGTGGGACCCGCGGCGCGGATACGTGGACCCCGCGGGGCTCGCCGGCTGCGGGGCCGTCGTCCACCTCGCCGGGGCCGGGGTCGGCGAACGGCGGTGGACCGCCGCGTACAAGAAGGAGATCCGGGACAGCCGGGTCGCGGGGACCGCGGCCATGGCCCGCGCGATCGCCGCGCTCGACGTGCCGCCCGCCGTCTTCGTCTGCGGCACCGCCGTCGGCTACTACGGGGACACCGGAGACCGCGCCGTCGACGAGCACGCCCCCGCCGGGCAGGGCTTCCTCCCCGAGGTCTGCGTCGACTGGGAGGCCGCCGCCGCCCCCGCACAGCTGGCCGGCGTACGGACGGTCTTCGCCCGGACCGGACTGGTCGTCGCCGCCGAGGGCGGGGCCTGGGGCAAGCTGTTCCCGATCTTCAAGGCCGGCCTCGGCGGCCGGCTCGGCAACGGCCGCCAGTACTGGTCCTTCATCTCCCTGCACGACGAGATCGCCGCCCTGCGGCACGCCATCGACACCCCCGGGCTCTCCGGCCCCCTCAACCTGACCGCCCCCGAGCCGCTGACCAACCGCGAGGTCACCGCCGCGATGGGCCGCGTACTGCACCGGCCGGCGGTGTTCGCCGTACCGGCCCCCGCCCTGCGCGTCGTGCTCGGGGAGTTCGCCGGGGACGTGCTCGGCAGTCAGCGGGTGCTCCCCTCCGGGCTGTTGGAGTCCGGCTTCACCTTCCGGCACCCGGGGATCGAGGAGTCGATCCGGGCCGCGCTGGCCCGATAGCCCCGGGCCCGATAGCCCCGGGCCCGTCCGCCCCGGGCCCGCCCGCGGCGGCCGCTTCGCCCCGGCCCCTCCGTACGGGCCCTCCGTACCGGCCCCTCCGCCCCGGCCCGCGGCCGGGTCTTCGCCCCCCGTGCGACCGCCTGTGACCCGGATGCGACCGGTGTGCGACCGGAGTTGGCCGTAATACCCCACCGAACTCGGGTTCCCCTGGAGCCCGTTGGGGGAAGGAGGATTCCCACACAGCCGCGCCGACCTCGGGGAGGGGCACGTGCTCACCAGCTCGCACCGCACCGCACAGCACGCGGACGTCGTCATCGTAGGAGCCGGAGTCTCAGGACTCGCGGCGGCGCACCACCTGATCGCGGCAGGAGTCACGGTCACCGTCCTGGAAGCCGCGGACGATCCCGGCGGCCGGATGGCCACCGAGCACGTCGACGGATTCCGCCTGGACCGGATCGGACAACTGCTCAACACCTCGTACACGGAGCTCGACCGCACCCCCGGACTGGCCGGCCTGGTCCTGCGGCCCTTCGCGCCGGGGGTCCTCGTCCACACCGACGGCCGGCAGTCGCGCGCCGGGGCGCTGACCCCGGCCCGTGCGCTGGCCAGCGGATCCTTCGACCAGGCCCGGCTCAGTGCCTACCTGGGCCGGCTCGCCGCCCTGCCGGTGGAACGCGTACTGGCCCGCCCCGAGCGCACCGCGCTCGCCGCCCTGCGCTCCCGGGCCCTCGGCGCGACCCTGCGCCCGCTGCTCAGCGCGCTGCTCCGCGATCCGGAGCTCACCACCTCCAGCCGGGTCGCCGACCTGGCCCTGCGCACCTTCGCCCGCGGCCGGCTCGCCGTGCCCGAGGGCGGGGCCGCGGCCCTGCCCGAACTGCTCGCCGCCACCCTGCCGCCCGGCACGGTGCGCACCGGGGTCCGGGTCCGGTCGGTGGCGACCAAGCTGGTCACCACCGAGGAGCACGGGGACTTCAGCTGCCGCTCCGCCGTCCTGGCCACCGGCGCGCGGGCCGCCGCCGAACTGCTGCCGGGGCTGCGGGTGCCGGCGTTCCACGAGGTCACCGTCATCCACCACGCGACCTCCGCCCCGCTCCCGTGGGACGGCTCGCTCCTGCTCGACGGCGATCCGCGCTGGCCCGTCGCCCACACCGCCGTGATGAGCGCGGTCGACCCGACGCGGGCCCCGGCCGGCCGGAGCCTGGTCACCACGACCGTGCTCGGCCCGCCGCCGCCAGCCCGTACGGTCGCCTCGCGCCTGGCCCGGCTGTACGAGACCGGGACCCGCGACTGGGAGCTGCTGGCCGTCCACCACGCCCCGGAGGCCGTTCCGGCGATGCCCCCGCCGTACGACCTGCGCCGCCCGGTCCGGGTCCTGGCCGGGCTGTACGTGTGCGGGGACCACCGCGACTCCAACACCGTCCAGGGGGCCCTGCACTCGGCCCGCCGCGCCGCCACCGCCGTCCTGCGCGACTTCGGCGTCCGGCTGCCGGCGAGTGCGGAGCCCGCCGTCCGGGCGGTGGCCTGAGAACCACCACGGACCGGGCCCGGTTCCCCCGCGGAACCGGGCCCGCCCCCGTCCCCTCACGCGCTCACGACAGCGCCGCCACCCGGTCCCGGTAGGTCCGCACCGCCGAGGCGTCCCGGTACGGCTCCAGCCGCCGCTCGAAGTCCCGTACGTACTCCACCGCCCGCACCGACCGCATCTCCATCGCCTGCTGCGCCGCCTCCGCGCCCAGCGCGCACGCCTGGTCCAGCTCGCCCAGCCCCAGCCGCGCCGTCGCCAGCACCACCCGGCAGAACAGCCGCGAGCGGGCGAAGCCGGGCGCCCGCAGCTGGAGCGAGCGCTCCGCGTGCTGCGCCGAGGCCCGGTACTGCTGCAGGTCCCGGTGGCAGTGCCCGAACTCGTCCGCCAGCTGCCCCTCGTCGAACAGCCGGGCCCAGTGCGGTACGTCGTCGCCCGGCCGGGCCGCGCCCAGCGCCCGCTCGGCCCGCACCAGCGAGGCCGTCGCCGCCCGGACCTCGCCCAGCACCGCGTGCCCGCGGGCCTCCGCCGAGTGCAGGAGCGCCTGCACCACCGGCGGCGGCCCGGAGCCGACGCCCTGCTGCGCGACGCGGGCCAGCTGCACCGCCTCCCGGCCGTGGCCGAGGTAGACCGCCTGCCGGCTCATGGTCACCAGCACGTACGAGCCGTACGGCCGGTCCCCGGCCGCCTGCGCAAGCCGCAGGGCCTGCACGAAGTAGCGCTGGGCGAGCCCGTGGGCGGCGATGTCGTACGAGGTCCAGCCCGCGAGCCGGGTCAGGTCGGCCGCCGCCGCGAAGAGCCGGCGCCCGGTGGTCTCCCCGTACGTGCCGCGCAGCATCGGCTCGGCCTCGTGCTCCAGGTAGCGCACCAGGGCCTGCCGGGCGTGCCCGCCGCCGTAGGTGTGGTCCAGGGTGCGGAACAGCTCGCTCACCGAGCGCAGCGCCGCGATGTCCCCGCCGGTCACCCGCTGGCCGGGCCCCCGGTCGATCTGCCGCTGCCTCGGCACCGAGCCGCGCCCCTGCACCGGCACGCGGGCCGCCGCCGCGACGGCAGCGGCGGCGGCCGCCGGATCCGCGCCGCGGCCCACGCGCTCGTCGGCGCGCCCGATGAGCCAGTCCCGGCTGGGTACGACCAGCCCGGCGGGGGTGAACGCGATCTTCCGCAGCTCGGCGTGGGAGCCGGAGTCCTTGCGCCACAGCCCGCTGGCGATGTCGACGGCCTCCTCCGGGGTGGCCGCGAACTCCAGACCGGCGTAGACGGGCGCGCAGGCGTCCAAGCCCAGGTCCTGCGCGGAGAGCCGGCGGCCCAGGCGCCGGGTGAAGACCTCGGCGATCAGCGCCGGGGTGGTTCCGCGCGGCTGCTGCCCGCGCAGCCACCGGGTCACGGAGGTCTTGTCGTACCGCAGATCGAGACCGTGCTCCAGGCCGAGCTGGTCGACGCGCCGGGCCAGACCGGCGTTGGAGAACCCGGCTTCCGCGATCAGCGCCGCGAGCTGCCGGTTGGGGACGCGCTGGGCAGGTCGTTCCGTCATCGGCTCCACGGTTTCCTGACGTGACGGACCGGAGTCCCGGCCCTGTGAACGGCGTGAATGTAGCGGCGAACTCCGCTCATGCCGCCCCCTCTGTCCCACATTCATCCGATCGTGTGCAGAATCGGTAGGGCGCTTTACGGACTGACCCCCTCCGTCCGCGTACGCTGCGCGACATGACCCGCAGGCCCACCCGGGCGGAGCCCTCCGCCGACGACACCGCACGACTGCCCGCACCGCTGCCCGCGCCCGAGCTGACCGAGGCCGAGTGCCGGCGGTGCGGCACGTACATCGCCGGGCTGGACGGGCGGTACGCGTGCGGCGTGTGCGGCTGGGTCAACGACCACTCCGAGGGTCACCGGCGGCTGCCGACGGCCGACGAGGACCCGGACCGGCCGGTGGCCCGGAGCCGGTCCCGGCGGCCGAGGCCGCTGCCTCCCGGCCCCGCCGAGCCCTCGTGGACGGGCCACTGAGGGGGCGAGATCCGGCCGCCGTACCCTTGGCTGGTGCGATACGTGCACACGGCAGGTTCAACGAGGAGGCGCTGCGGTGGCTGAGCTTGGGTTTGTCCATCTGGGCTTCGGACCCGATTACGTCGAGTACACCCAGGCCTGGGAGGAGCAGCGGCGGGTCCACGCCGCGCGCTTCGCGGACGAGATCGGCGACACCTGCCTCCTGCTGGAGCACCACCCCGTCTACACCGCCGGGCGGCGCACCGCCGAGAGCGAGCGCCCGCTGGACGGCACCCCCGTCGTGGACGTGGACCGCGGCGGCAAGATCACCTGGCACGGCCCGGGCCAGCTGGTCGGCTACCCGATCATGAAGCTGCCCCGGCCGGTCGACGTCGTCGCGCACGTGCGCCGGCTGGAGGAGGCGCTGATCCGCACCGCCGCCGAGTTCGGCCTGGAGACCACCCGCGTCGAGGGCCGCTCCGGGGTCTGGGTCCTCGGCGACCCCGTGGAGGACCGCCCGAAGGTGGGCGGACTCTCCCTCGACCTCGACCCGCGGCTGGCGGACGAGGAGTTCGACCCGCGCCTGAACGGCCCCGAGTACGCCCCCTCCAACGCCGGCCAGCGCCGCGAGGACCGCAAGCTGGCGGCGATCGGCATCCGCGTCGCCAAGGGCGTCACCATGCACGGCTTCGCGATCAACGTGAACCCGGACAGCACCTGGTTCGACCGGATCATCCCGTGCGGGATCCGGGACGCCGGTGTGACCTCGCTCTCGTACGAACTGGGCCGCGAGATCACCATCGCCGACGTGCTGCCGGTCGTCGAACGCCACCTGAAGGACGTACTGGAGCAGGCGGAACCGCGGCCGCGGGAGATCGAGCCCGCAGTCGGCTGACGGCCGGGGGAATGCGGCCGGTCACCGCCAGGTTGGCCGACGTAAGAGCGTATGAAATTACGGGCGTACCCTGGTGGGCGCCGAAGAATCGAAGTCACAGGGAGCCGGTCGTGTCCGCAGTCGCACCCGACGGACGCAAGATGCTGCGCCTGGAGGTCCGTAACAGCCAGACCCCCATCGAGCGCAAGCCCGAGTGGATCAAGACCCGGGCGAAGATGGGTCCCGAGTACACGAAGATGCAGGCCCTGGTGAAGGGCGAAGGACTGCACACCGTGTGCCAGGAAGCCGGTTGCCCCAACATCTACGAATGCTGGGAGGACCGCGAGGCCACCTTCCTCATCGGCGGTGACCAGTGCACCCGGCGCTGTGACTTCTGCCAGATCGACACGGGCAAGCCCGAGGCCCTGGACCGGGACGAGCCGCGCCGCGTCGGCGAGTCGGTCGTCACGATGGACCTGAACTACGCCACCATCACCGGCGTCGCGCGCGACGACCTGGCCGACGGCGGTGCCTGGCTGTACGCGGAGACCGTGCGCCAGATCCACCAGCAGACGGCGGGCCGCGAGGGCGGCCACACCAAGGTCGAGCTGCTGGCCCCGGACTTCAACGCGGTCCCGGAGCTGCTGGAGGAGGTCTTCGCCTCCCGCCCCGAGGTCTTCGCGCACAACGTCGAGACCGTGCCCCGGATCTTCAAGCGGATCCGCCCCGGCTTCCGCTACGAGCGCTCGCTCGACGTGATCCGGCAGGCCCGTGCCTACGGCCTCGTCACCAAGTCCAACCTGATCCTGGGCATGGGCGAGGAGCGCGAGGAGGTCTCGGAGGCGCTGAAGGAGCTGCACGAGGCCGGCTGCGAGCTCATCACCATCACCCAGTACCTGCGCCCCTCGCCGCGGCACCACCCCGTCGAGCGCTGGGTGAAGCCGGCCGAGTTCGTGGAGCTGGCGAAGGAGGCCGAGGAGATCGGCTTCTCCGGCGTGATGTCGGGCCCGCTGGTCCGCTCCTCGTACCGTGCGGGGCGGCTGTACACGCAGGCGATGGAGAAGCGCGCCACGGTGTGACGCGCCTTACCGCACGGACTGTGTGAACTCACGCACAAAGTCTTACCAACGGGTAACACCGCATCGACGCGGCCCCTAGGCTCTCTGTAACGAGAGTCCGGCGGGCCGCGTAAATGTTTCATCACCGTTTGACCGACCGGTCATGCCCTGGTAACACCAGTCAGTGACGATTGCTCCACGCACCGCGCACACCGGCGCACACCACCGCCATGCGCCCGCCGTGCGCTCCGGACCGTCCCCGAACCGCCCAGCACCGTGAAAGGGATCGACATCATGCAGGCCGCGCCCGTACGCGCCATTGCCATTCCGTCGTTCACCGACGCCTTCCGGGGCTTCGAGTCGCTGCTCATGAGCGGCGCCCGCCGCAACGCATGGAGCGCGGTCCTCGAGGACCGCCGCAGAGCCAAGGACCGGGTCGAAACCGAGCACGTACTCGAGGCCGCGGCGACCCGGACCCCGCAGGCCACGTAAACTTCGCTGTATGGCGAGGAAGTCAAACGCAGAGACTGCTGCGAACCCCGGGCGACTGAAGCAGATCGCCCTGACGTACAAGATGACGCGCAAGGCCGACCCGAAGGTCGGTCTGATCGTCGCGGGCGTGGGAATCGTCACCTTCGGTGTCTTTCTTGCGATCGGCTTCCTGATCGACCACCCGGTCTACCTGGGCATCCTGGGCTTCCTGGTGGCGTTCCTCGCGATGGCGATCGTCTTCGGACGGCGCGCTGAGCGGGCTGCCTTCGGGCAGATGGAGGGACAGCCGGGCGCGGCCGCGGCCGTACTGGACAACGTGGGACGGGGCTGGACGACCACCCCGGCCGTCGCGATGAACCGGAGCCAGGACATCGTCCACCGGGCCGTGGGCAAGGCCGGCGTCGTACTGATCGCCGAGGGCAACGCGAACCGCGTCAAGCCGATGCTCGCCGCCGAGAAGAAGAAGCTGGCCCGGATCATGCCGGACATCCCGGTGCACGACTTCATCGTGGGCACCGGCGAGGGCGAGATCCCGCTTAAGAAGCTCCGTACGACGCTTCTCAAGCTGCCGCGCGTACTGGCCGGTCCGCAGATCACGCAGGTCAACGACAAGCTGCGGGCCATGGGCGATCTCATGAGCAACATGCCGCTGCCGAAGGGCCCGATGCCCAAGGGCATGCGGATGCCGCGCGGCGGAAAGATGCGCTGACCCGCTTTTCGTATACGAGACAGGGGCGCCCCCGAGCCGGTCGGCTCGGGGGCGCCCCTGTCTCGCGCTCTCGCGTCCTGTGCGTCCTGTGCTCCTGTCGGCCCCTAGATGCGGACCTGCACGGCGCGGGCGAGGCGGTCGTGCAGGCCGCGCCCGTCCCGGTCCCAGACCAGCGCCGGGATGACCAGGGCGAGCAGGACCGTACGCAGCACGACCCGGCCGAAGCCGAGGCGGCCGCCGTCCTCCGCGACCACGCGCAGGCCCACCAGGCGCTTGCCGGGGGTGAAGCCCACGGTGCCGACGGTGAGGATGCTCAGCACCACGAAGAGGGCCAGCGTCCAGTTGCCGGTGGCGGTCGCGTTGCCGTGCGTGATCAGCCCGAACGCGATCACCTGGCAGCCGATCCAGTCGATGGCGAGCCCGCCGAGGCGGCGGCCGAAGCGCGCCACCGAGCCCGGCCCCTCCTGGGGCAGGCCGAGGCGCTGGCCCCGGTAGCCGAAGTCGACGCCCATGTCCTCGGCGGCCGCGCGGGGGCCGGAGAGCCAGGATCCGATTGCCTGTCTGTTGTCCACCCGACCACGGTACCGGTGGTGTCCGACGGCGTTCCGACGGGACCCTGGTTAACTTGAGCGAAACAAATGGGTCATGCTTGAGAAATCCCGCCTGCTTATGGTCTGGTCAGCGTGCGGCACCGCACTGACGCACCACGAGCTATAAAGCCCGCCCTGCCCCGGGGCCGGGAGTAGGAGGAGTTGGATGTTCCAGAACGCCGACGAAGTGAAGCAGTACATCGAGGAGAACGACGTCAAGTTCGTCGACGTCCGCTTCTGCGACCTGCCTGGTGTGATGCAGCACTTCACCATCCCGGCTCGGGCATTCGACCCGGCGGAGGAGCTCGCCTTCGACGGCTCCTCGATCCGCGGCTTCCAGGCGATCCACGAGTCCGACATGGCGCTGCGCGCCGACATCACCACCGCGCGCCTGGACCCGTTCCGCAAGGACAAGACGCTCAACATCAACTTCTTCATCCACGACCCGATCACGGGTGAGGCCTACAGCCGCGACCCGCGCAACATCGCGAAGAAGGCCGAGGCGTACCTCGCCTCCACCGGCATCGCCGACACCGCGTACTTCGGCCCCGAGGCCGAGTTCTACGTGTTCGACAGCGTGCGCTTCGCGACCTCCGCGAACGAGGGCTTCTACCACATCGACTCCGAGGCCGGCGCCTGGAACACCGGTTCCGAGGAGAACAACCGCGGCTACAAGGTCCGCTACAAGGGCGGCTACTTCCCGGTGGCCCCGGTCGACCACTTCGCCGACCTGCGCGCCGAGATCTCCCTCGAGCTGGACGCCCAGGGCCTCCAGGTCGAGCGCCAGCACCACGAGGTCGGCACCGGCGGCCAGGCCGAGATCAACTACAAGTTCAACACGCTGCTGGCCGCGGCCGACGACCTGATGCTCTTCAAGTACATCGTGAAGAACGTCGCCTGGCGCAACGGCAAGACCGCGACCTTCATGCCGAAGCCGATCTTCGGTGACAACGGTTCGGGCATGCACGTCCACCAGTCCCTGTGGGCCGGCGGCGAGCCGCTGTTCTACGACGAGGCCGGCTACGCGGGCCTGTCGGACACCGCCCGCTACTACATCGGCGGCATCCTCAAGCACGCCCCGTCGCTGCTCGCCTTCACCAACCCGACGGTGAACTCGTACCACCGCCTGGTCCCGGGCTTCGAGGCGCCGGTCAACATGGTGTACTCGCAGCGCAACCGCTCCGCCGCGATGCGCATCCCGATCACGGGCTCGAACCCGAAGGCCAAGCGCGTCGAGTTCCGCGCCCCGGACCCGTCCTCGAACCCGTACCTGGCGTTCGCGGCGCTCCTGCTGGCCGGCCTCGACGGCGTAAAGAACAAGATCGAGCCGATGGAGCCGATCGACAAGGACCTCTACGAGCTCTCGCCCGACGAGCACGCGAGCGTCCCGCAGGTCCCGACCAGCCTCGAGGACGTCCTCAAGGCCCTGGAGGCCGACCACGAGTACCTCCTGGCCGGCGGCGTCTTCACCCCGGACCTGATCGAGACCTGGATCGACTACAAGCGCACGCACGAGATCGCCCCGATCGCCCTGCGCCCGCACCCGCACGAGTTCGAGATGTACTTCGACATCTAAGAAGCAGCACATGGGTCAGCCGTCGGCCGTGTTCCCGCCCTATTGGCGAGACGCGGCCGACGGCCGTTTTCGCGGACGTCAGACGGCGGGCTCGGCAACGCGCCACGTGATCTGGAATCGTTCGGCCAGCGGCAGTCCGACTCGGCCGACGGGCCGAATCTCCTTGATCAGGTACCCGAACACCATGTGGTGTGCCTCTTCCGACACCTCGTCCCAGGTGTCCGGGGTCACGGTCATGACCTCGCGCGTCAAGGCCATGTCCGACTCGGCCCGCAGCATCTCGGCCCGTTCCTCGCGGCTCATCGTCTCGTCGGTGCGCATGGCACGGATCGAGTCCTGCAAGAGGTTGGGCTCGGCGCGCAGCCGCTCAAGGATCTTCCAGCAGCCGTACCGGAACACTTCGTACGCCTCGACCGTCTCGAAGCCGGGATCCTGATAGCCGTACGGCGCACCGGACTCCGCTCCCACGTAGTCACCCTTCAGCGTGCGCAGCAAGGCGCGCAGTGCAAATTCCGCACCGAACTCTTCGATGAGCCGTACGCCCGCGCGGACCCACTCGTCCTCCGCCATCAGGGGTTCGTGCGGAATCGCCAGCGAGGGGTGGATCTCGATGGCGTTGAAGGGATTGAGCACGATTCCGGCGACCTGTTCGGGTGTCCACCGGCCGTCCTCGCCGCCCCACCCGCTCTGGGTTAATTCCCGGGCCGATTTCAGCCTGCCCTTCTCACCGTCCCGTACCGCACGCCACAGTGGCAGGAACCGGGCCACCTCGGACTGCGGGTCACGGGGCGGGCTGCACCGCTCGGCCAGTACCGCGACGATCGAGTGCACCGTCTCCCAGCGCGGAACGCGCAGTCCTTTCAGGGCCGTACGCACGCCCTCATGGCTGACGGGCGTCGGCAGATCCACTTCCCGCTCGGCTATGAGTGCGCTCACGCGGCGCGGGCTGGGCCACCCGGCCGCCCGGTGCAGCTCTTCGAGGGCCTGGACCAGTTCTCCGTGGCCGGCGGTTGCCGGGAGCGGTGAAGCAGCGGTCACTGTCTGAGGACCTTCCTTCCTGGACGCAGTGTCAGATTCTGCCAACATGCTAGGAGTCGCAGGCCAGGGGCGTGTCAGCTTTCGCCAAGTTGTCCGCCTGGGCTGTCAGACGGTGACATGCGGTCAGAGGCGCCAAGGAGCATGGGAGAAGACGCCGAGGGAGTCGGCGCGTTCTTTCGGAGGAGTTGGCCGCACATGCACATCCCTGGCTACGCTCATGCCACGATCCGGGCCGCACTACCCGCCATGCCCACCGCGCGCCACGTGGGCTGCTTGGACTGCTGCCTCTGCAACGAGCCCTTCGACGGCCGCCTGCCAGTCCCGCTGGGCCCGACGGAGACCTCCGGACTGTTCGCTTGCCGTCCCTGCCTGACCCGCTTCGTCGCGACGGCCCGACGCCTGCGCGACAGCGCGCTCGCCCAGCATGCCGAGCAGGCCCGGGAGGAGGCGGTCGAATGGGCCGAGGTACGTGGGCGACACCTGGCCGCTCTGGAGCGAGTGAGCGAGGCGGCCGAAGCCGTGACCCGGCTCGCCTCCGAAGCGGTTCTCGAACCCTTGAAGATCGCCTGGCTGCTGGTGTCGCTGGAGTCGGCACACTCCTGGGTCACGGGGGATGCTCCCGAGCCGCCGGCGTCGGCGGATCGTGAGGACGAGGAGCTGAAAGACACCGGCTTCCGGCTCTCCCTTGAGATGATCTCGGCGCGGGAGGCGGTGGCGGACCGGCTGGTGTACCACCTGATCAATGAGTCGACGCCCGTCGAGCCCGAGACGTGCGAGGAGTTCGAATGCCCGGCCGACTGCTCCGGCCGTCACGACATCTCGGAGATCGACTGCGGGCCGGACGACATCTTCGACTCCTTGGCTCGGGAGGGAGTCGTCCTGGAGTTGCCTGCTCCGGATCCTTCGCACCGCTGGCCCCGCACTCCGAAGCCGGGAACCTCTGCGGATCCTGCCAGCCAGGGCATGATCGAGAAGTGCGTCGAGATGCTGACGCACATAGGCATCGATGCGGATGACTCGGACGTCATCATCAGTGCCGCAGCCGTCGGGCTCGTCAACGACGCGTGGCGCGAAGGGCCGCTGGACCTGATCCACGCGGCCGACGGGGGTCCGAGCGACGGAGAGGTCTTCGCGCAGAGCGTTGATCTCTACCGCAGAGCCCGAGAAGCGCTCATCAACGCCCGGGAAGACGGCCCTGAAGCCTTGCTCGCGTTTCAAGCCGTCGCCTCGGATGTGGATCTGCCCTGGGCCGGGGGTTCGCACTTCACGCTGCGGTCGAGCGGTGAGACGACACAGGACTTCGTCCAGCACCTGGACGATCGGGTCTGGTACACCTCGACGGTCATGCGGGAGCAGGGGTGGCGGGCGGGGATTCTGCACAGAGCCGCGTCGGCGGCGCTCCTTGCGCCCTCTCATTTCGGGATGCCCGAATGGGACGGCTTCGTCACCTCGGCGATCGCGCACCTGGCCAGGCTGGATCGATCGGATGCCCCGGCGGCACTGGCCGACCTCGATGCGGTGGAAGCCGGACTGCGCGAGGCCCCCGACCGGCTGGGCGCGGAAGCCTTGGACTGGCTTTCCAGCCGGGTCCTGTTCGGTTAAGGCAGGGTGGAGACCACACGATGAAGTGGGATGACATCACCCTGTTTCTCCTCGCCCTGTTCGGCTGCGTGATGTTGCTGCTGGCGCAAGTGAGTGAGGTGCTGTCGAAGCTACCGCAGATCATTCGCGCCTGGCGTGCGGTGCGGCACGAACTGAACAGGGGGTCCGAATCCGGTGGTCGACACCCCGAATCGGGTTCCACCGACCCGGAAATGCCCGGCCGCGGCCCGGGTTAGGAATCGCTCCGCTGAGATGCGGCCCTTGCAGGATGGCCGTGAAGGAGGGGCATTCCGCTCGTCAGTTCGCGCAGGCAGCGGACCGCGAGTTCGGCCGGGGAGCCGGGGCCGGAGACGGGGGCTTCCGTCGTCGACCAGAGTTCCAGGGCGATGCGGATGGCGTCCGTCGCCGCCGCCGCGAGGAGGCGTACGCCCAGGGGGTCGGCGTCCTCGCCGGCGAGCCGGGCGATCACCGGGACCAGGCGTTCCTCGGAGTCCTGGTTCACGCGGTACCAGACCGCGCGCAGGGCCTCGTCGGTCGCCGCCGCGCGCAGCAGGCCGCGGGTGACCTCCAGGCCTTCCTCGACGGCCTGGAGGTCGGTGAGGGAGCGGGTCACCGCGCGTTCCAGGGCCTCGTCGAGCGGGGTGCCGGGGTCCTCCTCGGCGAGCAGCGCGCGCCACGCGTCGCCGCCGCCCGCCAGCAGCGGGCCGACGGCCTCCTGCTTGTTGCGGAAGTAGCGGTAGAACGTGCGCAGGGCCACACCGGCGCGGTGTGCGATGTCCTCGGCGGTGGTGCCGTCGGGGCCGTGTTCGGCGAAGAGTTCGCAGGCCGCGCGGGCGATGTCGAGCTGGGTGGCGGCCTTGCGGCGCTCGGTCAGCGACTGGGCTCCGGGGCCGGCCAGGGGAGAGTACGGACGTGGGGATCTCACCAGGGAAGAGTACTCCGTGGACCGAACAGCGATTGCATTCTTTGTCACTCTGGCAATACGTGTCATCGCACCGGTACGCTCGCGCCATGAACCGTTACGAAGGACGTCGCGTCCTGATCACCGGCGGCGGCTCCGGCATCGGCCGGGCCACCGTCCACCGCATCCTCGCCGAGGGCGGCCGTGTCCACACCGTGGACGTCAACGAGGAGGGGCTCGGGGGCACCGCGGCGCAGGCCGCCGCCGACGGCCACGGCGACCGCCTCACCACCGCGGTCCTCGACATATCCGACGAGGCCGCCGTCCAGAGCGGTGTGGCCGCCGCGGTCGGCGCGCTCGGCGGGCTCGACGTGCTGGTCAACGCGGCCGGCATCCTGCGCTCCGCGCACACCCACCAGACCACGCTCGACTTCTGGAACAAGGTCATCGCGGTCAACCTCACCGGCACCTTCCTGGTGATCCGCGAATCGCTCCCGGCGCTGCTGGAGGGCGACCAGCCGGTCGTCGTGAACTTCAGCTCCACCTCGGCGTCCTTCGCCCACCCCTACATGTCCGCGTACGCGGCCAGCAAGGGCGGCATCCAGTCCATGACCCACGCCCTGGCCGCCGAGTACAGCAAGCAGGGCCTGCGCTTCGTCGCCGTCGCGCCCGGCTCCATCGAGAGCGGCATGACCACGGGCAACGGCCCGGGCCTGCCCGAGGACACCGACTGGAGCCTGTTCACCAAGCTGGCCCCGGCCCTCGGCCAGGGCTTCGCCGGCCCGCAGACGGTCGCCGGGGTCGTCGCCATGCTGGGCTCGGAGGACGGCGCCTTCATCACCGGTACGGAGATCCGCATCGACGGCGGGACGCACTTCTAGGGGCCGGACACCCCCTAGGGGGCGTCTTGCCGATCAGGCCGGGCTCTGATCGACAAGACACCCCCTAGGAGCGGAAACGGTCCCAGAGCCGGGGGAAGCGCTCCGCGAGCACGGCTTCGTTCTCGAAGTCCAGCGCAGTGCCCTCCGGCTCGGCCGCCTGCAGCGCGATGCCCAGATCCGGCGCCACCGCCCCCGTCAGCTGCTCGTACGCCTCGTCGGCCGCGTACCCCAGTTCCTCGCCGTCCCCGTCGATCTCCTCGTCGAACTCGTCCAGGAGTTCCGCGAGCGCGTCCGGATCGTGCACCCCGCCCTCGAACACCTCCCGCCCCTGACCGATCAGCCAGCAGCGGAAGTAGTCGAACGCGTCGTCGCTCGCCCCGTCGAGCAGCACCCACGCGGCGCCCCACAGGTCCCACGTGTACGCCCGGTTGTACCGGGACTCGAAGTGCCGGGCGAAGTCCAGTACGGAGTCCGGATCGAGCTGCGCCAGCCGCTCCACGAGCAGCTCGGCGTGCTCCTCGGGGTCGCCCTCGGCGGCCTCGCGGGTACGGTCGACGATCTCCCAGAACTCCGTCTCGTCCATCACCGCTCCAGCATCACGGGTGCGCCCCCTCGCCGCCACCGCTCATACGGCCAAAGGCCGGTGTCCGACCCCCGTTCGCGGGGGGTCGGACACCGGCCTCTGCCGTGCGGTGTGCGTCGTGCGGTGCGCGGGCCCTACAGGCCGTAGCGCTCGCGCGCCTCCTTGATGGCGGACGCCGGCACCTCGCCGCGGCGGGCGAGCTGGGCCAGCGCGGCCACGACGATCGACTGCGGGTCGACGCCGAAGTGGCGGCGGGCGCCCTCGCGGGTGTCGGACAGACCGAAGCCGTCCGTACCGAGCGAGGTCCAGTCCTGCTCCACCCACTGGCTGATCTGGTCCGGAACCTGGCGCATCCAGTCGGAGACGGCCAGCACCGGGCTCGTGACGCCTTCCAGCGCGCGCGTGACGTACGGGGTGCGCACCTCGCCGCGCAGCAGCGCCTCGTCGCACTCCAGCGCGTCGCGGCGCAGCTCGCCCCAGGAGGTGGCGGACCAGACGTCGGCGGCCACGTTCCAGTCGGCGGCGAGCAGCTTCTGCGCCTCCAGCACCCAGTGGATCGCCGTACCCGAGGCCATCAGCTGGATCTTCGGGGCGTCGGCGGCCGGGGCGGACTCCAGCGAGGAGGCCTCGTTGAAGCGGTAGAGGCCGCGCAGGATGCCCTCTTCCACGCCCTCCGGCATGGCCGGCTGCACCTTCGGCTCGTTGTAGACCGTCAGGTAGTAGAAGACGTCTTCCGGCTTCTCGCCGTACATGCGGCGCAGACCGTCCTTGACGATCACCGCGATCTCGTACGCGAACGCCGGGTCGTAGTTGAGCGACGCCGGGTTCGTGGACGCGATCAGGTGCGAGTGGCCGTCCGCGTGCTGCAGGCCCTCACCGGTCAGGGTGGTGCGACCGGCGGTGGCGCCGACGATGAAGCCCTTGCCGAGCTGGTCGGCGAGCTGCCACATCTGGTCGGCGGTGCGCTGCCAGCCGAACATCGAGTAGAAGATGTAGAACGGGATCATCGGCTCGCCGTGCGTCGCGTACGACGTGCAGGCGGCGATGAAGTCGGCCATGGCGCCGGCCTCGGTGATCCCCTCGTTGAGGATCTGGCCGTCCTTGGCTTCCTTGTAGTACATGAGCTGGTCGCGGTCGACCGGCTCGTACGTCTGACCCAGCGGCGAGTAGATGCCGGCCGACGGGAAGAGCGACTCCATGCCGAAGGTGCGGGCCTCGTCGGGGACGATCGGCACCCAGCGCTTGCCGGTCTCCTTGTCCCGCATCAGGTCCTTGACGAGCCGGACGAAGGCCATGGTGGTGGCCATCTCCTGCTTGCCCGAGCCCTTGATGAGCGGGGCGAAGGAGCGGTCGGCCGGAGCCGGCAGGGCCACGTGGTGCACCTTGCGGGCCGGGGCCGGGCCGCCGAGGGCCGCGCGGCGCTCGTTGAGGTACCGGACCTCCGGGCTGTCGGCGCCCGGGTGGCCGTACGGGACGACGCCGTCGGCGAAGGCGCTGTCCGGGATCGGGAGCCCGAGCAGGTCGCGCATGCCCTTGAACTCGTCGATCGTCAGCTTCTTCATCTGGTGGTTCGCGTTCTTCGACTCGAACCCGGCGCCCAGCGTGTAGCCCTTGACGGTCTGCGCGAGGATGACCGTCGGCGCGCCCTTGTGCTCCAGGGCGGCCTTGTACGCGGCGTAGACCTTGCGGGGCTCGTGGCCGCCGCGGGAGCTGTGGAAGCACTCGGCGATCTTCGCGTCGGACAGCACGCCGGCCAGCTGCACGAGCTCGGCGTTGGCGCCGAAGAAGTGCTGGCGGATGTAGGCCACGTCGCGGGTCGCGTACGTCTGGAACTGCGCGTCGGGTACCTCGCGCAGGCGGCGTACGAGTGCGCCCGTGGTGTCCAGCCGGAACAGCTCGTCCCAGGCGGAGCCCCACAGCGACTTGATGACGTTCCAGCCGGCGCCGCGGAACTGGGCCTCCAGCTCCTGGACCACGCGGAAGTTGGCGCGGACCGGACCGTCGAGGCGCTGCAGGTTGCAGTTGATGACGAAGGTCAGGTTGTCGAGCCGCTCGCGGGAGGCGAGGGCCAGGGCGGCGGTCGACTCGGGCTCGTCCATCTCGCCGTCGCCCAGGAAGGCCCAGACGTGCGAGTTGGCGGTGTCCTTGATGTTCCGGTTCTGCAGGTAGCGGTTGAAGCGCGCCTGGTAGATCGCGGAGAGCGGGCCGAGGCCCATGGAGACCGTCGGGAACTCCCACAGCCACGGCAGGCGCCGCGGGTGCGGGTAGGACGGCAGGCCGTTGCCGCCGGACTCCTGGCGGAAGTTGTCGAGCTGCTGCTCGGAGATGCGCCCGTCGAGGAAGGCGCGGGCGTAGATGCCGGGGGAGGCGTGGCCCTGGATGTAGAGCTGGTCGCCCGATCCGTCGGCCTCCTTCCCGCGGAAGAAGTGCTGGAAGCCGGTCTCGTAGAGCCAGGCCGCCGAGGCGAAGGTGGCGATGTGGCCGCCGACGCCGTACTTGGAGCCGCGGGTCACCATGGCGGCCGCGTTCCAGCGGTTCCATGCGGTGATCTTGGCTTCCATCTCCTCGTCACCCGGGAACTCGGGCTCGGCGGAGGTGGGGATGGTGTTGACGTAGTCCGTCTCCAGCAGCTTCGGCAGGGCGAGGCCGGCGGCCTCGGCGTGCTGGAGGGTGCGGCGGAGCAGGTATTCGGCGCGGCGCGTACCGGCGGCCTTGGCGACGGCGTCCAGGGAGGCCGCCCATTCGGCGGTCTCCTCGGTGTCGCGGTCCGGGAGCTGGTCGAGCTCGCTCGGAAGCTTTCCTACGGGGTCGGACATCGGTGTGCGCCGCCTTCCGGACAAAGGAGAGGTGGTGAAAAATCCCTGACGGGCAGGACAGGGTCGATGGGCCCGGTTGGGGTCCGTCGACGACTGTAAATCGCTGATCGATGATCGATCAAACGAATGTGACGTTGAATTGGCCATCCGGCCAAAAGTAGGCACCCGGTGCCATGAACTCAGGCACCCGGTGCCGGGCAAATCGGGTCAGACCGCCCCGTCAGGCGCGGGGTGCGCACCCCAGGACATGGCGCTTCACGAGCACGCCGATGTCCGGATCCTGGCTGCGGAAGGCCTCCACGAGGGCCGCGTGCTCCTCCGCGTACGACTTCTGGACGGTGCCCAGCCAGCGGATCGACAGGGCCGTGAAGACCTCGATGCCCAGGCTCTCCCAGGTGTGCAGCAGCACGCTGTTCCCGGCCGCCCGCACCAGCTCCCGGTGGAAGCCGACGGTGTGCCGCACCTGCGCGGTGCCGTCCTCGGTCCGGTCGGCCTCCCACAGCGCCGCCACGTGCGGCTCCAGCGCCGAGCAGTCCGCCGCCAGCCGCGGCGCGGCCAGCTCGGCCGCGATCTGCTCCAGGCCGGCCCGGACCGGGTAGATCTCCTCCAGGTCGGCCGCCGACAGGTTCCGTACGCGCACGCCCTTGTTCGGCGCCGACTCGATCAGCCGCAGCGTCTCCAGCTCGCGCAGGGCCTCGCGCACGGGCGTCTGGCTGACCTCCAGCTCGACCGCGATCCGGCGCTCCACGATCCGCTCGCCGGGCTTCCAGCGCCCGCTGACGATCCCCTCCACGATGTGCTCGCGGATCTGCTCGCGCAGCGAGTGCACGACGGGTGGGGTGATCATCGGGGCTTCATCTCCTGAGGGGGCGTGCATCGCTTCGATGCGTAGACAATACGGCGGAGTCGGCCGCGCGGACGCGTTCCTGGTCAGGGCCGTTGGGTGAGGCTGGTTACAAGGCGCTGCGCCGGATCAGGCTCAGGGCCGTGACCGGACCCACCGACAGCCGGTACGCGCCCGGTTCGGGCGGCGGGAACACGACGCCGTAGCGGCCGCCGCCCAGGCTCCGCAGGGCGCGGGCCGCCGGCCGGCCGCCGTCGGCCGGGCGCAGCTCCGCCATGAGCAGCCGCGCGTCGTCGGGGGCCGTGACCGTGACCTCGTACGGGACCCCGGCGGGCAGTACATGCGGCGCCTGCACCCCCAGCCGGCCGGCCGGGTCCGCCGCGGTCGCGTCCTCGGGGGGCAGGGGCTCGTCGCCCAGGAGGCCGCGCAGGACCTCCCGTACGGCCCGGTTGTTCTGGAGCGAGCCGTGCTGCTCGTACGGGGTCCACCACGCGTAGGGGGTCCCCGGCTCCGCGACCGCGCCGGCCCCGCCCAGCCGGGGGACCGTGCCGTCGCCGTCGGCGGCCGCCAGGAGGGTCAGGCGGTCCCCGGCGTACCGCGCGGTCGCCGCCGTGGACTGGCCCGTGCCGGCGATCGCGTACAGATCGGCCCGCGGCGGGGCGCCGCGCAGGTCGGCGTGGAAGAGGGCCGCGTCCGCGAGCAGCGCCTCGTCCACGCCCGGCAGCCCCGGCAGGTCACCGGGGCGCGCGAGCCCGTCCGGGCCCTCCATACAGGGGTAGTCGGGGGCCAGCTGGTGCAGCGAGGGCAGGCTGCGGGCGAACGCGCCGAGCTCGGGGTCCCGGTGCCCGCCGCCCTCCACCAGGTCGGCCAGGGCCCGTACGGAGCCCCGGTGCGGGGTGCCCAGGGTGACCACGCGCCGGGTGATCCCGTCCCCGCCGAGGCGCTCCACGTAGTGCCGGGCCACCAGCCCGCCCATCCCGTGGCAGAGGAAGACCACCCGGGCCTCGCCGCGCTCGGGGGCCGAGGCCCGCCAGCGCTCCAGCTCCAGGTCGATCCGCCCCTTGAGCCGTTCCGCGTTGTAGCGGCAGGACAGCCGCCAGTCGTACGGGAACGTGAGGAGGTTGTCCGATACGGACAGGGTGAAATGGCGCTCCAGCCAGCGCAGCAGGTCGGTGTAGCCGTCCACCGGGTGCCAGATGCCCGGCAGGGCGTGCAGATCGGGCATCAGGCCCACGGGGACGACCCCGTCGCCCGGGTCGCCGTCGCCGATGTCCTTCGGGAGGCGCAGGGAGCCCGCGGAGCCGCCGAAGGCCCGCAGGCCGCGTAACAGGGCCGGGCCGGACAGGTCCCAGACCGCTCTGCCGTCCGCGTCCGCGAGCCGGCTGCCCAGGATCCCCGGCAGTACCACGACGAGATCCGTCACCTGTGCCCGTGCCATACGCAGCCCCCCGAGATGTCACACATGGACCCACCAGGGTATGACGACGGCGCCCCCGCCCGAAGTGGTTCCGGGCGGGGGCGCCGTGCGAGTCGCGGGCCTCGGGGCGTGGGCCTCAGAGGCCGAGCTCGACCTCGAACTCGCCGGCCTCGAGGATCGCCTTGACGGCCGAGAGGTACCGGGCCGCGTCCGCGCCGTCCACCAGGCGGTGGTCGTAGGACAGGGTCAGGTACGTCATGTCGCGGACGCCGATGACGGTGCCCTCGGGGGTCTCGATGACCATCGGACGCTTGACCGTGGCACCGATGCCCAGGATGGCGACCTGGTTCGGGGGCACGATCACGGTGTCGAACAGCGCACCGCGCGAGCCGGTGTTGCTGATGGTGAAGGTCGCGCCCGACAGCTCGTCCGGCGTGATCTTGTTGCCGCGGACCTTGGCGGCCAGGTCGGCGGTGGCCTTGGAGATGCCCGCCAGGTTGAGGTCACCGGCACCCTTGATGACCGGGGTCATCAGGCCCTTCTCGGAGTCCACGGCGATGCCGATGTTCTCCGAGTCGAAGTAGGTGATGGTGCCCTCGTCGTCGTTGATCCGGGCGTTGACGACCGCGTGGGCCTTCAGCGCCTGGGCGGCGGCCTTGACGAAGAACGGCATCGGCGAGAGCTTGACGCCCTCGCGGGCCAGGAAGGAGCCCTTGGCCTGCTCGCGCAGCTTCATGATCTTGGTGATGTCCACCTCGACCACGGAGCTGAGCTGAGCCTGCGAGTGCAGGGCCTTCATCATGTTGTCGCCGATGACCTTGCGCATGCGGGTCATCTTGACGGTCTGACCGCGCAGCTCCGAGACCGCGGCGGCAGCCGGGGCCTTGGCGGCCGGGGCGGCGGCCGGAGCCGGGGCGGCAGCGGCGGCCTTGGCGGCCTCGGCGGCGGCCAGGACGTCCTGCTTGCGGATACGGCCACCGACGCCGGTGCCCGAGACCGAGGCCAGGTTGACGCCGGACTCCGAGGCGAGCTTGCGCACCAGCGGGGTCACGTACGCGCCCTCGTCACCGGCGGAGACCGCGGCGGCGGGAGCGGCCGGGGCGGCCACCGGAGCCGGGGCGACCGGAGCCGGAGCGGCCACGGGGGCCGGGGCGGCGACCGGAGCCGGAGCGGCGACCGGCGCGGCAGCGGCCGGGGCGGCCACGACCGGAGCCGGGGCGGCGACCGGAGCGGCGGCGACCGGGGCCGGAGCGGCGACCGGGGCAGCGGCGACCGGAGCCGGGGCGGCGGCCGGAGCGGCACCGGCGGCGCCGATGACGGCCAGGACGGTGCCGACCTCGGCGGTCTCGTCCTCGTTGATCCGGATCTCCAGCAGGGTGCCGGCGACCGGCGCGGGGATCTCGGTGTCGACCTTGTCCGTGGAGACCTCGAGCAGCGGCTCGTCGGCCTCGACGGACTCGCCGACCTGCTTCAGCCAGCGGGTGACGGTGCCCTCGGTGACGCTCTCGCCCAGGGCGGGGAGAACGACGTCCGTGCCGGAGGCGGCGGGTGCAACGGCGGCCGGAGCCTCGGCGACCGGGGCCGGGGCCGCGGGGGCCTCGGCGACCGGAGCCGGAGCGGCGGCCGGAACCTCGGCGACGACCGTCTCGGCCTCGGCGGGGGCCGGGGCGCCGGAGCCGTCGTCGATGACGGCCAGCTCGGCGCCGACCTCGACCGTCTCGTCCTCGGCGACCTTGATGGAGGCCAGGATGCCGGAGACGGGCGACGGGATCTCGGTGTCGACCTTGTCGGTCGAGACCTCGAGCAGCGGCTCGTCGGCCTCGACGCGCTCGCCCTCGGCCTTCAGCCAGCGGGTGACAGTTCCCTCGGTGACGCTCTCGCCGAGCGCCGGAAGGGTTACGGAAACCGACATGGTTTCAGTTGCTCCTTACGAAAGTGCGGAAGTGGTCGTCGCGCCCGTGACTGTGGATTAGTCGTGGGAGTGAAGCGGCTTGCCGGCCAGGGCCAGGTGGGCCTCGCCGAGCGCTTCGTTCTGGGTCGGGTGCGCGTGGATGAGCTGCGCGACCTCGGCCGGCAGAGCCTCCCAGTTGTAGATCAGCTGGGCCTCGCCGACCTGCTCGCCCATCCGGTCACCGACCATGTGGACGCCGACCACGGCACCGTCCTTGACCTGGACGAGCTTGATCTCGCCCGCGGTCTTCAGGATCTTGCTCTTGCCGTTGCCCGCCAGGTTGTACTTCAGAGCCACGACCTTGTCCGCGCCGTAGATCTCCTTGGCCTTGGCCTCGGTGATGCCGACCGAGGCGACCTCGGGGTGGCAGTACGTGACGCGCGGAACACCGTCGTAGTCGATCGGGACGGTCTTCAGACCGGCCAGACGCTCCGCGACCAGGATGCCCTCGGCGAAGCCGACGTGCGCGAGCTGCAGGGTCGGGACGAGGTCGCCGACCGCCGAGATCGTCGGCACGTTGGTCTGCATGTACTCGTCGACCAGGACGTAGCCGCGGTCCATCGCGACGCCCTGCTCCTCGTAGCCCAGGCCCTGGGAGACCGGGCCGCGGCCGACGGCGACCAGCAGCACCTCGGCCTCGAAGGTCTTGCCGTCCGCGAGGGTGACCCGTACGCCGTTCTCGGTGTACTCGGCCTTGTCGAAGAAGGTGCCCAGGTTGAACTTGATGCCGCGCTTGCGGAACGCGCGCTCCAGCAGCTTCGAGCTGTTCTCGTCCTCGACCGGGACGAGGTGCTTGAGGCCCTCGATCACGGTGATGTCGGAGCCGAAGGACTTCCACGCCGAGGCGAACTCGACGCCGATGACGCCGCCGCCCAGGACGATCGCCGACTCGGGGACGCGGTCCAGGACCAGCGCGTGGTCCGAGGAGATGATGCGGTTGCCGTCGATCTGCAGGCCCGGCAGCGACTTCGGCACGGAGCCGGTCGCCAGCAGGACGTGGCGGCCCTGGATGCGCTGGCCGTTCACGTCGACGGAGGTCGGCGAGGAAAGGCGGCCCTCACCCTCGATGTACGTCACCTTGCGGGAGGCGACCAGGCCCTGCAGGCCCTTGTACAGGCCCGAGATGACCTCGTCCTTGTACTTCTGCACACCCGCGATGTCGATGCCCTCGAAGGTGGCCTTCACGCCGAACTGGGCGGCTTCGCGCGCCTGGTCCGCGATCTCGCCCGCGTGGAGCAGTGCCTTCGTCGGGATGCAGCCGTTGTGCAGGCAGGTGCCGCCGAGCTTGTTCTTCTCGATCAGGGCAACGTCCAGACCCAGCTGGGATGCGCGCAGAGCCGCGGCGTAACCGCCACTGCCACCGCCGAGGATCACTAGGTCGAAAACGGTGCTGGCGTCGTTCGCCACGTCACGTCCTCCATGCATGTGCGCCGGGCACCGGTCCTCTGTGACCGGGCGGCGGCTGGTAATCGGCCGCTAGTTGTTCGGCCCTGTGGTGGGGGCCCTGTCCTGCCGAGAACCCATCTTCGCATTTGTCGGGGGAACGCGGGACGCCGGGCCCATGATGTGGCAGGTCGTTCTGCCCGAAGTAGGGGTTACCAGTGCGTAGAAACCTACGGATTTCGTTGTCAGTGAACATGCCTCAAGCCTTGATCGAGTGCTCGACCAAGGCTTGAGGCATGTCACACAGGGCGCTGCGGGGCCCGCGGGGGGCGGGTCAGCCCAGGTCGCCGGTGGCCGTGCGCTCGGCCAGCCGCACCAGGGTGCGCACGGCGGAGCCGGTGCCGCCCTTGGGGGTGTAGCCGTACGGGGCGCCCTCGTGGAAGGCCGGGCCCGCGATGTCGAGGTGGGCCCAGGTGATGCCCTCGCCGACGAACTCCTGGAGGAAGAGGCCGGCCACCAGGCCGCCGCCCATCCGGACACCCATGTTCGCGATGTCGGCGGTGGGGGAGTCCATGGTCTTGCGCAGGTCCTCGGGGAGCGGCATCGGCCAGGAGGCCTCGCCGACCTCCTCCGCGATCTCGTGGATCGCGGTGCGGAAGGCGTCGTCGTTGGCCATGATCCCGAAGGTGCGGTCGCCCAGGGCCAGCACCATGGCGCCGGTCAGGGTGGCGACGTCGACGATCGCGTCGGGGTTCTCCTCGGAGGCCTTGGTCAGCGCGTCGCCCAGGACCAGGCGGCCCTCGGCGTCCGTGTTCAGGACCTCGACGGTCTTGCCGCTGTACATGCGCAGCACGTCGCCGGGCTTGGTGGCGGAGCCGGAGGGCATGTTCTCGGCGAGCGCGAGCCAGCCGGTGACGTTGACCTGGAGGCCCAGCTTGGCGGCGGCGATGACGGCGGCGAAGACGGCGGCAGCGCCGGACATGTCGCACTTCATCGTCTCGTTGTGGCCGGCCGGCTTGAGGGAGATGCCGCCCGAGTCGTAGGTGATGCCCTTGCCGACGAACGCGAGGGTCTTCTCCGCCTTGGCGTGGGTGTAGGAGAGCTTCACCAGGCGCGGCGGGTTCTCGGAACCCTTGCCGACGCCCATGATGCCGCCGTAGCCGCCCTTGACCAGCGCCTTCTCGTCGAGGACCTGGACCTTGACGCCGTTCTCCTTGGCGGTCGCGGAGGCGACCGCGGCGAAGGCCTCGGGGGTGAGGTCGTTCGGCGGGGTGTTGATCAGGTCGCGGGCGACGTTGACCTCGGTGGCCACGACGGTCGCGCGCTCGGCGGCCGCCTTGTGTTCCTTGTCGCGCGGCTTGGCGCCGAGCAGGGCCACCTCGGCGAGCGGCTGCTTCGGGCCGCCGTTCTTGCCGGAGGCCTTCTTCTCGCCGCCCTGGTAGGCGGTGAAGGCGTACGCGCCCAGCAGCGCGCCCTCGGCGACGGCGGTGACGGCGGAGGCGTCGTCCAGGGGGAGGGCGAAGGCGGCCTTCTTGGAGCCGTGCAGCGCGCGGGCGGCGGCGCCGGCGGCGCGGCGCAGGGCCTCCTCGTCGTACGACTCGTCCTTCTCGGGGACGGGGCCGAGCCCGACCGCCAGCACGACCGGGACCTTCAGGCCGTCCGGCGCCGGCAGCTTGGTGGTCTCGCCTTCGGCGCCCGAGGCGCCGAGTGCGTCGAGCACGGCGGCGAGCTTTCCGTCGTACGCCTTGTCCACGGCCTCGGCGCCCGCGGCGACGACCGGGCCCTTGGGGCCCTTCGCCACGCCGACCACGAGGGCGTCGGCGCGCAGCGTCGCCGCGCCGGCAGTGCTGAGAGTCAGAGCAGTCACGGTGGTGAAGTCTCGCTTCCGTTTGTGTTGTGGGCCGAGTGGGTGGCCGGCCATCCACAGCGATCGTATTCCGGCCCGACGCCCGCCAGAAATGAGCCTACGCGTAGCCGCTCGTCCGCACGTCACTCGAAGGTTTGGCAAGTTGTTCGATCAAGACGCCGGGAGATTCACCCATCCGTGGTTTCCGCACCAGGTTTGTCCCTTGGACCTGACGAGGTCCGAGAGACTCGACCCACTCTCGCAAGGGGACGCGGGGTCCCTTTGCATGATTTCCACAGAGCCTCCTCGGCCCGGCCGACCGCCATAGGGCCGTAGTCGAGTGATGCCTGCGGGGGGAAAGGCCGAAATGGTCAACAAGAACCGGATGAACAGGGCTGCCGCCGCAATGGGGGTGGCGGCGCTGATGTCCGTGGCACTGCCCGCCGCGACCGCACACGCGGCCGCCGTGACACCGCGCATCGACCTGAAGGTGCTCGTCGTCGACGACGGCGGCAGCTCGGTCGACGCCATCACCGCGGAGCTCCGGGACACCGGAGTGCCGTACACCCGGGTCCTCCTGGGCAGCTCCGGGCGCCCGGTGATCAACGCCGGGTTCCTCGCCGACACCGTCGACGGCCGGCCGCGCGCCAAGTACCAGGGCGTCGTGCTGCCGAACGAGAACCCCTTCGGCGAGGGCTCGGCCGAGATGGCCGCGCTCAGCGCGTACGAGACGACGTACGGCATCCGCCAGGTCGACGCGTACACCTGGGCGCACCCGGGCGTCGGCCTCGAGTACACCGACAACGGCGGCTACAGCGGCCAGCTCGACGGCACGCAGGCCGCCGTCACCACCGCCGGCAAGGCCGGCCCCTTCGGCTACCTCGGCGGGCAGGTCGCCTTCGAGGACAACTCCGCCCTGGTCCCCGAGAGCTACGGGTTCATGGGCAAGCCGCGGGCCGGCTACACCAGCTACCTCGACGCCCCCGTCGCCGGCGGACGGGCCTCCCTGGTGGGCGAGTACGCCCACGACGGGCGCAGCGAACTGGTCGTCACCTTCGGGTACAACCAGTACCAGCAGCAGTTCCGGCTGCTCGCCCGCGGCATCGTCGACTGGCTCACCCAGGGGATCCACCTCGGCCAGGAGCGCAACTACTTCGCGGTCCACGTGGACGACGTCTTCGCCCCGGACGCCCGGTGGAGCAAGGACCTCAACTGCACGCCCGGCGACTACGCCTGCCCGGGCGGCGAGGGCAAGGAGAGCACCATCCGGATGACCGCCGCCGACGCCCAGTACGCGGCGCAGTGGCAGACGAGCAAGAACTTCAAACTCGACCTCCTCTTCAACGCCGGCGCCGGCGAGGAGTGGAAGGCCGAGAACGGCGGCACCGACGCCCTCACCGCGCAGCTGGTCGCCGACCGGGCCAAGTACCGCTGGATGAACCACACGTACTCGCACCCCTTCCTCGGCTGCGTCCAGGACACCGCCGTCGTCCCGTGGACCTGTACGAAGAACGCGGCGGGCGCCATCAACTGGATGAGCCGGGCCGACATCTCCGCCCAGATCCGCGACAACAACAACTGGGCCGCCGCCAAGGGCATCACCACCGACCGCACCGAGCTCGTCACCGGCGAGCACTCCGGCCTCAAGACCCTGCCGCAGCAGGCCCAGGACAACCCCAACCTGGCGGGCGCCCTCGCCGACAACGGGGTCAAGTGGGCGGGCAGCGACAGCTCGCGCGAGCCCGCGCAGCGCGCCGTCGGCGCCGCCCTGACCGTCCCGCGCTACCCGATGAACGTGTACTACAACACGGGCACCAACGCGGAGATGGCCGACGAGTACAACTGGATCTACACCAGTCGCGCCGCCGGCGGCAGCGGGGTCTGCGAGGACAACCCCGCGACCTCCACCTGCCTCCCGGCCCCGCTCGACACCGCCACCGGCTACCTGGACTACATCGTCCCCGCCGAGGCGCGGACCGCCCTGCGCCACGTCCTGGCCAACGACCCGCGTCCGCACTACGTCCACCAGTCCAACCTCGCCGAGGACCGCACCCTCTACCCGGTGCTCAACCAGGTCCTCGACACCTACCGCACGCTCTACGCGCCCAGCGCCCCGATCGTGAACCAGAGCATGAAGGACACCGGCGTCGAGCTCAGCCGCCGGGCCGCCTGGGACAAGGCCATCGCCAACAACCAGGTCACCGCCTACCGCATCGGCAAGGACGTCACCGTCAAGGCGCCCTCCGGAGTCCTCGCCCCGGTGACCGCTCCCACCGGCACGAAGAAGCAGCTCCTGCTGGGCGCCGCCGACTTCGGCACCGCCTACGCGGGCAGCCGCTCGGCGTGGACCTCGCCCGAGCTGCTGCAGAGCGCGGTCACCCTCAAGCTGCCCAGCTGACCACTGTCCGGCCTCGACACCGGGTACCACCCAGCGCCGGCGCTCCGCACACGGGCGCCGGCCCCTTTTCCGTCCTGGGGGGACACAGCACATGAGCCATGGGCGTCACGTCACCATGCTCACCGAAGGCACCTATCCGCACGTCCACGGGGGAGTCAGCACCTGGTGCGACCAGCTGGTACGCGGGATGCCGGAGGTCGACTTCAACGTCATAGCCCTGACCGGCTCCGGACGCGAGCCGGTCACGTGGGAGCTGCCCCGCAACGTCTACCGGCACACCGCCGTCCCGCTCTGGGGACCGGTGCCCGGCCGCGGCCGCCGCTCGGTGCTGCGGGGCAAGGCGCACCGCCGGTTCACGGCGACGTACGAAACCTTCCTGCTCTCCCTGCTCGATCCTCCCCCGGCCACCGTCGGGGGTGCCCCCGCCCACGGCGGCTTCTCCGAGGCCCTGCACGAACTCGCCGTCCTCGCCCGGGCCGGCCGCCTCGCCGCGGCCCTGCGCTCCGAAACGGTCCTGCGCCTGCTGATGGACGTGTGGACCCGGCCCGGCCTGCCCACCGCCGCCGCCGCGCCCACCATCCACGACGCGCTCACCGCCACCGACCTGATCGAGCACGCGCTGCGGCCGCTGTCCGTGCGGATCCCGCCCGACAGCGTCGCGCACGCGGTCAGCAGCGGGCTCGCCACCCTCCCGGCCCTCGCCGCCAAGTACCTCGACAAGGTGCCCTTCCTCCTCACCGAGCACGGCATCTACCTGCGCGAGCGCTACCTCGGCTACCGCACCGCCGAGCAGCGCTGGCCCGTCAAGGCCCTGCTGCTCGGCTTCTACCGGGAGCTCAACACCGAGGGCTACCGGCAGGCCGACCTCATCACCCCGTGCAACCAGTACAACCGCCGCTGGGAGGAGCGCGGCGGCGCCGCCCCCGACCGCATCCGCACGGTCTACAACGGCGTCGACCCGTACGCCTTCCCCGACGCCGGACCCGAACCCGAGGTGCCCACCCTCAGCTGGTGCGGGCGCATCGACCCGATCAAGGACCTCGAAACCCTCATCCGGGCCTACGCGTTCATGCGCGAGGAGCTGCCCGCCCTGCGGCTGCGCCTGTTCGGCCCGGTCCCGGCGGGCTGCGAGGCGTACAAGCTGCGCCTGGAGGAGCTCGGCGCCGAACTGGGGGTGGCCGACGGGATCTCGTACGAGGGCCGCATCGAGCAGGTGGCGCAGGCCTACGCGGCGGGCAGCATCGTGATGCTCTCCAGCATCAGCGAGGGCTTCCCCTTCAGCATCATCGAGGCCATGTCCTGCGGCCGCACCACCGTGTCCACCGACGTCGGCGGGGTGCGGGAGGCCGTCGGCGACACCGGGCTCGTGGTCCCGCCGCGCGAACCGGAGACCATGGCCCGCGCCGCCCTCGCCCTGCTCCGCGACGACGAACGCCGGGCCGAGCTGGGCCGCCGCTCCCGCAAACGGGTCGTCGAGAAGTTCACGCTCCACCAGTCCGTGGACGGCTTCCGGCACATCTACCGCGAACTCGCCGGCCAGCCGGTCCTGCCCGTCCGCGCGGGCGACGACTGGACGCAGCGGCTCGCCGACCCCTGGTACCGCGAACTCGCCGCCGACGGGAGCCTGTGGTGAGCGGATCCCTCTGGCTGCGCGTCCCCGGCGGGGACACCCTCCCCGCCATCCCCCGGCCCCGCCGCACCGGGCCGGGGGACCCCGGCCCGGCCGGCGACCCCATGGACCAACTCGCCGAACGCCTCGACGGGTTGATCGCGGCGGCCGTCCATCCCGACGAGATCGCCGCCGTCCTCGAATCCGACGGGATGACCGACGAGCACATCCGGCTCACCTACGGCCGCCACGACTCCTTCGGCCTCGCCGAGGAGCTCTACGCCCGGGTGCCCCGGGCCTTCCCGGAGCCGGAGCACGTCCCCGACCCCTGGAAGGTCTCCCTCACCGCCTGCCTGCTGCGCGGGGTCGTCTTCGCGCTGCCCGGTCTCGCCTACGTCCTGGGCGCCCCCCTGCTGGAGGGCCCCAAGGACCGGCTCGGGCTCCCCGCCGGGACGCTGACCCTGCTCGCCGGGGCACTCATCGGCTGGGTGTGGGACCAGACCCTGTCCCACCGCGCCTACACCTGGCTGGGCCTCGGCGACCGGGCCGCCGCCGGGCGGACCCTGCTCGTCGGGGCCCCCGTCGGGGCGGTGCTCGGCATCGCCGCCGCGCTCACCGTGCCCGGCGGGCCGCCGTTCAGCTACGCGTTCGCCGCGGGCCAGGCGCTGTACGTCGGCGCCGCCACCGTGCTGCTGGTCCTCGGGCGGGAGCGGGTCCTGCTCGCCGCGCTCGGCCCGATGGCCGCGGGGGCGCTGCTCGCCCTCTTCACCGACCTGCCCGTGCCCGTACGGGTGGGCCTGCTCGCGGCGTCCCTGCTGGCCGCCTGCACCCTCGCGGTACGGGAGCTGCCGGTGGCCGAGGGCGTACGGGCCGGGGTGCGCCGGATCCGGGACCGGGCCGGACACCGGCCCGGCGAGGGGCCGGTGCGCTGGCGGATGCTGCGGGGCGCCGAGGAGGACTTCGGGCCGCGCGGACCCCGGATCGGGGACTCCGTGCCGTACGGGATGTTCGGCCTCGGCACCGGCCTGCTGGTGCTGTACGCCGCCCTGGGGGAGGTGCTCGCCGGGGGTCCCGCCGAGGCCGTCGCCGCCCCCTCGGCGGTGGCGCTCACCCTCAGCATGGGTCCCGCCGAATGGCTGCTGCACCGGTTCCGCAGCGGGAGCCTGGCCGGGCTGCGGGCGGCCCGCTCGCCCCGGCAGTTCTGGCTGCGGATGCTCGGCACGCTGGGCCGCTGCCTCGCCGCGTACCTGGCGGTGCTGCTGGCCCTCGGGCTGGCCGGCACCCTGCTCTGGCCGGGCGCACCCGGACTGACCGGGGTCCGGGCCGCGACCCTGCTGCTGCTCGGCGCCGTCATGTGGACCGGGCTGCTGCTCCAGTCCTTCGGGGCGGTCCGGCCCGCGGCCGTGGTCTGCGCCTCGGCGGCGCTCGCGCAGAGCCTGGCGCTGCTGCTGGGGGTGGGGCAGCCGCGGCTGATCCAGCTCGTGGTGGCGGGCGCGGCCGCGGTCGTGCTGGGGACGCTCGTCTGCCTGCTGCTGGGGCGCGCGACGGCCCACCGCTGATCCCGCCGCCGATCCTGTCGATCGCGTACAACGTCCTCGTACAACGTGACTTGGTACAACGCGACCCCGTAGAAGAAGAAGGTCCTGATGCTGCTGGTGCCCCTCTACGAGCACCCCGCGGACCGGCCCGAGGACTGGGAGCTGCTGATCCGCTCCGCGGGCCGGCTGCACTCCGTGGTCCTCAACCCCGCCAGCGGGCCGGGCGAGGCCCCCGACGAGCGGTTCGCCGCCGTCGCGCAGCGGCTGCGCGACGCCGGGGTGCCCGTCCTCGGGTACACCGACACCGACTACGGGCGGCGCCCGCACTCCGCCGTGGTGCAGGACCTGCTGCGCCACCGCGACTGGTACGGCGCCGACGGGGCCTTCCTCGACCAGGCCTCCGCCGATCCGGCGCTGCTCTCGCACTACGGGCGGCTCGCCGTCGCGGCCCGGGCCGCGGGCGCCCGCACCCTCGTCCTCAACCACGGGGTCCACCCGCACCCCGACTACGCCGAACTCGCCGACCTGCTGGTCACGTTCGAGGGCCCCTGGGACGCCTACCGGGACGCCCCGGTGCCGCCGTGGACGGCCGACCACCCCGCCCAGCGGTTCTGCCACCTCGTGTACGCGGTCCCGCCGGGCGCGCCCGCCGCCGAGCTCGCCCGCCAGCGGCGGGCCGGGGTGCACTGCGCGGTCCCCGGGACCGGCGCGCACCCGTGGGGGACCCTCCCGTACGCCCTGGAGGCCGCCGGATGACCCGCTTGCCGCGCGGGGCGGTGAGGCGCGGCCGGGTCCTGCCGCTCCTCGTGCTGCTCGTCCTGGCCGCCTGCACCACCGAGGGGCAGGAGGAGCCGGACGACGTGTCGCCCGCCCCGGCGCCGGGGGAGCGCTGGCAGCCCGGGCCCGCGGTCAGCTGGCAGTGGCAGCTCACCGGGAAGCTGGACACCTCGGTGAAGGCGGCGGTGTACGACGTCGACGGCTTCAACACCACCAAGGAGCAGGTCGACTCCCTGAAGAAGGCCGGCCGGCGGACCATCTGCTACCTGTCCACCGGCGCCTGGGAGGAGTTCCGCCCCGACGCCGGGGCCTTCCCGAAGGCGCTGCTCGGCGAGGGCAACGGCTGGGAGGGCGAGCGCTGGCTGGACGTCCGGCGGCTGTCCGAGCTGGAGCCGCTGATGGCCAAGCGGTTCGACATGTGCCGCGAGAAGGGCTTCGACGCGGTGGAGCCCGACAACATGGACGGCTACCGCAACAAGACGGGCTTCCCGCTCACCGCCGAGGACCAGCTGGCCTACAACCGGCTGATCGCGAAGCTGGCGCACGACCGGGGGCTGGCGGTCGGGCTGAAGAACGACCTCGACCAGATCCCGCAGCTGGTCGGGGACTTCGACTTCGCCGTCAACGAGCAGTGCGCCGAGTACGACGAGTGCGAGCGGCTCACCCCGTTCATCGCGGCGGGCAAGGCCGTCTTCCACGTGGAGTACGAGGGCCGGATCGGCCAGTGGTGCGGGCAGTCGCGGGAGCTGAGGCTCAGCTCGCTGCAGAAGAAGTACGAACTCGGCGCCTGGCGGCAGTTCTGCCCGCCCGGCGACTGAGGGATCAGGCCACGGGGAGGACGGCGTGCACCCGGTAGCCGCCGCCGAACCGGGGCCCGGCGAAACAGGAGCCGCCCAGCGCCGTCGCCCGCTCGCGCATGCCGAGCAGCCCGTGGCCGCCGCCCGCGCCGTCGGCCTCCCCGGCCGCCGCGGTGCCCCCGTCGTCCAGCACGGTCACCTCCACCGAGGCGCCGACCCGGACCACGCTGACCTCGGCCCGGACCTCCGGCCCGGCGTGCTTGCGCACGTTGGTCAGCGCCTCCTGGATCACCCGGTACGCCGCCAGATCCACGGCGGCCGGCAGCGGGTCGCCGTCCCGGCCGAGCTCGACCATCACCTTCACCGGCAGCCCGGCGTGCCGGAAGGTGCCCACCAGCTCGTCCAGGACGGCCAGCCCCGGCGCCGGTTCGGTCGGCGCCTCCGGATCGCCGGACTGGCGCAGCAGCCCGACCGTGGCCCGCAGCTCGTTCAGCGCCGAGCGGCTGGCGTCCCGTACGTGGGCCAGGGCCTCCTTGGCCTGGTCGGGACGCTTGTCCATGACGTGCGCGGCCACCCCCGCCTGGACGTTGACCAGGGCGATGTGGTGGGCCACCACGTCGTGCAGGTCCCGGGCGATCCGCAGCCGCTCCTCGGCGACCCGCCGCCGGGCCTCCTCCTCGCGGGTCCGCTCGGCCCGCTCGGCCCGCTCCCGTATGGCGTCGATGAACGCCCGCCGGCTGCGCACGGCGTCGCCGGCGGCCGCGGCCATCCCGGTCCAGGCGAAGATGCCGATGTTCTCCTGCGCGTACCAGGGGAGGGGTCCGGCCAGCATGGCCACGCCCGTCAGCCCCGCCATCGTGAGCAGGGCGATGCGCCAGGTGGTGGGCCGGTCGGTACGGGAGGCCAGCGTGTACAGGGCGATCACCGTGGACATGGCGACGGGCGCCCGGGGCTCGCCGGTGGCCAGCTCCAGCAGGCACAGCCCGATGGTCACGGCGAGCACGGTACGGGTGTGCCGGCGCCGGAACACCAGCGCGGCCGCGCCCAGCACCATCAGCAGCAGGGAGAGCGGCTCGGGGGTCTGGGTCCCGAAGGTGGGCCCGTGCGGGCCGTGCGGATCGGCGAAGGAGCCGACGACCATGGAGACGAGCGCCCCGAGCGCGAGCACGGCATCGGTGGCCAGCGGATGGGACCGCATCCAGTGCCGGGTGGGGGCGAACGGCCCGAGGTCTGTCGTCACCCCGATACGGTACGGCCTGCTCCGCGCGGGGCGGACGGGCCCGTCAGGTGCCGGGACGCTGCGGGGGCAGCGGGGCCGCCGGGGGCGGGCGCCGGCCGAGGGGGACGCGGGAACGTTCCGGCCCCCACTTCGCGCGGACCACGCACACCGCCATGACGGCGGCGATGGCCGCGAGGTGCTCCTTGCCGGCCAGGTTGTCCTTGACCAGCACCTCGCCGATCATCACCGCGATCACGATCGCGCCGGTCAGGTACGCCCGGTACCGCCAGCACACGTAGATCGCGAGGCCGACCACCGCCGCCGAGGGCCCGGTGTCGTTGACGACGCGGTCGGACACCGGCAGGCCGAAGGGGTGGTCGGCCCCCAGCGAGAGCCCGATCCGGGCGTACGTGGTCCCGGCGAGGGTGGCGACGTAGCCGATGACCAGCGTGCGCCACCAGCCGATGCAGATCTCCGAGATCCCGAAGACCAGCAGGATCTGGGCGAGCGCCCCCCACACCGGCAGGTCGAGGGCGGGGACGAACAGGGACAGCGGGGTGCGCAGCACGGCCAGCCACAGCGGGTCGACGGCCTTCACCGATCCGAGGTTCTGGACCGGCTGGAACCCCCAGGACGTGTTCTGGACGATCTGGAAGACCGAGGTCAGGCAGACGGCCCCCAGGGTCATCGGGGCCGCCCGCCACTTGTCGCGGACCAGGGCGTCCCGGACGGTCCAGAACAGGGGCCCCCACTCGCGGCGGGCGAACCGCCGCAGGGGGGTGGTCGTCCAAGCCGTCAACGATTGGTCTCCAGATGTTTGCGGTTCAGCCACTTCGGCAGCCCGGGAGCCTCCAGGAAGCCCTCGGCCCGGCCCGCCGCGATACCGATCCGCAGCAGGTCGGAGCTCTTCTCGAAGAGCATGAACCGCGGTTCCCAGATCGGCCGGTATTTGGCGTTGGCCCGGTAGAGGGACTCGATCTGCCACCAGCGGGAGAAGAAGCTCAGCAGCGAGCGCCACATGCGCAGCACCGGACCCGCGCCGAGCTTGGACCCCCGCTCGAAGACGGAACGGAACATCGCGAAGTTGAGCGAGACCTGTGTGACGCCGATCTCCTTGGAGCGTTCGAGGAGTTCGATGACCATGAACTCCATCAGGCCGTTCTCGGAATCGCGGTCGCGGCGCATCAGGTCCAGCGACAGTCCCTTGGGGCCCCAGGGGACGAAGGACAGCACGGCGCGCAGATCGCCGTTGCCGTCGGTGCACTCCAGCATCACGCACTGGCCGTCGCCGGGATCGCCCAGTCGGCCCAGCGCCATCGAGAAGCCGCGCTCGGTCGCGCCGTCGCGCCAGTCGTCGGCGCGGGTGAGGAGCACGTCCATCTCGTCGGCCGGGATGTCGGCGTGGCGGCGGATCCGGACGGTGTAACCGGCGCGCTTGACGCGGTTGTAGGCCTGCCGGACGGTCCGCATGGCGCGGCCCTCCAGGGTGAACTCGTCGGTCTCGACGATGGCCTCGTCGCCCAGTTCCAGCGCGTCCAGTCCGTGGCGCGCGTAGATCTGCCCGGCTTCCTCGCTCGCGCCCATGACGGCCGGCACCCAGCCGTGCTCGCGGGCCTCGGCCAGCCAGGGCTCGATGGCGCCCGGCCAGGCCTCGGGGTCGCCGATCGGGTCGCCGGAGGCCAGCGAGACACCGCCGACGACGCGGTACGTGACGGCCGCCTTGCCGGTGGGGGACCAGATCACGGACTTCTCGCGGCGCAGCGCGAAGTAGCCGAGCGAATCGCGGTCGCCCTGCTTGGCGAGCAGCGCGCGCAGCTTCTCCTCGTCCTGCGCGGTGAGGGGGTCGACGGCGCGGCGCGAGCGGAAGGCGGCGAGCAGTACGGCGATCAGGAGCAGCGTGGACATGACGTTGATCACGATGTCCACCCAGCCGGGCGTGGTGATCGCGGCGTAGTCGCGGGCGTTCGGCTCCAGGGTGATCAGCCGCATCACGCCGTACCGCCAGCGGGCCAGGAACGTGGCCTCGGCGGCGTCCGGGTCGGTGTTGGCGGCGCCGACGATCAGCGCGGCGAGCAGCGAGGTGCACAGCAGGCCGACGGCGCCGACCGCGGTGGCCAGCTTGGGGTTGGAGCGGTCGCCCTTGGCGTAGAACTCGCGGCGGCCGAGCACCAGGGCGCCGACGAAGGCCGCGGTCAGGGCGAGCGAGACCCAGTTCTGGGTGTGGTCGCGGAACTCCGGGTAGCAGAGGTTGAAGTCACCGCTGGTGCACGGGGCGAAGGCGGCGGTGGCGAACGCCAGCAGCAGCATGCCGCTGAGCACCAGGTTCAGGATCCACGCGGCCCGCTTGCGGCGGCCCATGGTGACCGCGAGCAGCAGCGAGAACATGCCGGAGGCGAAGCCCGCCGTGAGCAGGTACGGGGTGTAGAAGTCGGCGGTGTTGTGCCGGCGCAGGTCCTGGCCGAGCGAAAGCCACACCGCGCTGAGGAAGTTGACGAAGGTGACGGCGCGCAGGTACCAGACCGCGAACGCGGCGCCGCGCCGCGAGCGGGCGGATCCCCGGCCGGTCTCCCGGCCGCCCCCTTCGTCCTTCCTGTCGTCTTTCCTGCTGGTCGTGTCCTTGCCGGACCCCTGGGCCGCCTTGGCGGCCTGTGCGGTGGTCCGGTCGATGTCTGCGCTGGTCAAGCGGGCCTCTCCCATGAAACGCGATCATATGGGGCGCCGCCGACCGGGCGCTCAGTCCTCCGGCTGCTCAGGCTCCTGCGGCTCCCCTGCCGTCTGCTCCGGGAGCTGCGCCGCGAGGGCGGCGGCCGCCTGGACCAAGGGGAGAGCCAGGAGTGCCCCGGTTCCTTCTCCCACAGTGACGCCGTGGTCGAGCACGGGGTTGAGTGCCATCCGGTCCAGGGCCTTCGTCTGGCCCGGCTCGCCGCTGGCCTGCCCGGCCAGCCACCAGTCGGGCGCCCGGAACGCGGCCCGCTGGGCCACGAGCCCGCACGCTGCTGAAACGACCCCGTCGAGGATGACCGGCGTACGGCGCACCGCGCACTGGAGCAGGAAGCCGGTGATCGCGGCCACGTCCGCACCGCCGACCGCCGCGAGCAGGGCCACCTGGTCGCCGAGGACCGGGCGGGCCCGGCGCAGCGCGTCGCGGATCGCCGCGCACTTGCGCATCCAGGTCAGGTCGTCGATGGGCCGCCCACCGCGTCCGGTGACCACGGAGGCATCGGTTCCGCACAGGGCCGCGACGAGCGTCGCCGCGACCGTGGTTCCACCGACGCTCAAGTCGCCCAGGACCACGAGGTCCGTGCCGGAGTCGGCTTCCTCGTCCGCGATCCGCTTCCCGAGCCGCAGGGCCGCCTCGGCCTCTTCGAGCGTGAGCGCGTCCTCGACGTCGATGCGCCCGCTGCCGCGACGCACCCGGTGGCGGACCACGTCCTCGGGCAGCAGCCCGGGCTCGCAGTCCAGACCGGCGTCCACGATCCGTACGCCGGCGCCCAGGCGCCCGGCGAGGATCGACACCGGGCTGTTCCCGTCGAGCACCGAGCGCACCAACTCGTGCGCGCCGCCCGCGGTCCGGGCGGACACCCCGGCGGCGGCGATCCCGTGGTCGGCGGCGAACAGCACGACGCGGGGCCGCTCCACCGGCCGGACGGGCACCCGTCCCTGCGCGGCGGCCAGCCACTCGGCGAGCTCGTCGAGCCGCCCCAGCGCCCCAGCCGGCACGGCCAGCCGCTCACGGCGTTCCTCGGCGTCACGCCGGACGCCCCCGTCGGGGCGCTCGATCAGATCGGAGAAGTCGTCGAGATTCAGCGTGGTCATCTGCCAGAGCGTACAGCGGGTAAGGCCCTCCCCAAGCCCCGTCCCGTGACCTCGCGGGACGGGGCCCGGGGTCACTCCTTCAGGACCAGCGCCTGCCCGGCCACGACCAGCAGGACGTGCTCGCACTCACCCGCCACCAGGCTGTTCAGGCGCCCCAGTTCGTCGCGGAACCGGCGCCCGGAAGCGGTCGCGGGAACGACCCCGGAGCCCACCTCGTTGCTGACCGCCACGACCGTACGGCGGGTCGCGCGCACCGCCGCCACCAGCTCCGCGACCCGCTCCCGCAGCTCCTTCTGGCCGCGCCCCGCCCAGACCGCGTCGTCCCAGGCCCCCGCCCGGTCCATCGCGTCCGTCAGCCACAGCGCCAGACAGTCGATCAGCAGCGGCGGCCCTCCCTCCACCAGCAGCGGCGCCAGCTCGCAGGTCTCCAGCGTCCGCCAGCTCGCCGGCCGCCGCTCCCGGTGCAGGCCGACCCGCGCCGCCCACTCCGCGTCGCCGTCCCGGGTGCCGCCGGTGGCCACGTACTCCACCTCCGGGAAGCCGGCCAGGCGCCGCTCGGCCTCGACGGACTTCCCGGAGCGGGCCCCGCCGAGCACCAGCGTCCGGCGCGGCAGGTCCGGCACCGCGTGGTACTCGCCGACCGTCACCGTCGTCCCGTCCGGCACCGCCCGCGCCCCGGCCGCCGCGCACCTGCGCTCCAGCTCCCGGCCCGGCGGGACGTCGTGGTCCAGGTGCACCGCGATCACGTCCGTGGTCGGCCCGGCGGCGCCGCTCGCCCGCAGCCGGGCCAGCGCCTCCGGCCGGCCCAGCACGTCCGCGAGCACCGTGTCGTACGGGCGCTGCCCGACGGCCCCTCCCCCAGATTCCGTCCGGGGGGACCCCCAGCCGGCAGGCGCCCCGCCGGGCGGCAGGTACAGCAGCCGGCTCCCGTCCGGGCCGGTCACCTCGTACCCGGTGCCCGGCGCGTCCATCGGCACCGCCCGCACCCGGTGCCCGCTGATCACCGCGAGCTCCCGGCCGTCCGGCACCCGCCCGGCGGCCGGCAGCCCCGGGGGCAGTTCGACCGGCGGCCCGTCGTGCGGATGGGTGAGCAGGACCTGCCGTACGCCGGCCAGTGAGTGGCCCGCACGGGCGCCGGCCAGCACCGCCCCGGGGGTCAGGTCGAGCAGCAGCGCGCCGTCGACGAGCAGGGAGGTCGCGGCGCGCGCCCGGGCGCCCACGGAGACCGCGCAGGCCGCGCAGGGACAGCCGGGGCGGGGCAGTCCTTCGGGTGTGCCGGTGCCGAGCAGAGTGAGTTCCACAGGAAGATCCTCCCGCGTCCCCGAGACTGCTGCGCGCCCGGCTACTCTGCGGGCAGACTCAAGGGGAGCAGCGTGCGGGAACGTGCGAGCAGCGGACGAGCAACGGAGGCGGACATGGCGTGGACGTGGCGGTTCGAGACGGCCGACGGCAGCGAGACGACCCCGGCGGTCGAGCCGGAGGAGTTCACCACGCAGGGCGACGCGGAGTCGTGGATCGGCGAGGTGTGGAAGGAGCTGCTGGACGGCGGCACCGAGACGGTGAAGCTGTCCGACGACAACGGCACCGAGCTGTACACGATGAGCCTGCGCGCGGCGCTCGACGCCTGAGCGGCGGCCGCTGACGCGAGAAGCCCGGACCCCGCGCGGGGTCCGGGCTTCTGTCGTGCCTCAGGTTCTCCGGGGCCTCGCGGAGGTCAGCCCCGCACGCCGCACAGGTGCAGCAGCGCGGCGACCCCGCGGTACGGGTCGGTCCGCCCGGCGCGGTCCTCGGCGGCCAGCAGCCGCTCCAGCTCCTCGTCCGGGGGCAGCTTCTCCCCGACCTCGGTGCCGTCGGTGAAGACGCGCACGCCGTACCAGGCCGACAGCGGGGCGCCGATCCCGGACAGCGTGGCGGTGAGCCCGGCCAGCCGGTCCGCCCGTACGTCCAGACCCAGCCGGTTCGTGTAGTCGACGGTGTCGAAGGCGGCCAGCGCGGCCGACCAGTCGGCGCCCAGCCCGGGCCGCATGGCGAGGGCGTCGCCGTTGCGCACGAGCAGGGACAGCAGTCCGCCGGGCGCCAGCATCCGGGCCAGCCCGGCCAGCATCGCGTCCGGCTCGGGCACGTACATCAGTACGCCGTGGCAGAGCACCACGTCGAAGCTGCCCGGCAGGAAGTGCGCGCCGGTCTCGCGGCCGTCGCCCTCCAGGAGCTCGACCCGGTCCTGGATCCCGGCGGGCTCGGCCGCCAGCGCCTCCCGGGCCACGGCGAGCATGGCGGGATCCTGCTCGAGTCCGGTGACCTTGTGCCCGGCGCGGGCCAGACGCAGCGCCTGGGTGCCCTGGCCCATGCCGACGTCGAGGACGCGCAGCCGCTGCCCGACCGGGAAGCGGTGCGCGATCTGTTCGTCGACCTGCCGGCCCACGAGTTCCTGGCGGACGGCGTTGCGCAGTCCGCCCAGTCCCTCGAGCCACAGCCTGGCGCCCGGTGCGAAGCCGTCCCCCGACCCTCCGGGCTTCCCTCCGCTCAGGGCCGTTCCCCGCGCTTGACCTGCGGCTTCGGCAGACGGAGCCGGCGCATCTGGAGGGTGCGCATCAGGCCGTACGCCACCGCGCCGCGGCGCGGCTCGTCGGGGAAGCGCTCGGCGAGGGCCTTGCGCAGCCGGAAGCCGAGGGCGACGGAGTCGACGAGGATCAGGGCGATCACGGCGAGCCACAGCAGCAGCGCGATGTTCTGGATGGACGGCACCCGCACCATGCTCAGCACCAGGATGATCACTGCCAGCGGCAGGAACATCTCGGCGACGGAGAAGCGGGAGTCCACGTAGTCGCGGACGAACTTGCGCACGGGGCCCTTGTCGCGGGCCGGCAGATAACGCTGGTCGCCGTTGGCGAGGGCCTCGCGCTGCTTGGCCATCTCTTCGCGACGGCGCTCGCGGGCGCGCTTTGCATCCTCCTTGCGATTGCCGGTCGATGCCACGACGGCCTTGCGCTGCGACTGGGCCACAGCACGCTTCGGCGTCGGGCGGCCCTTCGGGGCCTGCGGGTCACGGGGCTGCGAGAGGTCGGCGCTCACCTTGTCGGTGGCGGCGGCCTTCTCTTCCTTGGAGGAACGGCTACCAAACACAAAACCCAAGCCTACGTGGTCGCGGCCGGGTACCCCACTCTGCCGGGGAACGATCCGGCAACGGCGGGCGTCTTCCCTGTGCAGGGTTCGTGACGCGGGCGTGCTCGGGGGAGCACCTACTCCCTACGCCTGACATGGGCGGAGTGGAGTCGTCCTGGAGGAGGAGCGCATCCGTACACGAACAGTGCGGTAATGGAGACAGGGCCCGTACTGTGGGTCCTGTCGGTGACCTGGAGCACAGTCCGTCTAGAAGGGGGCGCGCGAAGCCCATGAGCGGTGTCATGAAGCGTATGGGGATGATCTTCCGCGCGAAGGCGAACAAGGCCCTGGACCGGGCCGAGGACCCGCGCGAGACCCTCGACTACTCGTACCAGAAGCAGCTGGAGCTGCTGCAGAAGGTGCGCCGCGGCGTCGCCGACGTGGCGACCTCCCGCAAGCGCCTGGAGCTGCAGCTCAACCAGCTCCAGGGCCAGTCGGCCAAGCTGGAGGACCAGGGCCGCAAGGCCCTCGCCCTGGGCCGGGAGGACCTGGCCCGCGAGGCGCTGTCCCGGCGCGCCTCGCTGCAGCAGCAGGTCAGCGACCTGGAGGTGCAGCACCAGACCCTCCAGGGCGAGGAGGAGAAGCTGACGCTGGCCGCGCAGCGCCTGCAGGCCAAGGTGGACGCCTTCCGTACGAAGAAGGAGACCATCAAGGCGACGTACACGGCGGCGCAGGCGCAGACCCGCATCGCGGAGTCCTTCTCCGGCATCTCCGAGGAGATGAGCGACGTCGGCCTGGCCATCCAGCGGGCCGAGGACAAGACGGCCCAGCTCCAGGCCCGGGCCGGCGCGATCGACGAGCTGCTGGCCTCCGGCGCCCTCGACGACCAGAGCGGCCTCGGTTCCAAGGACGACATCCAGGCCGAGCTGGACCGCCTCTCGGGCGGTACGGACGTGGAGCTGGAGCTCCAGCGGATGAAGGCGGAGCTGGCCGGCGGCCCCTCGGCGCAGCAGCAGGCCATCGAGGGCGGTGCCCAGGGCAACGCCCAGCAGTCCTCCCAGACCCAGCACCGCTTCGACAAGCAGTAGGACGGGGTCCGTCATGATTGTCCGCATCATGGGGGAAGGCCAGGTGAAGGTGGCCGACGGCCACTTCGCCGAGCTCAACAAGCTGGACGACGAGCTGCTCGCGGAGATGGAGAGCGGCGACGAGGAGGGCTTCCGGCGCACGCTGGGCGCGCTGCTCGGCGCCGTACGGCGGCTGGGCGAGCCCCTGCCGGACGACGCCCTGGAGCCGTCCGAGCTGATCCTCCCCGCGCCGGACGCCTCGCTCGACGAGGTCAGGGAGATGCTCAGTGACGACGGCCTGATCCCGGGCTGACCTCGGACGCGGACCCGGCCGACCCCCAGCTCAGCGGGGGGTCGGCCGGGTCTTCGCATGTCCGGGGGCGTCCGGGGGCCGGGCCCGCCCGGATCCGCCGGACACCCTAGTGCTTGGTCGGCTTCGAGACCGGCGCCCGCTCCGGGTCCGGGGTGCCGCCGATGAAGTTCTCGAACTTGCGGCGCGGGACCGCCCAGCGCCGGTCGTGGTGGAAGGCGCGCAGATTGGCCTTGGCGCGGGCCCGCGGGCGTTTCGCGTAGAACCTCTTCGCGTACGGGGAGCCGGGCCGGGCCAGCCGGATCGCCCCGATCAGCGCCAGGAAGGGGATGACCGTACCGAAGAAGGCGGTGCGGGCCTTGCCCTTCCACAGGGCGATCAGGGCCAGGAAGAAGTTGGTGGCGGTGTTCATGATGATGAGCCCGCGGCTCTGCCGCTCCTCGGCGGTCAGGTCGTTGACGCCGAACGGCAGGAACCCGCCCAGCACCAGCGCCACCAGCGCGGCCGTCAGGACCACGATCTCGACGCTCTTGCGGCCCTGCTCGCTCCAGTAGACGTCGTCGAGGTGCAGGATCAGCGCGAACTCGTCCAGTACGAGTCCCGCGCCCAGTCCGAAGATCACGGCGGAGAGCATGGCGCCGAAACCGTGCCGGCCGCTGCCGACGGCCCCGAACCCGCCGATGATCACGAGGATGACCCCGGGCACCACGTGGTGGATGTGCATGCCGCCCGGAGTGATGTTCTTGAACGGCCCCCGCCCCGCCCTGATCATCCGCGTGATCACACGGGTGATCAGGAACGAGAGGACGAACGAGAGCAGGGCCAGGAGCAGCGGGAGTTTGCCCGGCTCGACGATGTTCCGGTACCACCAGTGACCCATACCGCCGGCTCCCCTGTCGTGGCAGCTCCCCATTTTTCCCGTATGGGGCAATTTACCGCTCGTTGCGAGCAGGTAGCGTTCGCGCCGATGAAAGATTCGTTCGACGACCAACAGCCCGAGCCGCCCCTGACGCCGCCCGACGAGCGCGCCTCGCTGCGCGACGGCGTGCGCTTCGCCTTCGGCACGCTCACCGTGCTGCCCGCCCGCATCACCCGCTGGGACCGGCCCGCGGCCCGCACCGGCATGGCCTGCGCACCGCTCGCCGGGCTCGTCGTGGGCGTCCTCGCGGCCGTGCCGGGGGTGGTGCTGCTCGTCCTGGGCGGCGGACCCCTGCTCGCGGCCGCCGTCACCGTCGCCGTACCGGCAGGACTGACGCGGGCGCTGCACCTCGACGGACTCGCCGACACCGCCGACGGGCTGGGCAGCGCGAAGCCGGCCGCGGCGGCGCTGCGGATCATGAAGCAGTCCGACATCGGCCCCTTCGGGGTGGTGGCGCTGCTGCTGGTCCTGCTGGTCCAGGCCGGCGCGCTGGCCGACCTCTACGCCGAGAGCTGGGTCCACGGGGCGCTGGCCACGGTCATCGCGGCCGTCACCGCCCGGTTGGCCATGACGCTGGCCTCCCGCGACGGCGTACCGCCGGCCCGTCCCGAGGGGCTCGGGGCGGCCGTCGCCGGGGTGCTCCCCAAGCGCTCGGCCGCCGCTCTCGCCGCATTGGTGACCGTCCTGGCCGGGGTCGCCGCCCTGCCGGTGGGGCCGGGCGCCGCCGTCCAGTGCGCGGGCGCGGTCCTGATCGCCCTGGCGACGGCGGAGCTGCTGCTCCGCCGGTGCGTACGCCGCTTCGACGGGGTCACCGGCGACGTCTTCGGAGCCCTCGCCGAGATCGCGGCGACCACCGCCCTCGTCGTCCTGGCCCTGGGCTGACCGCACTCCCCGGGGAGGGGACCGCGTAGGGTGCGGGCGTGGAAGAGACGCCGACGACCATCAGGGTGCTGCTCGCCGACGACCAGGCCCTGCTCCGCAGCGCGTTCAAGGTGCTGGTCGACTCCGAGCCCGACATGGAGGTCGTCGCGGAGGCCTCCGACGGCGCCCAGGCCTGCGCGCTCGCCCGGCAGACCCGGCCGGACGTGGTCCTCATGGACATCCGGATGCCCGGCACGGACGGGCTCGCCGCCACCCGCATGATCAGCTCCGACCCCGAACTGGCCGCCGTCCGCGTCGTCATGCTGACGACCTTCGAGGTCGACGAGTACGTGGTCCAGTCCCTGCGGGCCGGGGCCTCCGGCTTCCTCGGCAAGGGCGCCGAGCCCGAGGAACTCCTCAACGCCATCCGCGTCGCCGCCGCCGGCGAGGCGCTGCTCTCCCCGGCCGCCACCAAAGGGCTCATCGCCACCTTCCTCGCCCAGGGCGGCGGCGCCGACCCCGGCGCCCCCGCCGCGCACGCCGAACGGCTCGCCGCCCTGACCGTCCGCGAGCGCGAGGTGCTCGTCCACGTCGCCGCGGGACTGTCCAACGACGAGATCGCCGGACGGCTCGAGGTCAGCCCGCTCACCGTCAAGACCCACGTGAACCGGGCCATGGCCAAGCTGGGCGCCCGCGACCGGGCCCAACTGGTGGTCATCGCCTACGAATCGGGACTGGTCCGCCCCCGCGCCGAGTAGCACCGCGGCCCGCGCGGAGTACGGCCGCGTACTGCGGACGCGGTATGCGGCGCATAAAGACGCGGCACCTGGGAGCGACGCAGTGCCGCCCCGGCATGCGGAAGGCTGAAGGCCCGCGGCCTTCAGGCCCAGCCCCGCGCACGCCACTGCAGAGAGATCCCGCCATGTCCTGGCTGTCCCGCTTCAGCCTGGCCCAAAGAGCGCTGATCGGCCTCGTGTCGATCACCGCACTGCTCTTCGGCGCCATAGCCATCCCGCAGCTCAAGCAGCAGCTGCTGCCGTCCATCGAACTGCCGATGGTGTCCGTGCTCGCGCCCTACCAGGGCGCCTCGCCCGACGTGGTGGAGAAGCAGGTCATCGAACCGATCGAGGCCACCCTCAAGGGCGTCGACGGCATCACCGGCATCACCTCCACCGCCAGCGAGGGCAACGCCCTCATCATGGCCAAGTTCGACTACGGCGACGAGGGCACCAAGCAGCTCGTCGCCGACGTCCAGCAGGCCGTGAACCGGGCCCGCGTACGGCTGCCGGCCGAGGTGGACCCGCAGGTCGTGGCCGGCTCCACCGACGACATCCCGACCGTCGTCCTCGCCGTCACCTCGGACAAGGACCAACAGGCCCTCGCCGACCAGCTCGGCCGCTCCGTCGTCCCCGTCCTGGAGGACATCGAGGGCGTCGGCCAGGTCAGCGTCGACGGGGTCCAGGACCTCCAGGTCGCCGTCACCCCCGACAACGCCAAGCTCGCGGCGGCCGGCCTCGACGGCGCCGCCCTCGCCCAGGCCCTCCAGGCGGGCGGCGCCACCGTCCCCGCCGGCTCCTTCGACGAGGCCGGCAAGAACCGGACCGTCCGCGTCGGCGGCGGCTACACCTCCCTCGCCCAGCTCCAGGACCTGCGCCTGAGCGCCGGCCCCGGCAAGCCGGCCGTACGCCTCGGCGACGTCGCCACCGTCACGCAGGAGCCCGCCAAGGCCGTCTCCCTGACCCGCACCAACGGCAAGCCCAGCCTCGCCCTCGTCCTCACCATGGACAAGGACGGCAGCGCGGTGGCGATCTCCGACGCCGTCCGGGACAAGCTGCCCGAGCTGCGCTCCGCACTCGGTTCCGGCGCCGAGCTGACCGTCGTCAGCGACCAGGGCCCGCCCGTCGCCAAGTCCATCTCCGGCCTCACCACCGAGGGCCTGCTCGGCCTGCTCTTCGCGGTGATCGTGATCCTGGTCTTCCTGGCCTCGCTGCGCTCCACGCTGGTCACCGCGGTCTCCATCCCGCTGTCCGTGGTCCTCGCGCTGATCGTGCTGTGGACCCGCGACCTGTCGCTCAACATGCTGACCCTCGGCGCCCTCACCATCGCCATCGGACGCGTCGTCGACGACTCGATCGTGGTCCTGGAGAACATCAAGCGCCACCTCGGCTACGGCGAGGAGCGCGAGGCCGCGATCATCGCCGCGGTCAAGGAGGTCGCCGGCGCGGTCACCTCCTCCACGCTCACCACCGTCGCCGTCTTCCTGCCGATCGGCTTCGTCGGCGGCATGGTCGGAGAGTTCTTCGGCCCGTTCTCCCTCACCGTCGCCGCGGCCCTGCTGGCCTCGCTGATCGTCTCCCTGACGGTCGTCCCGGTGCTCTCGTACTGGTTCCTGCGCGCCCCGAAGGGCATCGACCCGGCGAACGCCGAGAGCGTGGCGAAGGCGCGGCGCGAAGCCGAGGAGAAGGAGGCGAAGAGCCGCCTCCAGGGCTTCTACGTACGGATCCTGGGCCTGGTCACCCGCCGCCGGATCGCCACCCTGGCGGTCGCGGTCGTCGTCCTCGTCGCCACCTTCGGGATGGCACCCCTGCTGAAGACCAACTTCTTCGACCAGGGCGAGCAGAGCGTCCTGACGGTCAAGCAGCAGCTGCCCCCGGGCACCTCGCTGGCCGCCTCCGACGCCGCCAGCCGGCGGGTCGAGAAGGCCCTGACCGAGGTCGAGGGGGTCAAGGACTACCAGGTCACCGTCGGCTCCTCCGGCTTCCTGGCCGCCTTCGGCGGCGGCACGGGCTCCAACCAGGCCTCGTACCAGGTCACCCTGGAGGACTCCGGCGACTCCGAGGGCGTCAAGAAGCGCATCGAGGACGCGCTCGGCAAGCTCGACGGCATCGGCGACACCGGCATCTCCGCGGGCGGCGGCTTCGGCAGCCAGAACCTGAGCGTGGTCGTCAAGGCCGGCCAGGCGGACGTCCTCGCCAAGGCCGCCGAGCAGGTCCGGGCCGAGGTGGCCACGCTCGACGACGTCACCGACGTACAGAGCGACCTCTCCCAGTCCGTTCCCCGCATCTCGGTGACCGCCACCCCGAAGGCCGCCGAGGCGGGCCTGAACCAGGCCGCCCTCGGCGCGATCGTCGCCCAGGCCGTACGGGGCAACCCGGCGGGCAAGGCCGTACTGGACAACACCGAGCGGGACATCGTCATCAAGTCCGCGCAGCCGGCCACCACCCTGGCCGAGCTGCAGGCGCTCCCCGTCGGCCCCCTCAAGCTCGGCGACGTCGCCGAGGTCAAGGAGGTCCCCGGCCCGGTCTCGATGACCCGGATCGACGGCGCCCGCGCCGCCACGGTTACCGCGAAGCCGGTCGGCGACAACACCGGCGCGATCGGCGCCGAGCTGCAGACGAAGATCAAGGCGCTGGACCTGCCGGAGGGGGCCACGGCCACCATCGGCGGCGTCTCCTCGGACCAGGACGACGCCTTCGCCTCCCTGGGCCTGGCCATGCTCGCGGCCATCGCGATCGTGTTCATGCTGCTCGTGGCCACGTTCCGGTCGCTGATCCAGCCGCTCATCCTGCTGGTGTCGATCCCGTTCGCGGCGACCGGAGCGCTCGGCCTGCTGCTGGTGACCGGCACCCCGCTGGGCGTCCCGGCGATGATCGGCATGCTGATGCTCATCGGCATCGTCGTGACCAACGCGATCGTCCTGATCGACCTGGTCAACCAGTACCGGGCCCAGGGGCTCGGGGTGGTCGAAGCCGTCATCGAGGGCGGCCGGCACCGCCTGCGCCCGATCCTCATGACGGCCCTCGCGACGATCTTCGCGCTGCTCCCGATGGCGCTCGGCGTCACCGGCGAGGGCGGGTTCATCTCGCAGCCGCTCGCCGTGGTCGTGATCGGCGGCCTGGTCAGCTCGACCCTGCTGACGCTGCTCCTCGTACCGACCCTCTACACGATGATCGAGCTCCGCAAGGAGCGCCGCCGCGCGAAGCGCGAGGCCAGGCGCACGGCCCGGCTGACCGTGGTCCCGGCCCCGGACGAGTCCTCGGACGAGGAATCCCCGGTCAGGGTCTGACGCACGGTCCGGTGAACGGCGAAGGCCGCCCCTCCCCGAGCGGGGAGGGGCGGCCTTCGGGCGTCCGGGAGGCGAGGGCTACGGGAGGGCGAGCATGCGCTCCAGGGCGAGCTTCGCGAAGCTCTCCGTCTCCTTGTCGACCTGGATCTGGTTGACGAGGGTGCCCTCGGCCAGGGACTCCAGGGTCCACACCAGGTGGGGGAGGTCGATGCGGTTCATCGTCGAGCAGAAGCAGACCGTCTTGTCGAGGAAGACGACCTCCTTGTCCTCCGAGGCGAATCGGTTCGCCAGACGGCGGACGAGGTTCAGCTCGGTGCCGATGGCCCACTTGGAGCCGGCCGGGGCCGCCTCCAGCGCCTTGATGATGTACTCCGTCGAGCCGACGTAGTCCGCGGCCGCGACGACCTCGTGCTTGCACTCGGGGTGGACGAGGACGTTCACGCCGGGGATGCGGGCGCGCACGTCGTTGACCGAGTCGACCGAGAAGCGGCCGTGCACCGAGCAGTGGCCGCGCCACAGGATCATCTTGGCGTCGCGCAGCTGCTGGACGGTCAGGCCGCCGTTGGGCTTGTGCGGGTTGTAGAGCACGCAGTCGTCCAGGGACATGCCCATGTCGCGGACGGCGGTGTTGCGGCCCAGGTGCTGGTCCGGCAGGAACAGCACCTTCTCGCCCTGCTCGAAGGCCCACTCCAGGGCCTTCTTCGCGTTGGAGGAGGTGCAGATCGTGCCGCCGTGCTTGCCGGTGAACGCCTTGATGTCGGCGGAGGAGTTCATGTACGAGACGGGGACCGTCGCACCGGCTATGCCGGCCTCGGTGAGCACGTCCCAGCACTCGGCGACCTGCTCGGCGGTGGCCATGTCGGCCATCGAGCAGCCGGCGGCCAGGTCCGGCAGGACGACCTTCTGGTCGTCCGAGGTCAGGATGTCCGCGGACTCCGCCATGAAGTGGACGCCGCAGAAGACGATGTACTCGGCCTCCGGCTTGGCGGCCGCGTCCTTGGCCAGCTTGAAGGAGTCGCCGGTGACGTCGGCGAACTCGATCACCTCGTCACGCTGGTAGTGGTGGCCGAGGATGAAGACCTTGTCCCCGAGCTTCTCCTTGGCCGCGCGGGCGCGCGCGACCAGGTCCGGGTCCGACGGCGACGGCAGGTCGCCGGGGCACTCCACCCCGCGCTCGCTCTTGGGGTCGGCCTCACGGCCGAGCAGCAGCAGGGCAAGGGGCGTCGGCTGGACGTCCAAAGGCTGGGCGGTGGTCACGACACGCACCCTTTCTGTTCCGCGACAAGGGACTTCCGAAGCAGGGCTTCTGAAGCCGGATTCGACTTCTCGTCTATTTGACGTTATCTATGATAGCCGCTTCACGTCACTTTGACGATGCCGATAGTGTCGATGTGACGAATTCGCCCGGGATGACCGCACGCGGTCCGTCAGGTCCACCCCCGCGCGAGGGTGTGCGAGCATGGAAATCTGAAACATGCGTCGGGTCCGGAATGAATCCGCGGCCCCGCTCGTTGCCATCGACGGCAAGAGTCCGACGTTTCCCTGCCTTGGGTGGGGAGCCGCCCACTTCGGGAGTGAATGCAGATGTCCGTACAGGACGACAAGACCACTGTGAGCGACGGCATCCTCCTGTCCGACGCCGCCGCCGAGAAGGTCAGGACCCTGCTGGAGCAGGAAGGCCGCGATGACCTGGCGCTCCGCGTCGCCGTCCAGCCCGGTGGTTGCTCCGGCCTGCGCTACCAGCTCTTCTTCGACGAGCGTTCCCTCGACGGCGACGTCGTCAAGGACTTCGACGGCGTGAAGGTCGTCACGGACCGGATGAGCTCCCCGTACCTCCACGGTGCCTCGATCGACTTCGTCGACACCATCGAGAAGCAGGGCTTCACGATCGACAACCCCAACGCCACCGGCTCCTGCGCCTGCGGCGACTCCTTCAGCTAAGCCTGGAGCGAGTGCGGACACACGGGAGGCCCCCGGCACCATCGGTGCCGGGGGCCTCCCGTCGTGCGGGACGGGCTACTGCCGGGGGAGCGGCTTGCCCGAGGTCGCGTCGATCACCTTGCGCTCGCCCAGCGGCTGCTGGAGGGTCGCCGACACGCTCATGTCCTGGGCGAGCATGATGCAGGCCCGGCCCGGCTCGTTCGGGGTGTCCGTGATCCGCACCGTCACCGATCCGGCCTCCTCCCGCGCCTCCAGGGCGTAGGTGCTGCACACCCCGCCCCAGAAGTTCACGGTCAGCTTCCGGTCGGCCTCCTGGTACGAGACCCCCGGCACGGTCCGCCCGCCCTTCGGGGCCGACGGCACGGCCGTCGCGTCCTCACCGGCCGGCTGGGCCACCGTGCGGCCGGGCCCGCCGTTGCCGCCGGCCACCTCGAACAGCCAGGCCGGGACCAGGCCGCGCGTGCCGTCCACGGTCCCCGGCGCCAGCCCGAGCACCGCACCCTTCACGGTCTCGGTCCGCGGCGGCTTCATCGGCCGCGGCTCCGGGTTGCAGGGCGGCGTGTCCCCGGGGCCGACCGGGGTGTCCGGGGTCAGCGGGACCGAGGTCGCGCAGCCGCTGGGGCCGGGGTCCGTACCCCCGGATCCGGCCGAGGACCGGTTCAGCCGGGCCAGCGCCTCGACGGCCCCGACCACCTGCTGCTCCGCGGCGCGTACCGGCGCCTTCAGCTCACCGCTGCCCGCCACCACCCGGGAGTCCGCGCCCACGCTGACCTTCGTGGACCAGCCCTGGGTGGGCAGCCCGCCGATCACCGGGTCGGCCGTCACCACCCGTACGGAGCCCTGCGTGAGCCGGGCGTCCAGCTTGGCCCCGCTCTGGCCCAGCGCGGCGAGCACCGGGGCGGCGGCGGCCTTGGCGGCCTCCTCGCTCACCGGGGTGCCGCCGCTCTTGGCGTCCGTCCCGGCCGGCGCACCGTTCCCGGCCGCGCCGTCCGCCTGGGGGAGGGTGGCCGGGCCGCAGGTGTCCTTGCCGCGCTTGCAGTCGTCACCGGTGCCCCCCGTCCCCTGGAAGCGGGAGAAGTTCCAGGTCCCGGGGGCCTTGGAGTTCACCGTGAGCCGGGGTCCGGTGCCGTCGGCGCCCTCCCCGGCCTGCCAGGTCCCGCCGGTGAGCCGCGGTGCCCCCGGGAGGCCCAGGGCCGTCGCGAGCCGCGCCGCCTCCTCGGAGGTGACCTCGCCGGTCGCGGCGAAGGACGGCGCGGACGCCGGGGCCTCGGGGAGCTTCACGTCGGCCCGGTACGTCACCCCGCCGCCGTGCGGGTCCGGCTCGCCGGGGGCGATGCCCGGCCCGGAGGGGCTCGGCGCGACGCGGGGCGCCGAGGCCGCGCTGTCACCCGTACGGGAGCCCGGCCCGCCGTCGCCGGAGGCGGCGGACGCCCAGTACGCCGTACCGCCGCCCGCGAGCAGGACGGCGGCCGCGATCGAGCCGATGGCCCAGGCCGGCCGCCGCCGTGTGCCGCGTGATGTGTCGGGTTGTTCGGTGGTCACCGCTTGCTCCTTCGCCCTCGCCGCAGTGGCTGATGCGGCTGTGACGGAACAGACGGCGAACCGGTTCCCCGGTCCCTGACCGGCCGACCGGCCGGGCGCTACTCCCCGTACTCGGCCGTCGAGGCGATCAGGCGGGCCGAGGCCGGCGGAACGCTGATCCCGTGGATCTGCGAGGGCGCCACCCGGTCCGGCCGGGGGTCCGCCGGGACCGCCCAGTGCGGGGCCATCCTGGCGCAGTCACCCAGCAGCCGTGCGAAGCCGGGCCGCGTGTCGGCGGCGCCCTTCTCGGCGCCTTCCTTGGACATGCCCGCGTACCCGAAACCATCGGTGTAGGTCATGGGGGCACGGTAGGCACGGCTCGGCCGGCGAAGAAAGACCTACTACGGGGTAGTTTCGTGCGGTCGGCGACCGGGCAGCGACCGGGTAGTTTTGACTGTCCCCCTCGCCGTCCTCCGCAGGAGCGTCCACGCCGTGCGTATCGCAGTCACCGGCTCCATCGCCACCGACCACCTCATGACCTTCCCCGGCCGCTTCGCCGACCAGCTCGTCGCGGACCAGCTGCACACGGTCTCCCTCTCCTTCCTCGTCGACAACCTCGACGTGCGCCGGGGCGGCGTCGGCCCGAACATCTGCTTCGGCATGGGCCAGCTCGGCACCCGCCCGATCCTCGTCGGCGCGGCCGGGTACGACTTCGACGAGTACCGCGCGTGGCTGGACCGGCACGGCGTCGACACCGAGTCCGTGCGGATCTCCGAGGTGCTGCACACCGCGCGCTTCGTGTGCACCACGGACGCCGACCACAACCAGATCGGCTCCTTCTACACGGGCGCGATGAGCGAGGCCCGCCTGATCGAGCTGAAGGCCGTCGCCGACCGGGTGGGCGGGCTCGACCTCGTCCTCATCGGCGCCGACGACCCCGAGGCGATGCTGCGCCACACGGAGGAGTGCCGCACGCGCGGGATCCCGTTCGCGGCGGACTTCTCGCAGCAGATCGCGCGGATGGACGGCGAGAACATCCGCACGCTGATGGAGGGCGCGACGTACCTCTTCTCGAACGAGTACGAGAAGGGCCTGATCGAGTCGAAGTCCGGCTGGACGGACGCGGAGATCCTGGGCAAGGTCGGCACGCGCGTGACCACGCTGGGCTCGCGGGGCGTGCGGATCGAGCGGGTCGGCGAGGAGCCGATCGTGGTCGGCTGCCCGGACGAGACGGCGAAGGTGGACCCGACCGGCGTCGGCGACGCGTTCCGCGCCGGGTTCCTGACCGGCCTCGGCTGGGGCGTGGGGCTGGAGCGGGCGGCCCAGGTCGGCTGCATGCTGGCCACGCTCGTGATCGAGACGCTGGGCACCCAGGAGTACACCCTGGCCCGTGCCCACTTCATGGAGCGCTTCACGAAGGCGTACGGCGAGGACGCGGCCTCCGAGGTCCGCGCCCACCTCGCGGCGTAGCACCCGCTCCTCGGACGCCGGCGGCGCTGAACGTCAGACCCGCCGGCGGACCGTGTACGCGACCCCCGCCGGGCGCGGGGCCTCGCCCACGTACGTGTGGCCGCGCATCGTGCACCAGGCCGGGATGTCCAGGCGGGCCACCTCGTCGTCCGACAGGACGGTGACGGTGCCGCCGACCGGGACCGTGCCGATCGCGCGGGCCAGCTCGATCACCGGCTGGGGGCAGCGCAGCCCCAGGGCGTCGATCTCCAGCGCGTCCGACACCGGCGCCACGGCCGCCGGTTCGACCACGCCGAGCGTGGCGCGGACCCCCGCCACCACCCCCGGCAGGACCTCCAGGAAGCCGTTCACCTCCTGCGCCGTCGTCCCCGGCGGCAGGGAGACCCGTACGTTCCCCTCCGACAGCACGCCCATCGCCCGGAGCACGTGACTCGGGGTCAGCGTGGAGCTGGTGCAGGAGGAGCCGGAGGAGACGGACCAGCCCGCCCGGTCCAGCTCGTGCAGCAGCGTCTCGCCGTCGACGTACAGGCAGGAGAACGTGACCAGGTGCGGCAGCCGCCGCTCCGGGTCCCCGACCACCTCCACGTCCGGCACCAGCCGGGCCACGCGCCGCCGGATGCGGTCCACCAGGATCCGCAGCCGGGCCGCCTCCGCGTCGGCCTCGGCCCGTACGGCGCGCAGCGAGGCGGCCGCCGCCACCACGGCGGGGAGGTTCACGAAGCCGGGGGAGCGGCCCGACTCCCTTTCGTCCGCGGGGAATTGCGGCGAGAAGCGGACGCCCTTGCGGACCGCCAGCAGTCCGACCCCGGCCGGTCCGCCCCATTTGTGCGCGCTCGCGGTGAGCAGCGACCAGCCGCCCTCCACCGGACCCCAGCCCAGCGACTGCGCCGCGTCCACGAGCAGCGGGACCCCGGCCGCCGCGCACACCTCGGCCACCTCCGCGACCGGCTGGACCGTGCCCACCTCGTGGTTGGCCGACTGGAGGCAGGCCAGGGCCGTCGACGCCTCCAGCGCGCGGGCGTATCCGTCCGGGGACACCGCGCCCGCGCGGTCCACCGGGACGCGGGTCACCGTCCCCCCGGCGGCCTCGTGCGCGTCCGCCGCGTGGAGTACAGAACTGTGTTCGACCGCCGATACGACCAGATGACCGCCGACGCGCCGGCGCCCGGCGAGCGCTCCCGCGACCCCCGTGTGAACCGCGTGCGTCCCCGAAGGAGTGAACACGAGCTCGTCGGGGCGACAGCCCACGGCCTCCGCCGCCGCCTCGCGCGCCGCGTCCAGCAGCAGCCGGGCGCGCCGGCCCTCCCGGTAGAGCCGGGCGGGGTCCGCCCAGCCCTCGTCCAGGGAGGCCTGCAACGCCTGCCGGGCCACGGGGTGCAGGGGAGCGGCGGACGCGGTGTCGAAGTACGGCATCGGGCCACGCTAACCGGCCGCCGGCGGCGTTCGAGGTCAGGGGCCGTCAGATGGCCTCCGGAGGCCGCCATTCAGGGGGTGTTGGGCCGTCCCCCGTACGGCGGATCCATCCCTTCGGGGGCAGTAGCGGCGCGTTGGGCACCCTCCCCGCGCGACCCCAAATAGCGTCCAGTAGGGTTTGGTCCGCATAAACATCCAAACCCCTGCCTGCGTCAGGGCCGGCGACCGACCCGAATACGGCCGCGGCCGGCCGCGCGGGCCGAGACTCTCGGGAAGGCGCTACGTGAGTCCCTACGGCTCCGACCGCTCGCCGCGGCGCCCGATGCGGCGGAAGCTGCTGCAGGCGCTGACTGCGGGCGCGGTCCTGGCGACCGCCACTGGTTGCTCGTACAACTGGCAAGACTTCCCCCGGCTCGGAATGCCCTATCCGGTCACGGAGGAGGCGCCTCGCATCCTGTCCCTGTGGCAGGGGTCGTGGGCAGCTGCCCTCATCACGGGCATCCTGGTCTGGGGCCTGATCATCTGGAGCGTCATCTTCCACCGGCGCAGCCGGACGAAGGTGGAGGTCCCCCCGCAGACCCGGTACAACATGCCCATCGAGGCGCTGTACACCGTGGTCCCGCTCATCATCGTCTCGGTGCTCTTCTACTTCACCGCGCGCGACGAGTCGAAGCTGCTCGCCCTCACCCCGAAGCCCGCGCACACGATCAACGTGGTCGGCTTCCAGTGGAGCTGGGGCTTCAACTACGTCGAGAACGTCGACGGCGATGCGGCGACCCCGAAGGCGGGCGAGGTTCCCAAGGCGCTCGCCAACATCCCGGACCGCTTCACCAAGGAATTCCCCGCGGGCGCCGAAGGCGTCTACGAGAAGGGCACTCCTGCGGACGTGAACCTGGAGAAGGCGGCCGAGGGCGTCAAGTACCCCGGCCCCACGCTCTGGCTGCCCAAGGGTGAGAAGGTTCGTTTCATCCTGTCGTCGAACGACGTCATCCACTCCTTCTGGGTGGTCCCCTTCCTGTTCAAGCAGGACGTCATCCCGGGGCACACGAACGTCTTCGAGGTCACCCCGTCCCAAGAGGGCATCTTCATGGGCAAGTGCGCCGAGCTCTGCGGCGTCGACCACTCCCGGATGCTCTTCAACGTCAAGGTCGTCTCGCCCGAGGCCTACCGGGCGCACCTCAAGGAACTGGCCGAGAAGGGGCAGACCGGCTTCCTCCCGGCCGGCATCAAGCAGACTGACCCGGCCCGGAATGCGGAGACGAACAAACTGTGAGCATCCTCAACGAATCTCAGGGTGCCGCCGCCGACTCGTATGAAAACGAGCTGCCGGTGCGGCGCAAGCAGCCGGGCAATGTCGTCGTGAAGTGGCTGACCACTACCGACCACAAGACCATCGGCACGATGTACCTGGTCACGTCGTTCGTGTTCTTCATCATCGGCGGCGTGCTGGCGCTCCTCATGCGCGCCGAGCTGGCTCGTCCGGGCACGCAGATCATGTCGAACGAGCAGTTCAACCAGGCGTTCACCATGCATGGCACGATCATGCTGCTGATGTTCGCCACCCCGCTCTTCGCGGGCTTCGCGAACTGGATCATGCCGCTGCAGATCGGCGCGCCCGACGTGGCGTTCCCGCGGCTGAACATGTTCGCGTACTGGCTGTACCTCTTCGGCTCGACCATCGCGGTGGCCGGCTTCGTGACGCCGAACGGCGCCGCCGACTTCGGCTGGTTCGCCTACTCCCCGCTGTCGGACGCGGTCCGCTCGCCGGGCATCGGCGCCGACATGTGGATCATGGGTCTGGCCTTCTCCGGCTTCGGCACGATCCTCGGCTCGGTCAACTTCATCACCACGATCATCTGCATGCGCGCCCCCGGCATGACGATGTTCCGCATGCCGATCTTCACCTGGAACGTGCTGCTGACCGGTGTCCTGGTCCTGCTCGCCTTCCCGGTGCTGGCCGCCGCGCTCTTCGCGCTGGAGGCCGACCGCAAGTTCGGCGCCCATGTGTTCGACGCCTCCAACGGCGGCGCATTGCTCTGGCAACACCTCTTCTGGTTCTTCGGACACCCAGAGGTGTACATCATCGCGCTGCCGTTCTTCGGAATCGTCTCCGAGATCATCCCGGTCTTCTCGCGCAAGCCGATGTTCGGTTACATCGGCCTGATCGCCGCGACGATCGCGATCGCCGGCCTCTCCGTGACCGTGTGGGCCCACCACATGTACGTCACCGGCGGTGTGCTGCTGCCGTTCTTCTCCTTCATGACCTTCCTGATCGCGGTACCGACCGGTGTGAAGTTCTTCAACTGGATCGGCACCATGTGGAAGGGCTCGCTGTCCTTCGAGACCCCGATGCTCTGGACGATCGGCTTCCTGGTCACCTTCACCTTCGGTGGTCTGACCGGCGTCATCCTGGCCTCGCCCCCGATGGACTTCCACGTCTCCGACTCGTACTTCGTCGTCGCGCACTTCCACTACGTCGTCTTCGGCACCGTGGTGTTCGCGATGTTCGCCGGCTTCCACTTCTGGTGGCCGAAGTTCACGGGCAAGATGCTGGACGAGCGCCTCGGCAAGATCACCTTCTGGACGCTGTTCATCGGCTTCCACGGCACGTTCCTGGTGCAGCACTGGCTGGGCGCCGAGGGCATGCCGCGCCGTTACGCGGACTACCTCGCGGCCGACGGCTTCACCACCCTGAACACGATCTCGACGATCAGCTCGTTCCTGCTGGGCATGTCGATGCTGCCGTTCATGTACAACGTCTGGAAGACGGCGAAGTACGGCAAGAAGGTCGAGGTCGACGACCCGTGGGGCTACGGCCGTTCGCTCGAGTGGGCGACGTCCTGCCCGCCGCCGCGGCACAACTTCCTCACCCTGCCGCGGATCCGTTCCGAGTCGCCCGCGTTCGACCTGCACCACCCTGAGATCGCAGCCCTCGACCACCTCGAGGACCACAGCGTCGCCGCCAAGGCCGTCACCGGTGGCAAGGAGGCCGGCAAGTGAAGATCCAGGGCAAGATGTTCCTCTGGCTCTCCTTCTTCATCCTGATCATGGCCGTCGTGTACGGCGTGTGGTCGAAGGAGCCCGTCGGAACCACCGCGCTCTTCCTGGCCTTCGGCCTGAGCGTCATGATCGGCTACTACCTGGCCTTCACGGCCAAGCGCGTCGACGAGATGGCCCAGGACAACCTGGAGGCCGACGTCGCCGACGAGGCGGGCGAGCTGGGGTTCTTCTCCCCGCACAGCTGGCAGCCGCTCTCGCTGGCCATCGGTGGCGCGTTCGCGTTCATGGGCGTCGTCTTCGGCTGGTGGCTCATGTACTTCTCGGCCCCGATCATCCTGATCGGCCTGTGGGGCTGGGTGTACGAGTACTACCGCGGTGAGAACCAGAACCAGTAGGACCGCAGCACCGAGACAAGACCCGGGGCCCGGACACCTCCAATGGAGGAGTCCGGGCCCCTCGTTTGCAGTCACCCCGCGCGCAGCAATGGTCATACCTTCATAGCGTGGGCTCCATGAAGCACTCACCGCGTCTTTGGACGGTACTCGGCTGCTCCGTGCTGGTGGCCTCCCTCGGGGCCGGCGCCACCGCTTGCGGGCCCGGAGACAATCCGCTGTCCGCCCGCCCGTACGACGCGGGCGACCAGGTCGTCTTCAACCAGCCGCCGGGCGGCAGGCCCGTCGACCCCGAGAAGCCCCTGGAGATCACCGCCAAGGGCACCGGCGGCAGCCGGATCACCGACGTGTCCGCCGTGGACGGCCAGGGGCGGCGCCTCGCGGGCGAGCTGAGCGCCAAGGGCGACCGCTGGCACAGCACGGCCCCGATGGCGGCCGGCGTCCATTACACGGTCCTGGTGAACACCGAGGACGAGCGCGGCGCTCCGGGGCAGCGCAGGCTGACGTTCGAGACCACTCCGGCCGAGAAGGTCCTCAAGGTCGAATTCGGGCCGGACGAGGGCAAGTACGGCGTCGGACAGCCCCTCACGGCCGTGCTGAACGAGCCCGTCACGGACAAGGCCGCCCGGGCGATCGTGGAGCGGGGCCTGGTCGTCAGCCTGCCGCCGGGCGTCGAGGGCGCCTGGCACTGGGTGGACGACAAGAACCTGCACTTCCGCCCGAAGGATTACTGGCCCGCGCACTCCACCGTCTCCGTACGGAGCAATCTGGAGGGCATCAAGATCACGGACGAGCTCCACGGGGCCGCCACCACGCCGTTGACGCTGGAGATCGGGGACCGCGTCGAGGTCACCACGGACGCCTCCGCGCACTACCTGACGTTCGAGCGCAACGGAGAAGTGATCAACACCATTCCGGTGACCACCGGAAAGCCCGGCTTCTCCACCCGCAACGGGGTCAAGGTGGTGCTCGGCAAGCAGTACTTCGTCCAGATGCGCGGCGACACCGTCGGCATCGGCGGCAGCGAGTACTACAACCTGCCCGTCTACTACGCGACCCGCGTCACCTGGAGTGGTGAATACGTGCACGCCGCACCGTGGTCCGTCGACTCGCAGGGCTCCGAGAACGTCAGCCACGGCTGCACCGGCATGAGCACGGGCAATGCCGCCTGGTTCTACGAGAACATCACCGAGGGCGACATCGTCCGGGTGATCAACAGCATCGGCGACGACATGGAGCCCTTCGGCAACGGCTTCGGCGACTGGAACCTGGACTGGAAGGAGTGGCGCGACGGCAGCGCCCTCCTCAAGGGCACCCAGGAAGGCCGCAGTCCGATCGACCAGGCCCGGCTGCGCCCGCAGGTCTGAGTCCGGCTGACCCGCGCTCCGGACGCGGGCCGGGCGGGCCCGCCCGGCCCGGCACCGGCGCACCGAAGTCCGTTCGTACGGATGACGGCGCGCCGGCGGCGGCCGCGCGTCAGGCGGCCGACGACAGCCGGGAACGCACGAGGCCCGCCAGGGCGTCCGCGAACTCCACCGGGTCGACCGGAAGGGTCACCGCCGCGTCCGCGCGGCTCCAGGTGGCCAGCCAGGCGTCCTGCGGACGCCCCATCAGCAGCAGTACCGGCGGGCACCGGAAGATCTCGTCCTTGATCTGCCGGCACACGCCCATGCCGCCGGCCGGGACCGCCTCCCCGTCCAGCACGCAGACGTCGATCCCGCCCGCGTCCAGCTCGCTCAGGACGGCCGGGAGCGTGGCGCATTCCACGAACTCGACCGGCGGCAGGTCGGCGGCCGGCCTGCGCCCGGCCGCCAGCCGCACCTGCTCGCGGGTGCTCGCGTCGTCGCTGTAGACCAGAACCCGTGCAGTCGACCGCATTTCGTTCCTCCACGGTGCCGTGAATCACGTTGATGTTGCGCGGGATGCTACTCCGTCCGACCCGGTGTCAACATCGGTTCGGACAGCCTCGCCGATGAAGGTCCCGGGGCCGATCTGATGGGCCGTTCGGGCCTTGCACACGCCCCTGACACTCCGAACGGCACCCCCCGGGGTGAGGGCGGGATAAGCGACCGACATAATGTCGGTCGTGGCGACAGCAACGACAGTAGATACCGGGCACGCGCACCCGACGGTCAACCGGCCGAACCTCGTCAGCGTCGGAACCATCATCTGGTTGAGTTCCGAGCTGATGTTCTTCGCGGCCCTCTTCGCGATGTACTTCACCCTGCGATCCGTGACAGGTGCCGAGTACTGGTCAGAGCAGGCTTCGGCCTTGAATCTGCCCTTCTCGGCGACGAACACGACGATCCTGGTGCTTTCCTCCCTCACCTGCCAGCTCGGCGTTTTCGCCGCCGAGCGCGGTGACGTGAAGAAGCTCCGGTCGTGGTTCATGATCACATTCGTCATGGGTGCGATCTTCATTGGCGGCCAGGTGTTCGAGTACACCGAGCTGGTCAAGCACGAGGGCATGTCTCTCAAGTCAGGTCCGTACGGCTCGGTGTTCTACCTGACCACCGGCTTCCACGGTCTGCACGTGACGGGCGGTCTCATCGCCTTCCTGCTGGTCCTCGGCCGGACGTACGCGGCCAAGAGGTTCACCCACGAACAGGCCACGTCGGCCATCGTCGTGTCCTACTACTGGCACTTCGTCGATGTCGTCTGGATCGGCCTCTTCGCGACGATCTACCTGATCAAGTAGCGAACACGTCACCGGGCAAGACCCGGCACTCCATCCAGAAACACCGACGCAGAAGATCCTGACACCGGGGTAATCCGTGAAAAAGCTCTCCGCACGACGACGCCATCCGCTGGCGGCGGTCGTCGTTCTACTCCTCGCGCTGGCGGCCACTGGGGGGCTGTACGCCGCCTTCGCCCCCGCGGGCAAGGCGCAGGCCGATGAAACCGCCCAGTCCCTCGCCATCGAGGAGGGCAAGAAGCTCTACGCCGTGGGCTGCGCAAGCTGCCACGGAACCGGCGGTCAGGGTTCCACTGACGGCCCCAGCCTGGTCGGCGTCGGCTCCGCGGCCGTCGACTTCCAGGTGAGCACGGGCCGCATGCCCGCCCAGCAGCCCGGCGTGCAGGTGCCGAAGAAGCCGGTCATCTACGACCAGGCGCAGATCGACCAGCTCGCCGCCTACATCGGCTCCCTCGGTGCCGGCCCCATCGTGCCGACCGAGAAGCAGTACGACCCGGCGGGCGCCAACATCGCCAGGGGTGGTGAGCTCTTCCGCAACAACTGCGCGCAGTGCCACAACTTCACCGGCGAAGGCGGCGCGCTGACGAACGGCAAGTACGCCCCGAACCTCGAGGGCGTCTCGCCGAAGCACATCTACGAGGCCATGCTCACCGGCCCGCAGAACATGCCCTCCTTCCCGGACAGCACCATGCCGACGAAGGAGAAGAAGGACATCATCGCGTACCTCCAGCACGTGAACGGCGATGAGTCGACCAGCCCCGGTGGTCTCAAGCTCGGTGGCCTCGGCCCCGTCTCCGAGGGTCTGTTCGGCTGGATCTTCGGTCTGGGTGCGCTGATCGCTGTCGCCGTCTGGGTCGCGGCCCACACCGCTAAGGCCAAGAAGTCATGAGTAGCCAAGACATTCCCGAAGAGAAGCACCTGCCGAGCGAGCAGGGCGACGCGCACCACGGTGGCGTAGCAATCGCGGACGACCCGTTCGCAGACCCGGGCCTGCCGGTCCACAAGCCCCGTATCCAGGACATCGACGAGCGGGCCGCGAAGCGCTCCGAGCGCACCGTGGCGATGCTGTTCACGCTGTCGATGCTGGCCACGATCGGCTTCATCGCCTCGTACGTGACCCTCCCGGTCGACAAGATCGTCTACATCTTCCCGATCGGGAAGGTGAGCGCGCTGAACTTCGCGCTCGGTCTGACCCTGGGCACGGCCCTCTTCTGCATCGGCGCGGGCGCGGTCCACTGGGCCCGCACCCTGATGTCCGACGTCGAGGTCGCCGACGAGCGCCACGAGATCGCGGCGCCGCCGGAGCTCAAGGCGAAGGTCATGCAGGACTTCGCGGACGGCGCGCAGGAGTCGGGCATCGCCCGCCGCCCGCTGATCCGCAACACCATGCTGGGCGCGCTGTCGATGCTGCCGCTGTCCGCTCTCATGATCATGCGCGACCTGGGCCCGCTGCCCGAGGAGAAGCTGCGCAAGACCGTGTGGGCCAAGGGCAAGCTGCTCATCAACGACAACACGAACGAGCCGCTGCGTCCCGAGGACGTGCTGGTCGGTTCGCTGACCTTCGCCAGGCCCGAGGGCCTGGAGGAGGCGCAGCACGACTTCCAGACGCAGATCGCCAAGGCCGCCCTGATGATCGTCCGCATCAAGCCGGAGGACATCAAGGACAAGCAGGAACTCGAGTGGTCCCACGAGGGCATCGTGGCCTACTCGAAGATCTGCACCCACGTCGGCTGCCCGATCAGCCTGTACGAGCAGCAGACCCACCACGTGCTCTGCCCGTGCCACCAGTCCACCTTCGACCTCTCCGACGGCGCCCGAGTCATCTTCGGTCCGGCCGGCCACGCGCTTCCGCAGCTGCGGATCGGCGTGAACGGTGAAGGCTTCCTCGAAGCGCTCGGCGACTTCGAAGAGCCCGTCGGTCCTGCATTCTGGGAGCGCGGATGAGCACTGCCACTGACACGAAGCGCTCGGCGCCCTCCAAGGGCGAGCGGGTAGCGGACTGGGCCGACGGACGCCTGGGCATCTACAGCCTGGCCAAGTCCAACATGCGCAAGATCTTCCCGGACCACTGGTCCTTCATGCTGGGTGAGATCTGCCTCTACAGCTTCATCATCATCATCCTCACGGGTGTGTACCTGACGCTGTTCTTCCACCCGAGCATGAACGAGGTCGTGTACCACGGCTCGTACGTGCCGATGCAGGGCGTCCAGATGTCCGAGGCTTTCGCCTCGACGCTGGACATCAGCTTCGACGTCCGCGGTGGTCTGCTGATCCGCCAGATCCACCACTGGGCGGCGCTGATCTTCGTCGCGGCGATGCTCGTGCACATGATGCGCGTGTTCTTCACCGGCGCGTTCCGCAAGCCGCGCGAGGTCAACTGGATCTTCGGCTTCCTGCTGCTGGTCCTCGGCATGTTCACCGGTTTCACCGGTTACTCCCTGCCGGACGACCTGCTCTCGGGCACCGGTGTCCGCTTCATGGAGGGCGCGATCCTGTCCGTGCCGATCGTCGGCACGTACCTGTCGTTCTTCCTCTTCGGCGGCGAGTTCCCCGGCGGCGACTTCGTCGCGCGGTTCTACTCGATCCACATCCTGCTGCTGCCCGGCATCATGATGGGCCTGCTGGTGGCCCACCTGATCCTGGTCTTCTACCACAAGCACACCCAGTTCGCGGGTCCCGGCAAGACGAACAACAACGTCGTCGGCATGCCGCTGCTGCCGGTCTACATGGCCAAGGCCGGAGGCTTCTTCTTCCTGGTCTTCGGTGTCATCGCGGCCATCGCGGCGATCGCCTCGATCAACCCGATCTGGGCGCTCGGCCCGTACCGGCCGGACCACGTGTCCACCGGCGCGCAGCCCGACTGGTACATGGGCTTCTCCGAGGGCCTCATCCGTGCGATGCCCGGCTGGGAGATCAACCTCTGGGGCCACACGCTCGTCCTGGGCGTGTTCATCCCGCTGGTGATCTTCCCGCTGGTCCTGGCCACGATCGCGGTGTACCCGTTCATCGAGTCCTGGGTCACCGGGGACAAGCGCGAGCACCACATCCTGGACCGCCCGCGCAACGTCCCGACCCGTACGGCCTTCGGTGTGGCCTGGCTGACGTGGTACGTCATCCTGCTGATCGCCGGTGGAAACGACATGTTCGCGCAGTACTTCCACCTGTCGATCAACAACATCACGTGGTTCGCCCGCATCGGCTTCTTCGTCGGCCCGGTCATCGCCTTCGTCATCACCAAGCGGATCTGCCTCGGCCTCCAGCGCCGGGACCGGGACAAGGTGCTGCACGGTCGCGAGACCGGCATCATCAAGCGCCTGCCGCACGGTGAGTTCGTCGAGGTCCACGAGCCGCTGACGCAGGGCAAGCTGCACACGCTGACCGCGCACGAGCAGTACAAGCCGGTCGAGATCGGCCCGACGGTCGACGAGAACGGCGTCGAGCGCAAGGTCGGCCGCATGGAGAAGCTCCGCGCGAAGCTCAGCAAGGGCTACTACGCGGAGGACAGCCAGATTCCGAAGCCCACGGTGGAGGAGTACAAGGAGATCCAGAGCGGCCACGGCCACCACTGATCCCGCTTGAGGGACTGATTCAGGTCAGTCCTGGTGTCGCCACGGCAAGAGCCCCGTCCAGTGTCCGGACGGGGCTCTTTGCCGTCCCCGGGGCTGGATAGGCTGAACCCCTTACCTTTCGACGTGGAACCCGACATCGGGTGGCCGACCAACAGCAGGAGCGGACCATGAACGTTGCGACCCCGGCAGGCGGCGACAGCGTGGCGGCCCGCGGCTGGCCGGGCGTCCTCGACGCCCTGCTGACCGGTCAGGACCTGAGCGCGGACGAGACCGCCTGGGCCATGGACCGGATCATGCGCGGGGAGGCCACGGACGCCCAGATCGCCGGCTTCGTGGTGGCGCTGCGGGCCAAGGGGGAGACGGTCGCGGAGATCAACGGCCTCGTACGGTCGATGTACGGGCACGCCAACCTGATCGAGGTGCCGGGCCGGACGGTGGACATCGTCGGCACGGGCGGCGACGGGGCCAAGACGGTCAACATCTCGACGATGTCCTCCATCGTGGTGGCCGGTACGGGCGCGAAGGTGGTCAAGCACGGCAACCGGGCCGCGTCCTCCGCGAGCGGCTCCTCGGACGTGCTGGAGAAGCTCGGGGTCAACCTGGACCTCACCCCGCAGCGGGTGGTCGAGGTCGCGGAGGAGGCCGGCATCACCTTCTGCTTCGCGGTGAAGTTCCACCCGGCGCTGCGGCACGTGGCGGCGGCGCGCAAGGAGCTGGGCATCCGGACCACGTTCAACTTCCTGGGCCCGCTGACCAACCCGGCGCGGGTACGGGCACAGGCCACGGGCGTGGCGGACGCGCGGGTGGCCCCCATCGTGGCGGGCGTGCTGGCGGAGCGGGGCTCCTCGGCGCTGGTGTTCCGCGGGGACGACGGCCTGGACGAGCTGACGACGACGGCGACCTCCCGGGTGTGGTGGGTCCGCGACGGCCGGGTGCAGGAGCAGTCCTTCGACCCGCGCGACGTCGGCATCCCGCTGGTGGACGTCTCGGCGCTGCGGGGCGCGGACGCCTCGTACAACGCGGACGTGGCCCGTCGGCTGCTGGCCGGCGAGCCGGGCCCGGTGCGCGAGGCGGTCCTGCTGAACTCGGCGGCGGCCCTGGTGGCCCTGGATCCGGGTACGGAGCCCCTGGAGGACCAGATCCGCGCCGCGATCGCCCGCGCGGCGGAGTCCATCGACTCGGGCGCGGCCAAGGCGGCGCTGGACCGCTGGGTGGCGGCCAGCAACGCGTAGCCACTGATCGTTTCCGGCCGGGGCCCCGGTTCCGCGTATCACCATGCGGACCGGGGTCTTGCGCGTGGGGGATCTTGTGGCAGGATGCTGACCAGGTCACGAGTGACAGCGTTTTGGCCCCGGCTTGCTGTCCGGCAACCCTCCTTCCGTGGCGGGGTGCCCCGGGTGATGACCAGGTCGCAGGCAGAAAGGCCTGCGGCAAGCGCGGATCCCTCGACACCAGGGGTCCTGGTCTCTCGAGGAGCTTTTCCGTGAGCAAGCGAATGCGATAGGGCGACTCCGCCCCTTCTTCACCCTCCGTGCGGTCCCGAGTCGTCCGCGCGTCGAGGCAGTTCCCGTACCACTGGCCGTGTGCCGATGCGCCGTCGCGCACCCGCGCATCCGTGCACCCGTGTACGGGCTTTCCGAAGCCATTCAGCCTGTCCTGCCGGGAGATACCGCCATGTCCACGTACCCGAACACCGCCGCCGCCGCCGTCGTCGTCACCGCAACCGCCACCGCCGACCCCGCCTGTGCCGAGCCGCTGCCGGTCCTCGGCCGGGACGTCACCGTGCCGCTCGTCACCGGCGGCGAGGTGACGTACGCGGCCCTCGACTACGCGGCCAGCGCCCCGGCGCTGCAGCGGGTCTGGGACGACGTCGCCGCGTACGCCCCGTACTACGGCAGCGTGCACCGCGGTGCGGGCTACCTCTCCCAGCTGTCCACGGACCTCTTCGAGCAGAGCCGGGCGACGGTCGCCGAGTTCCTCGACTGCCGTCCGTCCGATCAGGTGATCTTCACCCGGTCCACCACCGACTCGCTGAACCTGCTCGCCGCCGTGCTGCCGGCCGGCTGCCAGGTGTTCGTCTTCGAGACCGAGCACCACGCCTCGCTGCTGCCGTGGGGGGACGCGCAGGTCACCTACCTCAACGCGCCGCGGACCCCGGCCCAGGCGGTGGAGACCCTGGAGCGGGCGCTCGCGGAGCGCGATCCCCACGGTCCGGCGCTGGTCTGCGTCACCGGCGCGTCCAATGTCACCGGTGAGCTGTGGCCGGTGAAGGAGCTCGCCGCCGCGGCGCACGCCCACGGCGCGCGGATCGTCCTGGACGCCGCCCAGCTGGCCCCGCACCACCCCGTTTCCGTGCAGGAGCTGGACGTGGACTGGGTGGCCTTCTCCGGGCACAAGCTGTACGCGCCCTTCGGCTCGGGCGTGCTGGCCGGCCGCGCGGACTGGCTGCAGCAGGCGGAGCCGTACCTGGCCGGGGGCGGCGCCTCCCGCAAGGTCGCCCGCCGCGCGGACGGCGGCGTCGACGTCGAGTGGCACACGACGGCGGCCCGCCACGAGGCCGGCTCCCCGAACGTGATCGGGGTGTACTCGATCGCCTCCGCCTGCAAGGCGCTGACCGAGGCGGGCTTCGAGGGCCTCGTCGCCCGCGAGCGGCACCTGATCTCCAAGGTTCGGGACGGCCTGGCCGAGGTCCCGGCCGTCCGGATCCTGTCCCTGTTCGGCGACGAGGCCCCGCGGGTCGGCGTCATCTCCTTCGTGGTGGACGGCTGGAACAGCTCGCACTTCGCGGCGGCGCTGTCGGCGGAGTACGGGATCGGCGTCCGCGACGGCCTGTTCTGTGCCCACCCGCTGGTCCGCACCCTGCTGGGCAGCGAGCCGCAGGCCCAGGGCGAATGCGGAGCCCCCGAGGCGGCCCCGGGCGAGCGCTCGCTGAACGCGATCCGGGTCAGCTTCGGCGCCGGCACCCCGGACGAGCACGTCGACCGCTTCGTCGGCGCCGTGAAGGAGCTGGTGGCCGACGGGGCGAAGTGGCGCTACCGCACCGAGGAAGGCCGCTGCGTCCCGGCCGTATGAGACGGTACGGACCATGACGTACTGGGATCCGATACCGACGCTGCGCGCCTGCGCGGAGGGTGAGCCGCTCCCCGGCCTGGCGCAGTGGGTGCCCGTCTACAACGCGTCGTGGGGTGCCTGGCCCGACGCGTGGCCGGAGCGCAACTGGCGCAACGTGCCCGGACCGTTCTACGGGGCGGCGACCGACACGTGCTGGGTGGGCCGCGGGGTCGCACCGGATCACATCCTGTACGACGACGAGTACGGCCAGGAGTTCGTCTACCGCCAGCCGCGCACGCCCGAGGAGACCCACCGGGTCATGGCCGCCGCCTGGCAGGACCCGATGGCCGGCTTCGAGTGCGACGGCGATGCCCACTGGACCCCGGAGCTGGTCCGGGACTGGTGGCGCGACCGGGGCCGGGTCCGCGCGTGGGCCGACGCCCTGGACCGGACCTGGTCCGTGTCGCAGGACGAGCACCGGCGCGAGGCCGCCGCAGGGGCACGGGCGTACGTCGCCCACATCGACCACGGCCTGGGCGACTACCTGCGCGGCTACCTGTTCTGGCTCCAGGAGGCCCGCCCCGCGCGGCCGGGGGAGGCCCTGCCCGCGCTGTGAGGGCCGCGCCTGCTGCTACGCGTCGAGGCCGATGGCGAAGGCCGCTTCCAGGTCGTGCTGGGAGTAGGTGCGGAAGGCCACGTGGGTGTCCGTCGCCTCGACGCCCGGGATCTTGCTGATGCGGCCCGGGATGATGTCCGCCAGGTTCTCGTGGCGGGCGACGCGGACCAGCGCGATGAGGTCGTACGTCCCCGTGACCGAGTAGACCTCGCTGACGTTGTCCAGCGCGGCGATGGACTCGGCGATCTCGGGGATGCGGTCCACGCTGGTCTTGATGAGCACGATCGCGGTGATCACGGCTGGCTGTCTCCCTCGGTGGCCGTCGCTGGTCGCCTCACTCTAGTCGTACGCCGATAGCGCACCCACGCGTAGACGAACCCCAGCGAGAAGCCCACCAGGTGGGCGAGGTAGGCCACCCCGGGGCCGCTGCCGGCGCGGTGCGCCGCCACCCACTGGAGGGCGAACCAGAACAGCAGGACCAGCCAGGCGGGGAAGCGCAGGGGGAGGAAGAGCAGGAAGGGGAACAGGCTCGTCACGCGGGCGCGCGGGAACAGGCACAGGAAGGCGCCGAGCACCGCGGAGATCGCGCCGGACGCACCCACCAGCGTCTGCGCCGACGAGGCGTTGGCCGCCGCGTACGCCGCCAGTGCCAGGTAGCCCGTACAGATGTAGAACGACAGGAACTCCGGCCGCCCCATCCGCTCCTGGGTCATCACGCCGAAGACGTACAGGAACAGCATGTTGCCGAGCAGGTGCAGCCAGCTGCCGTGCACGAACAGGGCGGTGAGCGGTGTCAGCAGGGCCCGCACCGAGCCGGTGAAGAGCTCGTCCGGGACCACGCCCCAGCGCCGGAAGTACGCGGTCCCCGTCTCCACCAGCCGCTCGCCCGTCCCGTAGGAGGGGTTCAGCCCCGAGGCGGGGCCGCACAGGAACACCACGCAGCAGCCGGCGATCAGCGCGTGGACGACCACCGGGCCCCGGGCGGCCTCCCGGAGGGCCTGCCACTTTACGATCATGCGATCGAGCATGACCCAAGCGAACCCGCCCGGAGCACCGGCAGGCCGTAGGGTTACGTGCTGCGGTCCGGCGATTGACGCGGACGGCGGCTTTAATTGAATCAGCTACGAAGGAGAGAGCGGCCTGATGACGGTTCCCCTGCCGACCGACACCACCCGGTGGCGCTGCACGCTGTGCGGCAACCTCACGCGTTTCGACGTCACTCGTTCGTCGAAGGTCGTGGAGTACGTCCACCTGGACCTTGCCGGGGAGCCCAAGGTCGAGGAGCGCGAGGTGGTCAATGAGACCATCGAGTCGGTCCGCTGCCGGTGGTGCAACGCGGTGGACCAGATCGAGCTCGTGGACAGGCCGGGCGCGGACTCCTGACGGAGCCCCGCCCACAGGTGAATGACGGTAGGGGTGACGGATTGTGGAGCCAGCAAGCGGCGCTGAGCCGGCCGACGCGGCCGGCGACGCCGCCGAGGTGCTCGACCGCCCGCTGCCGGAAGGCGTGCGGCGCCGGGTCGTCGCGCTCGTCTCGGACGCCTTCGGCGGACTGACGGTCGCGGACCTCCCGGCGCAGCTGCGCCAGTACGCCCGGTTCACCCCGACCCGGCGCGCCAAGTTCGCCGGCAACGCGATGGCCGCGGCGGTGGAGACGGATGCCGTCTTCCGGGGCCGCGTCGCCGAGAAGCTGCGCGAGGCGCAGGCCGAGCTGACCGGTGCGCTGGAGTCCGGCGCCCCGCCCGCCGCCGCGGACCCGCTGGACGTGGCGGCGGCCGCGTACGTCCTGCGCCCGGCCGGCTGGGTGAAGCTGGTGGCCGCCGCGGGCGAGGAGGCGCAGCGCGCCGACGCCGAGCGGGTCGGCGAGGAGACGCGGCGCGAACTGGACCGGCTGCGCGAGGAGCTGGCCCACGCGCGGGACGCGCAGCGCCTGGGCGGAGAGCAGGTGCGGGCCGAGCTGGACGGGGCGCGCAGGGAAGCGGAATCGCTTCAGCGCAAGCTGCGCAGCGCCCAGAGCGATGTGAAGCGCGGCGAGGCGGCCCTGCGCAAGGTCACCGCCGAGATCGACGGGATCCGGGCCGAGGCGGCCGCGCAGGTCGCCGCCGCCGAGAGCGAGACCCGGCGCCTCAAGTCCCGCCTCGCGGAGGTGGAGACGGCGCTGGAGACCTCCCGCCGGGCCACCCGCGAGGGCCGCAGCGTCGAGGACATGCGGCTGCGGCTGCTGCTGGACACCGTGCTGGACGCGGCCCAGGGGCTGCGCCGCGAGCTGGCGCTGCCGCCGGTCTCGACGCGGCCGGCCGACACCGTGGACGCGGTGGAGCCGGGCCGGATGACCCCGAAGGACATCGCGGCGCGCGCCCTGTCGGAGACGGATCCTGCGCTGCTGGACCAGCTGTTGGCGCTGCCGCAGGCCCATCTGGTGGTCGACGGCTACAACGTGACGAAGACCGGCTATCCGACGATGCCCCTGGAGAAGCAGCGGCTGCGGCTGCTGGGCGGGCTGTCGATGCTGGCCGCGCAGACGGGCGCGGAGATGACCTGTGTCTTCGACGGCGCGGAGCTGGCGGCCCCGGTGCTGCTCGCGCCGCCCCGCGGGGTGCGGGTGCTGTTCTCCAAGCCCGGTGTGACGGCGGACGAGCTGATCCGCCAGCTGGTGCGCGCGGAACCGCCCGGCCGGCCGGTGGTCGTGGTCTCCACCGACCGCGAGGTGGCCGACGGCGTGGCGAAGGCCGGAGCCCGGCCCGTGACGTCCGCTTTGTTGCTGAAGCGGCTTTCGCGCGTTTCGTAACTCCTCGGTGGAATGCCCGTTTTGGCGAGGCCGACAGGGAACGTACCGTCAAGTGCCCTGCACAGAGCGTGGGCTGTAGGTAAAGAACCTGGTCGGCAGCCAAGTTTTTTCCCGGCAGGATTTGAACTGATCACAGCGAGGTCACTAGGGTCGGCTCAAACCTTCGTGCGGTAGGTCACCCATTCGGGGTGCCGGCGGGGTTGTCGCCGAGCTGCGTTCCCTTCGGCGGCTCTAGGAAGAAGGAGCTCGCCTTCGTGGCGTCCCACCGTCGACCCAAGCAGCCGACCCGCACTCGTGTGACCGTGCTGACCGCCACGGCCGCCGCGGCCGTCGCCCTCTCCGCCCACGGCGCCTCCGCCGCTCCGGCCCAGCCGAGCAAGGACGAGGTCAAGTCGAAGGTCGACGCCCTCTACGAGGAGGCGGAGCAGGCCACCGAGAAGTTCAACGGGGCCAAGCAGCGCCAGGAGAAGCTCGAGAAGGAGATAGGCCAGCTCCAGGACCAGGTCGCCCGCGGCCAGGACGAGCTCAACCAGCTGCGCACCACGCTGGGTTCGATGGCCAGCGCCCAGTACCGCACCGGCGGCATGGACCAGTCCGTCGCCCTCTTCCTCTCCGGCGACCCCGAGACCTACCTCGACAAGGCCTCCACGCTCGAGCAGTTGAGCGGCAAGCAGGTCGAAGCCGTTCAGAAGATCCAGGCCAAGCAGCGCTCCCTCGCGCAGCAGCGCCAGGAGGCCTCCGGCAAGCTCGCGGACCTCGACGCCACCCGCAAGGAGCTCGGCGAGAAGAAGAAGGCCTCGCAGGACAAGCTCGCCGAGGCCCAGGCCCTCCTCAACACCCTGACCGCGCAGGAGCGCGCGGCCATCAAGGACGAGGACTCCCGCGCCAGCCGCGGCGCCGGCGACCGCGTCGACCTCGGCGACGTCAAGGCCTCGGGCCGCGCCGGCGCCGCGCTGGCCGCCGCCAAGACCAAGCTGGGCAGCGCGTACGTCTCCAGCGCCACCGGCCCGAACGCCTTCGACTGCTCGGGGCTGACCCAGTGGGCCTACAAGCAGGCCGGCGTCAGCATCTCGCGCACCACCTTCACCCAGATCAACGACGGCACGCGCATCGGCCAGAGCCAGCTGCAGCCCGGCGACCTGGTGTTCTTCTACTCGGACCTGCACCACGTCGGCCTGTACGCGGGCAACGGCCAGGTCCTGCACGCCTCCAACCCGCGCGGTGGCGTCAAGTACGAGGCCATGGGCAACATGCCGTTCCAGTTCGGCGTCCGCGTCGGCTGACACGCCCCGAGGGCATCGCGCCCTCCGCGGGACGCGCCGTACGCCGCCCATCCGGGCGAATTCCGCGGCTCCGCTGTGACCACACGCCCCGCCGGTGACCTGCGTCTCCGGCGGGGCGTCGGCGTGCGCGCCCTCCGGAGGTCGTTGGCCGGGGTGTGGCGGCGCGGTTACTGTCTGCCAGCGCGGAACCCGGCACACGGCCGTCCACGGGGGGCGGACCCGGTCCCGCGCAGCGGAAGGGAGCGGTTCCAGTGGCGTCCCATCGTCGGCCCGGGCTCGGCAGCCTCGACAGGAACACCAAGGTCACCGTCCTGACCGCCGCCGCGGCCACCGCCGCCGCAGCCATGACGGGCGCGACGGCGAGCGCGGCCCCCGCCCTGCCGCAGGAGCCCGCGGCGAGCGCCCGCGCCCAGGTCGACCGGCTCTTCGAGGAGGCCGAACAGGCCACCGAGCGCTACAACCGGGCGGGCGAGCGGGCCGACCGGCTCCGCACCGAGATCGGCCGGGCCCAGGACGCACTGGCCCGCGGCCAGGACCGCATCAACACCATGCGCGGCCTCCTCGGCACCTTCGCCGGAGCCCAGTACCGCTCCGGCGGCATCGACCCCGCCGTCGAGCTGATGCTCTCCGAGAACCCGGACGAGTACCTCGACAAGGCCTCCCAGCTCGACCGGCTGACGGACCGCCAGGCCCGGCAGCTCGACGAGCTGCGCAAGGAGCAGCGCCGGCTGGGCCAGCAGCGCCACGAAGCCTCGCAGAAGCTCGCCGAGCTCGACACCGTACGGGCCGACGTGGCCCGCCAGAAGCGCGCCGTCACCGCCAAGCTGGCCGAGGCCCGCCGGCTCCTCAACGCCATGCCCACCCAGGAGCGGGCCGACTTCGAGCGGGCCTCGCGCTCGGGCGGGCGCCCCGACGGCCTGCCCGAGCCGAACTCCCTCGGTCCCTCCTCCGGCCGCGCCGCGACCGCCGTGATGGCCGCCCGGGCCGCCGTCGGCCGCCCGTACATCTGGGGCTCCACCGGGCCCTCCGGATTCGACTGCTCCGGGCTGATGGTGTGGTCGTACCGGCAGGCGGGGGTCTCCCTGCCGCGCACCTCGCAGGCCCAGCGGTACGCGGGCCGCCAGGTCCCGCTCTCACAGGCGCAGCCGGGCGACCTGGTCACCTACCGCTCCGACGCCAGCCACGTCGGCATGTACGTCGGCAACGGCCAGGTCGTGCACGCCCCGTACCCGGGGGCGCGGGTTCGCTACGACCCGGTCGGGATGATGCCGGTGTCCTCCGTGACCCGTCCCTGAGCCGCCCCCGGCCCGGGCCCTGCGTACGATCGTCGGATGTCCCCGGTCCGTCGGCCCCTCCTCGTGCGCGCACTGCCGCTCCTGCTGAGCGTGCTGCTCGCCGGATGCGGGTCGCCCGCGCCGCGGGACGCCGCCGAGGGGGACATCCGGGAGGCCGTCGCCGCCTGGTCGCGGACGCCGCCCGCGCAGCTCGCCGGGATCCCGCTGGAGGGATGGGCGTACGAGGTGTCCGCGGTCCGGCGCAGCGGCGAGCGGGCCACCGCCCGGGCGGAACTGCACTACCGGCTCGCCGGCTACGACGCCGCCCCGGCCGGTTCCGCCCGCGAGGTGCTGCTGAGCCGCGAGGGCGCGCAGGGCGGGGCGTGGAGGGTCACCGGTGACCGGGCCGCGCCGGGCGCGCCGCCGCAGCTGTGGGACCAGGGCCCGGTGGAGGCGGTCAAAGGCGCCCACGCGCTGGTGCTCGGCGTCGGAGCGTCCCCGCAGACCCTGTCCGAGATCGCCGCGCAGGCCGAGCGGGCGGTGCCCGCGGCGAGCGCGGCCTGGCCCGGGGCGTGGGCGGGCCGGGTGGTGGTGCTGGTGCCGGGCTCGCTGGAGCGGATGGCGCAGCTGCTGGGGCGGCCGGCCGCCGAGTACCGGGGCATGGGCGCCGTCACCACGGGCCGGGTGGGCGCCGGGGCCGCCCCCGCCGACCGGGTCGTCGTCAACCCGCAGGGCTGGGCGGAGCTCAGCGCGGCGGGCCGGGGCGTCGTCCTGACCCACGAGGTCACGCACGTGGCCACCCGGGCCGCGACCACCGCCCGGACCCCGCTGTGGCTGTCGGAGGGCTTCGCGGACTGGGCGGCGTACCGCGGCGGGGCCACCACCGTGCAGCAGGCCGCGCCCGCACTGGGCCGGGCGGTCCGCGGCGGGCAGCTGCCGGCCGCGCTCCCCGCCGACGGGGCGTTCGCCTTCGGCGGCGACCCGGAGGCGCTGGCCCGCGCGTACGAGGGCGCCTGGCTGGCCTGCCGGCTGATCGCGGCCAAGTGGGGCGACGCCACGCTGGTCCGCCTCTACGAGCGGGCGGGCCGCGAGCCCCTCGCGACGGCCCTGGAGGAGACCATCGGCGGCGATCTGCCCGGCCTGACCCTGGCCTGGCAGGCGAGCCTGCGCCAGGAGCTGGGCACACCCTAGGGGGTGTTCGCGAAGTCCCGCCTGTCCCGCGGCGCTACTTCGCGGACACCCCCTGAGCGGCGCCTTGAGGCTGCCCCGCCCGGGCCGCGGCCGGCGAGGGGGCGGTGCGGGAGCGTCCGGTACTGTCGGCAGGCGATGCACAAGACGCTGATCGTGACCAACGACTTCCCGCCGCGACCGGGCGGCATCCAGGCCTTCCTGCACAACATGGCACTGCGGCTGGATCCCGACCGGATCGTCGTCTACGCCTCCACCTGGAAACACGGCGCGGAGGGCCGCGAGGCCACGGCCGCCTTCGACGCCGAGCAGCCGTTCCAGGTGGTCCGCGACCGTACGACGATGCTGCTGCCGACCCCGCGGGTGACCCGGCGGGCCGTCGGGCTGCTGCGCGAGCACGGCTGCGAGTCGGTGTGGTTCGGGGCGGCGGCCCCGCTCGGGCTGATGGGCCCGGCGCTGCGCCGCGCCGGGGCGAAGCGGATCGTGGCCACCACCCACGGGCACGAGGCGGGCTGGGCGCAGCTGCCGGCGGCGCGGCAGCTGCTGCGCCGGATCGGCGAGGGCACGGACACGCTGACGTACCTGGGCGAGTACACCCGCTCGCGGATCGCCTCGGCACTGACCGACCGGGCCGCGGCCCGGATGGTGCAACTCCCGCCGGGAGTGGACGAGAAGACCTTCCACCCCGGATCGGGCGGCGCGGAGGTCCGCGCGCGGCTGGGGCTGTCGGACCGGCCGGTGGTGGTCTGCGTCTCGCGGCTGGTCCCGCGCAAGGGGCAGGACACCCTGATCGAGGCGATGCCGCGGATCCTGGCCGCGGTGCCGGACGCCGTACTGCTGGTGGTCGGCGGGGGCCCGTACGAGGCGGCCCTGCGGGCGCTGGCGGTCTCCACCGGGGTCGCGGACTCGGTGGTCTTCACGGGCGCCGTCCCCTGGGCCGAACTGCCCGCCCACTACGGCGCCGGGGACGTCTTCGCGATGCCGTGCCGGACCCGGCGGGGCGGGCTGGACGTGGAGGGTCTCGGCATCGTCTACCTGGAGGCCTCGGCGACCGGCCTGCCGGTGGTCGCGGGCGACTCCGGCGGGGCGCCGGACGCGGTGCTGGAGGGCGAGACGGGCTGGGTGGTCCGGGGCGGCGTCCCCGAGGACGCGGCGGACCGCGTGATCGCCCTGCTCCGGGACCCGGAGCTGCGCCGCCGCATGGGCGAGCGGGGCCGCGCCTGGGTCGAGGAGAAGTGGCGCTGGGACCTGCTCGCCGAGCGGCTGCGCGAACTGCTCTGACACCCCCTGGGGGCGATCGCACCGACCCGGGCGCGTCGGCGGTACGGCCGGGCGGCTGCCGACGGACACTGGCGGCATGTCTGCGGACGTGCCCGACCGCGGGCGCGCCGGTGAGGAGCGGTGAGGACGATGGACGACGTGCTGCGCGGCACCGTGGCCCTGGTGACCGGGGCTTCGAGCGGGATCGGCCGGGCGGCCGCCCTGACGCTCGCCGCGAAGGGCGCCGCCGTCGCGCTCACCGCACGGCGCGCGGAGCGGCTCACGGAACTGGCGGCCCAGATCGAGGCCGGCGGCGGCGCCGCGCTCGTCCTGCCCGCCGACATCGCCGAAGAGGCCGAGGCCGCGCGGGTGGTGGAGCGTACGGTGAAGGAGCTCGGGCGCCTCGACACCCTGGTCAACAACGCCGGCCTGATGCTCCTCGGGTACGCCACCGAGTCGCCGCTGGCCGACTGGAAGCGCACGGTGGACGTCAACCTGACCGCCCTGATGCACACCACGCACGCGGCCCTGCCGCACCTCGTCGCCGCCGCCGGGGACGGCCCCCGGCAGGTGGCCGACATCGTCAACGTGTCCTCCCTGGCGGGCCGCCGGGCCGCGGCCACGGCCACGGCGTACTGCGCCACGAAGTTCGGCGTGGTCGCCTTCAGCGAGGCGCTGCGCCAGGAGCTGGCGCCGCAGCACGTGCGGGTCTGCGTCGTCGAGCCCGGGGCCGTGGACACCGAGCTGCGCGGGCACAACTCCCCGGAGATGCAGCAGGCGCTGACGCAGATGTTCGGGGGGATCGAGCGGCTGGAGGCGCAGGACATCGCGGACGCGATCGCGTACGGCGTCACGCGGCCGCGGCGGGTCGCGGTGACGGAGATGGTGGTCCTGCCGACCGAGCAGGTGTGAGCGGTGATCCTCCGTGTGAGCGGTGATCCTCCGCCACACCTGACTGTTCCTCAGATGTCTGTCAACACCGCCTCTGGGTGGACGGCCCGATTCCGCCCATGATGCGGCCATGACACCTCACCTGACGCGCCGTCACTTCCTGGGTATCGGCGCCCTCCAGACCGCCGCGGCCCTCGGCTTCACCCGCATCGGGCTCCAGTCGGCGGCCGCCGCCGAGCCCCCCGCCGCGCAGTACGCCCCCGCCATCGTCGTGGGCTCCGGCTACGGCGCGGCCGTCGCCGCCCTCCGGCTCGGGCAGGCCGGCGTACGGACCGTCGTCCTCGAGATGGGCCGGCTCTGGAACACCCCCGGACCGGACGGCAAGGTCTTCCCCTCCACCTCCGCGCCCGACCAGCGCTCCATGTGGTTCCGCACCCGCACCGAGGCCCCGCTCGCCCAGTTCCTCTGGCTCGACGTGGTCAACCGGGACATCAGCCCCTACCCCGGCGTCCTCGACCGCGTGAACCACGGAGACATGTCCGTCTACGTCGGCCGCGGAGTCGGCGGCGGATCCCTCGTCAACGGCGGCATGGCCCCGACGCCCCGGCGCTCGTACTTCTCCGAGGTGCTGCCGCAGGTCGACGCGGACGAGATGTACGGCACGTACTACCCGCGGGCGCGCGCCATGCTCGGCGTCAACGACATCGACCCGGCCTGGTTCGAGTCCACGGAGTGGTACCGGTTCGCCCGGATCTCCCGCAAGCACGCCCAGAACACCGGCCTGAAGACCACCTTCGTGCCCAACGTCTACGACTTCGGGTACATGCAGCGCGAGGCCGCCGGCACCGCCACCCGCTCCGCCCTCGCCGGCGAGGTCATCTACGGCAACAACTTCGGCAAGAAGAGCGTCGACAAGACCTACCTCGCGGCCGCGCTCGGCACCGGCAACGTCACCATCGAGACCATGCAGCGCGTGGTCGGCGTCCGCCAGGACCCGGCCGGCGGCTACGTGCTCACGGTCCGCACCAGCGATCTGACGGGGAAGGTCACCCAGGTCAGGGAACTCGGCTGCAAACAGCTCTTCCTCGGCGCCGGCAGCCTCGGCACCACCGAGATCCTGCTGCGCGCCCGCGAGCGGGGCACCCTGCCCGGGCTCAACGGGAAGGTCGGACTCGGCTGGGGCCACAACGGCAACATCATGACCGCGCGCGCCAACCACCTGTGGGACACGGTCGGCTGCAACCAGGCCACCATGCCGGCCCTGGGAATCGACGACTGGGACAACGCCGCCAACCCGGTGTTCGCCGAGATCGCCCCGCTGCCGATGGGCTTCGAGCACTGGATCTCGATGTACCTGGCCATCACCAAGAACCCGGAGCGCGGGCACTTCACGTACGACGCGGCCACCGACTCGGCGCGGCTCAACTGGCGGCGCGACCAGAACACCCCGTCGGTCCAGGCCGCCAAGAACCTTTTCGACCGGATCAACCGGGCCAATTTCACGATCTACCGGTACGACCTGTTCGGCGACAACAGGAACTTCGCCGACAACTTCACGTACCACCCGCTCGGCGGCTGCGTCCTCGGCGACGCGACCGACAATTACGGCCGCGCCAAGGGCCACCAGGGGCTGTACGTCGTCGACAGCTCCCTGATCCCGGGCTCGCTCGGGGTGAACCCGTTCGTCACCATCACCGCGCTCGCCGAGCGGAACATGGCGCGGATCCTCGCGGAGGACCCGCGCTGAACGCCACCCGGCCTCAGCCGCGGTACAGGGCCTCGATCTCGTCCGCGAAGTCCTTCGCCACCACATTCCGCTTCAGCTTCAGCGAAGGCGTGATGTGACCCGACTCCTCCGTGAACTGGGAGGGCAGAATGCGGAATTTCCGCACCGATTCCGCCTTGGAAACCGCCGCGTTGCCGTCGTCCACGGCCTGCTGGACGGCGGCGATGAGGTCCGCGTCCTCGCGCAGCTCCGCCGCCGTGACCCCGGCCGGCTTGCCGTGCTCCGCGGCCCAGCGGCCGAGGAACTCCTCGTCGATGGTGACCAGCGCGGCCACGAACGGCCGTGCGTCGCCGACCACCATGCACTCCGCGACCAGCGCGTGCGCCCGGATCCGGTCCTCGATCACCGCGGGGGCCACGTTCTTGCCGCCCGCCGTGACGATGAGCTCCTTCTTGCGGCCGGTGATCGCGAGGTAGCCGTCCTCGTCGAGGGTGCCGACGTCGCCGGTGTGGAACCAGCCGTCGGTCAGCGCCTCGGCGGTCGCCGTCTCGTTCTTCCAGTACTCCTTGAAGATGTGCTCGCCGTGCAGCAGCACCTCGCCGTCGTCGGCGATGCGCACCACGGAGCCCGGCAGCGGCTGGCCGACCGTACCGATCTTCGTGCGGTCCCACGGGTTGAACGCGGTGGCCGCGCAGGACTCCGTCAGGCCGTAGCCCTCCAGGACCGTGAAGCCGATGCCGCGGAAGAAGTGGCCGAGCCGCTCGCCCAGCGGGGCGCCGCCGGAGATCGCGTACTCGCCGCGCCCGCCGAGGACCGTGTGCAGCTTGCTGTAGACCAGCTTCGAGAACAGCTTGTGCTTCAGCTTCAGGCCGAAGGACGGGCCGCCCGGGGCGTCCAGCGCCCGGCTGTACGCGATCGCCGTCTCGGCCGCCGCGTCGAAGATCTTGCCCTTGCCGTCGGCCTGGGCCTTGGCGCGCGCCGAGTTGTAGACCTTCTCGAAGACGCGCGGCACGCCGAGGATCAGCGTGGGACGGAAGGACTGCAGCTCGTCGGTGAGGTTCTTGATGTCCGGTACGCAGCCCAGGCGGATCGGCGCCAGTACGGCCGCCACCTCCACCAGGCGCCCGAAGACGTGCGCGGCGGGCAGGAAGAGCAGCACGGAGCACTCGCCGGTGCGGAAGAGCGGGCTCAGCCGCTCCACCACGTTGCCGCACTCGGCGAAGAAGTTGCGGTGGGTCAGCACGCAGCCCTTGGGGCGGCCGGTGGTGCCCGAGGTGTAGACGATGGTCGCCGGGTCGTCGGCGTTCGCGAGCGAGCTGCGCTCGTCGACCGCGGTGTCGGTGACCTCGCTGCCGGCGGCCTTCAGCGCCGCGAGCGCGCCCTGCTCGATCTCCCAGACCTCGCGCAGCTCCGGCAGCCGGTCGCGCAGCGAGGCCACGGCCGCGCTGTGCGCCGGGCTCTCGACGATCACGGCGACGGCGCCGGAGTCGCCGAGGATCCACTGGATCTGCTCGGGCGAGCTGGTCTCGTAGACGGGGACGGTGACGCCGCCCGCGCTCCAGATCGCGAAGTCGAACAGCACCCACTCGTAGCGGGTGCGGGAGATGAGGGCGACGCGGTCGCCCGGCTGGATGCCGGCCGCGATCAGGCCCTTGGCGGCGGCGCGCACCTCGGCGAGGAATTCGGTCGCCGTCACGTCCTGCCAGCCGCCGTCGACCTTGCGGCCCATGACTGCGGTGTCGGGATGCTGAGCGGCGTTGCGGCGGATGAGATCCGTCAGGTTCCCGTCCGACGGGACCTCGTACAGGGCCGGAAGGCTGAACTCGCGCAAGACTGCTGCTCCTCTGGGCGCCATCGCCACCATGTGGACCGACCGGACGTTACCCACCGGTAGTGGGTTCCGGATAGAGGGAACCGGCCAGATGTTCCGTGCGTCACATGACACGGCTCTGCCATGCCGACAGTAGTCGACCCCGTTTGCGACTCGGAAGTAACCGCAGGTAGGCCGCTTGTGCAGGCCCCTCTACCCGCGGCTCCCGGGCGCCCCTAGGGTGGGGCGCATGGGTGGCAGGAAAAGCAGTACGCGCGTCCACGTCGTCAGCGACGTCCACGGCAACGCCGAGGCGCTCGCCCGGGCCGGCGACGGAGCCGACGCGCTGATCTGCCTCGGTGACCTCGTGCTCTTCCTCGACTACGCCGACCACTCGCGCGGCATCTTCCCCGACCTGTTCGGCGTCGAGAACGCCGACCGGATCGTGGAGCTGCGCACCGAGCGCCGCTTCGAGGAGGCCCGCGACCTCGGACGCCGGCTGTGGGACGGGCTGGACCGGGAGCGGCTGATCGAGGGCGCGGTGCGCCGCCAGTACGCCGAGATGTTCGCCGCGTTCCCGCAGCCCACGTACGCCACCTACGGCAATGTCGACATCCCGGGCCTGTGGGGCGAGTACGCCGGACCGGGCACCACCGTCCTCGACGGCCAGCGGGTGGAGATCGGCGGCCGCGTCTTCGGCTTCGTCGGCGGCGGACTGCCCTCCCCGATGCGCACCCCCTACGAGGTGGACGAGGAGGAGTACGCCGCCAAGGTCGAGGCGCTCGGCGAGGTGGACGTGCTGTGCTCGCACATCCCGCCGGAGGTGCCGGAGCTCTGCTACGACACGGTCGCGCGCCGCTTCGAGCGCGGCAGCGAGGCCCTGCTCGCGGCGATCCGGCGGACCAGGCCGCGGTACGCCCTGTTCGGGCACGTGCACCAGCCGATGGCGCGGCGGATGCGGATCGGCGGCACGGAGTGCGTGAACGTCGGGCACTTCGCCGCCACCGGCAGGCCGTGGGCCCTGGAGTGGTGAGCCGGGCCCTGGAGTGGTGAGCTCCGCACGCACGGTAGCCTGCACGCGGCGGCCGCAGGCCGCACACTTCCTCGTACACTCCCTGGAGGGGCGACCGCCATGGCCGAACACACCAGCTCGAGCATCACGATCGAGGCGGCGCCGGCCGACGTGATGGCCGTGATCGCCGACTTCGCCCGCTACCCCGAGTGGACCGGCGAGGTGAAGGAGGCCGAGGTGCTGGCCACCGACGCCGAGGGCCGCGCCGAGAAGGTCCGGCTGCTGCTCGACGCCGGCGCGATCAAGGACGACCACACCCTCGCCTACACCTGGAAGGGCGCGGACGAGGTCAGCTGGACCCTGGACAAGTCGCAGATGCTGCGCCAGCTCGACGGCTCGTACCGGCTCGCCCCGCTGGACGGCGGCAAGCGCACCGAGGTCACCTACCAGCTGACCGTCGACGTGAAGATCCCCATGCTCGGCATGATCAAGCGCAAGGCCGAGAAGGTCATCATCGACCGCGCCCTGGCGGGCCTGAAGAAGCGCGTCGAGTCGGCCTGATCCATGCGCATCCTGCTGATCACCGGTCCCGGCGGGGCCGGCCGGACCACCGTGGCCGCGGCCACCGCCGTCGCCGCCGCGCGGCCCGGGCAGCGGGTGCTGCTGCTCTCCCAGGACGCCGGGGATCCCCTGGCCGCACTGGTCGGGGAGCCGGCGGGGGAGTCCGTCGAGGCCGCGCCGGGGCTGGCCGCCGTACCGGCCGGCGGGGTGCTCGTGGCCCGCGTGGACTCCGGGGAGGAGTTCCGCGAGGAGCTCGTCGCCCTCCAGGAACGCGGATCGGCCCTCCTCGGCATGGTCGGTGCCCGGCCGCTCGGGGCCGAGGAGCTCACCGAACTGCCCGGCGCAGAGCAGTTCGCCCTGCTGCGGGCCCTGCGCCGGGCCGCCGCGGCCCCGGCGACCGACCTCGTCGTCGTCGACATGCCCCCGCTGCACCAGGCCGTCGCCACCCTCGCCCTCCCCGCCCAGCTGCGCCGCTACCTCGCCCGGCTGCTCCCGGCCGAGCGCCAGGCGGCCCGCGCCCTGCGGCCCGTACTGGCCCAGCTGGCCGGAGTGCCCATGCCCGCGCAGTGGCTGTACGAGGCCGCCGCGCGCTGGGACGAGGAGCTGGCCGCGGTCCAGGCCGTCGTGGAGGCCGGCACCACCTCGCTGCGGGTGGTCGCCGAGCCGGGACCGGGCTCCGACGCCGCGCTGCGGACCGGGCTGCTCGGCCTCGCCCTCGAACAGCTCCCGTTCGCCGGGATCGTCGCCAACCGGATGGTGCCGCAGGGCTCGCCCGACCCCTGGCTGGCCGGGCTCGCCGCCCAGCAGGAGAAGTACGCCGCCCAGTGGGCCGGGGACGTGCCCGTGCTGCCGCTCGGCCACCTCGGGCGGGACCCGGCCGGGCCGGAGGACCTGATCCGGCTGGCCGGGGCGGAGGGGCTCGTTCCGCAGGCTTCGGGGGACTCCCGCCACCGCCGCGGGTGGGCGGTCGAGGACCGGCTCGCCGACGACGGGGTACTCGTCTGGGTGGTGCCGCTGCCCGGCGCACACAAGCGGGACCTCGACCTGGTCCGGCGCGGCGACGAGCTGCTGCTCGCGGCGGGCCCGTACCGCAGGATCGTTCCGCTGCCCTCCGCGCTGCGCCGCTGCACCGTGTCCGGCGCCGCCCTCGCCGACGGGGTGCTCCGGATCCGCTTCACGCCGGACCCGGACCTGTGGCCCCGCAGGGCCTGAACGCCGGGCGGGACCTGAACCGCGTACCCCCGTTCGGGTACCGTCGAAGGTAGTACCCACCGCACCGCCCAGCAGCTGCCGCAGGAGAGTCCGCCATGAGCGAGGCCACCGACCGTCCCACCGACGACGACGCCTGGGCCAAGGCCTGCGCCGAGGACCTTGCCGCCGAGCAGGAGCGCCGAAGGGCCCGCGAGGGCGCCGCCGGCGCCGGCGGCGCGAGCGGCACCGGGACCGCCGCCGAGGAGCTGTTCAAGCTGTTCGAAGCAGTCGCCGACAAGGTGTCCGGGCTGAACAACCCGCTGCTCGGAGCCGCCGCCCAGGGCGCCGTACGCCAGTTCGTCAACCAGGCGAAGGCCGCCGCCAAGCCCGTCGTCGAGCGCAACCCCGAGGTCTTCGACCACCTCGCGGCCGCCGGCTCCGAGCTGCTCGCCGCGTACCGCTCGGCCGTCGAGGGCCACGAGCGCCGCTGGACCCGCGACGAGCCCGCCCCCGGCGGCCCGGCGGACCGTCCCTCCGGCGACCACTCCGACCCGCGCGACGAGGGCGGGAGCGGTCCGACGCAGCGGATCGATCTCGACTGAGACGCTCCGGGGGCATCCGGCGGATCATGACCGGGCCCGGGGGGCCGGCCCTGATCCGCCGGATGCCCCCTCGCCCTCGGGTACCGTTGGCCGTGGCGGGGTTTGACCGGAAACCGAGGGACTAATGGGACTCACCATCGGCGTCGACATCGGCGGCACGAAGATCGCGGCCGGCGTGGTCGACGAAGAGGGCACCATCCTTGAGACGTACAAGGTGCCCACCCCGCCGACCGCGGACGGAGTGACGGACGCGATCTGCGCCGCAGTGTCCGAAGTCAGCAGCAACCACACCATCGAGGCCGTCGGCATCGGCGCCGCCGGATACGTGGACGACAAGCGCGCGACCGTGCTCTTCGCGCCGAACATCAACTGGCGCCACGAGCCGCTCAAGGACAAGGTCGAGCAGCGCATCGGCCTGCCGGTCGTCGTCGAGAACGACGCGAACTGCGCGGCCTGGGGCGAGTACCGCTTCGGCGCCGGCCAGGGGCACGAGGACGTCATCTGCATCACGCTCGGCACCGGCCTGGGCGGCGGCATCATCATCGGCAACAAGCTGCGCCGCGGACGCTTCGGCGTGGCCGCCGAGTTCGGGCACATCCGGGTGGTCCCGGACGGCCTGCTGTGCGGCTGCGGGAGCCAGGGCTGCTGGGAGCAGTACGCCTCCGGCCGCGCGCTCGTCCGGTACGCGAAGCAGCGCGCCAACGCCACCCCCGAGAACGCGGTGGCCCTGCTCGCGCTCGGCGACGGCACCCCCGAGGGCATCGAGGGCAAGCACATCAGCGAGGCCGCGCGGGCCGGCGACCTGGTGGCCGTCGACGCCTTCCGCGAGCTGGCCCGCTGGGCCGGCGCGGGCCTGGCCGACCTGGCCTCCCTCTTCGACCCGTCGGCCTTCATCGTCGGCGGCGGGGTCTCCGACGAGGGCGACCTCGTCCTCGACCCGATCCGCAAGTCCTTCAAGCGCTGGCTGGTCGGCGGCGCGTGGCGCCCGCACGCGCAGGTGCTGGCCGCGCAGCTCGGCGGCAAGGCCGGGCTCGTGGGCGCGGCGGACCTGGCCCGCCAGGGCTGACACCGACTGTTGTCCGAACTGCCCGCCGTGCCCCCTGTGGTACGGCGGGCAGTCTGGCTATGTTGCCGTCCATGCTGCCGAACTCTGTGACGGAACCCGACGGTTCCGCGGTGATCCGAGCCCTCAGCTACAACGTCCGCTCGATGCGGGACGACGAGGAGGCGCTGGCCCGGGTGATCCGCGCCTGCGCCCCCGACCTCGTCTTCATCCAGGAGGCTCCGCGGTTCTTCCGCTGGCGCAAGCACGCGGCGCGGCTGGCCGCGAAGACGGACCTGGTGGTGCTGAGCGGCGGTGCCACGGCCGCGGGCCCGCTCCTGCTCTGCTCCCTGCGGGCCTTCGTGGAACGGACGGAAGACGTCCTGCTGCCCCGTACGCCCGGTCTGCACCGGCGGGGCTTCGCCACGGCAGTGGTCCGCTTCGGGGCGGCGCGGGTGGCGGTGGTGAGCGCGCACCTGTCGCTGGACGGGGCGGAACGCCGGGCCCAGGCCGACCTCTTGCTGGACCGCCTCACCGCGATGGGCGCTCCGCACGGGATCGCGGCCGCAGACGTCAACGAGGGCCCTGCCGGGCCCTCGTTCACGCGGCTCGCCGGTGCGCTCCAGGACTGCAGGGCCGTCGCGCCCTGGGGCGGGGAGCAGACCTTCCCCTCCCGGGCCCCGGAGCGGCGGATCGACGCGGTCTTCGCCACGAAGGGCGTGAAGGTACTGGGCTGCGGCGTCCCGGCGGACCTGCCGGGACTGACCCCCGCCGACCTCACCGCGGCCACGGACCACCTCCCGGTCCTGGCCGCCCTGAGCCTCCCGGCCCCGCCGTAGCCGACCGCCGGGGCCGAGCCGTGCGAGCGGCGCGTCGGGGAAGGCGGCTCCGGGTCGGGAAGGTCAGACCACGGCTCCGCGCCCCGGATCGTCGTCCTCGTCATCGTCGTGCGACATCCGGGCCACGAGCGTCGCGAACCCGCCCAGGAACCCGCCGATCCCCAGCGTCGTGAGCCACCACGTCATGTCCCACTGCAACAGCACCGCCACCAGCAGCAGGACCGGCCCGCCCACCACCGCGAGCCATGCGAACTTCGCCGTGGTGTCCGCGGGCGGCAGCTCCGGCTCCGGGGGGACGAAGTGGCCCTCGTCCTTCTCGTCCGGCTCCGCCGGCGTGTGGTCCCGGGGGCCGGTCCCGGGCCCCGTACCGCCGACACCCACTCCCGGCGCGAAGACCACCGAGCTCCCCAGCGCCTTCGGCGCCGGCGGGGGCTCGGGAGGAGCCTGCGGCGACTCCGCGGACGGCTCGGCCGCCGGGGGCTCCGGCTCCACGTCCTCCTCCGGCAGCATCAGGTTCTCGATGGGCCGGAACGGCCTCGACCCCGGCGGGTCCGGCGGCTCCTGCCCGTACCCGGCGACGATCGCCGCCCAGGCCGCCTCCTCGTCCAGTGGGGGGACGCCCCCCGGGGACTCCTCGTGCTCAGCCACCGCTGGCCGCCCCCTCCCTGCCGACGCTCTCCGCGAGCCGCCCGACGAACGCAAAACTGTCCGCGAAGATCCGCTCCGCGTCATGGTCCAACGTCGCGACGTGGTAGCTCTGTTCCAGCAGGGTCTCGGTGACGTCCGTCGAGGAGATCCGCGAGAGGATCCGCGCCGAGTCGGCCGGGTTCACCACGTGGTCCTGCACGCTGTGCAGCAGCAGCACCGGCTGCGTGACCTGCGGCAGCTCGGAGTCGACCAGCCGCAGGAACTGCCGCAGCGAGGCCGCCGCCCGGGTCGGGACCCGGGTGTAGCCGACCTCGGCGACGCCCGGCTTGGCGATGTCGCTCGCGATGCCCGGGGTGGACCGCAGGAAGTGCTGCGCGACCGGGAGGGCGAAGGCCATCGGGTCGTTGATCTTGTTCACCGGGTTGACCAGGACGATGCCGCTCACGGCGTCCCCGTGCCGGGCCGCCAGCCGCAGGGTCAGGGCCCCGCCCATCGACAGCCCGAAGACGAACACCTTCGTGCACCGCTCCAGCAGCTCCCGCAGCGCCCGGTCCACCTCGGCGTACCAGTCCTGCCAGCCGGTGAGCTGCATGTCCTGCCACCGCGTCCCGTGCCCGGGCAGCAGCGGCACGGAGACCGTCAGACCCTGCCCGGCCAGGTACTCCGCCCACGGGCGCATGGACTGAGTGGTACTGGTGAAGCCGTGGCAGAGGAGGACACCGACCTCTCCGCCCTCGTGGCGGAACGGCTCGGCTCCAGGGAGGACGGGCACCAGGGTCTCCTTCGACGGGTGGGGGGTGCGTAGCGCTGTGTGACTTCACCGTACGCGACGGGGGTGACACCGACCAGGGTCGTCGCCCCCTCCGCCCCGAGCCAGGGGATATGGTCTGTTCGACAGACACAGGAAGGCTTTCGAGTTGATCTACGGCGCAATGAAGTTCTCCATCGGGGGTTCCCTGAAGCTCGCCTTCAGGCCTTGGGTGGAGGGCCTCGAGAACATTCCCGCCGAGGGGCCGGCGATCCTCGCGAGCAACCACCTGTCCTTCTCGGACTCCTTCTTCCTGCCGGCCGTGCTGGACCGGAAGGTCACCTTCATCGCGAAGGCGGAGTACTTCACCTCCCCGGGCGTCAAGGGCAAGCTGACCGCCGCCTTCTTCAAGGGCGTCGGCCAGCTCCCGGTGGACCGCTCCGGTGCGCGCGGAGCCGGCGAGGCCGCGATCAAGAGCGGCATCGAGGTCATCGAGCGCGGGGAGCTGTTCGGTATCTACCCCGAGGGGACCCGTTCACCCGACGGCCGCCTCTACCGCGGCAAGCCGGGCGGTCTGGCCCGCGTGGCCCTGGCCACCGGGGCGCCGGTGATCCCCGTGGCGATGATCGACACGGAGAAGATCCAGCCCCCCGGCAAGGTCGTCCCCAAGCTGATGCGCCCCGGGATCCGGATCGGCAAGCCGCTGGACTTCAGCCGCTACCACGGCATGGACGGCGACCGCTTCATCCTGCGCTCGGTGACCGACGAGGTCATGTACGAGATCATGAAGCTGTCCGGCCAGGAGTACGTGGACATCTACGCGACGGCCGCCAAGCGCCAGATCGCCGACGCGGAGAAGGCCGAGAAGGCCGCCAGGGCCGCAGCCGACAAGCACGACAAGAACGACAAGAACGCCGCGGAGTAGAGCACGGGCGGCATCGCCCGCACGGGGTGGGTGGGGGAGATGGCGAAACGCGAGCGCGTCGTGCGCATGTCGGTCGAGCAGCCGCTGTGGCGGGCGCTGACCGCCTACCGACTGCTCACCATGGTCTACGCGGGCCTGCTGTTCGCCTCCGCGTACCGGGAGTTCGACCGGCCCCGGGTCGCGGCCGGCTACCTCGCCGTACTCGCCGTCTGGACCCTGGCGACCCACCGCCGGGTGGCGAACGCCGCCAGCTGCACCAAGCGGTTCCTGGGCGCCGACCTCACCGTCGCGCTCGCCGGCATCCTGCTCACCCCGATCGCGGACACCCACGAGCGGATCGCCGGGGGCGGCCCCACCCTCCCCTCCATCTGGACGGCGGGCTCCGTCCTCGCCTTCGCCATCAAGGGCGGCTGGCGCTGGGCCGGCTTCGCCTCGACCTTCGTGGCCGCGGCCAACATCGTCGTCCACGGCGGCGAGCCCACCCGCGACACCCTGCACAACGTACTGCTGGTCTGGGTCGCCTCCATCGCCATCGGGTACGTCGTCGAGGTCGCCCGGGCCAGCGAGGCCACGCTGGCCCGCGCCCTGGAGATCGAGGCCGCCACCCGCGAGCGCGAGCGGCTCGCCCGCGACATCCACGACGGGGTCCTCCAGGTCCTCGCCATGGTCCAGCGGCGCGGCACCGAGCTGGGCGGCGAGGCCGCCGAGCTGGGAAGGATGGCCGGGGAGCAGGAGGTCGCGCTGCGCACCCTGGTCTCCAGCGGGCTGGTGCCCACCTCCCGGATCTCCCGGGACGAGTCGCTCGGCGCGCTGGTGGACACCTACGAGGTGGAGGAGCCCGGCGCCGACGAGGGCGAGCTGGACCTGCGCAGCCTGCTCGCCCCGCACGCCGGATCCCGGGTCAGCTTCGCCGAGCCGGGGACGCCGGTGCCGCTGCCGGTGCCCGCGGCGAAGGAACTGGCCGCGGCCGTCGGGGCCGCCCTCGACAACGTGCGCAAGCACGCCGGGGAGGGGGCCCGGGCCTGGATCCTGGTCGAGGACTGGGGCGACGAGGTGATCGTGACCGTCCGGGACGACGGCCCGGGCATCCCGGCCGGCCGCCTCGACCAGGCCGAGGGCGAGGGCCGGATGGGCGTGGCCCTGTCCATCCGCGGCCGGCTGCGCGACCTCGGCGGCAGCGCCGAGCTGGTGTCCGTCCCCGGACAGGGCACCGAAGTGGAATTGAAAGTACCGAGGGGGAGAACCCAGTGAGCCAGAGCGCCGATCCGCAGCCACAGCCGCACGAGATCAAGGTGATGGTCGTCGACGACCACCCGATGTGGCGGGACGCCGTCGCCCGCGACCTCGCCGCCGCGGGCTTCGACGTGGTCGCGACGGCCGGGGACGGCCCCGAGGCCGTCCGCCGGGCCGTGCCCGCGGCCCCGCACGTCCTGGTCCTGGACCTCAACCTGCCGGGCATGCCCGGGGTGCAGGTCTGCAAGGAGCTCGTCGGGGCCGATCCCGCCCTGCGCGTCCTGGTCCTGTCCGCGAGCGGGGAGCACGCCGACGTCCTGGAGGCGGTGAAGTCCGGCGCCACCGGCTACCTGCTGAAGTCCGCCGGCGCCCAGGAGCTGATCGACGCCGTCCGCCGCACCGCCGCGGGCGACCCGGTGTTCACCCCGGGCCTGGCCGGGCTGGTGCTCGGCGAGTACCGGCGCCTGGCCACCGACCCGGTGCCCGCCGCCCCCGACGAGCCGAAGGTCCCCCAGCTGACCGACCGGGAGACCGAGGTGCTGCGCCTCGTGGCCAAGGGGCTCTCGTACAAGCAGATCGCGGAGCGCCTCGTCATCTCGCACCGCACGGTGCAGAACCACGTGCAGAACACGCTCGGCAAGCTCCAGCTGCACAACCGGGTGGAGCTCGTCCGGTACGCGATAGAGCGCGGCCTCGACGACGCGTGACGGGGACGTTCACCGTCTCGTACGTCGTACGCATGTCCTCGTACGAGTGAACGGAGGGACGCAACGCCCCGTCATTCCACCGGAATTGACCCTTCCCGGGCCCTTGCTGTGACCTGAGTCACCACTAGCGTGACCGTCATGCGGGCTCGGTGGGCCCTGTGGCGAAGGGAGATTCCATGAAGGTCGGAGTGCTGACGGGCGGCGGCGACTGCCCCGGTCTCAACGCGGTCATCCGGGCCGTCGTCCGCAAGGGCGTCCAGGAGTACGCGTGCGAGTTCGTCGGGTTCAAGGACGGCTGGCGCGGCGCGATCGAGGGCGACACCGTCCCGCTCGGCATCCCCGCCGTCCGCGGCATCCTGCCGCGCGGCGGCACCATCCTCGGCTCCTCGCGGACCAACCCCTTCAAGCAGGACGACGGGGTCCGGCGGATCAAGGAGAACCTCGCCAAGTACGAGGTCGAGGCCCTCGTCGCGATCGGTGGCGAGGACACCCTGGGCGTGGCCGCCAAGCTGTACGGGGAGTACGGCATCCCCTGCGTCGGCGTCCCGAAGACCATCGACAACGACCTGTCGGCCACGGACTACACCTTCGGCTTCGACACGGCGGTGGGCATCGCCACGGAGGCCATCGACCGGCTGCACACCACGGCCGAGTCGCACATGCGGGTGCTGGTCGTCGAGGTGATGGGCCGGCACGCCGGCTGGATCGCCCTGCACTCGGGGCTGGCGGGCGGCGCCAACGTCATCCTCATCCCCGAGCAGCGCTTCGACCTGGACCAGGTGTGCGCGTGGGTGACCTCCCGGTTCAAGGCGAGCTACGCGCCGATCGTGGTGGTCGCCGAGGGTGCGATGCCCAAGGACGGGGAGATGGTGCTGAAGGACGCCACCACCGACTCGTTCGGGCACGTCCGGCTGTCGGGCGTGGGGGAGTGGCTGGCCAAGGAGATCGAGGCGCGCACCGGCAAGGAGGCCCGGACCACGGTGCTCGGGCACATCCAGCGCGGCGGCACGCCGAGCGCGTTCGACCGGTGGCTGGCGACGCGCTTCGGGCTGCACGCCATCGACGCCGTGCACGAGGGCGACTTCGGGAAGATGGTCGCGCTGAAGGGCACGGACATCGTGCGGGTCCCGATCGCCGACGCGACGGCGAAGCTGAAGACGGTGGACCCCGCGCTGTACCAGGAGGTCGGGGTGTTCTTCGGCTGAGCCGGAGTGGGTGGGCGGACCATGGCCGTTGTCGGACGTAAGGTGCCGAAACGACCATGGTCCGTTTGGTTTTGCACAGCACGGGAGCGAACGTGGAAATCCTGGCATTCGGGGTGCAGGGCGACGAGAGGCCGCTGATCGAGAAGGCGTTCGCGGCCGCCGGGCAGCACGAGGTGCGCTGCCTGGACGTCTTCCTCACCGAGGACACCGCCCCCATCGCGGCCGGGTACGAGGTCGTCTCGTCGAGCGTGAACGCGGACCTGAGCGGGCGGGTGCTGCGGACCCTGGCCGGGGGCGGGACGAAGATGATCGCCCAGCGGTCGACGGGCTTCAACAACATCGACCTGGACGTCGCCCGGCAGCTCGGCATGACGGTGAGCCGGGTGTCGTACTACTCCCCCACTCCGTGGCCGAGTTCGCGTGGACCCTGGCCATGGCCGTGAACCGGCGGATCGTCCGGGCCTCGAACCGGACGCGGGACTTCGACTTCCGACTGAACGGGCTGATGGGCCGCGACATGCGCGGCCGCACGGTGGGGGTGCTCGGGACCGGGAAGATCGGCGAGGCGTTCACGCGGATCGCGCACGGGTTCGGCATGAACCTGCTGGGCTGGGACGTCGCGCAGAACCCGGCCTGCGTGGAGCTGGGGATGAAGTACGTGGACAAGGAGGAGCTGTTCACGTCGGCGGACCTGGTCAGCCTGCACGTGCCGCTGCTGGAGTCGACGCACCACATCATCGACGCGGCGGCGCTGCGCATGATGAAGGACGACGCGATCCTGGTGAACTCCAGCCGGGGCGGGCTGATCGACTCCGAGGCGCTGGTGTCGGAGCTGCGGGCGGGGCGGTTCGAGGGGGTGGGGCTGGACGTGTACGAGGCGGAGGCCGGGCTCTTCTTCCTGGACAAGTCCCTGGAGGCGGTCGAGGACGACACCCTGGCGCGGCTGATCACCTTCCCGAACGTCGTGGTGACCTCGCACCAGGCGTACTACACGCACGATGCGGTGGGGCAGATCATCGACGCGACGGTCCGCAACGTGGCGGACTACCTGGCGGGGCGCCGGTCGGAGAACACGCTGGTCCCCGAGTGACGCGAGTTCGCCCGGAGTTCAGACCGGGGCCATGCGCGCGGCACGGTCACAGGGCCTAGATTCGTCCCTGTGGACATACCTTCCGCGGCCCGCTGGCTCTTGCTGGCCGCCGCCGCACAGTTCGTGTACGCCGTACGGGCCCTGCGGCCCGCGCTCCGCTCCCGGCCGGGGGAGCGGGTGGACCCGTGGCTGGCCTTCGCGGACCCGGCGGTGGGCGTCCCGGTCACGCTGGCGCTGGCCTTCGGGAACCTCCCGGCGCTCCTCGCCGGCCTGGTGGTGCTGGGCCCGATCCTGACCTGGCAGCTGGTCCGGAGCATCACGGCCCGCCGCGCCAAGCCCGGCAGGCCGACCCCGGCGTAACGACCCCGGCGTAACGACCCCGCCGCGCGGAGCCGCCACGCCGTGCGGCGGGGTCGTTACGGCCGGGCCCCCTGGACCGCGGCCGGTGCCATGCCGAGCAGGAGGTCGCGGAGCAGGGCCGGGCCGTTCAGGGTCAGGACGGACTCCGGGTGGAACTGGACCCCCGCGAAGGCGGGGGCCCGCAGGGCGTGGACCTCCCCGGTGGCCGGGTCGCGGGAGACCTCCACCCCCTCCCCCGACAGGCGGGCGGCCACGGCGTCGGAGCAGTGCGCCGTGTACGTGTTGTAGAAGCCCACCACCTCCCGGCTCCCGAAGAAGTCGATCCGCGTCTGCGCCCCCTGCGCCGGCTCCGCCTTGCGGATCAGGGGCAGGCCCAGTTCGGCCGCCAGCAGCTCGTGGCCCAGGCAGACGCCGAGCAGGCCGTGCCGGTGCCCCGCGAGCAGTTCGCCGGCCAGCGCGCGCAGCATCCGCATCTTCGGGTCGGCCGCGTCCGCCGGGTTCCCCGGCCCCGGTCCCAGCACGACCGGGCCCGCCCACGACAGGGCCGCCGCCCGCAGCCCGGGATCGTCGTAGCGGCGTACGGTCACCTCCAGCCCCGCCACCCGCAGCACGTGCGCCAGCATCGCCGTGAAGGTGTCCTCGCCGTCCACCACCAGGGCGTGGCCGGCCCGGGCCGCCGGCCGGTCCTGCATCCGGAGCCAGAACGGGGCCAGGTCCTGCCGCCGCGCCGCCAGGGCCGCCCGCACCCGGGGGTCCTCGCCCAGCCCGGCCCCCTCGAAGGACGCCCGCGGCGCCGCCGGGCGGACCCCGAGCGCCGCCAGTACCCCGGCCGCCTTCGCGTGCGTCTCCGCGACCTCGCCCGCCGGATCCGAGTGCCGCACCAGCGTCGCCCCCACCGGCACCCGCAGCGTGCCGTCCGCCGCGATGTCCGCGGTCCGGATCAGGATCGGCGAGTCCAGCGTCTGGGACCCCGAGGCGTCCACGCCGAGCAGGGCCAGGGCCCCCGCGTAGTAGCCGCGCCCGCCCGCCTCGTACCGCTCGATCACCCGGCAGGCGTTCTGCACCGGCGACCCCGTCACCGTCGCCGCGAACATCGTCTCGCGCAGCACCTCCCGCACGTCCAGCGAGGACCGGCCGCGCAGCTCGTACTCGGTGTGCGCGAGGTGCGCCATCTCCTTCAGCCGCGGCCCGACGACGACCCCGCCCCTGTCCCCGACCGTGCACATCATCTTGAGCTCCTCGTCCACGACCATGGACAGCTCCTCGGTCTCCTTGCGGTCGCCGAGGAAGGCGAGGAGCGATTCGGCCGTCGGACCCCCGGCCGGGTAGCGGTACGTCCCGCTGATCGGGTTCATCACCACCGTGCCTCCGGACATCCGCACGTGCACCTCCGGGCTGGCCCCCACCAGCGTGCGGTCCCCGGTGTGGACGACGTACGTCCAGTACGCGCCCCGCTCGCCCACCAGCAGCCGCCGGAACAGCGCGAGCGCGTCGGCCCGCCCGAAGCCCTCGATCCGGCCCTCGTACGTGCGCCGGATGACGAAGTTCGCCCCCTCGCCGCGGCCGATCTCCTCCCTGATCACGCGCTCGACGGTGGCCGCGTACTCCTCGTCGGGCACGTCGAAGCCGCCGCCCTCGACCCGCACCGGATGCTCCGGCAGCGCGGCCAGCGCCCGCGCGAGCGGGATCTCGTACGCCTCCTCGGCGGCCAGCACGGCCAGCGGCGTGCCGTCGTCGCGTACGTCGAACCCGCGCTCGCGGATCTGCCGGAACGGGACGAGCGCGAGGGTGGGAAGCGATCGTACGGGCAGCTCGGCGAGGCGGCCGGCCTCGTGGACCGGGCCGATCAGCACCTCGACGGTGTCGTGGTCGCGGCCGGGCGTGCGGCGGCGCAGCAGGGCGAAAGGCGGGCAGGACTCGTCGAGCAGGCGGCTGAGCGGGTCGGGCGTGCTGCTGGGTTCCATGGGCTGGCGTCCTTCTCCGTGAAGCGGGGTGAAGGAGGAGCGGCCGGGCCCGGAAAACACCGAAGGCCGCCCCTCGGGCGGCCTTCGCGTCGTGCGTGTCAGTGGGTACGCGCGAGAAGTGGGCCGCCGGGAGCGGGCCACCACCAGTTCTGGTTCGAGTGCGCGTACATGCCGCCGACGATAGCCCACCCGCGAGTCCGCCTGCGAGCCCCACGCGTCCGCAGAGACACCCGTCTCACGGAGTGGGCACCGGGCTGGACGTGGCGCAAGACGCCGTAATGTGTACGAGGTGACCGTGAACGCTGAAACCCAAGCCCCCGCCGCCAAGGCGACCTGGCGAGACCTTCCCGCGGCGCAGCAGCCTTCGTACCCCGATGCCGAGGCACTGCGCGCTGTCGTCGCGGACCTCGAGTCGTATCCTCCGCTCGTTTTCGCGGGTGAGTGCGACCAGCTGCGCGCCCGTCTGGGAGCCGTCGCCAAGGGCGAGGCGTTCCTGCTCCAGGGCGGCGACTGTGCCGAGGCCTTCGACGCCGTGTCCGCCGACCACATCCGCGCCAAGCTGAAGACGCTGCTCCAGATGAGTGCCGTCCTGACGTACGCGGCCTCCGTGCCCGTCGTCAAGGTCGGGCGCATCGCCGGCCAGTACTCCAAGCCGCGCTCCAAGGACACCGAGACCCGCGACGGCGTCACCCTGCCGACCTACCGCGGCGACTCCGTCAACGGCTTCGCCTTCACCGAAGAGGCCCGGATCCCGGACCCCGAGCGGTTGAAGCGCATGTACCACGCGTCCGCGTCGACGCTGAACCTGGTGCGCGCCTTCACCACCGGTGGCTACGCCGACCTGCGCCAGGTGCACGCCTGGAACCAGGACTTCGTGAAGTCCTCCCCCTCCGGGCAGCGCTACGAGCAGCTCGCGCGGGAGATCGACAACGCGCTGAACTTCATGAAGGCGTGCGGCACCGACCCGGCCGAGTTCAAGGCCGTCGAGTTCTACGCCTCCCACGAGGCGCTGCTGCTCGACTACGAGGGCGCGCTGACCCGTACGGACTCCCGCACCGGGAAGCTGTACGACACCTCCGGCCACATGGTCTGGATCGGCGAGCGCACCCGCCAGCTCGACCACGCGCACATCGAGTTCTGCTCGCAGATCGCCAACCCGATCGGCATCAAGCTCGGCCCGACCACCACCGTGGACGAGGCGCTGACGTACATCGACCGCCTGGACCCCGAGCGCGAGCCGGGCCGGCTGACCTTCGTCGTCCGCATGGGCGCCGACAAGGTCCGCGACAAGCTCCCCGAGCTCGTCGAGAAGGTCACGGCCTCGGGCGCGACGGTCGCCTGGGTCACCGACCCGATGCACGGCAACACCTTCGAGGCGGCCTCCGGCCACAAGACGCGCCGTTTCGACGACGTGCTCGACGAGGTCAAGGGCTTCTTCGAGGTCCACAAGGCCCTCGGCACCCACCCGGGCGGCATCCACGTCGAGCTCACCGGTGACGACGTCACGGAGTGCGTGGGCGGCGGCGACGAGATCTTCGTCGACGACCTGCACCAGCGCTACGAGACGGCCTGCGACCCGCGGCTCAACCGCAGCCAGTCCCTGGACCTGGCCTTCCTGGTCGCCGAGATGTACCGCGACCAGTAAGCGGATCAATACGTAGGTACCTACGACTGTGGGGCACGGATCGATGTGATCCGCGCCCCACAGTCGTATCCAGGGCTTTTAGGTAAGCCTCACTTTGGGTACGGTTAGGTAAGCCTCACCGAATACGGGATGGCTGCAGAAACCATTCCTGTCAGGGAGGTGAACCGCGTGTACGTCTGCTCTTGCTTCGGTATCACCGACAAGCAGGTCAAGGACCACGCGGCCGCCGGGGCCTGCACCCCCCGCCAGATCGCCTCGGTCACCAAGGCCGGCACCGACTGCGGATCCTGTGTGCGCACCATCCAGGGCATCCTGGGCCGCGGGGCCTGCCCGCGCCGGGAGCTGCTGGAGAAGGGCAACGCGGCCGCCGTGCTCGCCGCCGATCCGGAGCTCGCGGAAGCCGCGTAGGGCCCGCGCGAGCCATGGGGGCGTGAGCCCGCGGCTCAGCTCTCCGGCTGTTCGATCAGCTGCGCGATGTAGAGCGGCTCGCCGATGCTCTCGATGAGCTCCAGCTGGGTGTCCAGGTAGTCGATGTGGTGTTCCTCGTCCGCCAGGATCTCCTCGAAGAGCCGCGCCGAGGTCACGTCGCCCTTGCCGCGCATCACCTCGATGCCGCGCTTGAGGCGGTCGATGGCCTCGACCTCGACCTGCCGGTCGGCCTGGAACATCTCCGTCAGGGTCTGGCCGACCCGTACGTGGAAGAGCCGCTGGTAGTTCGGCAACCCGTCCAGCATGAGGATGCGCTCGGTGATCTTGTCCGCGTGCTTCATCTCATCGATGGACTCTTCACGCGTGTACTTCGCGAGCTTGGTCCAACCCTTGTTGTCCTGGATCCGGTAGTGGAGCCAGTACTGGTTGATCGCCGTGAGCTCGCCGGTCAACTGCTCGTTCAGAAACTCGAGGACCTCGGGGTCGCCCTGCATCGCAGAGGCTCCTTCCAGGCAGTGTCAGCTACGTGACGGGGCTGGGGGTGTGGCCGGTATCGCCCCAGTCGTGACTGGGGGAGTGCGCGCATCCTTGCACCGCCGCAGGGGGGCGTCCAGTAAGTGCCTCCTTAGTGTGAGTTGGCGTGAGTTGCCCGTATAGGGGCATACCTGGTCGTGACCACCCTGCCGCGTCTGTCACCATGGAGACATGGGTCAGCCGGAAAGCCGGGAATCTCCGGGAGCAGAGCAACTGGAGCTTCCTCCGGGGCAGCGGCTGCAGCGCGGCTGGCCGGTCACCCACTACGGCCCGGTCCCCAAGTTCAAGCCGGACCGCTGGGAGTTCCGCGTCTTCGGGGCCACCGCCGACGGTGAGAAGCACTGCTGGAACCACGAGGAGTTCACGGCCCTGCCGTTCGAATCGGTCGTGGCGGACCTGCACTGCGTGACGAAGTTCAGCATGCCGGGCGCCGAGTGGGGCGGGGTCATGGCCCGCGAGATACTCGCCCTGGCGCCGCCGTCGCCGCAGGTCACGCACGTGATGGTGTGGGCCGAGTACGGCTTCAGCTCCAATCTGCGGCTGGCCGACTTCGCCGGCGACCGGACCGTCTTCGCCACCCACGAGGGCGGCGAACTGCTCACGGCCGAACACGGTTTCCCCGTACGCCTCGTGGTGCCGCACCTGTACGCGTGGAAGGGCCCGAAGTGGGTCCGCGGCATCGAGTACATGACCGCCGACCGCCGCGGCTTCTGGGAGGAGCGCGGCTACCACAACATCGGCGACCCCTGGCGCGAGCAGCGCTACTCGTACCAGGAGGAGCCCGGGGACGGCCCCGAGCTGTAGGCCGTGCCGTGTGGATCGGGCCGGGCTCGCGGCGCAGGGCCCGCCCTCCCGCCGGTCAGTGGTACCGGTGGACGACCGCGTGGCCCTTGCCGCGGCCGATCAGCCACTTGTTGACCGGGGTCGTCACCACGAAGGCGAGCGCGAGCGAGATCGCCAACGCGATCCAGAACAGTGCCTCCGAGAGGTGTGCGTCCATCGCTCCCGGCCAGAGCGCGATCACGCCGTTGTCGATCAGCTCCATGACGGCGATCGAAAGAGTGTCCGCCGCCAACGCCACCCGGACGGCCGTACGCAGGTCCACGCCAGCGGCGAGGATCCCGCGCAGGGTGAGCGCGTAGCCGAAGAAGAACGCCAGGGCGATGGCCAGGATCATCGTCGGAACGTTCCCCCAGCCCAGTGCCGTGCCGATGACCATGCCGAGGACCTCGCCGACGGCGCATCCGGTGAGGCAGTGGAGCGTGGCCCGGGCGGCCGTGGCCCAGCTCGCCCCGGTGCGGCCGGCGGGGTGGTGTCCGTGGTGCTCGTGCCGCTCGTCGTGGCCGTGCTGCTCGTGGTGCGCGTGTGCGTGTTCCATCGGAACCCCCTGGGGATGCCGGACGACGATCCTGCGTACAGGGGAACCGTATACCCCCCAGGGGTATTCCGCGCGTCGGCGGTCAGTGAAGTCCGCGCAGTTCCTTCAGCAGGGCCACGTCCGCGGCGTGGCCCTCCTTCCCGCCCGGGGTTTCGGTGATCAGCGGGACCCCCTCCATCGCGGGGTGCGCGAACAGCTCGGCGAAGGCGTCCCGGCCGATGTGGCCCTGCCCGATGTTGGCGTGGCGGTCCTTGTGGGAGCCCACGCCCTCCTTCGAGTCGTTGGCGTGGATCAGCTTCAGCCGCCCCTCGCCCACGGTGTCCACCAGCAGGTCCAGCGTCTGCTTCGTCCCGCCCGGCTCCGCCAGATCGTGCCCGGCGGCGAAGACGTGGCAGGTGTCCAGGCAGATCCCGAGCTTGGGGTGGTGGTCGAGCGCCTCGAAGTACGGGCCGAAGTCCCAGGTCCGCGAGCACAGCGAGGAACCCTGCCCGGCCGTGGACTCCAGCAGCAGGAACGGGTCGTCCTCGTGTACCAGCTCGTCCAGCAGCGGCAGCATGTGCTCCCTGACCTGCGCGTACGCGGCCTCGCGCGGACGGCCTCCGGTCGCCGAGCCGGTGTGCACGACCACCCCGAGGGCGCCGATCTCCCGGCCGCGGCGCAGCGAGTGCCGCAGCGACTCCACCGACTTCTCCACGGTCGCCTCGGTGTGCGAGCCGAAGTTGATCAGGTACGGGGCGTGGACGTACGCGGGGATCGACTCCCGCGCGCACTGTGCGCGGAACAGCTCGTCCTGCGCCGGATTCCCCACCGGAGTGGCCCAGCCGCGCGGATTGGCGACGAAGACCTGTACGGCCTCGGCGCCCATCTCCCGCGCGTAGGTCAGCCCCACCGAGGCGAGCCCGCCGGCGACCGGGACGTGGCCGCCCACGGGATTGCGCATGGCCTGGTCCATCCCTCTACAGCCCCTTGGTCCGCAGGACGATCGTGCTGCCCTCGGGCGCGCTCTGGCCGCCCGGCACCGACTGGGCGTCCACCGTGTTGCTGAAGGAGATGAGCGGACGCTCCACCTTCACCTTGAAACCGGCCGCTTCCAGCGTCCTGCGGGCCACGTCCGCCTCCTGGCCGACCACCGGCGGCACCGGGATCTGGCGGGGCCCCTTGGACACGGTGAGCGTCACCGTGTCACCGGAGGCGGCCTGGGCGCCGGCGCCGATCGACTGGTTGGCGACCGTACCGGCCGGCAACGGCGAATTGACCTGGTCGGGGGCGGTCTCCACCTTGAGGCCGAGGTCCTGGAGGGCGGCCCGCGCCTGGTCCAGGGGCCGTCCGACCACGTTCCCCACCTGTACCGGCCGGCCCTTGCTGACCACGAGCGCGACCGCCGTGTCGGGGGAGCGCTTCTGTCCGCCCGGCGGGTCGGTGGAGATCACCGAACCCTGGGCGACGTCCTGGCTGAACGCCTGCGTGACCATGCCGGGCGCCAGCCCGCTCTTGACCAGCTCGGCCTTCGCCTCCTCCAGCGGCCTGCCCTTCACGTCCGGTACGAAGACGACCTCCGGGCCGCGCGAGATCGTCAGCGCCACCGCGCCGTTGCCGCGGATGCGCTTGCCGCTCTCGGGGTCGGAGTCCATCACCGTCCCGCGGTCGAAGGTGTCGCTGAACTTGCGGTCCACCCGCTTCACGCCGAGGCCGGCCGCGGACAGGTCGGACTTGGCCTGCGCCTCCGTCTTGCCGAGCAGGTTGGGGACCTTGGTGAACTGGCCCGAGTTGATGTACCAGACCCCGGTGCCGATGCCGAGCGCGAGCAGCACGCCGACGATGGCGAGCAGCGTGCCGCGGCGCGGTCCGCGCGGGCGGGAGCGGGAAGGGACCGGCGCCGGGGCCTGCGCCGGCGTCGCCGCAGGGCGGTCCGGGAGCTCCAGCCGGGAGGTCCGGTCCACGGGCGGCTGCGCCGCGAGGGGGCGCGGGATCACGCTCGTGCGGTCCTCGGTGGCACTGCGGTCCTCGGCACGCGCCTGCGGCGGCACGGCGTCCAGCTCGGCGTCGCCGAGCAGCGCGCGGGCGTCGAGGGCCAGCCCGAGCAGTCCGGCCGCGTCGGTGGGCCGCAGCTCCGGATCGCGGGCGGTGGCGTACGTGACGAGCTGGTCGAGGACGCCGGGCAGCCCCGGGACGGCGGCCGACGGGGGCGGCACGTCCTCGTGGAGGTGCTGGTAGAGGACCTGGGCGGGGGTGCCGCCGGTGTGCGGCTTGGAGCCGGTGAGCATCTCGTACAGGACGACACCGCAGGCGTAGACGTCCACGCGGGTGTCGGTGACGCCGTTCTCGATCTGCTCGGGTGCGAGGTAGGAGACGGTGCCGAGGACGGCGCCGGTGGTGCTGGTGACGGTGTCCACGGACCGGACCAGGCCGAAGTCCGCGACCTTGACCCGGCCGTCGTCGCCGATCAGGACGTTCTCGGGCTTCATGTCGCGGTGCACGAACCCGGCGCGGTGGGCGGCGCCGAGGGCGGCGAGGACCGGCTCGAGGATGTCGAGGGCCGCGCGGGGCCGGAGCGCACCGCGCTCGCGGAGCACGTCGCGCAGGGTGCAGCCGGACACGTACTCCATGGCGAGGTACGTGTACGGCCCGTCGGTGCCCTGGTCGAAGACGGCGACCACGTTGGGGTGCGCGAGGCGGGCGACGGACTTGGCCTCGCGGATGAAGCGGTCGACGAAGCCGGCGTCGGCGGCGAGCGCCGGGTGCATCACCTTGAGGGCGAGCACGCGGTCGAGGCGGGTGTCGACGGCCCGGTAGACCGTCGCCATGCCGCCGGCCGCGATGCGGGCGTCGACGCGGTAGCGGCCGTCGAGTGTCTGCCCGACGAGGGGGTCATCCAGGGTCGTATCCACCCGGCGATTCTACGAGCCGGTGCGTCGGGGCCGTCCCGGGTGTCCAGGCTTGCAGCGCAGCCGTGACATGGAGGGGACGTACGGGTCCCACGGCCCGGGCCCGCCATCTCCCCCTCGGCCCCCCGGGGCGGGTCGGCGGCTGCCCACCCGCCCCCTCGTCCGCGGGCCGGTGGTCCGGGTCAGCCGTACCCTCCTGGGCCGGATCGGAGAGGGTTCGGGGGCTTCCCGTCAGTCCCATCGTCCTTCCGTGCCGCGCCGGCCCGTCAAGGGCGCTCCTCCGTCGCGTCGCCACGCGATGGCCTTCGGCCACCCTTGACCGACCGCCCCGCCCCGGAAAGACAAGGACTGCCGGGAAACCCCCAAAGGAACGGCACGGTCCACAGGAAAGGGACGGGTCTCTCAGCGATGAGACGAGGGGCCGGGGCCCGGCTACCCGCACCACATGCTGACCAGCCTCCTGCGGAGCACCCACGCGCAACAGGTAGCTACGCGCTCCGCTTTTCTCGGCGACTGACAGCCGCCTGGGGCCGATCAGACCGTCAGGGCAATCAGGGCTGCTCGCCCATGGCTGCGCGGAGCCAGTTCAGGGTGCCTTGGGCAAGGAGTTCGTCGGCGAGGCGCTGGGCGGTTTCGGTGGTCAGTCGGCCGCGGCTGTTGTCGATCCACCGTTGCGCGTTCGCGTAGCCCTGCGCCTTGTATTCGATGCCTTGGAGCATGCATTCCAGCTTGTCGGCGTCACGGGCACAGATCGATTCGGGCGTCTCCTTGGCCTCGTACTCCGCGACGAGGTCCTGGATGGTCGAGGCGAGGAGGTCGGGCATGCCGGCCGTCTGGTCGGCCGTGATCGCGGCGGGGTCGGCAGAGGAGGAGTACTTCTTGCCCAGGTGGTTCACGTCGCCACTGCGGGTTTCCTGGGTGTCGTGCCACACCGCGAGGAAGGCTGCGCGGGCCGGGTCGGCTCCCTCCAGCTTGGCGATGACGGAAGCGATCAGAGATGTGCGCCAGGAGTGCTCGGCCACGCTCTCGGGGTTGTTGACGCCGGCCATCCACCAGCCTGTGCGGCGTGCGTTCTTGAGCGTTCCGGCCTCGTAGAGGAAGTGCGCCACCGCGGACAGGTCGTCAGCCACGTCTGTCTCCTTCTCACGCCTCAGCGAGGCGGATCGCGTACCGAATGCCTTCGAGCTCGCGACGCGCTTCTGTCGAGGGCCCGGTCCCATCCAACAGCACGGGCATCCGGGCCCGCAGGTCTCGGGTGGGTTCACCAAGTACTGGAAGAGCTTGTGCCCTTGCCAGGTGGTGGCATCGGTTTCCACGATGAAGTCGTCGGACAGCTGGAGGTGCGCTGCCTCTCCGATCCAGTACGCCCAGTAGTTGAGGTTGGCGGTTTCGCCCAATTCATCGCCTTCGAGCGTGGTGGAGATGAAATGTCCCATGCGCTCTCGGTCACCTTGACGAGCCGCAACGGTGGCCACGGAACGGGCACTGAGCCAACGGGTGAGCCAGTCGTCGGGCCGCTCTGCCTTCTGCTGCTGCAGCAGCCAGTCGACGGTATCCGCTGCCTGGTCGTAGCCCACGAGGTACAGGGCTTGTCGGCGCAGCAGGAACTGATCAGCGTCTCGGGCCTCTTCGGCCGTCGTGCGCAGGTACTGGAAGAACCGGGTGCGTTCTACCGCAGCCAGCTCAGGCCCGTTTGGCACCGGGCCGCGACGGGAGCGACTCGAAGGCGGCAGCGCACGCATGGACTCCGGGGCTTCGCCGTTGAGTGGCCAGGCCAGGATTTCCACAAGGTCGCGTTGCATGACCCACAAGCCGAGAGGGCTGCCGTTGGTCGGCTCATCCCCTTCGAGGGCGCTCAGCAGCAGGACGTCTGCCTCCATCGCCTTTTCCAAGGCAGTGAGTAAGACTGCCGGATTCCCACCCCGCGATGGCATCCGTCGAGAGGTGAAAGGCCTCCGCGAGGCTGTCCTGCGTGTGTCCTAGCTGCTCCCGGATGACCCGGAAGACGTACCCAGAAACCGTTCCGAGGCGGTTGGGCCGTCGGCTTCCCGGACCAGCGGTCAGGGTGGCGCGCCCCTTGCCGACCACAGCACCTCCCTGATCTCGAATTCTTCGCCAAGTACCCGTACCAACGGTCACTTCGACCGGCAGGGTGACCTACCTACGCTCGTGTGCGCGGTAACAAACAGACCACTCAGCGTAGCGACATGGAGGCCGTCGTGAATGCGGCAGAGACAGGCGCAGCCGACGGAGGGCCTCCGTCCGGCAATCGCCCTTGTGGCTCCTGGTCGGAGCCGAAGGGTGCTTCCGCGCCCAGCCCGGCGCTTCTCACCCGAGCGCGCGCCGGCTGGGAGCACTTCGTCGATTCCATGGAGCAGGACGAAAATGAGTGAGTGCTACGAGTACATCCCGCACCGGCTCCTTCGTCGTCGCGTGCGCGACATTGCCTCCAGTGCCGAGGGCGAGCTGATGGCTGTGATCAACGAGAACGTCTCGGACAGCGGGGTGGAGCGATGGGTGCGGCTCGCCTACATCCGGGACGCGACCGGCCTCGAATTCACAACGGCAGTCCGCAACATCGTGCCCGCCGAGTACGTCGAAGCCCCGGAGGGCTGCCTGGACCGACGATGACCGCCGAGTCGACTCGCACGCAGACGGCCTGCGGACGCTGAGAGATGAGGAGCGCGTAGCGATCTGTTGCGCTTCGGTGGTCCGCAGGGCGGTCTGGTCGCTGTTTCATGCGGGTGCCGTCGCCGTTGGCCTGTATTGCGGGCGCAGCGGCGCAGGTGCGTGGTCGGCCGGCCCGTAGGCGGGTCGGCGCTTCGCTGAGGTGGCCGCTCCCGTTGCTCCTGCCCTCTGACCGTCCTTTCGGGGGTTTCCCGGCGGTCCTTGTCTTTCCGGGGCGGGGCGGTCGGTCAAGGGTGGCCGAAGGCCATCGCGTGGCGACGCGACGGAGGAGCGCCCTTGACGGGCCGGCGCGGCACGGAAGGACGATGGGACTGACGGGAAGCCCCCGAACCCTCTCCGATCCGGCCCAGGAGGGTACGGCTGACCCGGACCACCGGCCCGCGGACGAAGGGGCGGGTGGGCAGCCGCCGACCCGCCCCGGGGGGCCGAGGGGGAGATGGCGGGCGCGCGCCGTGGGACCCGTACCCACCCGCCCCCCGTCAGAACGCCGGGCGTTCCGGGTCCAGGGCGGCCCGGCCCTCGGTCGGGGAGGAGGCCTCCGCGAAGCGGCGCTGGGGGATGCGGCCCGCGCGGTGGGCCAGCCGGCCCGCCGAGATCGCGTCGCGCATGGCCGCGGCCATCAGGACCGGGAACTGGGCCCGGGTGACCGCCGAGGCCAGCATCACCGCTGCGCACCCCAGCTCCATCGCCAGTGCCACGTCCGAGGCCGTGCCCGCCCCCGCGTCCAGGATCACCGGAACACCGGCCCGCTCCGCGATCAGCTCGAAGTTGTGGGGGTTGCGGATCCCCATCCCCGATCCGATCGGCGACCCCAGCGGCATGATCGCCGCGCAGCCCACGTCCTCCAGCTTGTGGGCGAGGACCGGGTCGTCGTTCGTGTAGGGGAGGACGGTGAAGCCCTCGTCGACCAGGGTCTCCGCCGCGTCGAGGAGCTCCACCCCGTCCGGCAGCAGCGTCCGCTCGTCCGCCACCACCTCCAGCTTGATCCAGTCCGTGCCCAGCGCCTCCCGCGCGAGGCGCGCCGTCAGCACCGCCTCGCCCGCCGTGAAGCACCCGGCGGTGTTGGGGAGCACGGAGATGCCCAGGCGCGTCAGCACCGACAGCACGGAGCCCTGGACCGTCGGGTCCAGCCGCCGCATCGCCACCGTCGTGAGCTCGGTGCCGGAGGCGACCAGCGCCCGTTCCAGGACGTCCAGGCTCGGCGCCCCGCCCGTCCCCATGATCAGACGGGACGAGAAGGTCCGGCCGCCCAGCACGAAAGCGTCGTCCGCCATCGCGTTCAGCCCCCCTGTACCGCGGTGAGGACCTCGACCCGGTCGCCCTCGCCGACCGGCGTGAGCGGCCACTGTCCGCGCGGGACCACGGTCTCGTTCAGTGCCGCCGCGACGCCGGAGGGCGCCGCGGTGAGCGTGGCGACCACCGCGTCGAGGGTGGTGCCGGCCGCGATCTCGCGCGGCTCGCCGTTGACGGAGATGGTCATGCGTACGACTCCTGACGTGCGGTGGAGAACCGGCGCGGGGTGAAGGGGCGGGCGATCTCCGGCATCGTGCCGGTGGTCAGCAGCTCCGCCATCACGTCGCCGGTGAGCGGGGTCAGCAGCACCCCGTTGCGGTAGTGCCCGGTGGCCAGGTGCAGGCCGGGCAGGTCGGTCGGGCCGAGCAGCGGGGCGTTGTCCGGGGAGCCGGGCCGCAGCCCGGCCCGGGTCTCGGTCAGCGGCAGTTCCGTGATGCCGGGCACCAGCTCGTGGGCGTCGCGCAGGAGCTCGTACACCCCGCCCGCGGTGACCGTGGTGTCCCAGCCGAGTTCCTCGCTGGTGGCCCCGATGACGAGCTCGCCGTTCTCGCGCGGCACCAGGTACACGTGGCTGCCGCGCACCACCGCCCGTACGGTCCGCGACAGGAACGGCGCGTACGCCCGCGGCACCGCGAGCCGCAGCACCTGCCCCTTCACCGGCCGTACGGGGGGCAGGACCTGGGGCGGCACGCCGGCCAGCCGCCCGCTGAGCGAGCCCGCGGCCAGCACCACCTGGTCGGCGCGCAGCTCCGTGCCGTCGTCGAGCCGTACGCCGACGGCCCGGTCGGCGGCGGTCAGCAGCCGCTCCGCGGCCGCCCGGCGGATCTCCACGCCGGCGCCCTCGCAGGCGGCCAGCAGCGCGGCGGCCAGCCGGCGCGGATCGACCTGGTGGTCGCCGTCCACGCGCAGCCCGCCCCGTACGCCCGGGGCCAGCATCGGCTCCAGGCGCCGGCACTCGCGGCCGGTGAGCCACTCGGACTCCAGGCCGCAGCGGCGCTGGAGGGCGTGCAGCTCGCGCAGGTGCAGCCGGTCGTCGGCGTCGAGGGCGACGGCGAGCGTGCCGCAGGCGCGGTATCCGATGTCCATCCCGCCGCTGGCCTCCGCCAGCTCGGCGGCGAACTCCGGGTAGCGGGCGGCGGAGGCGAGGTTGATCCCCAGCAGGGTCTCCTCGCCGTAGTGCAGCTCGGTGACGGCGGCGAGCATGCCGGCGGCGACCTGTGCGGCGCCGCCGCCGGGCGCGGGATCGGCGAGCACGGTCCGCAGCCCGTGCCGGGCCGCCCGCCAGGCGGTGACCAGGCCGATGATCCCGCCCCCGATGACGAGGACGTCGGACCCTGTGGACCCTGCGGACCCTGCGGACCCTGTGGATCCGGGGGATCCCGCTTCGGATCCCTTCCGAGATGAGTGCATGGGCGTCCAGCCCCTCCCTTCGCCGGCATGACCCGGATCAGGTTCGTACGGTCGGAGGCCGCTCAGCCTCCCTCTCAGCCCGGTCCGCCCGGACTCCCGCGATAGGTACGGGCGCCAGCCTAACCCCGGCGCCGGGGGCGGGTAAGGCTGCCTCCCCGGCCGCCGTGCCGGGCCGTTGTTCCTGACGAGCCGTCAGATCGCTAGGCTGGGCGGCGTGAGCGAGCAGACGGAACAGACTCAGAGCGGCGTCGTCATCGTCGGCGCCGGAATGGCCGGAGTGCAGACCGCGGTCGCGCTGCGGGAGCAGGGGTGGCGCCGCCCGATCACCCTGCTGGGCGCCGAACCCCACCAGCCGTACGACCGGCCTCCGCTGTCGAAGGCGGTGCTGCTCGGCAAGGCCGAGGACTCCGCGTTCGACGTGGACTTCGAGGGGCTCGGCATCGTGCTGCGGCTCGGGGTGGAGGTCACCGGGCTGCGGGCCGCCGAGCGCGAGCTGGACACGGAGGCGGGTCCGGTCCCGTACGACGTCCTCGTCCTGGCGACCGGCGCCGAACCGCTGACCCTGCCCGGGTCCGAGGGCGTCCCCGGGGTACACCTGCTGCGCACCCTGGACGACGCGGCCCGGCTGCGGCCGGTGCTGGCCCGCACGCCGGCGACCGTGGTGGTCGGGGCGGGCTGGATCGGCGCCGAGTTCGCCACCGCGGCGCGCGAGGCGGGCTGCGCGGTGACCGTGGTCGAGGCGGCGGACCGGGTGCTGGCGGGGGCGCTGCCCGCGGAGGTCGCGGCTCCCATGGCCCACTGGTACGAGGAGGCCGGGGCCGCCCTGCTGACCGGCGCCAAGGTCTCCTCGGTGGAGTCCGGGCGGGTCCTGCTCGCGGACGGGCGGGAGCTGCCGGCGGGCGCCGTGGTCGTGGGCATCGGGGCCCGGCCGGCGACCCGGTGGCTCGCGGACTCGGGCGTCGAGCTCGGGCCGGAGGGCGCGGTCACGGCGGACGAGTACCTGCGGACCACCGTGCCCGGGGTGTACGCGGTCGGCGACTGCGCCTCCTTCCCGTCGGCCCGCTACGGGGCGCGGCTGCTGGTGCACCACTGGGACAACGCCCTGCAGGGGCCGCGGGTGGTCGCGGCGAACATCGTGGCCGGGAGCGCGATGCAGGTCTACGACCCGGTGCCGTACTTCTGGTCGGAGCAGTTCGGGCGCTTCGTGCAGTACGCGGGGCACCACGCGGGCGCCGACGAGCTGGTGTGGCGCGGGGACCCCGCCGAGGCGGGCTGGTCGGTGTGCTGGCTCCGGGGCGGGGCGCTGGCCGCGGTCCTGGCGGTGGGCCGGCCGCGGGATCTGGCGCAGGGGCGGAAGCTGATCGAGACGGGCGCCCCGGTGGATCCGGCCAAGGTCGCCGATTCCGCGGTCCCGCTGAAATCGGCGCTGGTCTAGGGGGTCTCCGGCGGCGGCGGGGACCCGGACGGGTCGGCCCGGGTACCGGGTGTCGGTGCGAGGTGGCAGGCTTGTGCCCGTGACCGAGATTGACGCAAAGATCGATGCCCTTGTCCCCGCCTGGCTGTACGTCCCCGACATCGCCGAGATGCTCGACATCGAAGTGACCCGGGTCCGCCAGCTGGTCAAGGAAGGTCAGCTGATCGCCGTACGCCGGGGCGAGAACCGTTCGCTCCAGGTGCCCGCCCCCTTCATCGACGGTGACAAGATCGTCAAGGGCCTGCCCGGCCTGCTGACCGTGCTCCGCGACGACGGCTTCTCCGACGAGGAGATCCTGGAGTGGATGTTCACCCCGGACCCGACCCTGCCCGGCACCCCCGCGCAGGCGCTGAGCGAGAATCGCGGCACGGAGGTGAAGCGCCGCGCTCAGGCGCTCGCCCTCTGACCCGAGAGACCCGAGAGACCGGAGAGACCCGGGCGGCCGGAGCAACCCGGCGGCCCGGGTGATCCGAGCCGCCTGATCCATCCGCGGTGCGCGGGCCCTGGACGGCCCGTGCACCGCATCCACCCCGGGGGTACCCATGTCCGCGATCGTGTCCGCGAGCGCCCAGCTGTCCGACGCCCGGCTCTACCTGTGCACGGACGCCCGCAAGCGGCAGGGGGACCTCCCCGAGTTCCTCGACGCGGTCCTGGCCGGCGGCGTGGACATCGTCCAGCTCCGGGACAAGGGCATGGAGGCCGGTGAGGAGCTCGAACACCTCCGGGTGTTCGCCGAGGCCGCCCGCCGGCACGGCCGGCTCCTCGCTGTGAACGACCGCGCCGACGTCGCCCACGCCATCGGCTCCGACGTCCTGCACCTGGGCCAGGACGACATCCCGGTGCCCGCCGCCCGCGGGATCCTCGGCGGGGGAGTCCTCATCGGCCGGTCCTGCCACGCCGAGTCCGAGGTCGACGCCGCCGTCGCCGAGCCGGGCGTGGACTACTTCTGTACCGGACCCTGCTGGCCCACCCCCACCAAGCCCGGCCGGTACGCCCCCGGCCTCGGGCTCGTCCGGTACGCCGCCTCGCTGGCCCCCGCCCGCCCCTGGTTCGCCATCGGCGGCATCGACGCCGGCAACCTCGACGAGGTCCTCGACGCCGGAGCCACCCGCATCGTGGTCGTCCGTGCGCTGACCGAGGCCTCCGACCCGGGCGCGGCCGCCGCCGACCTGGCCAAGCGGGTCCGCGAGCGCGTTTCCGCCTAAGGCTTCACCGGCCGCCCGTGCAGGTGTCCAAAAACGTGTCCAAAAGGCGGACACGGCTTCGGCGTCCGCGAAGGCGCGTCTAACCTGCCCGTATGGCCCTTGGTACCGCTTCCACCCGTACGGACCGTGCACGCACGGTCCGCGACCTGCTGGCGTCCGGGAGCCCGTCGTACTCCTTCGAGTTCTGGGCCCCCAAGACGGAGAAGGGCGAGCGCAACCTCTGGAACGCGCTGCGCCGGATCGAGGCGGTGGGCCCGAGCTTCGTCTCCGTGACCTACGGGGCCGGCGGCTCCACCCGCGGCGGCACCGTCAAGGCCACCCAGGAGATCGCCGCCGACACCACCCTGACCCCCGTCGCGCACCTCACCGCGGTCGACCACTCCATCGCCGAGCTGCGCCACGTGATCGGCCAGTTCGCCGACGCGGGCATTCGCAACATGCTGGCCCTGCGCGGCGACCCGCCCGGCGACCCCATGGGTCCCTGGGTCGCGCACCCCGAGGGCGTCCACTACGCCGCCGACCTGGTCCGGCTGCTCAAGGAGTCCGGCGACTTCTGCGTGGGTGTCGCGGCCTTCCCCGACATGCACCCGCGCTCGGAGGACTGGGACACGGACATCCGTCACTTCGTGGACAAGTGCCGCGCGGGCGCGGACTATGCGATCACCCAGATGTTCTTCGATCCGGAGAATTATCTGCGGCTGCGCGACAGTGCCCAGAAGGCGGGCTGCGAGACCCCGATCATCCCCGAGGTCATGCCTGTTGTGGGCATCAAGCAGCTCGACCGGCTGCCGCAACTGAGCAACGCAGTCTTCCCCGCGGACGTGAAAGAGCGCATGCTCGCCGTCAAGGACGATGCGGCCGCTGTACGCTCCATGGGGATCGAGTTCGCCACGGAGTTCTGCGCGCGGCTGCTGTCCGAGGGTGTCCCGGGGCTGCACTTCATCACGCTGAACAATTCCACGGCGACTCTCGAGATCTACGAGAACCTGGGCCTGCACCAGCGGGCCTGATCGGCCGGCCCCCGTTTCCTGGGCGGTTGGCCGTACCGAGAGGTGCCACGCATGGGAATGACGGTCCTCTACATCGCGTTCGGTTTCGTCGCGCTGTGGCTGCTTGCCGAGGTCCTGATGCAGTACAAGGCCCGGCTGCGCTGGCGGTTGCTCGCGTTCGCCGGGTTCCTCGGTGTGGTCGCGGGGGTCGTCCTGCCGTCGGTGCCGGTCATCGGCCTCGGCGCGGCCGCGTTCGCCCTGGGCCAGACCTTGGTGACGCTCTCCTTCCGCAAGGGCTTCGAGGCGGGCTGGGCGCTGCGCCGCGGCGGCGAGCCCGTACGGCAGCAGAACCGGCGCCGCAAGGCGGGCGGGGCGCGCCCCGGCCCCGCGCTGAAGGTGACCGGGCTGGAGTACGGGCCGGGCGGGACGGAGCCGGACCCCGAGGGCGCGGACCGGGCCGACGAGCCCGACCAGGCGCGGCCGGAGCCGCAGTTCCAGGCCGCGACCGAGGACTTCTACAGCCCGGAACCGCTGCCCGAGGACACGGGCTCGTACGGGATACAGAGCTTCGCCCCCACCGCCGACGCGGGCCGGACGGCGGCCTTCGCCTCGCCGTTCGCCACGGCCGAGCAGGACGCCCACCAGTACGCGCCCCACTACGACGGGCAGGGCTACGACGGGCAGGGCTACGGCGCGCAGGGCCAGGGCGGCTACGACTACTCCGCGGGCTATCCGACGGGCGGCGAACAGCAGGTCTACGCCGCCTACTCGGACCCGTACATCGGCACCGGCGGGGCCGTGATCCCGCAACAGCCGTACGACTACGCGCCGTACGCCGACTACTCCGGCGCCGACCCGTACGCGGGCGGGCAGCAGCAGTACTCGACGGACACCCCGCCCGGCGGGGTGTGGGTGCCGCAGCAGCGGTCCACCGAGGGGGCCGCCGCGGGCTACCCCGGGGACGAGCAGAACCCGTACCCGCAGCAGCAGCAACCGCAGCAGTACCCGTACCAGGGCACCGGCGAGTACGAGCAGTACCGGTACTGACCCGCGAGGGGTACCGGAGCGCGGGCGAGCCCCCGGGGGACGTTCCCCGGGGGCTCCTGCGTCACTGGGAGCCGCGGAAGCCCGCGCCCTCCACGATCAGACCGGCCACCAGGGCACCGGTCATCCCGGCGTGCGCCAGCCCGCCGCCGGGGTGCGCCCAGCCGCCCGCGAGGAACAGCCCGGGCAGGGCGGTGGTGTTGGCGGGGTAGAGCATCGAGCCCCCCGCTCCGGCGAGCGCGGGCGGGGGCACCGCGCCGCCCAGTGCGCCGGTGTCCGCCTCGATGTCCGCCGGCGTGCGCTCGCGCGTCCACAGCAGCCTCTCGCGCAGTCCCGGCACGGCCCGGGCCGCCAGGTCCAGCAGCTCCTCCGCGCGGGGCGCAGGGGCGCCTCCAGGGCCGCAGAGGGCGCTCACGGTGATCGCCTCGTGGTCCGCGTCGGGCCGCACGGCGGGATCGTCGGGGCGCAGCACGGTCAGCTGGGCGGTGGGGGAGTGGACCAGGGTGCGGTGGACGGCGTCCGCGGGGCGAGCGCCGCGCAGCGCGAGCAGCAGCGTGGTCCGGCCGGCCACCCCCGGCCCGCGGGCGGGGGCCCCGCCTTCGGGCAGCGGGGCCCGCAGCTGCCGCGGGTCCACCCCGCAGACCACGTGGTCGGCGGCGACCTCGGAGCCGTCGGCCAGCAGCAGCCCGGCTGCGCGGCCGCCCCGCTCCAGGACCTCCCGTACCGGCGTGTCGAAGACGAAGGCCACCTTCCGTTCGAGGCAGCGCTCGTACACGGCCGTGGCCAGCGCCCGCATCCCGCCGCGCGCGTACCAGCTGCCGAAGGTCTGCTCCATGTACGGGAGCACGGCCGCCGAGGCGGGGGCGGTGGCGGGGTCGACCCCGTACGCCCGCACCCGGGCGGCGAGCAGTTCGCCGAGCTCCCCGCCCAGTTCGCGGTCGGCCACCTCGGCGAGGGTCGGGGGGCGGCGGCGCAGCAGGCCGCTCCTGCGCACCGCGGGGTACGGATCCCTGCCCAGTACCTGCCAGTCGGGGCGCAGCGGCTCCTCCAGCAGGGGGCGGCGGGTGGCGTCCCAGGCGTCCCGGGCCCGGCCCAGGACCCCGTTCCAGCGCTCTCCGGCGCCGGCGCCGAAGGCCTGGTCGAGGACGGCGGCGGCGCCGCCGCGCGAGCCGCCGGGGAGGGTGACGCAGGTGCCGTCGGCGAGGACGTGGCGGACGGCCGGGTCGACCTGGACCAGCTCGACGCAGTCCTCCAGCGGCCGCTTGCCGGTCTTGACGAACAGGTCGCGGTAGACGGCGGGCAGGTGCAGGAGGCCCGGACCGGTGTCGAAGGCGAAGCCGTCCCGCTCGTACCGGCCGACGGAGCCGCCGTAAGCGGCCCCGCGTTCGTACACCGTCACCCGGTGCCCCGCCACGGCCAGCCGGGCCGCCGTCGCCATCGCGCCCATGCCGGCGCCGATCACCGCAATTCGTGCCATGCGGATGACCCTATCGAGCGGGATCGGGGGAGGCCGGAGGAGGCCGGGCACGGTCGGCGGGAGGTCGGCCGAGGTCAGCCGGGTGGTACGGCGGCCCGCGCGGCCGCCTCGCGCTCCTCGGCGGCGAGCCGCTTCTCCTCGCGCCGCTGGGCCCGGCGGCGCAGGAAGCGGCGGATCCGGCTCCACAGGAAGACGAGTATGGCCAGACCGGCCGCGAGCAGGACGGCCGCGATGACGGCGGCGGCCTGGGGGTTGAACATCGCGAAGGTGACGATGGCCGCCACGCCCAGGTCCTCGCCGGTGCTCAGCGCGATGTTGCTGAACGGCTCCGGTGAGGTGTTGACGGCCATCCGGGTGCCGGCCTTGACGAAATGGCTGGCCAGGGCGGTGGAACCGCCGACCGCGCCGGCGGCGAGGTCGGAGAGCGATCCGCTCTGGCCGGCCAGCAGGGCGCCGACCACCGCCCCGGCCACCGGGCGGATCACGGTGTGCACCGCGTCCCAGACGGAGTCCACGTACGGGATCTTGTCGGCGACGGCCTCGCAGAGGAACAGCACGGCGGCGACGATCAGCACGTCGGTGCGCTGGAGGGACGCGGGGACCTCGTCGGTCAGTCCGGTCGCGCCGAAGAGGCCGAGCAGGAGGACCACGGCGTAGGCGTTGATCCCGCTGGCCCAGCCACTGGTGAAGACCAGGGGGAGCACACTCACCGGGCCATCATGCCGCAGGACCGGGCCGCGGCAGGGGCGATCGGGGAGACGGGGCGCAGCAGCACGGCAGAGACGTGAGGGGACGGCCGCCGTACGGCGGCCGTCCCCTCACCGGTGTCTGCGGGGGGCCTACTGCCCCTGTTCGTCGCGGCGGCGCTGCCACCGCTCCTCGATGCGGGTCATCATCGACCGACGCTGGCGGCCCCGGCCGTGGGCCGAACCGCCTGCACTGCCGGAGACGGGCTGCTCGCCAGGCTTGGGTGCCTTGCGCCAACCGGTGACCACGAGGACCGTACAGCCGAGCATGACGAGGAATCCCACCACGCTGACCCAGAGTACGTTCGGAATGATCACACCGGTCATGAGGAGCGCGATACCCACCACAATGCCTGCGACTGCCTGGTAGACCCGTCGCCGGGTGTACGTACGCAGTCCGCTTCCCTCAAGCGCTGTCGCGAACTTGGGATCTTCGGCGTACAGCGCTCGCTCCATCTGCTCGAGCATTCGCTGCTCGTGCTCCGAGAGCGGCACGGGAGTCCTCCTCATCCGTCGGTCGCGGGGGGTAGCGACCAGGGGTCCCCTTCAGGATAGGCGGGGAATCGCCCCCGTGATACCCGCCCTCTGCGCAAGGTTCCAAAACACTGCCCGAAGAAGGCACCGCCCGAAAAGGCGCCGCCCGAGCCAAACCTTGCGCGAAACCGTACCGCCGGGTGGGCGGTCATGAGGCGCTTATTCCCCACTGGCCCGTCCACCATGCCGGTCACTGGGCACGATCATACGGGGCCCACCGGCTGAACGGAGGGTGTCCGGCGTACTCCCTGAGCGGAACTCCGCAGATCAGGCGCGCTTGCCGCCGAGGACGTGCAACTGGGTGGCGACCGCGTGGAAGGCGGGCAGCTCGGCGGCCGCCTCCTCCAGGCGCAGCAGCGCCTCGACCGCACCCGGCTCGGTGTCGACCAGGACACCGGGGACGAGGTCGGCGAAGACGCGGACCCCGTGCACCGCGCCGACCTCCAGGCCGGCCCCGCCGACCAGCTCGGCGAGCTGCTCGGCGGTGAAGCGGCGGGGGACCGGGTCGCCCGCGCCCCAGCGGCCGGCCGGGTCGGTGAGCGCCGTACGGGCCTCGGTGAAGTGGCCGGCGAGGGCGCGGGCCAGCACGGCCCCGCCGAGGCCCGCGGCCAGCAGGCTGAGCGTGCCGCCGGGGCGCAGGGCGGCGACCGCGTTGGCCACGCCCTCGGCCGGGTCGTCCACGTACTCGAGCACGCCGTGGCAGAGCACCACGTCGTACGCGTCGCGCTCGACGACCTCCAGCAGGCCCTGGGCATCGCCCTGCACCCCGCGGACCAGGTCGGCCACGCCCTCCTCGGCGACCCGGCGCTCCAGCCCGAACAGCGCGTTCGGGCTGGGGTCGACCACGGTCACCCGGTGGCCCAGCCGGGCCACCGGCACGGCGAACTTGCCGGTGCCGCCACCGGTGTCCAGCACGTCCAGCACATCCCGCCCGGTCGCCTTCACCCGGCGGTCGAGGGCCTCCTTGAGGACCTCCCACACCACGGCGGTGCGAAGGGAGGCGCGGGGGCGGGAAGTGTCCGACACGGCTGATGGCTCCTCGGCGCGACAAGGGGGTGAGAGATGCGTGCCCCACCCTATTGCCTGCACGATGCCGTGCCGGTCACCCCGCCCTGCTCAGCCCGCGTCCGGATGCTCCGGGTGCTCGGGGCGGGGCTGGGGCAGCGTCGGCGCGGGCGGCTGGAGGGCCAGCATCCGCTCCACCAGCCGCAGGAACATCTCCACGGCACGCACCAGATCGTCCGCGTCCCGGACCGACGCCGCGTCCGGTATCCCCGCCTCGGCCCGCGCCCGGCGGTCGGCGCCGGAGGCGAACAGCGCGCTCCACTCCGTCAGCTCCGGTGCTATCTCCGGCAGTACCTCCCACGCGCTGCGGATCCGGGGCCTGCGCCGCGCGCCGACCGGCTCCGGCTTCCCGCGCGCGGCGAGCACGGCCGCGGCGGTGCGCAGCGCGGCGAGGTGGGCGGTGGCGTACCGCTCGCCCGGCCGGTCCAGCCGGACGGCCTCGGCCAGGCCGGAGCGGGCCTTGGCGAGCAGATCGAGCGCGGCCGGCGGTGCGGCCGACCTGCGCGGGACGGGGTGGACAGGGGACGGGGACGGTGTGGCCATGACGAACCTCCTGTCGTTGCGTACTGCCGTGTCTGTGTTTGTGCCTGCCCCCATCGTGACGGTCGCCACTGACAATCCGGCTGACCTGCGGCTTTGTCCTCGCTTTCCGGTCAACTGCCCCCCGCCGCACATCCGGTGCCGCCGAAGGTGCTAGTTTTTGAACTGACCGGTCAGTTCAAAAGAAGGGGGGCGCGGCGTGGACAGCCCGCACGGAGCGGCCGTCAAGGCCGAGGACTTCGGACTCAAGGGCCCGCGCGGCTGGGTGTTCCGGGGAGTGCGCCTCGACGCGGAGCCCGGCTCGCTCATCGCCGTCGAAGGCCCCTCCGGCAGCGGCCGGACCTGCCTCCTCCTCGCCCTCACCGGACGCATGAAGGCCACCGAGGGCCACGCCGAGATCGCCGACCACCGGCTGCCGCGGCACATGACCGCGGTCCGCCGGGTCGCCGCCCTCGGCCCGGTCACCGGGGTCAACGAGCTCGACCAGTCCCTCACCGTCGCCGAGCAGCTGCGCGAGGGCGCGCTGCTCCAGCGCCGCTACGAGGGCCCCGTCCGCGCCCTGCTGCGCCCGCGCGGCGAGCGCCGCGCGGGCACCCGGTCCCGGATCGACGCCGCCCTGGCCGCGGCCGGGCTGGACCTCGCCACCCTCCCCAAGGGCCCGCGCACCTCGGTACGCGACCTGGAGCGCCTGGAGGCGGTCCGGCTGTCCGTGGCCATCGCCCTGCTGGGCGAGCCGCGACTGCTGGCCCTCGACGACCTGGACCTCAAGCTCTCGGACGCCGAACGCGCCGAGGCCTGGACCCTGCTCCGCTCGATCGCCGCCGCCGGGACCACGGTCCTCGCGGTGTGCAGCGAGGCGCCGCGGGACGTGACGGTCCTGCGCACGGGCGCCGCCGAGGCCGGGGCCGAGCCCGCCGCCGGCACGGACGAGAACACCGAACAGGCCGAGCAGGCCGAACAGACCGACGACGACACCACGAAGGGGGCGGACGATGCGCTCGCCGAAGCTGGCCGCGCTTGAGCTGAAGCGGTTCGGACGGGGGAAGCTGCCCGTCGCCGCCCTCATCGCGCTGCTCCTGCTGCCACTGCTGTACGGCGCGCTGTACCTGTGCTCCTTCTGGGACCCGTACAAGAACCTGGACAAGGTGCCCGTCGCCCTCGTCAACGCCGACAAGGGCGCCACCGTCGACGGTCGGCACGTCGACGCCGGCGGCGAGATCGCCAGGAAGCTCCACGACAGCAAGACCTTCGACTGGCGAGAGGTCAGCGCCGACGAGGCGGCCGAGGGGGTCGAGAAGGGGACGTACTACCTCTCCCTCACCATGCCCGCCGACTTCAGCACCAAGGTCACCTCGAGCGCGGGTGACGATCCGACCACCGGCGCCCTGCAGGTCCGTACGAACGACGCCAACAACTACATCGTCGGCTCGATCTCGCGCACCGTCTTCTCCGAGGTCCGCTCCGCGGCCTCCACCAACGCCTCCCGCGGCTTCCTCGACAAGATCTTCGTCTCCTTCTCCGACCTCCACGACAAGACCGCCGAGGCCGCCGACGGGGCCGACCAGCTCAAGGACGGAGCCGGCAAGGCCCAGCAGGGGGCCAAGGAGATCGCCGACGGCCTCGACACGGTCGAGGAGAAGAACGGGGAGATCACCGGCGGGCTGAAGAAGCTCAACTCGGCCGCCGGCAAGCTGGAGTCCGGCACGAAGGACATCGCCGACGGCACCCAGACCCTCGCCGACAAGGTCGGCGGCGCCGCCTCCCAGGCCAAGCCGATCCTCAAGGACCCCAAGCAGATCGCCGACACGGCCATCCTCGTCGCCGACACCGCCAAGGTCGTCAACAACCACCTGGACACCTTCGCCAAGAAGGCCCCGGCGGCGGCCTCGGTCACCCAGCGGGTCTCCGCCGGCGCCTCCGACATCTACGCCAAGACCTGCACGGCCGGCACCCAGCCGGTGCCCGCGACCTGCCCCCAGCTGAAGAAGCTCAAGGACGACGCCGCCGAGGCCGCGCTGCTCGCCGGCGACGTCAACACCCTGGTCAAGGACACGGGCGGCGACCTCGGCAAGCTCAAGCGCCAGCTGGCCGACCTGGAGAAGCAGGCCCGCGACCTCGCCGCGGCGGCCCCCGGCCTGTCCTCCAAGCTCGATGCCGCCGTCGCCCAGGTCAACGCCCTCAACGCCGGCGCCCACAAGGTCGCCACCGGCATGGGCCGGCTGCACACCGGCCTCGGCAAGGCCACCGACGGCTCCGAGGCCCTCGGCGACGGCGTCGGCAAGCTCGGCGACGGGGCCCACCGCCTCGACGGCGGCATGTACAAGCTCGTCGACGGCACCGGAGAACTCGCCGGCGGCCTGCACGACGGCGTCGGCAAGATCCCGGACTACGACCAGCAGCAGCGCGACACGCGCACCCAGGTGATGGCCGACCCGGTCAAGCTCGCCAACCAGTCGCTGCACAAGGCGCCCAACTACGGCACCGGCTTCGCGCCGTACTTCATCCCGCTCTCCCTCTGGGTCGGCGCGATGGTCGCCTACATGCTCATCGCCCCGCTGAACCGGCGGGCCCTGGCCGCGGGCGCCTCGCCCTGGCGGATCGCCTTCGCCGGCTGGCTGCCCGTGGTCGGCATCGGCGCCGTGCAGGTGCTCGCCCTGATGTCCGTGCTCCACTGGGGCCTCGGCCTGGAGATGGAGCGCCCCGCGCTCGCCATCGGCTTCCTCGCGCTGGCCTCCGCCTGCTTCGCGGCGATGGTCCAGTGGCTCAACGCGAAGTTCGGGGCCGCCGGCCGGATCCTCGTCCTCGTCGTGCTGATGCTCCAGCTGACCTCGGCGGGCGGTACGTACCCCGTTCAGACCAGCCCCGCCTTCTTCAACTGGATCCACCCGTACCTGCCGATGACCTACATCGTCGACGGGCTGCGCCGCCTCATCTCCGGCGGGGACCTCACCCGGGTCTGGGTCGGATGCGGGGTCCTGGCGGCCTTCACCGCGGGATCGCTCGTCCTCACCGCGCTCGCCGCCCGCGGCAAGCAGGTGTGGACGATGGACCGCCTGCACCCGGAACTGAGCCTGTAGGGACCGGGCCCGGAGAGATCGGTTGACCTGTGAGAATCAGCGCCATGGAACGCAGCAGCACCGGTACCGGCGGCGGCCGCCGGCAGGCGACCCGCCAGAAGCTCTACGAGGCGGCCGTCACCCTCATCGCCGAGCAGGGCTTCTCCGCGACCACGGTCGACGAGATCGCCGAGCGGGCGGGGGTCGCGAAGGGCACCGTCTACTACAACTTCGCGAGCAAGAACGAACTCTTCGAGGAACTGCTGCGGCACGGGGTCGGGCTGCTGACGGCCTCCCTGCGCGACGCGGCCGAGGAGACCGAGCGGCGCGGCGGCAGCCGGGTGGAGGCGCTCGACGCGATGATCCGGGCCGGACTCGTGTTCATCGACCGGTACCCGGCCTTCACCCAGCTGTACGTCGCCGAGCTGTGGCGGACCAACCGGGCGTGGCAGTCCACGCTGATGGTGGTCCGGCGGGAGGCGGTGGCCGTCGTGGAGACGGTGCTGCGGGAGGGTGTGGAGCGGGGGGAGCTGAGCGCCGAGATCGACGTGCCGCTGACCGCCGCCGCGATGGTGGGCATGGTGCTGGTGGCCGCGCTGGACTGGCAGTCGTTCCAGAGCGAGCGGTCGCTGGACGACGTGCACTCGGCGCTGTCGCTGCTGCTGCGGGGCCGGGTCAGCGGGAACCGCTGAGGGGCGGTCCGGATGGTCCCGGGCGGGCTCGGGTGACCCCCGATCGGCGGTGCCGCGGGGCGGCGGGACGGCGTAGAACTGGGGGCGCCACCCGCCGCGTGTGAGTACGCGTACCTAGGCACGGAAATGAGTACGCACGCGGATGGCCCCCACCTGCGGGAACGCCAGACTGGGGATACGGACGGGGACCCGGTCCGGACCGCCGACACGGGGCGGCCGGTGCGGACCGGGTACCTGTGCCGCGGACACGAAACGGCGGGGCTCGGGGGGAACGAGCCCCGCCGTTTCGCGTCCGCGGGTGGTACGGCCCGCCGCCGAGCGGCGAGGAGCCGCCCGCCTCAGCCGCGGCCCCGCAGGGGGAGCCGGGACAGCAGCGCCGCGACGGGGGCCAGCCGGGCCGTGACGGCCGCCGTCAGGGCCGACCAGCGGGCCGCGGCCGACCAGCGCAGGCGCGCCGACGAGCGGGGGAGGAGCACCGCGCGGGCGCGGGCCACGCGGCCCAGCGGAGCCAGCAGCGCGGCGCGGGCCAGCAGGACGTCCGCCCCCAGGCCCTCGTACGCCGCCTGCGTGCCCGGCGGTGCGTAGAGCGAGCGCTCCACCGCCTCGGCGACCCGGTGCACGGCATCCGCCGCCTCCGGCGCAGGCCGGCCCAGCTCCACCACCCTCGCCGCCGCCCGGCGGGGGGACAGGGCCTCGTCCGGGGTGATGCCCACGTCCCAGGCCGCGTCCGCCAGCTCCTGCCACGCCTGCAGGACCTGCCCCGTCGCCAGCCGCCGCTTGCGCAGCCGCGTCCGCCACAGCAGGGGGAGCAGCGGCAGGGCCAGTACGGCCGCGATCGACAGCGCCCAGGTGAGGACCGTCTGCGGCGACGGGCCGCCGCCACCGGAACCTGCCTTCGCCTGAGGCGCCGCCGCCCCGCACTCGCCGAGCTTCTTCGCCTCCGGCGGGCAGTCGTCGGCCTTGGACGGCGCGGCCGACGGCTGCGCCGCGCCCTGCGAGGGCAGCGCCGTCGGCGCGGACGGCTGGGCCGCCGGGAGCTCGGCCCGGGAGTAGTCCGGGATCGTGATGCCCTGGCGCGGCGTCGGCTCGAACCGGGTCCAGCCCACGCCCTCGAAGTACAGCTCCGGCCAGGCGTGCGCATCCCGCATCGACACGTTCACGCTGCCGTCCGACTGCTTCTCGCCGGGCGTGAACCCCACCGCCACCCGCGCCGGGATCCCGAGCGAGCGCGACATGGCCGCCATCGAGAACGCGAAGTGGATGCAGAACCCCTCCTTGTCGGCGAGGAAGCGGGCGATGGCCTGCGGCCCCGTGCCCGAGGCCACCTTCGTGTCGTAGCGGAAGCCGCCGTTCACGGCGAAGTAGTCCTGGAGCTTCACCGCACGCGTGTAGTCGTCCTTCGCGCCCTTCGTCACCTGGCGGGCCGTATCGCCGACCACCGCCGGGATGTTGTCCGGGATCTTCGTGTACTCGGCCTTGATCAGCGGATCCGGCTCCGGCGCCGCTTGCAGCTGCTCCGCCGTGGGCCGCAGCAGCAGGCTCCGCACCGTGTACATCGCGCCCTGGACGTTCTGGAACCTGTCCCGGCCGAGCTGGTCGCCGACCAGGGTCCGGCCGGCCGGCTCGAACCGCCACTTGCCCGGGATGTCCACGGAGGTCGCCGGGTACGGCATCGGCAGGTAGCGCTGGGCGTAGGTGTCGGCCGCGGAGATGCTCGTCCGCACCTCGGTGCCGGTCCGGCGGACCGGATCGCTCAGCCCCGGCGGGGCCGGCAGCCGCTCCGGCACGTCGGTCAGGGCCCGGCCCGAGGCCTCCCACTTGACGCCGTTGAACTCGTCCAGGGCCAGGATCCGCAGGTACTGCTCGCCGAGCTGCGGGCTGTCCGTGCGGTACTTCAGCACCACCCGGTTGTCCTGGGCGTTCAGGCTGCCCTGCAGGGACACCAGCGGGTTGACCGCCGAGATCGTCCCGCCGACCCCGGAGCCGCCGTCGCCCGACTCGCCGCCCTGCGCGCCCAGCAGCCCGCCGCCGAGCGCGGGCAGCGCCGCCGGCACCGCCAGCGCGATGCCCAGCGCCACCGCGCCGATCCGCCGCCCGGTCCGTACGGGGGCCAGCGCCTGGCCGGAGCCCGCGCCGACGCCGCCGTACCCCGAGCCCGACGCGGCCCGCGCGCTCGGGGCCGCGCCGAAGACCCGCCCCCACTGGGCGAGCCGGTCGCGGCCCTCGGCCAGCAGCAGCAACAGGTAGCCGCAGCCGGCCAGCAGGAAGGAGATCCAGGAGGCCCCGGAGCCGCCGGAGAGACCGGCGGCGACCGAGTACAGCGCGAGCAGCGGCAGCCCGGCCGCGGCGGCGGTCCGCAGGGTCACCGCCAGCAGGTCCACCAGCAGCCCGATCAGCAGCACCCCGGACAGCAGCAGCAGCCGGATGCCGTCCGTCAGCGGAGCCGGGATCGCGAACTCGCCGACGTCCTGGACGCCCCGCTGGAACAGGGCGCCGAAGTCCGTCACCAGGTAGGCCATCGGCCCGGTCCCGGTGGACTCGCCCTTGCCCGCGAACAGGAACATCAGCACCAGCAGCGACACCAGCACCTGGGACGCCACGGTGAGCGTGCGCCCCAGCGGCACCCGCCGGACCCCGGCGCCCACCGCGCTCTGCACGGCCAGCAGGACCCCCGCCTCGAGCACCCAGCCCGACGAGTCCACCAGCGCGGCCAGCGACCACGAGGTGAGCAGCGTCGCCAGCATCGCGAAGAGCGTCACGCGCGCCCGCCCGCTCATCCCCAACCTCCGGACGTACCCGTGCCGAGCGGAGCGTTCCCGGCCCGGCGCCACAGCTCTCCGAACGCCACCCCGGGCGGCACGGCCAGCGCCGTCCAGCCCGCGTCGCGCAGCCTGCCCGTGCGGGCCTCCACCCGCGAGGGCCGCCCGTCCCACAGCGCGGAGTCCAGGACGAAGGCCACCGCGGCCCCGCAGCGCCCGCGCATCTTGGCCGCCACTTCCGTCTGTACGTCGTCCAGGTCTCCGAAGAAGGCGACGAGGAGCCCGTCACCGCCGGCTCCGGTGAAGCCCCCGCCGCCGCCGCCGCGCACCGCTTCGTACGCGCGCGTCAGCCCGGCGCCGTCGGAGTGCCCGACGACCGCGAGGGTGTCCATCATCAGCCCGGCGGCCTCCGCGGACTCCTGCCCGCCGGAGGAGAAGCCGCCGCCGTCGCCGGGCACCGCGGTGCCCGAGTCCGTCAGCAGCCGTGCGGAGAAGCCCTGCTCGAGCAGGTGCAGCAGGGTCGAAGCGGCCCCGGACACCGCCCACTCGAACGCGGAGTCCGGTCCGGCGCCCTCGAAGGCGGCCCCGCGGGTGTCCAGCAGGACCGTGGCCCTGCTGCGCTGCGGCTGCTCCTCGCGGCGCACCATCAGCTCGCCGTAGCGGGCGGTGGAGCGCCAGTGCACCCGGCGCAGGTCGTCGCCGCGCCGGTAGCCGCGCGGGATCACGTCGTCGTCGCCGGCCAGGGCCAGCGAGCGGCGGCTGCCGTCGCCGTAGCCGGAGGTCTCGCCGGTCAGCCGGACCGGGGGCAGGGCCTCGGTGCGGGGGATGACGGTGAGGGTGTCGTACGCGCTGAACGAGCGGGTCAGCTCGACCAGCCCGAAGGGGTCGGTCAGGCGCAGCTGGAGCGGGCCCAGCGGGTAGCGGCCGCGCAGGTCGGAGCGGACCCGGTAGGAGACCTCGCGGCGCCCGCCGGGCTCGACCCGGTCCAGGACGAAGCGGGGCCGGGGGCCGAGCACGTACGGCACCCGGTCCTGGAGCATCAGCAGTCCGGTGGGCAGCCGGGAGACGTTCTCCATGCGCAGCTGGACCCGGGCCTCGGAGCCCGCGGGCACCCGCATCGGGGTCAGCCGGCGGCTGCCGGAGACCCGGTGGCGGGTGCGGTGCAGGGCGAGGACGCAGATCAGCGGCAGGGCGGCGAGCAGCAGCCCGACCCGGAGCAGTTCGCCCTGGCCGAGCACGTACGCGCACAGCGCGGCGGCGACCCCGGCGGCCAGGAAGGACCGGCCGCGGGTGGTCAGCCCCGCCAGGGAGGCGCGCAGCCCGCCGCGGCCCTCGCCGGCGCCGCGCGGGGCACCGGCGCTCATCAGAAGCCCCGGATGCCCGCGCCGGGCGGCATCTCGCCGCGGGCGTGCGCGGCGGGGACGGGGGTGCGCTGGAGGATGTCGTGGACGACCTGCTCGGCGGTGCGCCGGTTCAGCTGGGCCTGCGCGGTGGGCAGCAGACGGTGCGCGAGGACGGGCGCGGCCAGCGCCTGCACGTCGTCGGGCAGGACGTAGTCCCGGCCGGACAGGGCGGCGGAGGCCTTCACGGCGCGCAGCAGGTGGAGGGTGGCGCGGGGCGAGGCGCCCAGGCGCAGGTCCGGGTGGCTGCGGGTCGCGGAGACCAGGTCGACGACGTAGCGCCGGACGGGCTCGGCGACGTACACCTCGCGGACGGCCTCTATGAGCTTGACGATGTCGTGGGCGTGCGCGACGGCCTGGAGGTCGTCGAGCGGGGAGACCCCGCCGTGCACGTCGAGCATCTGGAGCTCGGCGTCGGGGCTCGGGTAGCCGACGGAGACGCGGGCCATGAAGCGGTCGCGCTGGGCCTCGGGGAGCGGGTAGGTGCCCTCCATCTCCACCGGGTTCTGGGTGGCGACCACCATGAACGGGCTCGGCAGCGTGTACGTCGTGCCGTCGATGGTGACCTGGCGCTCCTCCATCGACTCCAGCAGCGCGGACTGGGTCTTCGGCGAGGCGCGGTTGATCTCGTCGCCGATGACGATCTGCGCGAAGATCGCGCCCGGCTTGAACTCGAACTCGCGGCGCTGCTGGTCGTAGATGCTGACACCGGTGATGTCGGAGGGCAGCAGGTCCGGCGTGAACTGGATGCGCTGCACCGAGCAGTCGATGGACTTCGCCAGCGTCTTGGCGAGCATCGTCTTGCCGACGCCGGGGACGTCCTCGATCAGCAGGTGCCCCTCGGCGAGCAGCACGGTCAGCGCGATGCGTACGACCTCGGGCTTGCCCTCGATCACGCTCTCGACGGAGTGGCGCACCCGCTCCGCCGTGCTCGTCAGATCCGCGAGGCTCGCTCGGTCGTCATACGTCGTCACCTGGTTCTCCTCGGCCCTTTCCGCAGGGCCGACGCCACTAGCGCACTCCGGCCCACCCCGACACGGACGCCGGCCCGGACGGTTTTCCGGGCGGCGTCTTCCCGCATTCTTGACGGCGTTGTGGCCCTGTGTCACTCACGAGGCGGGATCGATCTCCCGCAGGAGTCCGGTGTGCACGTCGAAGACGAAGCCTCGCACATCGTCGCGGTGGGGCAGGAAGGGGTTCGTCCGGACCCGCTGCATGGACTGCCGGACGTCCTGGTCCACGTCCCGGAAGGCCTCGACGGCCCAGGCGGGGCGCTGGCCGACCTCGTCCTCGAGCTCGTGCCGGAAGTCCTCGGTCAGGCTTTCGAGGCCGCAGCCGGTGTGGTGGATCAGTATCACCGTGCGGGTGCCCAGGGCGCGCTGGCTGATGGTGAGGGAGCGGATGGTGTCGTCGGTGACCACGCCGCCCGCGTTGCGGATGGTGTGGCAGTCGCCCAGCTCCAGGCCGAGGGCCTTGTGCAGGTCGAGACGGGCGTCCATGCAGGCCACGACGGCCACGTGCAGGACGGGGCGGGCGTCCATGCCGGGATCCTGGAACGCCGCGGCGTACCTTCCGTTCGCCGCGACCAGCCGGTCCGTGACGGAGCCGCCGCTGGATGCCTGGGGGGTGGTCTCTGCGGGCAGGGATGCGGAAGTCGTCATGCCTACGACGTTAGTGGTCACCGCTGGTAAAGGCATGGAGTGAGGGCGGACAAAGAACGTCAACCGTCCTTGTTGTGAGCTAACCCACAGGGGTGAGGTGGCGGCGGCCATACGGGTGATTCGGGGCTTTTGGGGGTTCCGTACGAGTGGGTCGCACGGCGCGCGGGGCGGTTCGTTGACCGCGGCGACCGTTGCACTAAAGTGACGCGAACCGGCCGGAGCCCGGCCCTGACCGGCCGCCCGGCCCCCTGGTAACACTCCGCGTGCGCGGCGCGGCGTATGCCTGCCGCGCCGTTATCTGAGAGGGCGCTTTGACTAGCGAGTCCCGACATGTCCCGGTGATGCTCCAGCGGTGCCTGGACCTGTTGGCCCCGGCGCTGGAAGGGCCCGGGGCCGTCGTCGTCGACTGCACCCTCGGCCTCGGCGGCCACAGCGAGGCCCTGCTCACCCGGTTCCCCGAGGCGCACCTGATCGGCCTCGACCGCGACAAGGAGGCCCTGCGGCTCTCCGGCGAGCGGCTCGCGCCCTTCGGTGACCGCGCCACCCTCGTCCACGCCGTGTACGACGAGCTGCCCGACGTGCTGGACCGGCTCGGCATCCCCGCGGTCCAGGGCGTCCTCTTCGACCTGGGCGTCTCCTCCATGCAGCTCGACGAGGCCGACCGCGGGTTCGCGTACGCGCAGGACGCGCCGCTGGACATGCGCATGGACCAGACGACCGGGATGAGCGCCGCCGAGGTGCTCAACACCTACCCGCCGGGCGAGCTCGTACGGATCCTGCGCCAGTACGGCGAGGAGAAGCAGGCCAAGCGGATCGTCTCGGCGATCGTCCGCGAGCGGGAGAAGGAGCCGTTCACGAACAGCGCGCGGCTGGTCGAACTGATCCGCGACGCGCTGCCGCAGGCCGCGAAGCGGACGGGCGGCAACCCGGCCAAGCGGACCTTCCAGGCGCTGCGCATCGAGGTCAACGGCGAACTGTCGGTCCTGGAGCGGGCGATCCCGGCCGCCGTGGAGCGGATCGCGGTGGGCGGCCGGATCGCGGTGCTCTCCTACCACTCGCTGGAGGACCGGCTGGTCAAGCAGGTCTTCGCGGCGGGCGCGGCCTCGACGGCGCCGCCGGGGCTGCCGGTGGTGCCGGAGAAGTACCAGCCCAAGCTGAAGCTGCTCACCCGGGGCGCGGAGCTGCCCACGGAGGAGGAGATCGCCGAGAACCGGCGGGCCGCACCGGCCCGCTTCCGCGGGGTCGAGCGCATCCGGGAGGCGCGGCTGTGAGCAGAGCCGGGGGACTGGGGCGACTGCGGGGCGGCTCCGCGGGGCAGGCGGCGCGGACGCCGTTCGTCGCGCTGGTGGTGGCGCTGCTGGCCGGTGGGCTGATCAGCCTGCTGCTCTTGAACTCGGCGCTCAACCAGGGGTCCTTCCAGCTGAGCAAGCTGAAGAAGGAGACCACCGCGCTCACGGACGAGGAGCAGGCGCTGCAGCGGGACGTGGACGGGTACTCGGCGCCGGACGCCTTGCAGCGGCGGGCGCACGAGCTCGGCCTGGTCCCGGGCGGCAGCCCGGTCTTCATCGGCCCGGACGGCAAGGTGACGGGCACGGCGGCCCCGGCGGAGCCCCCGCCGCCCCCGGCCGCCGCGGCCGGCGCCCCGGCCCCGGGCGGTGCCCCGGCGGGCGCCCCGGCAGCGTCCCAGGGCGGTGCCCCGGCGGGCGCCCCCGGCCCGGCTCCGGCCGGCACCCAGGGTCCCGCCTCCGGCGGTGCCCCGGCGGCCGGCCCCGGCCCGGCCCAGGGCGGCGCGCAGGGTTCCGCCCCGGCGGGCACCCCCGGCTCCGCCCCGGGCGGCGGCCCGGCGGGCGCACCGCAGGCCGGGCAGCCCGCGCCGGGCGGTGCCCCCCAGTCCAACCCGACCTCCGGAAGGTGACGTCGTGACGCGGACCCTCCCCCAGCTCCCGCCGGGGGCACCCCCGGCGGGAGATCCCCGCACAGGTCCGTCCGCCCCCACCGGGCCCGACCGGGCCGCGCGGCGGCGCCGGGGCCCGGCCGCGGCGGTGGCCGCGTGAGCGCCCCGGGCGGGCGGCGCGTGCCCGGGCCCGGCTCCGGGCCGGGACGGGCGCGCGCCACCACGCGGCCCGCGACCCGGCGGCCCGGCCCCGCGAGGCAGCCGCACACCATCCGGCTCGGGAGCCCCAAGCCCCGGCTGCGGCTCGTCAGCGTCGGGCTGACCCTCGTCATGCTGGCCTTCGTCGTGCGGCTGCTCCAGGTGCAGGCCGTCGACGCCTCCGCGTACTCCGCCAAGGCCTCCGAGAACCGCTTCGCCAGCTACACCCTGGCCGCCGAGCGCGGCGAGATCACCGACCGCAAGGGCGTCGCCCTCGCGACCAGCGTCGACGCGTACGACATCACCGCCGACCCGAAGATGTTCACCCCGCAGGACAGCAAGGCCCCGGACGCCCCCGAGCAGGCCGCCGCCCTCCTCGCGCCCATCCTCGGCAAGGACGCCAAGGAGATCGCCGCCCGCCTCAAGACGAAGAACACCCGCTACGTCGTCCTGGCCCGCCGCCAGACCCCCCAGGTCTGGAACCAGATCAAGGACCTCAAGCGGGTCTTCGCCGACAAGGCCGCCGCCGACAAGAAGAACAACGGCCCCGGCGCCAACGTCCTCGCCGGGGTGTTCAACGAGGACAGCAGCAAGCGCGTGTACCCGGGCGGGGACCTCGCCGCCGGGATACTGGGCTACGTCAACGCCGAGGGCAAGGGCGCCGGCGGGCTGGAGTCCTCCCTCGACAAGAAGCTGGCCGGCAAGGACGGCGCGATCACGTACGCCCAGTCCGGCGGCCGCCGCGTGCCCACCGCCGGGTCCAGCGAGAAGCCCGCCGTGCCCGGCGAGGACATCGAGCTGACCATCGACCGCGACATCCAGTGGGCGGCGCAGAGCGCCATCACCGAGCAGGTCGCCAAGTCCGAGGCCGACCGCGGCTACGTCGTCGTCCAGGACACCCGCACCGGCGAGGTGCTGGCCATGGCCAACGCCCCCGGCTTCGACCCCAACGACCTGTCGAAGGCCAGCTCCGCCGCCATGGGCAACGCCGCCCTCCAGGACGTGTACGAGCCCGGCTCCACCGCCAAGGTGATGTCGATGGCCGCCGTACTGGAGGAGAAGAAGGCCACCCCCGAGACCCACGTCGAGGTCCCCAACCGGCTGCACCGCGGCGACCGGCTGTTCAAGGACGACATCGACCACCCGACCTGGTACCTGACCCTCAACGGGGTCCTCGCCAAGTCCTCCAACATCGGCACCATCCTGGCCACCGGCCAGCTCGGCGCCACCCAGCCCGAGGCCAACCGGGTCCTCTACTCCTACCTGAACAAGTTCGGCATCGGGCAGCCCACCGGCCTGAACTACCCGGGCGAGTCCCGCGGCATCCTCGCCCGGCCCGAGGCCTGGTCCACCTCCCAGCAGTACACGATCCCTTTCGGCCAGGGCCTGTCCCTCAACGCCATGCAGGCGGCCTCCGTGTACTCGACCATCGCCAACGGCGGCGTGCGGATCGCACCCACCCTGGTCCGCGGCACCAAGGGCCCCGACGGCCGCTTCACCCCGGCCCCGGCGCCCGAGCAGACCCGCGTGATCAGCCCGGAGACCGCCAAGACCCTGTCCGAGATGCTGGAGTCGGTCGTCGACGACCAGGAGGGCACCGGCACCAAGGCCCGCATCCCCGGCTACCGGGTCGGCGGCAAGACCGGCACGTCCAACCGGGTGGATCCGGCCACCGGCCGGTACAAGGGCTACACCGCCTCCTTCGCCGGCTTCGCACCCGCCGACAACCCGCGGATCACCGTCTACTGCGCCATCCAGAACCCCACCAAGGGCAGCTACTTCGGCGGCCAGATCTGCGGCCCGATCTACAAGAAGGTCATGGAGTTCGCCCTCAAGACCCTCCAGGTCGCCCCGACCGGAACCGCCCCCGCGGGGCTCCCGGTCACCTTCGACGCCGGCCCCGCACCCGCCCCCCAGCCCTCCGCAGCGCCCTCCGCACAGCCCAGCCGGCAGCCCGGCCAGTGACCCGGCGGGCCGGCCGGCCCGCCAGAAATCCGTGAGGCACCATCAGTGACAACGATCACCCCGAAACCCGGGAACCCGTCGGCAGCCGGCCACGCGGCCGGGCCCTCACTTCGCGAGCGGCCCGCCGGGCCCGGTACGCTCACCGCCGTGCCCCACGCTGATCAGCCCAGAACCGCCCAGAAAGACGCCCCGGCAACGCCGCCGGGAGCGCCCCGGCCCCAGGCCGCCCGCCCGACACCCCTGGGCGAGCTGGCCGCGCTGCTGGGCATCGAAGCCCCCGGCGGCTCCGCCGCGGCGGAGCCCCCGCAGATCACCGGGATCACGCACGACTCCCGTGCCGTGCGCCCCGGCGACCTGTACGCGGCCCTGCCCGGCGCCAAGCTGCACGGCGCCGACTTCGCCACCCAGGCCGCCGCCCTCGGCGCCGCGGCCGTGCTGACCGACCCGGCGGGCGCCGAACGCGCCGCGGCGACCGGCCTGCCGGTCCTGGCCGTCGCCGATCCGCGCGGCCGGATGGGCGAGCTCGCCGCCACGATCTACGGCCGTCCCGGCGAGGGCCTGCTGCAGATCGGCATCACCGGCACCTCCGGCAAGACCACCACGGCCTACCTCGTCGAGGGCGGCCTGCGCGGAGCCGGACGCTCCACCGGTCTGATCGGCACCGTCGAGATGCGCATCGGCGACGAGCGCATCAAGTCGGAGCGCACCACCCCCGAGGCCACCGACCTCCAGGCCCTGTTCGCGGTCATGCGCGAACGCGGGGTCGAGGCCGTCGCCATGGAGGTCTCCAGCCACGCCCTGGTGCTCGGCCGGGTCGACGGATGCGTCTTCGACGTCGCCGTCTTCAACAACCTGAGCCCGGAGCACATGGAGTTCCACTCGGACATGGAGGACTACTTCCAGGCCAAGGCGCAGCTCTTCACCGAGCGCCGGGCCCGCCTCGGAGTGGTCAACATCGACGACGAGTACGGCCGCCGCCTGGCCAAGGAGGCCGCGATCCCGCTGGTCACCTTCTCCGCCGAGGGCGACGCGGCCGCCGACTGGCGCGCCGAGGACGTCGTGTTCGGGCACATGGACTCCTCGCTGACCGTGGTCGGCCCCCAGGGGCAGCGCGTACGGGCCACGGCCCCGCTGCCCGGGCCGTTCAACGTCGCCAACACCGTCGCCGCGATCGTCACGCTCGCCGCGGCCGGCCTCGACCCGCAGACCGCCGCCGACGGCGTCGCCGCGGTCCCCGGGGTCCCCGGCCGGCTGGAGCGGGTGGACGCGGGCCAGCCGTACCTCGCCGTCGTCGACTACGCGCACAAGACGGACGCGGTCGAATCCGTGCTCCGCGCACTGCGCGAGGTCACCACCGGCAAGCTGCACATCGTGCTCGGCTGCGGCGGCGACCGCGACACCACCAAGCGGGCCCCGATGGGCGCCGCGGCCGCCCGGTTCGCCGACACCGCCGTACTGACCTCCGACAACCCGCGCTCCGAGGACCCCCTCGCGATCCTCGCCGCGATGTTCGGGGGCGCCGTCTCCGTACCCGCCGAAGAGCGCGGCACGGTCCTCGTCGACGCCGACCGGGCCGCGGCCATCGCCGCCGCCGTCGCGCGCGCCGAGCCCGGCGACACCGTGCTGGTGGCGGGCAAGGGCCACGAGCAGGGCCAGGACACGGCGGGCGTCGTACGGCCCTTCGACGACCGCGCGGTGCTCCGCGCCGCGATCGAACGCCAGCAAGGCAGCAACGTCCGACAGGCCGAGGTGAACCAGTGATCGCCCTCTCCCTCGCCGAGATCGCCGACATCACCGGCGGGCGGCCCCACGACATACCGGATCCGTCCGTGCGGATCACCGGCCCCGTGGTCATCGACTCCCGCCAGGTGGAGGCCGGCAGCCTGTTCGCCGCGTTCGCCGGCGAGCACGTCGACGGCCACGACTACGCGCAGCGCGCGGTCGCCTCCGGGGCCGCGGCCGTCCTCGCCGCCCGGCCCGTCGGGGTACCCGCGATCGTCGTCGCCGACGTCGAGAAGGCCCTGGGCACCCTCGCCCGGGCCGTCGTCGAGCGCCTCGGCACCGATGTGGTGGCCCTGACCGGCTCCGCCGGCAAGACCTCCACCAAGGACCTCATCGCCCAGGTGCTCCAGGCCCACGCGCCCACGGTGTGGACCCCGGGCTCCCTCAACAACGAGATCGGCCTGCCGCTCACCGCGCTGCGCGCCACGGAGGAAACCCGGCACCTGGTACTGGAGATGGGCGCCCGCGGCATCGGGCACATCGCCTACCTCACCGGCCTGACCCCGCCGCGCATCGGACTCGTCCTCAACGTCGGGACCGCCCACATCGGCGAGTTCGGCGGCCGCGAGCAGATCGCCCGGGCCAAGGGCGAACTCGTCGAGGCCCTGCCGGCCGAGGCCGAGGGCGGAGTCGCCGTCCTCAACGCCGACGATCCGCTGGTGCGCGCGATGTCCGCCCGGACGAAGGCCCGTACGGTGCTGTTCGGCGAGGCCGACGACGCCGACGTACGGGCCTCGGAAGTCCGCATGACACCCGCAGGACAGCCCTCCTTCACACTCCACACACCCACCGGGTGCGGCGAAGTGACCTTGCGCCTGTACGGTGAGCACCACGTGTCGAACGCGCTCGCCGCGGCCGCCGTCGCCCATGTACTGGGCATGTCCGTCGAGGAGATCGCCACCGCGCTCTCCGGGGCGGGCACCTTGTCCCGGTGGCGGATGGAGGTCACCGAGCGGGCGGACGGCGTGACGATCGTCAACGACGCCTACAACGCGAATCCCGAGTCCATGCGGGCCGCTCTGCGCGCGCTTGCCGCGATGGGCGGCGCCGCCAGGGCCGACGGGGGACGCACGTGGGCGGTGCTCGGTCCCATGGCCGAGCTCGGGGACGCATCGTTGGCCGAGCACGACGCGGTGGGACGGCTTGCCGTCCGGCTCAACGTGAGCAAGCTCGTCGCAGTCGGGGGCAGGGAAGCGTCCTGGCTGCAACTGGGCGCATATAACGAGGGTTCGTGGGGTGAGGAGTCGGTGGTCGTGTCCGACGCGCAGGCGGCGATCGACCTGTTGCGCAGTGAACTGCGCCCGGGTGACGTCGTGCTGGTGAAGGCTTCCAGGTCGGTCGGCCTGGAGCGGGTCGCTCTGGCTCTGCTGTCCGGTGAGGGCGAGGTCGCCGACCGATGAGGCAGATCCTCTTCGCCGGTGTCATCGGCATGTTCCTGACCGTGATCGGCACCCCGCTGCTGATCAAGCTGCTGGCCCGCAAGGGCTACGGCCAGTTCATCCGCGACGACGGCCCGCGCGGCCACGCCGGGAAGAAGGGCACGCCCACCATGGGCGGCATCTCCTTCATCCTGGCGACGATCATCGCGTACGGCCTGACGAAGGTGATCACGGGCAGTCAGCCCACGTTCTCCGGCGTGCTGGTGCTCTTCCTGATGGCCGGCATGGGCCTGGTGGGCTACCTCGACGACTACATCAAGATCGTCAAGCGCCGCTCGCTTGGTCTGCGGGCCAAGGCCAAGATGGCCGGCCAGCTGATCGTCGGCATCGCCTTCGCCGTGCTCGCGCTGCAGTTCAAGGACGCCCGCGGCAACGCCCCGGCCTCCACCAAGCTGTCGTTCGTCACGGACTTCGGCTGGTCGATCGGCCCGGTGCTGTTCGTGGTCTGGGCGCTGTTCATGATCCTGGCGATGTCCAACGGCGTGAACCTGACGGACGGTCTGGACGGTCTGGCCACCGGCGCCGCGGTGATGGTCTTCGGCGCGTACACGTTCATCGGCGTCTGGCAGTTCCAGGAGTCGTGCGCCAACGCGCAGACCCTGACGAACCCCAACGCCTGCTTCGAGGTGCGAGATCCGCTGGACCTCGCCATCGTCGCCTCCGCGCTGATGGGCGCCTGCTTCGGCTTCCTGTGGTGGAACACCTCGCCCGCCAAGATCTTCATGGGTGACACCGGCTCGCTGGCCCTCGGCGGCGCCCTCGCCGGTCTCGCGATCTGCTCCCGCACGGAGTTCCTGATCGCCCTCCTCGGCGGCCTCTTCGTCCTCATCACCATGTCGGTCGTCATCCAGGTCGGCTCCTTCAAGCTCACCGGGAAGCGCGTCTTCCGGATGGCCCCGCTGCAGCACCACTTCGAACTGAAGGGGTGGTCCGAAGTCCTGGTGGTGGTCCGGTTCTGGATCATCCAGGGCATGTGCGTCATCGTGGGTCTCGGACTCTTCTACGCGGGATGGGCAGCGGACAAGTGACGTCCTGGCAGGGCAAGAACATCACCGTCGCCGGTCTCGGCGTGAGCGGCATCAGTGCCGCCCGCGCCCTGGCCGGCCTCGGCGCATCGGTGACCGTCGTCGACGGCGGCGACAGCGAGGGCCACCGGGCCCGGGCCGCCGAACTCGGCGAGCTGGGCATCCCGGTACGGCTCGCGGACGCCGAGACGCTGCCCGAGGGCACCGACCTGGTGGTCACCTCGCCCGGCTGGCAGCCGGACAGCCCGCTCTTCGCGGCCGCCGCGGCGGCCGGCGTCGAGGTCGTGGGCGACGTCGAGATCGCCTGGCAGCTGCGCGGCCCGGACGCGGCCCCGTGGCTGGCGATCACCGGGACCAACGGCAAGACCACCACCACCCAGATGCTCGCGTCGATCCTGAAGGCCGCGGGCCTGAAGACCGCGGCCGTCGGCAACATCGGCACCCCGATCATCGACGTGGTGCTCGGCGAGGAGAAGTACGACGTGCTCGCCGTCGAACTCTCCAGCTACCAGCTGCACTGGGCCCCCTCGCTGCGCGCCCACTCGGCGGCCGTGCTCAACCTGGCCCCGGACCACCTGGACTGGCACGGCTCGATGGAGGCGTACGCCGCCGACAAGGGCCGCATCTACGAGGGCAACACGGTCGCCTGCGTCTACAACGTCGCCGACCCGGCCACCGAGAAGCTCGTCGAGAACGCCGACGTCGAGGAGGGCTGCCGGGCGATCGGCTTCACCCTCGGCGCTCCCGGCCCGTCCATGCTCGGCGTCGTCGACGGCATCCTCGTCGACCGCGCCTTCGTCGAGAACCGGCAGAAGAACGCCCAGGAGCTCGCCGAGGTCAAGGACGTCAACCCGCCGGCCCCGCACAACATCGCCAACGCGCTCGCCGCGGCGGCCCTGGCCCGCGCCTTCGGCGTCGCGCCGCGCGCGGTCCGCGACGGCCTGCGCGACTTCCGCCCCGACGCGCACCGCGTCGCGTACGTGGACGAGGTCGCGGGGGTCACGTACATCGACGACTCCAAGGCCACCAACACGCACGCCGCCGAGGCCTCCCTGGCGGCCTTCGAGCCGATCGTGTGGATCGCCGGCGGCCTCGCCAAGGGTGCGACCTTCGACGAGCTCGTCCAGAACTCGGCGAAGCGGATGCGCGCCGTGGTGCTGATCGGCGCCGACCGGGCGCTGATCGCCGAGGCGCTGGCGCGACACGCCCCCGAGGTCCCGGTCGTCGACCTCGACCGGACCGACACTGGGGCGATGCTCGCAGCGGTCCGGGAAGCGGCCCGGCTCGCAGAGCCCGGCGACACGGTTCTGCTGGCCCCGGCCTGTGCCTCGATGGACATGTTCGCGAACTACAACAAGCGCGGGGACGCATTCGCGGACGCGGTGCGTGAGCTGGCCGCCGAGGGCGCGTAGGTCCGGCCGGTCCGTTCTCAGGTCGGCGAGTCCTCCCCGACCGGCTGCTCGCCGCGTACGAGTGGAGGGGAAGGTCACACATGCCGGCCAAGCAAGTGCTGCCGGGGCGGCGGCCGTCCGCCGTGAAGGCCGCCAAGTCCGTGAGCGGCGCCAAGTCCGCCAGGACGGTCAAGGCGCAGGGCCGCAGGCGTCCGGCGGGGAGCCTGCGGCCGCCCGGCGGCCGCGGCCCGCTGGAGCGGCTGCGGCGTACGCAGCGGCAGTTGCGCAAGGCCTGGGACCGGCCCCTCACCGCGTATTACCTGATTTTCGGCAGCTCGCTGCTCATCACCGTGCTCGGCCTGGTGATGGTCTACTCGGCCTCGATGATCAAAGCGCTGCAGCTGGGGCTGGGTGACGCGTACTTCTTCAAGAAGCAGTTCCTGGCCGCCCTGATCGGCACCGGGCTGCTGCTGATCGCCTCCCGCATGCCGGTCAAACTGCACCGGGCGCTGTCGTACCCCGTGCTCGCGGGCACCCTGTTCCTGATGGTCCTGGTCCAGGTCCCCGGGATAGGGGTCGCGATCAACGGCAACCAGAATTGGATCTCCCTTGGCGGTCCGTTCATGCTCCAGCCCAGTGAGTTCGGCAAGCTGGCACTGATCCTCTGGGGAGCGGACCTGCTGGCCCGCAAGGGCGAGAGGGAGCTGCTGAGCCAGTGGAAGCACCTGCTGGTGCCCCTGGTGCCGGTGGCCTTCCTGCTGCTCGGGCTGATCATGCTGGGCGGGGACATGGGCACCGCGATGATCCTCGGGGCCATCCTGTTCGGCCTGCTGTGGCTGGCCGGGGCCCCGACGCGGATGTTCGTGGCGGTGCTCGCCTTCGCGGGTGTGATCGTCGCACTGCTGATCAAGACCAGCCCGCACCGGATGGACCGGCTCGCCTGCCTCGGCGCGACGGATCCAGGCCGGGGCGACCTGTGCTGGCAGGCCGTGCACGGGATCTACGCTCTGGCATCGGGCGGATGGTTCGGTTCCGGTTTGGGCGCCAGTGTGGAAAAATGGGGACAACTGCCCGAAGCCCACACCGACTTCATCTTCGCCATCACCGGGGAGGAACTGGGTCTGGCAGGGACGCTGTCGGTACTCGCCCTGTTCGCGGCTCTAGGCTATGCGGGTATCCGCGTGGCCGGACGCACGGAGGACTCCTTCGTACGGTATGCCGCGGGAGGCGTGACCACCTGGATCACGGCGCAGGCCGTGATCAACATCGGTGCGGTGCTCGGTCTGCTGCCGATCGCCGGAGTCCCGCTCCCGCTGTTCTCGTACGGAGGGTCCGCGCTGCTGCCGACGATGTTCGCGGTCGGACTGCTCATCGCCTTCGCGCGGGAGGAGCCGGCGGCGCGCGCGGCGCTCGCGATGCGCCAGCCGAAGACCGGCTGGAAGCGGACCGGGCAGAGATGGAAGTCGATGAGACGGAGCGTCAAGAGGCGTCCGTCCGGAGAGCGGTGAATTTCGGTGCATGTCGTACTCGCCGGTGGGGGGACCGCCGGCCACATCGAGCCGGCGCTCGCCCTCGCGGACGCCCTGCGCAGGCAGGACCCTTCCGTGGGCATCACCGCCCTCGGCACGGAGCGCGGGCTCGAAACCCGCCTCGTGCCCGAGCGCGGTTATGAGCTGGGACTGATCCCGGCCGTCCCGCTGCCCCGCAAGCCCACCCCCGAGCTCATCACCGTCCCCGGACGGCTGCGCGGGACGATCAAGGCCGCCGAGGAGATCCTGGAGCGCACCAAGGCCGACTGCGTCGTCGGCTTCGGCGGCTACGTGGCCCTGCCCGGCTACCTGGCCGCCAAGCGGCTCGGGGTGCCGATCATCGTCCACGAGGCCAACGCCCGGCCCGGACTGGCCAACAAGATCGGCTCCCGCTACGCGCACGCCGTCGCGGTCTCCACCCCCGACAGCAAGCTGCGCGGCGCCCGCTACGTGGGCATCCCGCTGCGCCGCTCCATCTCCACCCTGGACCGGGCCGCGGTCCGCCCGGAGGCGCGCGCCGCGTTCGGCCTGGACCCCAACCTGCCGACCCTGCTGGTCTCCGGCGGCTCGCAGGGCGCCCGCCGCCTCAACGAGACCATCCAGCAGGTCGCTCCGACCCTGCAGCGCTCGGGGATCCAGATCCTGCACGCGGTCGGCCCGAAGAACGAACTGCCGCGTGTCGACAACATGCCCGGGATGCCGCCGTATGTGCCGGTACCGTACGTGGACCGGATGGATCTCGCGTACGCCGCCGCCGACATGATGCTGTGCCGCGCGGGCGCGATGACCGTCGCCGAACTCTCCGCCGTCGGGCTGCCGGCCGCGTACGTCCCGCTGCCGATCGGCAACGGCGAACAGCGGCTCAACGCCCAGCCGGTGGTCAAGGCCGGCGGCGGCCTGCTCGTCGACGACGCGGAGCTGACGCCCGAGTGGGTGCTCAGCCAGGTCCTCCCGGTGCTCGCCGACCCGCACCGCCTGTACGAGATGTCCCGCGCCGCCGCCGAGTTCGGCCGCCGCGACGCCGACGACCTGCTCGTCGCGATGGTGTACGAGGCGATCGCCGCACACAGGAACCGCTAGCGCAGGAGGCACAGGAGTGGCCGGAGCGACGACCGCACAGCGCGGCAATCCCGGGTCCGCCCGGAAGGGCAAGGGCTCCGGCTCTCCCAAGCCGCCCAAGCAGCCCAGGTCGTCGGGGCCCTCGGGAGGGTCCGGCCCGCGGGGCCCCGGTGTCCGGCGCCTCGTCCGGCGCCTGCGGCACCGGGGTCCCGTGCTGCTCTGCCTCCTGGCCGCCCTCCTCCTCACGGGGGGCGGCAGCTGGGTCCTCTACGGCTCCTCCTGGCTCCGCGTCGAGAAGGTGACCGCGAGCGGAACCCGGGTGCTGACCCCGGAGCAGGTGCTGGCCGCCGCGGCCGTACCGGTCGGGGCGCCGCTGGTGACCGTGGACACCGACGAGATCGCGGCCCGGGTCCGCGGCCGGCTGCCCCGGGTCGATTCGGTCGACGTGGTGCGGGCCTGGCCGCACGGGATCGGGCTCAAAGTGACGGAGCGCAAACCCGTCCTGCTCATCAAAAAGGACGCCAAGTTCGTCGAAGTGGACGCTTCGGGTGTGCGATTCGACACGGCCGCGAAAGCTCCCGCGGGTGTTCCGGTCCTCGAATTGTCCGCGGCGCAGTCGCCGAGCGGCCGCCGCTTCGACGAGGAGCGGCTGCTGCACGAGGCCGTCGGCGTCGCCGGGGACCTCCCCGCGGCGGTCGCCAAGGAGACCGTGCAGGTCAAGGTGGGCTCGTACGACTCGGTCGTACTGGAGTTGACCCGCGGCCGGACCGTGGTCTGGGGGAGCGGCGAGCAGGGCGAGGCGAAGGGGCGTGCGCTGACCGCCCTGCTGAAAGCCGCGCCCAAGGCTGACCACTTTGACGTGAGCGTCCCCACCGCCCCTGCGGTGTCCGGGAGTTGACGTCGGGTCGAACAGCGACGCACCCTGGTTGGCCACCGATACGGGTGATCACATAGGGTGAAAAGAAAAACGGGAGGTTCGGCGTGTTCGTTGAACACGCGCTACTTGTCGACTTAGTGTCCTGTTCGGAAGAGTCCAAGGAACAGGCACATGCTTAACCCTAAACTTCAGGGTTAGGGTTCGGGTCGGCGCGTTCGGACCGTCCCACATTTCGGCATCAGTCGTCGCAACGCAGGCCCGCGAGGCGGCGACACGTAACTCGAGGCGAGAGGCCTTCGACGTGGCAGCACCGCAGAACTACCTCGCAGTCATCAAGGTCATCGGTGTCGGCGGCGGTGGTGTCAATGCCATCAACCGAATGATCGAGGTCGGTCTCAAGGGCGTCGAGTTCATCGCCATCAACACGGACGCCCAGGCGCTGTTGATGAGCGACGCCGACGTCAAGCTCGACGTCGGCCGTGAACTCACCCGGGGCCTCGGCGCCGGCGCCAACCCGGCAGTCGGTCGCAAGGCGGCAGAGGACCACCGCGAGGAGATCGAGGAGGTCCTCAAGGGGGCCGACATGGTCTTCGTCACCGCCGGCGAGGGCGGCGGCACCGGCACCGGCGGCGCACCCGTCGTCGCCAACATCGCACGCTCGCTCGGAGCCCTGACGATCGGTGTGGTCACCCGGCCGTTCACCTTCGAGGGCCGGCGTCGCGCGAACCAGGCGGAGGACGGCATCGCCGAGCTCCGCGAAGAGGTCGACACCCTCATCGTCATCCCCAACGACCGGCTGCTGTCCATCTCGGACCGCCAGGTCTCGGTCCTGGACGCCTTCAAGTCGGCCGACCAGGTCCTGCTCTCGGGCGTCCAGGGCATCACCGACCTCATCACCACCCCGGGTCTGATCAACCTCGACTTCGCGGACGTCAAGTCCGTCATGTCCGAGGCCGGCTCGGCCCTCATGGGCATCGGCTCGGCCCGCGGCGACGACCGCGCGGTGGCCGCCGCCGAGATGGCGATCTCCTCGCCGCTGCTGGAGGCGTCCATCGACGGCGCCCGCGGTGTGCTGCTCTCCATCTCCGGTGGCTCGGACCTCGGTCTCTTCGAGATCAACGAGGCCGCGCAGCTGGTCAGCGAGGCCGCCCACCCTGAGGCGAACATCATCTTCGGCGCCGTCATCGACGACGCGCTGGGCGACGAGGTGCGCGTCACCGTCATCGCCGCCGGCTTCGACGGCGGACAGCCCCCGGCCCGCCGGGACAACGTCATCGGTGCCGCGTCCACCAAGCGCGAGGAGCCGGCCCCGGCGCCGGTCCGCGCCGCCGAGCCGGCCCGTCCGGCCTTCGGCGGACTGGGCACGGTCACCCCGCGCGAAGAGCCCCCGGCCCCGGTCGAGGCGGCTCCGGTCGAGACCGCGGCCCCCGCGCCGCAGGTCCCGACGGCCCGGCCGTACCAGGACAGCCCGGCCGAGGAACTGGATGTCCCGGACTTCTTGAAGTGACGCTGGACCAGTACGACGAGAGCGGCGCCCACTTCGCCTTCACCGACCGGTGGGGCGGGGTGAGCGCCGTTCCGTACGAGGAGCTCAATCTCGGCGGCGCGGTCGGAGACGACCCCACCGCCGTTCTCGCGAACCGGGCGGCCGCCGCCGGGGCCCTGGGCATCGAGCCGGACCGGGTGGTCTGGATGAACCAGGTCCACGGCAAGGACGTGGCGGTGGTCCCGGGACCCTGGGGCGCCGCCGCCGACATCCCGGCGGTGGACGCGGTGGTGACCGCCCGTCGGGGGCTCGCCCTCGCGGTGCTCACCGCGGACTGCACCCCGGTCCTGCTGGCCGACCCGGTCGCGGGGGTCGCGGGCGCGGCCCACGCGGGCCGGCCCGGGCTGGTCGCCGGAGTGGTGCCCGCCGCCGTGGAGGCGATGGTCGCCCTCGGGGCCGAGCCCGGGCGGATCATCGCCCGTACCGGCCCCGCGATCTGCGGGCGCTGCTACGAGGTGCCGGCCGAGATGCGGGCCGCGGTCGCCGAGGCGGTACCGGCCGCCTACGGCGAGACCAGTTGGGGTACCCCCTCCGTCGACGTGGTCGCGGGGGTGCACGCGCAGCTCGCGGAGGCGGGGGTGGTGAACCTGCACCGCTCGGCGGTCTGCACACTGGAGTCGCGGGAGCACTTCTCGTACCGCCGCGACCGGGTGACCGGGCGGCTTGCCGGATATGTCTGGTTGGGCTAGGTAATGACGGACCGTAAGACGGAGCTCGCGGAGAACCTCGCGCGGGTGGAGGAGCGCATCTCGTCCGCCTGCGCGGCCGCGGGGCGGGGGCGGGACGAGGTGACGCTCATCGTCGTCACCAAGACCTACCCCGCGAGCGACGTACGACTGCTGGCGGACCTGGGGGTCCGTCACGTGGCGGAGAATCGCGACCAGGATGCCGCCCCCAAGGCCGCGGCCTGCGCGGATCTGCCGCTCACCTGGCACTTCGTGGGCCAGTTGCAGACGAACAAAGTCCGTTCCGTGGCGGGATACGCGCATGTGGTGCAGTCCGTCGACCGGCCGAAGCTCGTCACCGCGCTCTCGGCGGCCGCCGAGGGGGCCGGGCGCGAACTCGGCTGCCTCGTCCAGATCGCCCTCGACGCGGAGTCGGGGGAGCGCGGCACCCGCGGCGGCGCCGCCGCGGAGCAGCTCGCCGGACTCGCGGACCTCGTGGCCGGGGCGCCGGGACTGCGGCTCGACGGTCTGATGACCGTCGCTCCGCTGGCCGGGGCCTACGCGGGACGCGAACAGGCCGCTTTCGAGCGGCTGGTGGAATTGTCATCCCGCCTGCGCGCGGACCATCCGGCTGCCACGATGGTGTCGGCCGGGATGAGCGCAGACCTGGAACAGGCCGTTGCGGCCGGTGCGACACATGTACGCGTCGGCACTGCGGTACTCGGCGCGAGACCCCGGCTCGGGTAACGTCGCGAAGAAAGTCGGACCACAGCAGAAAATATGGTCATTCCCGCTGACGGGCGGACAGACCACGTGGATCGCGGGCAGTTGGTGACTTTGGTGACACAGCGACACACCTGCGACAGGGCGATCCACCACAGAGCGGAGGATTCAGAGAATGGCCGGCGCGATGCGCAAGATGGCGGTCTACCTCGGCCTCGTGGAGGACGACCGGTACGACAACCCGGGGTACGACCCCGACGACGAGTTCGAGCCCGAGCCGGAACCGGAGCGGGACCGCCGGCGCCAGCAGGCCGTGCACCAACCGCCCGTAACGGACGAACCGGTACGAGTTACCCAGCCTCCGGCGCAACGGGAACCCATCCCATTGCCGGTGGAAAACGGACGTCCTGCGCGAATTGCCCCCGTGGCATCCATCACACCTGAACGCTCGAACCTGGAGAAGAACGCCCCCGTGATCATGCCCAAGGTCGTCTCCGAGCGGGAGCCGTACCGCATCACGACGCTGCACCCCCGGACCTACAACGAGGCCCGTACCATCGGGGAACACTTCCGTGAGGGCACTCCGGTGATCATGAACCTCACGGAGATGGACGATACGGACGCGAAGCGACTTGTCGACTTTGCCGCCGGCCTCGTCTTCGGCCTGCACGGCAGCATTGAACGCGTGACACAGAAGGTGTTCCTGCTGTCGCCTGCTAACGTCGATGTCACGGCGGAGGACAAGGCCCGCATCGCGGAGGGCGGGTTCTTCAACCAAAGCTAGACCGATCCGTCAGACACGGGGCCGGGGACAGAGCGAGAGCAGGGGAGAGGGAAGCGCGGGATGGGCGTCGCACTGCAGGTGGTCTACATCGCGCTGATGTGCTTCCTTATCGTGCTGATCTTCCGACTGGTGATGGACTACGTCTTCCAGTTCGCACGTTCATGGACACCCGGCAAGGCGATGGTGGTCGTCCTTGAGGCCACCTACACTGTCACCGATCCACCGCTCAAGCTTCTCCGGCGTTTCATTCCGCCGTTGCGTCTCGGGGGCGTGGCACTCGACCTGTCCTTCTTCGTTCTGATGATCATCGTTTACATCCTCATCAGTTTCGTGAGCACCGCTGCGAGAAGCGTGTGAACGATGAGCTTCCCCGCGAGCGCGGGGACAGTCCCGATACGGTCTTGCCGACTGCCGACGACTACGTAGAGGTGAAGAAGACATGCCGCTGACTCCCGAGGACGTGCGGAACAAGCAGTTCACGACCGTCCGCCTCCGAGAAGGCTATGACGAGGACGAGGTCGATGCCTTCCTCGACGAGGTCGAGTCCGAACTGACGCGCCTGCTGCGCGAGAACGAGGACCTGCGCGCGAAGCTGGCCGCCGCCACGCGTGCCGCCGCGCAGAACCAGCAGCAGCAGGGCATGCGCAAGCCGGAACCCCAGGACCAGCGCGGCCCCGGAGGCCCCGGCGCCCCCGTGCCCGCCGCCATATCCGGCCCGCCGGCGCAGCAGGGCCCGCCGCAGATGGGCCCGCCGCAGCTGCCGGGCGGCCAGCCGCAGCTTCCGGCCGGCCCCGGTGGACACGGACCGCAGGGTCCGGGCGGCCCCGGTCCGATGGGCGGCCCCATGCACACCATGGGTGGCCAGCAGCAGATGGGCCAGCAGGGCATGGGCCAGCAGTCCATGGGCGGCCAGAACCCGCTCGGCCAGCAGATGCAGCCCATGGGCCAGCAGATGCAGCCGATGGGTCAGCAGATGCAGCCCATGGGTCAGCAGATGCAGCAGCAGATGCAGCAGCCGCAGCTCCCGCAGCAGGGCCCCGGTGGCGACAGCGCCGCCCGCGTCCTGTCGCTGGCGCAGCAGACCGCCGACCAGGCGATCGCGGAGGCCCGCTCCGAGGCCAACAAGATCGTCGGCGAGGCGCGCAGCCGCGCCGAGGGCCTGGAGCGGGACGCCCGCGCCAAGGCCGACGCGCTGGAGCGGGACGCCCAGGAGAAGCACCGCGTCGCGATGGGCTCCCTGGAGTCCGCCCGCGCCACGCTGGAGCGCAAGGTCGAGGACCTGCGGGGCTTCGAGCGTGAGTACCGTACGCGTCTGAAGTCCTACCTGGAGTCGCAGCTGCGTCAGCTGGAGACCCAGGCGGACGACTCCCTGGCCCCGCCGCGCAACCCGGCCGGCCCGGCGCTGCCGCCGTCGCCGACCCCGTCGATGGCTCCGGCCGGAGCCATGGGCCACTCGATGGGCAACCCGTCGATGGGCGCCCCGTCGCCCATGGGCGGTCCCTCGCCGATGGGTGGCCCGTCCCCGATGGGCGGCCCCTCGTACGGTGGTCAGCAGCAGATGTCTCCCGCGATGACGCAGCCGATGGCTCCGGTGCGGCCGGCCGCGCCGCAGCCGATGCAGCAGGCGCCGTCGCCGATGCGGGGCTTCCTGATCGACGAGGACGACAACTAGGCGCCGCCAGTAGGTCGGCAGTCACGGGCCGGGCCCGGTTCCCCTTCGGGGGCACCGGGCCCGGCCCGTTTTCGCGTGTCCGCGGGCCCGGCAGGGGCCGCTACGATGGCCCCGCAGCGGGTCGGTAGCGCAGAGGTCGTCGCGCCGTTCTCCGCAGGAGGGAAGACGCCGGTTCGAATCCGGCTCGGCCCGCTGTCACGCGTGCGCGGAACGACGAACGGCGCCCCCCGGGACGGGGGGCGCCGTTCGGTTCTTCCCGCTTACGCCTTGCGGAGGCGGAACGTCAGGCCGAGGGACTCGTCCGTGAACGGGTCCCCGTACGCGGCGTCCGCGTCCCCGGAGGCGAAGTCCGTCGACAGGACCTCGTCCGCGATCAGCGCCGCGTGGTCCGTCAGGGCCGTCACGACCTCCGGGTCCGACGAGGACCACCGCAGGGCGATCCGGTCCGCCACGTCCAGGCCGGAGTTCTTCCGGGCCTCCTGGATCAGGCGGATCGCGTCACGGGCCAGGCCCGCCAGCCGCAGCTCCGGGGTGATCTCCAGGTCCAGGGCCACCGTCGCGCCGGAGTCGGACGCCACCGACCAGCCCTCGCGCGGGGTCTCCGTGATGATGACCTCCTCCGGGGAGAGGGAGATCTCCTCGCCGTTCAGCGAGATCACCGCCGAGCCGGACCGCAGGGCCAGCGAGAGCGCCGCCGCGTCGGCCGCGGCCACCGCCTTCGCCACGTCCTGGACGCCCTTGCCGAAGCGCTTGCCCAGCGCCCGGAAGTTCGCCTTCGCCGTCGTGTCGACCAGCGAGCCGCCGACCTCCGACAGGGAGGCCAGGGAGGAGACGTTCAGCTCCTCCGTGATCTGGGCCTGGAGGTCGACGGACAGGGCGTCGAAGCCCGCCGCGCCGACCAGGGCCCGGGAGAGCGGCTGGCGGGTCTTCACGCCGGACTCGGCACGCGTGGCCCGGCCCAGCTCCACCAGGCGCCGGACCAGCTGCATCTGCTGCGAGAGCCGGGCGTCCACCTGCGTCGCGTCGGCCTTCGGCCACGTCGAGAGGTGGACGGACTCGGGGGCGTCCGGGGTCACCGGGACGATCATGTCCTGCCAGACCCGCTCCGTGATGAAGGGGGTGAGGGGGGCCATGAGGCGGGTGACCGTCTCGACCACCTCGTGCAGCGTGCGCAGCGCGGCCGCGTCGCCCTGCCAGAAGCGGCGGCGCGAGCGGCGCACGTACCAGTTGGACAGGTCGTCCACGAAGGAGGACAGGAGCTTGCCGGCGCGCTGGGTGTCATACGACTCCATCGCCTCCGTGACCTCGATGACGAGGGCGTTCAGCTCCGAGAGCAGCCAGCGGTCCAGGACCGTGCGGTCCGCCGGGGCCGGGTCGGCCGCCGACGGGGCCCAGTTCGACGTACGGGCGTACAGCGCCTGGAAGGCGACCGTGTTCCAGTACGTGAGGAGGGTCTTGCGGACCACCTCCTGGATCGTGCCGTGGCCCACGCGCCGCGCCGCCCAGGGGGAGCCGCCGGCCGCCATGAACCAGCGCACCGCGTCCGCGCCGTGCTGGTCCATGAGCGGGATGGGCTGGAGGATGTTGCCCAGGTGCTTGGACATCTTGCGGCCGTCCTCGGCGAGGATGTGGCCCAGGCAGACCACGTTCTCGTACGAAGACTTGTCGAAGACGAGGGTGCCGACCGCCATCAGCGTGTAGAACCAGCCGCGCGTCTGGTCGATGGCCTCCGAGATGAACTGCGCCGGGTAGCGCTTCTCGAAGATCTCCTTGTTCTTGTACGGGTAGCCCCACTGCGCGAACGGCATCGAGCCCGAGTCGTACCAGGCGTCGATGACCTCCGGCACGCGGACGGCGGTCAGCGAGCAGCCCTCGTGCGTGCACGCGAAGGTGACGTCGTCGATGTACGGGCGGTGCGGGTCCAGGGCGGAGAGGTCCGTGCCCGTCAGCTCGCTCAGCTCCGCGCGGGAGCCGATGCAGGTGAGGTGGTTCTCCTCGCAGCGCCAGATCGGCAGCGGGGTGCCCCAGTAGCGGTTGCGGGAGAGCGCCCAGTCGATGTTGTTGTTCAGCCAGTCGCCGAAGCGGCCCTGCTTGACCGAGTCGGGGAACCAGTTCGTCTTCTCGTTCTCCCGCAGCATCGCGTCCTTGACGGCGGTGGTGCGGATGTACCAGGACGGCTGCGCGTAGTAGAGCAGGGCCGTGTGGCAGCGCCAGCAGTGCGGGTAGCTGTGCTCGTAGGCGATGTGCTTGAAGAGCAGGCCGCGGGCGTCGAGGTCGGCGGTCAGCTTCTCGTCGGCCTTCTTGAAGAAGACGCCGCCGACGAGCGGGACCTCCTCCTCGAAGGTGCCGTCGGGGCGGACCGGGTTCACGACGGGCAGGCCGTACGCGCGGCAGACCGCGAGGTCGTCGGCGCCGAAGGCGGGGGACTGGTGGACCAGACCGGTGCCGTCCTCGGTCGTGACGTACTCGGCGTTCACGACGTAGTGGGCGGGCTCGGGGAACTCGACCAGGTCGAAGGGGCGCTGATAGGTCCAGCGCTCCATCTCCTTGCCCGTGAAGGTCTCGCCGGTGGCCTCCCAGCCCTCGCCGAGGGACTTCTCCAGCAGCGGCTGGGCGACGACGAGCTTCTCCTCGCCGTTCGTCGCCACGACGTACGTGACCTCGGGGTGCGCGGCCACGGCCGTGTTGGACACCAGGGTCCACGGGGTGGTCGTCCAGACCAGCAGCGCGGCCTCGCCGGCGAGCGGGCCGGAGGTCAGCGGGAAGCGGACGTAGACCGAGGGGTCGACGACCGTCTCGTACCCCTGGGCCAGCTCGTGGTCGGAGAGGCCGGTGCCGCAGCGCGGGCACCAGGGGGCGACGCGGTGGTCCTGGGTGAGCAGGCCCTTGTTGAAGATCTCCTTCAGCGACCACCACACGGACTCGACGTACTCGGGGTCCATGGTCCGGTAGGCGTCGTCCAGGTCGACCCAGTAGCCCATCCGGGTGGTGAGCTCGGCGAAGGCGTCGGTGTGGCGGGTCACGGACTCGCGGCACTTGGCGTTGAACTCGGCGATGCCGTACGCCTCGATGTCCTGCTTGCCGTTGAAGCCGAGCTCCTTCTCGACGGCGAGCTCGACCGGCAGGCCGTGGCAGTCCCAGCCGGCCTTGCGGGCCACGTGGTAGCCGCGCATGGTGCGGAAGCGGGGGAAGACGTCCTTGAAGACGCGGGCCTCGATGTGGTGCGCGCCGGGCATGCCGTTGGCGGTGGGCGGGCCCTCGTAGAACACCCACTCGGGGCGGCCCTCGGACTGCTCCAGGGTCTTGGCGAAGGTCTTGCTCTCCCGCCAGAAGTCGAGGACCGCGTGCTCGAGGGCAGGCAGGTCGACCTGGGCGGGTACCGGGCGGTACTGCGGCGGTGTGGTCATGAGGCTGAACTCTTCCTCCGGCGGGGTGTCACTTCCGTCCGGAGGGACGAGAGCCGCCCTCGTTCCCGAGGCCGCGCTGCTCCCGCGGTACCACCCTCCTTGGCCGCCGGACACCTGGTCCGATGGCCCCCTCATTGGGGTGCGAAGCCGGTTCTACCGGCCGCACGGGAACCCGTACGGCTTTCTTCCGGCGGCTCAGGGGTGATCCTTCGCGTCGCGCTCGCCCCCGGGCTCTCACCGTCCCCGGGTCGCTCCTGGCTGCGTCCGACGCTACTCGTCCCCGTCCATGCCTTTCGCTGGGCCCAGTGTACGGGGCGGGGGCGCGCTCGGCAGACCGGTTTACGGGGGGTCGGGGCGGGGGTTGCGGCGGGGCCCGGGGCCGGGCCCGCGGCCGGGGCCGGGCGGGTTGCGGCGTGACCCGAATGGGCCGAGGAGCCGGTCCGGGTTCCGGTGGGACGGGAGTGGCGGATTACCGGGCTCCCTGCTGGGCACAACGGATGCAGGTCGGCACCGATGGACGCGTGCCCCGTTGCCGCGAGGCTGGAGTCGATTTATCGTTCCGGCACGATTCGCGAGCAAGATCACAGTATGTGAAGGGGCCGCGGCCATGGTGGCGAAGAAGACCGCCGGGAGAACTGCCGAGAAGGCTGTCGGAAAGGCCGCCGGGAAGGCTGCGGCGGCCGAGGACACGGCTCCGGCCCGGAAGAGGACGCCCGCTGCCGGGAAGACGAAGGTCGCGAACTCGACGACCCGGGCGCCGGCCGGGAAGGCGGCGGAAACGGCGGCCAAGTCCGCGGCCAAGACGGCGGCCAAAACGGCGACGAAGTCCGCGGCCGGGGCGTCGGAGAAGCCGGCGGCCAAGAAGGCGCCTGCCAAGAAGGCGGGCGCCAAGAAGGTGCCCGCCGAGAAGGCCACCGGCGTCGGGAAGACGACCGCGAGGAAGGTCACGGCCAAGGCGGCCGGGGCCGAGGGGGCGGCGCAGGCCGCGCAACAGACGGGAGCCCGGAAAGTGGTTGCCAAGAAGAGCACCGGCACGGCCAGGAAGACGGCTGCGGCCGCCACCAGCGGGCTGCCGAAGGCCAGGGTCACGGCGGCAGCGGCCCTGGCGCCGGGCGAGCTGGCCGTACGGCCCGGCGAGGACCCCTGGACCCCGGCGGAGGTGGCGGAGGCCCGTGCCGAGCTCCAGAGCGAGGTGCTGCGGCTGCGCGACGAGCTCCAGGCCTCCGACGAGGCCATCTCCGGCCTGATGCGGGACTCCGGCGACGGCGCGGGCGACGACCAAGCCGACACGGGCACCAAGAACATCACCCGGGAGTCCGAGCTGGCCCTGGCGGCGAACGCCCGCGAGATGCTCGAACAGACGGAGCGGGCCCTGGAGCGGCTGGACGCGGGCACGTACGGGCTCTGCGAGAACTGCGGCCGGCCCATCGGGAAGGCCAGGATGCAGGCCTTCCCGCGGGCGACGCTGTGCGTGGACTGCAAGCAGAAGCAGGAGCGCCGGCACTGAGGGGCCACCGGCCGGGCTGCCGCCGCGGGCGGACCCTGACGTACTCTCGTGTCTCGTCGGGGTCCAGGTGCCCGACAGGGCCGTAGGGCCGTGTCGTCGGCGACCTGGTTCGAGCTAGTCGAGGGACTCACGTGGCAGAGGCGGAGAGCATCATCGGTACGCCGGAGGTCGGGGACGACGCCCAGCCGGAGACCGCCGCGCCCCAGGGGCGCCGGCGGATCGTCGCGCTGCTCGTGGTCGCGCTCCTCGCCTACCTGCTCGACTTCGGCAGCAAGATGCTGGTCGTCGCGAAGCTGGAGCACCAGCCGCCGATCCGGATCATCGGCGACCTGCTGAAGTTCGAGGCGATCCGCAATCCGGGCGCCGCGTTCGGCTTCGGCGAGGCCTTCACCATCATCTTCACCTGCATCGCGGCCACCGTGATCATCGTGATCGTGCGGCTGGCGCGCAAGCTCTACAGCCTGCCGTGGGCGATCGCGCTGGGCCTGCTGCTGGGCGGTGCGCTGGGCAACCTCACCGACCGGATCTTCCGTTCGCCGGGGGTGTTCCGGGGGGCCGTGGTCGACTTCATCGCGCCCGCCCACTTCGCCGTCTTCAACCTCGCGGACTCGGCGATCGTGTGCGGCGGCATCCTGATCGTGCTGCTGTCCTTCAGGGGCCTGGACCCGGACGGCACCGTCCACAAGGACTGATCGCGGGAGCCTCCGCACGGTGGCCGGGGGCTGATCGCGGGAAGGGTGCGCCGTCGAGTCCTGCATACTCGACAGGTGAGTACGATTCCCGAGATCCGCACCCTGCCCGTTCCCGATGGCCTCGAAGGCGAGCGCGTGGACGCCGCCATCGCCCGTATGTTCGGTTTTTCCCGGACGAAGGCGGCCGAGCTCGCCGCCGCGGGGAAGGTGTCGGTCGACGGCAGCGTCGTCGGGAAGTCCGAGCGCGTGCACGGCGGCGCCTGGCTCGAAGTCGAGATGCCCGCGCCGCCGCGGCCGGTCGAGCTCGTCGCCGAGCCGGTCCCGGGCATGGAGATCGTCCATGACGACGACGACATCGTCGTCATCATGAAGCCGGTGGGCGTCGCCGCCCACCCGAGCCCCGGCTGGACCGGCACCACCGTCATCGGCGGCCTCGCCGCCGCGGGCTACCGGATCTCCACCTCCGGCGCGTCCGAGCGCCAGGGCATCGTGCACCGCCTCGACGTCGGCACGTCCGGCCTGATGGCCGTCGCCAAGTCGGAGCGCGCGTACACCTCGCTGAAGAACCAGTTCCGCGAGCGGGTCGTGGACAAGCGCTACCACGCGCTCGTCCAGGGCCACCCGGACCCGATGAGCGGCACGATCGACGCGCCGATCGGCCGGCACCCCAGCGCGGACTACAAGTGGGCCGTGATCCAGGAGGGCAAGCCCTCCGTCACCCACTACGACCTGATCGAGGCCTTCCGCGCGGCCTCGCTGCTCGACATCAAGCTGGAGACCGGGCGTACGCACCAGATCCGCGTGCACATGTCCGCGCACAGGCACCCCTGCGTCGGCGACCTCACCTACGGCGCCGACCCGACGGTGGCGAAGCGGCTGGGCCTGACCCGGCAGTGGCTGCACGCCGTACGGCTCGGGTTCGAGCACCCGGCGGACGGCCAGTGGGTGGAGTTCGAGAGCACGTACCCGGCGGACCTGCAGCACGCGCTGGACGTGATCCGGGCGGAGAGCGAGTGACCTCGCCGGTCGAGGTCCGGGTCGCCGCGTCGGAAGCCGACCTGGCGGCGTGCTTCGCCGTGCGGACCGAGGTGTTCGTGGTCGAGCAGTCCGTGCCGGAATCGATCGAGTACGACGCCTACGACGCCGTCGCGGTGCACGTGCTGGCCGTGGGGCCCGACGGGGAGGCGCTGGGCACCGGCCGGCTGCTGCACGGGCCGGCGGCCCTGGGCAAGACCGGCGGCGACCCGGCGGTCGGCTCGTTGGGGCGGCTGGCCGTGCGCAAGGCCGCGCGCGGACTGGGCGTCGGGGTGGCGCTGGTACGCGCGATCGAGTCCGAGGCGGCCCGCCTGTGCCTGTCCGCCGTGGACCTGGGCGCGCAGACGCACGCCCTCGGCTTCTACGAGCGGCTCGGGTACGCGGCCTACGGCCCGGAGTTCGAGGACGCCGGCATCCCGCACCGGTCGATGCGGCGCACCCTCCCGTAGCGGATCCGGCCCCGCCGGCCTCTGCGGCACGCGGTCCGGGGCCGAGCCCCGCGGGCCCGGCGGAGCCGCCAGGTGGGCGAGGCTTCGCCGGGGCGGGGTCGTCCGCGGCCGGCGGTGCGGCAGGGTGGGGGAGTGGATCAGCTAGCTCTGCTGTTCGTACTGCTGCTCGGGGCCGTGGTCAGCGTGCCGCTCGGGGACCGGCTCGGCCTGCCCGCGCCCGTCCTGATGACCATCGGCGGAGTCGCCATCGCGCTGGTGCCGGCCGTGCCGAACGTCGACATCCCGCCCGAGTTCATCCTGCCGCTCGTCCTGCCCCCGCTGCTCTACGCCTCGGCGCAGCGCACCTCCTGGCGCCAGTTCGCCGCCAACGTGCGGCCCATCCTCCTGCTCGCCGTGGCCCTCGTCTTCGTCACGACCGCCGCCGTCGCCGCGGTCGCGAACGCCGTCGTCCCCGGACTGCCGCTCGCCGCCGCGGTCGCGCTCGGCGCGCTCGTCGCCCCGCCCGACCCCGTCGCCGCGACCGCGGTCGCCGGGGCGCTCGGGCTGCCGCGCCGCATGGTGTCGATCCTGGAGGGGGAGGGCCTCTTCAACGACGTCACCGCGATCGTGCTCTACCACGTGGCCATCTCCGCGGCCGTCAGCGGCAGCTTCTCCTGGCCGGACGCGCTGGGGGAGTTCGTGCTCTCCGCCGTGGTGGCCGTCGCCGTCGGGCTGGGCCTCGGCTGGGCCGCCAACGCGCTCATGGGGCTGCTCGGCGACGCCACGCTCCAGATCGGGCTGACGCTGCTCGTGCCGTTCGTGTCGTACGTGGTGGCCGAGGAGCTCCGGGGGTCGGGGGTGCTGGCCGTACTGACGACGGCCCTGTTCCTCGCCGAGTACGCCTCCGACGCGGACGACGTGCTGGGGCGGCTCGCCGGGCACACGTTCTGGGAGGTCGTGGACATGCTGGTCACGGGCGTGGCGTTCGGGCTGATCGGCCTGGAGCTGCACAACGTGTTCGGCGTCGCGGCCGGCCGCGAGTGGGAGATGGCGGGGTGGGCGGCCGCCGTGATCGCGGTCGTGGTCGGCGTACGGCTGCTGTGGCTGCTGCCGGCCGGGTGGCTGGCCAAGCGGCTGCACACGCGGCGGGACTACGACGAGGAGATCCCGCTGAGCTGGCGGGAGAGCGTGGTGATGTGGTGGGCCGGGATGCGCGGGGTGGCCTCGGTGGCGCTGGCGCTGGCCATTCCGCTGAAGGTGGAGGGCGGGGCGCCGTTCCCGGCTCGGGACCAGATCATCTTCATCGCCTTCGCCGTGATCATGGTGACGCTGGTGTGCCAGGGGCTGACGCTGCCGAGGCTGGTGCGGCTGCTGGGCGTGGAGGCGGACGAGGACGCCGAGCGGGAGACGGAGCGGCGGCTGGCGATCCGGGCGGCGAAGGCCGCGAAGCGGCGGCTGAAGGAGATCGAGGAGGTGGAGGACCTCCCGGAGGACCTGGTGGAGGTGCTGTACCGGCGGGCGTACGACGTGGGCGCGAGGATCAGCCCCGACATGGTGGACGAGGAGCGGCGCGAGGCGTACGCGAAGCGGGTGGAGCGGATCCGCGACGTCCAGCGGATCCAGCGGGAGATGATGTCGGCGGCGCGGCACGAGGTGCTGGCCGCGCGCAGCGAGCCGGGCGCGGACCCGGAGATCGTGGACCGGGTCCTGCGCCACCTGGACGTCCGCAGCCTCCGCAGCAGCTAGGGAACGACACCCCCCAGGGAGCGTTCGCGGCTCCGCCCGGGGGGCGGGCGGAGCCGTCACGGGTCAGACCTGGTAGCGGGACGGGGCGAAGAGCTCCAGGTTCGAGGCGATCCACTCCGAAGTGCGGGACAGGCCCTCCGTGAGGGAGACCTGCGGCTTCCAGCCCGCCCACTCCCGGGCGCGGGAGTTGTCCGACAGCAGGCGGTGGACCTCGCTGCCCGCCGGGCGGAGGCGGGACTCGTCCACCACGACGTGCGCGTCACGGCCCGACGCCGCGATCAGCGCCCGCGCCAGGTCTCCGATCGAGATCTCCTCGCCCGTCCCGAGGTTGACCACTTCGCCCAGAGCCCGGTCGCACTCCGCCACCGCGAGGAAGCCCTCCGCCGTGTCGCTCACGTACGTGAAGTCCCGGGTGGGCGACAGGGAGCCCAGACGGACCTCCCGCGCCCCCGCGTGCAGCTGCGCGAGGATCGTCGGGATCACGGCCCGGGCCGACTGGCGGGGGCCGTACGTGTTGAACGGCCGGACCACCGTCACCGGCAGCTCGAACGCGTGGTGGAAGGAGAGCGCCATCATGTCCGCGCCGATCTTCGACGCCGAGTACGGGGACTGCGGCTGGAGCGGGTGCGATTCCGCTATCGGGGCCGTCAGCGCCGTGCCGTAGACCTCGCTCGTGGAGGTGTGCACCAGCCGCCGCACCCCGTGCCGCCGGCACGCCTCCGCCATGTTCTGCGTGCCCGTCACGTTCGTCTGGACGTAGGCGCCCGGGGAGGCGTAGCTGTACGGGATCCCGATCAGCGCCGCCAGGTGGAACACGGTGTCGCAGCCCTCCACCGCGTCGCTGACCCGGCCCGCGTCGCGGATGTCGCCGGCCCACATCTCCACCGGGCCCTCGGGGTCGGCGAGGTGGCGCGCCAGGTGCCCCTTCTCCGCGTACGGCTTGTAGTGGACGAAGGCGCGCACGCGGGCGCCCCGCGCCACCAGCAGGTCGACCAGGGTGGACCCGATGAACCCCTCGGCTCCGGTGACCAGGACCGTCCGGCCGGTCCAGGGGTTCACGGTGTTCGGCTGCGTGTTCACATGCGCTCCAGGGTGGGAAGGGGGACGCCGGCCACGCGGAGGACCTCCGCGGCCAGCAGTTCGGCGGCCCGGGCGTGTGGGCCGGGGTCGGCGGCGCCGGCCATCGCGGCCAGCCGGGCCGGGTCGGCCAGCAGCGGGCCGAGCAGCACCGCCAGCCGGTTCGCGGTGGTCGCGGCGTCCGGCAGCAGCAGGCCCGCGCCCGCGTCGAGAAGGACCCGGGCGTTGTGGGTCTGGTGGTCGCCGGGGGCGTGCGGGTAGGGGACGAGCAGGGCCGGGACCCCGGTCGCCGCCAGCTCCGCCACCGTCGCGGAGCCGGCCCGGCACACCACCAGGTCGGCGGCCGCGTAGACGAGGTCCATCCGGTCCAGGTACGGCACGGCCCGGGCGATCCGCTGCCCGCCGCAGGCGGCGAGATCGGCGGCGGTGTCCGGCAGCGCCTTCGGCCCCGTCTTGATCAGCAGCTGTACGTCGTCCCGCCCCTGCCAGAGCCCGGCCAGCCCGACGGCGGCCGCGGTGAGGCGGGCGGCGCCCAGGCTGCCGCCGTTGAAGACGATCAGGCGGCGCCCGTCGGGGACGTGCAGAGCCCGCCGGGCCTCGGCGCGCAGGGCCGCGCGCTCCGGCCGGGACAGGCAGGCCAGCCGGGCGAGGGCCGCCGAGATCGGCATCCCGGTGGTCAGCGCGTGCGCCCCGCCGGCCAGATGGGACCGGCTGCGGTCGAAGGCCACCGCGATGTGCGGGGTGAGCCGGGCCGCGAACTGGTTGGCGCGGCCCGGCACGGCGTTGGACTCGTGGATGAGGGCCGGCAGCCCCGCCATCCGCGCCCCCAGCACGGCCGGCGCGCTCGGGTAGCCGCCCATGCCCACGACGGCGTGCGCGCCCTGGGCCCGGATCACCGCGCGCGCCTGCCCGGCCGAGCGCAGCAGCGCGGCGGGGAGCAGATAGCGCCTCGCGCCGAGCGAGGGGTCGAAGGGGATCATGTCGACGGTGTGCAGGCGGTACCCGGCTCCCGGGATCAGCTCGGTCTCCAGGCCCCGCTCGGTCCCGATGAACGAGACCACGGCATCCGGGACGGCCGCCCGCAGTGCCTCGGCGAGGGCGAGTCCGGGGTAGATGTGGCCGCCGGTGCCGCCCGCGCCGATCACCACGGACAGGGGCCGGAGGGAGGTGCGTCGTGTGGTCATGGGGCGCAGACTTCCGGTGCGCCCTAAGAACGTTCTAAGAGGTTCTCTCAGAACCGTTTGGCAGGCTTTGCCCCATGAGCAGCACGAGCAGCGCGGGCGGCACGCCCGGTACGGGCGCCCAGCGGATCCTGGTCGTGGACGACGAGCCCGAGGTACGGGCCGCCGTCCAGGACGGGCTGGCCGTCGAGGGGTACGAGGTACGGGGAGCGGCAGACGGGCTGGCCGCGCTGTCGGCGGTGGCCGGCTGGCAGCCCGACGCGGTGGTGCTCGACGTGATGATGCCCGTCATGGACGGGCTCGGGGTCTGCCGGCAACTGCGCGCGATGGGCGACCGTACGCCCGTGCTCGTCCTGACCGCGCTGGACTCGGTGAGCGAGCGGGTCGACGGCCTGGAGGCCGGTGCCGACGACTACCTCGTCAAGCCGTTCGCGCTGGACGAGCTGGTGGCCCGGGTCCGGGCGCTGCTGCGGCGGGCCGCGCCCGATCCGGCCGGCGCGGACCTGCTCGCCTTCGCGGACCTCGTACTCGACCCCGGGACGCGTACCGGACGGCGCGGCGGGCGGCCGCTGGAGTTCAGCCGGACCGAGGCGGCGCTGCTGGAGCTGCTGCTGCGCCACCCCGGACAGGTGCTGCCGCGGGAGCTGATCCTGGAGCTGGTGTGGGGGCGGGACTTCGGCCCCGACTCCAATTCCCTGGCCGTGTACGTCGGCTACCTGCGGCGGAAGCTGGAGGCCGGCGGCGAGCCGCGGCTCGTGCACACCGTCCACGGGGTCGGGTACCGGCTGGGCCAGGCGTGAGCGCCGCCGGGCGGGGGCGGCGCCGGCTCGGGGCGCCCTGGCGCCGGCGCCGCCCGCTGCGGACCCGGCTGGCGCTGGCGGCCACCGCGGCCGTGGCGCTGGTCGCGGTCGGGGTGTGCACGGCGGCCTTCTTCGTCGTGCGCAGCGCCCTGTACGAGCAGCTGAACCTGAGCCTGACCCAGTCCGCGCGGCTCGCGGCGCAGCGCAATCCCGACTCCGGGCCGGACACCCTGGCCGGGGAGTGCCGCTTCCTGGCGGCGCCCGCCTGCGCGGAGGTGGTGCCCGCGGACCCGGCGAAGGACCCGGCCACGCCGTACCTGCTGCCGGTGGACTCCGCGACGCGGGCGGTGGCCGCGGGGCGGCACGCGCCGTTCTACACGGACATCGTGCACGCCGGGCACCCGACGCGGATGCTCACCACCGACTACGCGAAGGGGCGGGCGCTCCAGGTCGCGCTGCGGGCCGACACCGTCGAGGACGGGATCGAGGAGGCGGCGTGGTGGCTGGCCCTGATCGGCGCGGCCGGGGTGCTGGTGGCCGCGGGGCTCGGGTACTGGGTGTCGAGGACCGGCCTGGCCCCCGTGACCCGGCTCACGGCCACCGCGGAGCGGATCGCGGCGACGCGGGATCCGCGGCACCGGATCGAACTGCCGCCGCCGGGGCGGGAGGACGAGATCACGCGGCTGGCGGGCAGCTTCAACACCATGCTGGGGGAGCTGGAGCAGTCGGTGACGGCGCAGCGGCGGCTCGTCGCGGACGCCTCGCACGAGCTGCGGACCCCGCTGACGGCGCTGCGGACGAACGCGGAGCTGCTGGCGCGCGGGGACCGGTTGACGCCGGAGCAGCGCGAGCGGGCCTCGCTCGCGCTGGGACGGCAGGTGCGGGAGGTGACGGGGCTGGTGAACGACCTGATCGAGCTGGCCCGGGACGAGGAGCCCCAGCCGCTGGTGGAGCAGGTGCGGCTGGCTCCGCTGGTGGAGCACTGCGCGGAGGCGGCCCGGGCGCACCGGCCGTCGGTGCCGGTACGCGTCCGCGTGGACGAGGTGGTGGTGCCGGGGGTGCCGGCGCGGCTGACCCGGCTGGTGTCGAACCTGCTGGACAACGCGGCGAAGTTCAGCCCGGCGGGGGCGCCGGTGGAGGTGGAGCTGGTGGCACGCGGGGGCGGCGCCGGCCGGGCCGAGCTGACGGTACGGGACCACGGGCCCGGGATCGCGGCCGAGGACCTGCCGTACGTCTTCGACCGCTTCTACCGGGCGGGGGCGGCGCGGGCCCTGCCGGGCTCGGGACTGGGCCTGGCGATGGCCCGCCAGATCGCCCGGGCGCACTCCGCGGAGCTCGTGGCCGAGGCGGCCCCGGGGGGCGGAGCCCTGTTCCGCCTGACGTTCTGACCCGGGCCCCGCGCCGTCAGGGGCCTGCGGGGCGCGGGTCGGCCGGGGAGGTGGCGATGCGGGGCAGGGCGTACGGATGGCGGGCCAGGAGCCAGGTGATCAGCCGCTCGCGGACCTGGCAGCGGACCGTCCAGATGTCCGTCGCGTCCTTCGCCGTGACCACGGCCCGGACCTGGATGGTGTGCGGGGTGGTGTCCGTGACCGCCAGGGTGCCGGTGCGGCCGTCCCACTCCGGGATCTCCTCCAGGATCTCCTGGAGCCGCTCCCGCATCAGGTCCAGCGGTGCGCTGTGGTCCAGGTGCCAGAAGACCGTCCCGGTCATCTGGGCGCCGCCGCGCGACCAGTTCTCGTACGGCTTCCCTGTGAAATACGACACAGGCATCGTGATCCGCCGCTCGTCCCAGGTGCGGACGACGAGGAAGGTCAGGGTGATCTCCTCGACCGTCCCCCACTCCTTGTCCACGACCACCGTGTCCCCGATCCGCACGGTGTCGCCGAAGGCGATCTGCAGTCCGGCGAACAGGTTGCCCAGCGAGGACTGGGCCGCGATGCCCGCCACGATGCCGAGCACGCCCGCCGAGGCCAGCATCGAGGCGCCGACGGCCCGCATCGGCGGGAACGTGAGCAGCATCGCCGCCACCGCGACCACCACGACCACCGCCGTGACCACCCGGTGGATCAGCGTCACCTGGGTGCGGACCCGCCGCACCCGGGCGTCGTCGGGGTTCTGGGCGGCGTAGCGGGCGTACGAGGAGTCCACGACCGCCGTCGCGATCCGCACGAGCAGCCACGCCGCGGAGCCGATGAGGACGAGGGTCAGCGCGCGGCCCACGGCGAAGACGTACTCCGGCCCGATGCCCATCCGCCGGTGGGACCCGTAGAGCAGCGTGGTGCACAGGACGAGCTGGAACGGCAGCCGGCAGTGGCGCAGCAGCCCCCACAGCGGCGTTTCGCTGTGCCGGGCGTCGGCGCGGCGCAGCAGCAGGTCCAGCAGCCATCCGGCGAGCAGGGTGACGACCAGGGCGCCGCCGACGACGGCGATCGGGCGCAGAACGGTGTCCGTGTCCATGCACGTCAACGTAACCGGAACGCGGGCTCCGACCCCTCGCATTCGACGAATGGCACGATGGGGGCATGAACATCGTGCTCTTCCATTCGACGTACGGGCTGCGGCCCGCGGTGCACGCGGCGGCCGACCGGCTGCGCGCGGCCGGTCACCAGGTCCAGGTGCCCGATCTCTTCGAGGGGCGCACCTTCGAGACCGTCGAGGAGGGCATGGCGCACCGGGACGAGATCGGCCGGGACGAGCTCCTCAAGCGCGCGGTGCTGGCCTCCGCCCCCTACTCCGACCAGGGCCTGGTCTACGCGGGCTTCTCCTTCGGCGGCTCCGTCGCCCAGCACCTGGCGCTGGCCGACGAGAAGGCGCGCGGGCTGCTGCTCCTGCACGGGACGGCGGACCTGGAGGAGGGCACCGCGGTGGACGAGCTGCCGGTGCAGCTGCACATCGCGGATCCCGACCCGTTCGAGACGCACGACTGGCTGACGGCCTGGTACCTGCGGATGCAGCGGGCGGGCGCGGACGTGGAGGTGCACCGCTACCCGGGTGCCGGGCACCTGTTCACGGACGCGGACCTCGACGACTACGACGCCGAGGCCGCGGAGCAGACGTGGCGGGCGGCCATCGGCTTCCTCGACTCCCTGTAGGCGCCGCGGAGAAGAGCGAGGGGCGGGGCACGCAGCGCGTGCCCCGCCCCTCGACCGTTTCACGTCACGTGGTGCTCAGCCGCGGTAGGCGCTCCACATGCTCTTCATCCGGGACACCTGGCCCGCGGTGAACTGGTACATGCACGAGTCGTACGTGTAGTCCATGAAGTTGTGGATCGGGTCGACACCCGTCTTGTTGGTGCAGCTGTCACGGCCGGTCGGGCACTCGAACGCGGCGCTCTTCTCGGCGGGGGTGTCGGAGACGGAGTCGCCGCTGCCCGAGCAGCCGCCCTGGAAGGTGTGGTACAGGCCCATCCAGTGGCCGACCTCGTGGGTGCCGGTGTCGCCCTCGTTGTAGTTGGCGGCGGAGCCGCCCGGCAGCGAGGTGTTGAGGATGACCACGCCGTCCATCTTGGGCTGCGAGGCGTAGGAGCTCGGGAAGGTCGCCCAGCCGAGCAGGCCGCCGCCGAGGTTGGCGGTGTAGAGGTTGAGCGCGTTGGCGCCGCCCTTGCGCAGGGCGTTCTTCATGTCCTTCTCGGCCTGGGTGCCGTCCGAGACGTTGTACCAGGCGGCGTTGTCGGTGTAGTCGGTGGAGACCAGCGAGAACTGGTAGCCCGAGTCGACGTTGCCGGTGCCCTTGCCGCTGTAGGCGGAGTTGAGGACCGCGATCTGGTTGTTGATGTCCGTGGCGGTCAGCTTGCCGGCGGAGCCGGAGGTGATGACGTGGACGTACACCGGGATGGTCGTCGCGGCGGTGACCTCGGCGGCACGCATCTGGCGCTGCGGGCCGAGCTCGGCGCTCTTCTTGGCCAGATCGGCGTCCATGGCCTTGACCTGGGCGTCCGTCACCTCGTTGGGGTCGGCCGCGTGCTGGTCCTTCGGGCGGGCGACACGGGCGTTGGCCGAGGCGCCGGCGGTGCCGGCGTCGGCACAGGCCTCGGCGCCGGTCTTGGGTGCCGCGGCCACGGTGGTGGGGGCCGTGAGCGGGGCGAACGCCAGGGTTCCGGCCAGAACGGCCGTACCCATGAGGCGGCGGCGGAGCATGGGGGATATGCGGGCGGAAGCGCGCACGTTGACTCCTCGCGAAGCGTGGTGGGGGGTGAGGGATTTCCTCACGCTGGCGCGAAGCTTATGTGTCCATGTCATGCACTGAGCAAGCCCTTTGAGTAAAAGATTTGTTGCTTCTGATGCCGAAGGGGCGCCTGGTCTGCACCAGACACCCCTTCGGGCAAGAGAATTGACGGACCGTCAATAAATGATCAGCCCACCGGCTGGTACGACCGCTCCACCTTCTGCGTGCCGTTCGCCGTGCGGTACGAACGGGACCACGCGGTGCTGGCGGCCGGATTCCGCTTGTCGGAGATCACGTAGTAGTCCATCTGCGAGCGCTCGGCCGTCACGTCCAGCACCCCGTAGCCGTGGGCGTCCATGTCCAGCCACTTCACGTGCCAGTTGGCGGCCTTGACCGCGGCTTCCGCTACGAGCGACGCGGTGTCCGCCGGCACGTGCAGGAGGTCGTCGATGTTGTCGGAGGTCACCGAGGTCACGACGAACTCGGTGGCCGCCGTGCCCGACCCCGGGTAGGTCGCCATGTTCATCGGGACCTCGTTCGCCCACGCCATGTGGATGTCGCCCGTGAGGAAGACCGTGTTCTTGATCTTCTGGTCCTTGAGGTGGTTCAGCAGCTCCTTGCGGTCGTCCGTGTAGCCGTCCCACTGGTCCACGTTGACCGCGAGGCCGCCCTCGGGCAGGCCCAGCAGCTTCGTCAGCGGCGCCAGCAGGTGCGCGGGCAGCGAGCCGAAGGCGACCGGCGAGATCATCACCGAGGTCCCGACCAGCTTCCAGGTCGCGTTCGAGCTCGCGAGGCCGGACTTGAGCCAGTCCAGCTGGGCGCGCCCGGTGATGGTGCGCTCCGGGTCGTCGACCGAGCCGCTGCCTATCTTGACCTGCTGGGAGCGGAAGGTGCGCAGGTCCAGCAGGTGCAGGTCGGCGAGGTTGCCGAAGCGCAGCCGCCGGTAGACGGTGCCGGCGGTGGAGGTGCGGACCGGCATCCACTCGAAGTACGCCTGCTTGGCGGCGGCGGCGCGGGCCGCCCAGTCGCCCTCGGCGCCCGGGGTGTGGTTCTCCGCGCCGCCCGACCAGGCGTCGTTGGCGAACTCGTGGTCGTCCCAGATCGCCACGATCGGGTGCGCGGCGTGCAGCGCCTGCAGGTCGGCGTCGGTCTTGTACGTGCCGTGCCGGGTCCGGTAGTCGGCGAGGGTGAGGATCTCGTGCTTCGGCTCGTGCGCGCGTACGACGTACTTCGCCTCGGGATAGGCCCCGTTCGCGTACTCGTAGATGTAGTCGCCGAGGTGCAGGATCGCGTGCAGGTCGGCGCGGGCGGCCAGGTGGCGGTAGGCCGAGAAGTACCCGGCCTCCCAGTTGGCGCAGGAGACCACGCCGAAGCGGACCCCGGGGGTGCTCGCGTCGTGGCCCGGGGCGGTCAGGGTGCGCCCGACCGGGGAGACGGAGCCGCCGGCGGTGAACCGGTAGAAGTACGGGGTCTGCGGTCGCAGACCGCGCACGTCCGCCTTGACCGTGTGGTCGGTGGCGGCGGTCGCCGTGACGGAGCCGCTCGCCGTGATCCGGGAGAAGGCCTTGTCCTCGGCGACCTCCCAGGTCACCTGGGTGGCCGGGCCGGCGCCGGAGCCGGGCACGGCCTCGGGGGTCGGGGTGACGCGGGTCCACAGCAGGATCCCGTCGGGCAGCGGGTCGCCGGAGGCGACGCCGTGCAGGAAGGCGGGCCCGTTCGAGGCAGCCGACGCGGGGGAGGCGCCCAGGGCGGCCGTCGCGAAGGGCGCGAGGGCGGCGGTGGCCGCGGCGGCCTTGACGACCGTACGGCGACGCGGAGTTGCCGCGGTGGGGGAGGGGAGATGACTGGTCACGGCCGGCATATTACTGACGGGTAAAGCCGCTGGTACACCCCTCGGAAAGCAACGGGCGGGCGAACTCTCGGAGTTCGCCCGCCCGTTCCCGTGCCCGGTGCTTCCCGGGTCGGCCGATCAGCCCGCGATGGCCTTGTCGACCTCGGCCGTGAACTCCTCCGGGGTCATCTTGATGTCGATCTTCTTGCCGCCCATCTTCAGCGACGGGGTGCCCGTCATGCCGCTCTTGTCGAACACCTTCGACATCTCGATGGCCCAGCGGTTGTACGTGCCGTCCTCGACGGCCTTCTTGAACTCGGCGTTGCCCTTGAGCGCCGGCACCTGGTCCGCGATCTTCAGCAGGTAGTCGTCCTTGCCGAACTTGTCGTCGCGCTCCTCCGGGTGGTTCTCCTTGGAGTACAGGGCGGTCTTGTACTCCAGGAACGCCTCGGGGCTGACGTTCAGCGCCGCGCCCAGCGCGCTCAGCGCGTTCTTCGCACCGGTGCCGCCCATGCCCTTGTCGAGGAAGGTGGCGCCGATGTACTGGATCTTGTACTTGCCGGCGTCGACGTCCTTCTTGATCTGCGGGCCCACGGCCTGCTCGAACTGGGAGCAGACCGGGCAGCGCGAGTCCTCGTAGATCTCCAGGGTCTTCTTGGCGTCCGCCTTGCCTATGACGACCGTGGTGCCGTTGTCGCCCGAGGTGTTCTTCGGGGCGACCAGCGTCGCATCGGCGGCCTTGTCCCACTCGCTCGGCTGGTTGGCCTGCACGACCGCGTAGCCGACGCCGCCGGCCAGCGCGAGGACGGCGACGACGGCGCCGGCCACCAGCACCTGGCGGCGCGCCTTGGCCTTCTTCGCCTGCTTCTCGCGCTCGGCGCGCAGCCGCTCGCGGGCCGCCGCCTTGTTCGCCTGGCTGTTGCGTGAACTCATGGTGATCTCCGTGGGGTGTGACTCAAGGAAAGGGGGGACTGCCGTACGCGGGGTGGGTCAGGCGCAGACGAGCGCGCCGCGTACGGGAGGTCCCCGGCGTCCCACGGAATGGGCGGGGAAGCGGGTACGGGCCCCCGCGCCCGGAAGGGCCGGGCGCGGCATGCGCCGCACCGGGCCGCGAGCGGCCGCCACGCGGGCGCCGGCCAGCAGCAGCGGCCGGAACGCGAAGGCGGCCACCGCGCGCAGCAGCTGGCCCAGCGCCCGCTCCCCGTGCCGCAGCCAGGCCGCGGCGAGCAGCCCGACCGAGACGTGGGCGCCGAGCAGCAGCCACGGGGTCCAGGGCCCGGGCGAGGCCAGCAGGGCCACCGCCTCGGGGACGGCTCCGGGCACATCGGCCAGCGGGCCGCCCAGCGGCGGGCCGCCGCACAGCTCGTCGAGGCCCAGCGCCCGCAGCGGCCCGGCGACGGGCCCGCCGGCCGGGCCGTAGCAGACGTGCTGCCCGGCGGTGAAGACCGTGTCGGCGGCCAGCTCCAGCGGAACCAGCAGCCCGGCGATGGGGCCGAAGCCCCGCTCGCGTCCGGCCAGCGCGTACGTGAGCAGGAACACGCCGGCGAAGGCCCCGGCCACGAGGGCGGGGGGCAGCGGGACGCGGGACATCAGGACGTGCGAGCCGGCCGAGAGCAGCACGACGAGGGCGCTGAACAGCGCGGCTCGCAGCCCCCTCGGTCCTGCCCTGGATATGTCCATCGCCGCGAGTCTGCCACGAGTCCCTGTGAAGAGGGGTCCCAGGTCCCGGAACGGCCGGTTCCTGTGGCCCTTCCCCGTCCCGCCCGGCGCCTGCCCGGTCAGTGCATGATGCGGCCGTTGCGGAACAGGTCCACGAAGATCTGGTGGTCGGCGCGCGCCCGGGCCCCGTACGCGTGCGCGAAGTCGACCAGGAGCTCCGCGAAGCCCTCCTCGTCGGCGGCGATCGCCGCGTCGATGGCCCGCTCGGTGGAGAACGGCACCAGCGAGTGCCCGCTCTCGGCCTCGTCGGCCGACGCGTGCATGGTCGCCGTCGCCCGGCCGAGGTCCGCGACGACGGCCGCGATCTCCTCCGGGTCGTCCAGGTCCGACCAGTCCAGGTCCACCGCGTACGGGGAGACCTCGGCCACCAGCTGGCCGGAGCCGTCCAGCTCGGTCCAGCCCAGCCAGGGGTCGGCGTGCGCCTGCAGGGCGCGCTGGGAGATCACCGTGCGGTGCCCCTCGTGCCGGAAGTAGTCCCGCACGGCCCGGTCGGTGATGTGCCGGGACACCGCGGGGGTCTGCGCCTGCTTGAGGTAGATCACGACGTCGTTCTCCAGGGCGTCGCTGTGCCCCTCCAGCAGGATGTTGTACGAGGGCAGGCCGGCCGAGCCGATCCCGACGCCGCGGCGGCCCACCACGTCCTTGACCCGGTAGGAGTCGGGCCGCACCAGGGACTCGTCGGGGAGGGTCTCCAGGTAGCCGTCGAAGGCGGCGAGCACCTTGTAGCGGGTGGCCGCGTCCAGCTCGATCGAGCCCCCGCCGGAGGTGAAGCGGCGCTCGTAGTCGCGGATCTCGGTCATCGAGTCCAGCAGGGAGAAGCGGGTGCGGGAGCGGGCCGAGCGCAGGGCGCCCAGCAGCGGGCCCTCGGCGGTGTCCAGGGTGAAGGAGGGCACTTCCTCGTTCTTGGCGCCGGTGGCCAGGCGGTGGATCCGCTCCCGGTAGGCCGCCGCGTACGTCCGCACCAGCTCGCTGATCTGCTCGTCGCTGAGCGCCTTGGTGTAGCCGATCAGGGCCACGGAGGCCGCGAACCGCTTGAGGTCCCAGGTGAAGGGGCCGACGTACGCCTCGTCGAAATCGTTGACGTTGAAGATCAGGCGGCCGTTGGCGTCCATGTACGTGCCGAAGTTCTCGGCGTGCAGGTCGCCGTGGATCCAGACCCGGCCGGTCCGCTCGTCCAGGTAAGGCCCGCCGTGCCGCTCGCGCTCCAGGTCGGCGTAGAAGAGGCAGGCCGTCCCGCGGTAGAAGGCGAAGGCCGAGGCCGCCATCTTGCGGAATTTGACCTGGAAGGCCGCGGGGTCGGCGGCGAGCAGCTCACCGAATGCGGTGTCGAACACATCGAGTATCTGCTCGGCGCGCTGCTCGTTCGTCGTCTCGGGGACCGCCATGGCGGGTGCCTCCTGGTGCACGGGCTGGTACAGGTTCTGACCGACTGGACGTCGGGTGGGTCGTCCTGGTTCTGCAACGCCCGACCGTACCCGTCCGTGCCCGGGATCTGTCACTCCCGGGACGTAGGATTCATAGCTGCCGCCGCCCCCACCGTCAGGAGCCACCCGCCGTGACCAAGCCGCCGTTCACGCACCTGCACGTCCACACCCAGTACTCGCTGCTGGACGGTGCCGCGCGGCTGAAGGACATGTTCAACGCGTGCAACGAGATGGGCATGACGCACATCGCCATGTCCGACCACGGCAACCTGCACGGCGCGTACGACTTCTTCCACACCGCCCAGAAGGCCGGTGTCACGCCGATCATCGGCATCGAGGCGTACGTGGCTCCCGAGTCCCGGCGCAACAAGCGGCGCATCCAGTGGGGCCAGCCCCACCAGAAGCGCGACGACGTCTCCGGTTCCGGTGGCTACACCCACAAGACGATCTGGGCGGCGAACGCCACCGGGCTGAACAACCTCTTCCGGCTGTCCTCCGACGCCTACGCCGAGGGCTGGCTCACGAAGTGGCCGCGCATGGACAAGGAGACCATCTCCAAGTGGTCCGAGGGGCTCATCGCCTCCACCGGCTGCCCCTCCGGCGAGCTGCAGACGCGCCTTCGCCTCGGCCAGTTCGACGAGGCCCTGAAGTCGGCCGCCGAGTACCAGGACATCTTCGGCAAGGACCGGTACTTCCTGGAGCTGATGGACCACGGCATCGAGATCGAGCGCCGGGTCCGCGACGGGCTGCTGGAGATCGGCAAGAAGCTCGGCATCCCGCCGCTGGTCACGAACGACTCGCACTACACGTACGCCAGCGAGGCCGGCGCCCACGACGCCCTGCTCTGCATCCAGACCGGCAAGAACCTCTCGGACCCGGACCGCTTCCGCTTCGACGGCACCGGCTACTACCTGAAGTCCACCGACGAGATGTACGCCATCGACTCCTCGGACGCCTGGCAGGAGGGCTGCGCCAACACGAAGCTGGTCGCGGACCAGATCGACACCGAGGGCATGTTCAAGTTCCGGAACCTGATGCCGAAGTTCGACATCCCGGAGGGCCACACCGAGGTCAGCTGGTTCCGCGAGGAGACCATGCGCGGCATGCACCGCCGCTACCCCGGAGGCATCCCGGACGACCGGATGAAGCAGGCCGAGTACGAGATGGACACGATCATCTCGATGGGCTTCCCCGGCTACTTCCTCGTGGTCGCCGACTTCATCATGTGGGCCAAGAACCAGGGCATCGCGGTGGGTCCGGGCCGAGGCTCCGCGGCCGGCTCGATCGTCGCGTACGCCATGGGCATCACCGACCTCGACCCGCTCACCCACGGCCTGATCTTCGAGCGGTTCCTGAACCCCGAGCGCGTCTCCATGCCCGATGTCGACATCGACTTCGACGAGCGTCGGCGCGTCGAGGTGATCCGGTACGTGACCGAGAAGTACGGCGCCGACAAGGTCGCCATGATCGGCACGTACGGCACCATCAAGGCCAAGAACGCGATCAAGGACTCCGCCCGCGTCCTGGGCTACCCCTACGCCATGGGCGACCGGCTCACCAAGGCCATGCCCGCCGACGTCCTCGGCAAGGGCATCCCGCTCTCCGGCATCCTCGACCCCTCGCACCCCCGCTACGGCGAGGCCGGCGAGATCCGCGGGATGTACGAGAACGAGCCGGACGTGAAGAAGGTCATCGACACCGCGCGCGGTGTGGAGGGCCTGGTCCGCCAGATGGGCGTGCACGCCGCAGGCGTGATCATGTCCAGCGAGACGATCACCGACCACGTGCCCGTCTGGGTGCGGCACACCGACGGCGTCACCATCACCCAGTGGGACTACCCGAGCTGCGAGTCGCTCGGCCTGCTGAAGATGGACTTCCTGGGCCTGCGCAACCTCACGATCATGGACGACGCCGTCAAGATGGTGAAGGCCAACAAGGGGATCGACATCGATCTCCTGGCCCTGCCGCTCGACGACCCCAAGACCTTCGAACTGCTCGGCCGCGGTGACACCCTCGGCGTCTTCCAGTTCGACGGCGGGCCCATGCGCTCCCTGCTGCGCCTGATGAAGCCCGACAACTTCGAGGACATCTCCGCCGTCTCGGCCCTGTACCGGCCGGGCCCGATGGGCATGAACTCGCACACGAACTACGCCCTGCGCAAGAACAAGCAGCAGGAGATCACCCCGATCCACCCGGAGCTGGAGGGGCCGCTCGAAGAGGTGCTCGCGGTCACCTACGGCCTGATCGTCTACCAGGAGCAGGTCCAGAAGGCCGCCCAGATCATCGCCGGGTACTCGCTCGGCGAGGCCGACATCCTGCGCCGCGTGATGGGCAAGAAGAAGCCCGAGGAGCTGGCGAAGAACTTCGTCATCTTCGAGGAGGGCGCCAAGAAGAAGGGCTTCAGCGACCAGGCGATCAAGGCCCTCTGGGACGTCCTGGTCCCCTTCGCCGGCTACGCCTTCAACAAGGCGCACTCGGCCGCGTACGGCCTGGTCTCCTACTGGACCGCCTACCTCAAGGCGAACTTCCCGGCCGAGTACATGGCCGGCCTGCTCACCTCGGTCAAGGACGACAAGGACAAGTCCGCGATCTACCTGAACGAGTGCCGGCGCATGGGCATCAAGGTGCTCCCGCCGAACGTCAACGAGTCCGAGCCGAACTTCGCCGCCCAGGGCGACGACGTGATCCTCTTCGGCCTCACCGCCGTGCGCAACGTCGGCCAGAACGTCGTCGAGTCGATCATCAAGACCAGGAAGGCCAAGGGGAAGTACTCCTCCTTCCCCGACTTCCTGGACAAGGTCGAGGCCGTCGTCTGCAACAAGCGCACCGTCGAGTCGCTGATCAAGGCCGGCGCCTTCGACGAGATGGGCCACACCCGCAAGGGCCTGGTCGCCCACCACGAGTCGATGATCGACAACGTGGTCGCGGTCAAGCGCAAGGAGGCCGAGGGACAGTTCGACCTCTTCGGCGGAATGGGTGACGAGGGCGCGAGCGACGAGCCCGGCTTCGGACTCGACGTCGAGTTCTCCGACGTGGAGTGGGAGAAGTCCTACCTGCTCGCCCAGGAGCGCGAGATGCTCGGCCTGTACGTCTCCGACCACCCGCTCTTCGGTCTGGAGCACGTCCTCTCCGACAAGACCGACGCCGGCATCTCCCAGCTGACCGGCGGAGAGCACTCCGACGGCGCCGTCGTCACCATCGGCGGCATCATCTCGGGCCTCCAGCGCAAGATGACCAAGCAGGGCAACGCCTGGGCCATCGCCACCGTCGAGGACCTCGCCGGATCCATCGAGTGCATGTTCTTCCCCGCGACGTACCAGCTCGTCTCCACGCAGCTGGTCGAGGACACCGTCGTCTTCGTCAAGGGACGCCTCGACAAGCGGGAGGACGTCCCCCGGCTCGTCGCGATGGAGATGATGGTCCCCGACCTCTCCTCCGCCGGGACGAACGCCCCCGTCGTCCTCACCATCCCGACGGTCAAGGTCACTCCTCCGATGGTCACCCGGTTGGGCGAGATCCTTCGGCACCACAAGGGCAACACCGAGGTCCGCATCAAGCTCCAGGGGCCGCGCTCCACCACCGTGCTGCGCCTGGACCGGCACCGGGTGCAGCCCGACCCCGCGCTCTTCGGCGACCTCAAGGTGCTCCTCGGGCCGTCCTGTCTGGCCGGATAACGCCGGTCGCGGGGCCCTCGCACGGGCCCGCGCCCGTAGCCCAACGTGAAGAGGGGCGCGCCCAGAGCTCTGGGCGCGCCCTCGTGCGTGGTGCTCGCGGAGGCGTCAGTTGTGGCCGAACTTCTTCTGCTTGCCCTTGCGAGCCATGTCCATCGGACTCGGGGAGCCGCCCGAGGGCTCGGACACCGATTCCGTCGAGCTCTTCGACGGATCCTGTGCCGACGAGCGGGGCTGCTGCTTCTGTTCGTGCTGGCGGTTCTTGTTCTTGGCCATGGTGGAGCCTCCGTGAGGGTCTAGGGGCCAGGACCGCCTTCACCCTCACACGGTGCCACAAACCGCGCATTTTGGATCTTTACTGCGTGTAGTCGGCCGCCCGCCCTCCCGGTGCCGCAGAAAGATCCGCCACGCCGATGATCGAGTTCCGGCCGTCAACACCCTTGCGGTCGGGCAGACTCGGGGAACCCGCGACAAACACAGAGGATCCCCAGGGAAGAGGGTGGTACGCGTGGACCGCTGCGTCGTCCTGGTGGACGCCGGCTATCTGCTGGGCGCCGCCGCCAGTCTTCTCGCCGGGGAGCCCTCCCGCTCCCGCATCACCGTGGACCATGCCGCCCTCATCCAGGGACTGCGCGAGCGCGCCCAGGCCGACACCGAACAGCCCCTGCTGCGCATCTACTGGTTCGACGGCGCACCCGACCGGGTCCCCCAGCCCGAGCACCGGCGGCTGCGCGTCATGCCCCGCGTCACCGTCCGCCTCGGCGCCCTGACGCGCAGCGACGGCCGCTGGGCGCAGAAGGGCGTGGACGCCGCCATGCACGCCGAGCTCACCGAGCTGGCCCGCAACCGCGCCTGCTCCGACGTCGTACTCGTCACGGGTGACGGGGACCTGCTGCCCGGCCTGATGTCCGCCAAGGAACACGGGGTCGCCGTCCACCTGTGGGCCGTCCAGGCCGCCGACGGCGACTACAACCAGTCCGAGGACCTCGTCGCCGAGGCCGACGAGCGCCGCGTCCTGGACCGGGCCTGGATCACCCGGGCCGTCCGCGCCAAGGACCTCGCCGGACTGTGCGCGCCGCCGCCCGCCCCGCGTCCCGAGATCGCCGCCATCCTCTCCGCCCCGCTGCCCGAGGCGGCCCTCGCCGAGGCCGCCCGCAGCGCCGGCGCCAACGGAACCGCCGCCCCGGCCCCCGCCGAACCCGAGGGGAACGGCACCCCCGTGCCCGCGCCGGCCGCCGGGGGCAGGGCCGTACCCACGCCCAAGGACCTGGCCGGCTCGCTCCGCGCCCCCGGCCAGCAGCCCGGCCCCGCCGGCCAGGGCCACGGCAGCGCGCAGCCCCCGGCCGGCAGCGCCCTGCGCTGGTCCTCCGACAAGGGCTGGATCGACCGGGCCGGACCGCTGGGCGAGCCCGCCGAGACCGCCTCCCTGCCCACCCTCGCCCAGCTCACCAGCGCCGAGCAGCGCTGGGCGGACCGCGAAGAGGACATCACCACCGTCGGCGGCGACCCCTTCGAGGTCGGCCAGGTGTTCGCCCGGCGCTGGATGGAACGCCTCCCGGAAACCGTCCACCTGCAGAAACTCGCCACGATGTACCCGCGGATCCCGCACCGCATCGACGGCGAGCTGCTGCGCTACGCGGCCCGCTTCGGGCTGCTCGCGCACAAGGACGACCAGATCGACGAGCACGACCGCTACGCCATCCGCGCCGGGTTCTGGCGCGAGATCGACGTCCGCGCGGCCGCCGAGCACGTGGCCGGCACCCCCTCCGCCGTCCCTGCGGGGCCGACGCCGCCGGGGGCCGAGTGACACCGCCGGACACGGCGTCCAAGGCACCTCCCGGCGGCGGCCGGACGAAAGCCGCGTAGGCTGCTCCCTCGTGAGTACGGGCACAGCAGCAGCACAACCGAACACGGCAGTGGCCGCGGACGCGGCTTCGGACGTGGTCTGCGCGGTGCGTGACCTGGTCAAGACGTATCCCGCGGTGCGGGGCCGGCGCGGGGCTCCCGCGCTGCCCGAGACCCGGGCCACCGACGGGATCTGCCTGGACGTCCGGCGCGGCGAGATCTTCGGCCTGCTCGGCCCCAACGGCGCCGGCAAGTCCACCCTCGTCCGCCAGCTCACCGGCCTGATGCGGCCCGACTCCGGCTCGGTGCACCTGCTCGGCCACGACCTGGTGCGCCACCCCGAGCGGGCGGCCCGGCTGCTCGCCTACCTGGGGCAGGAATCCACCGCCCTCGACGAGCTCACGGTGGCGCTGGCCGCCGAGACCACGGGACGGCTGCGCGGGCTCGACGTCCGCTCGGCGCGCGCCGAGCGGGACGCCGTACTGGAGGAACTCGGGCTGACCGCGATCGCGGGCCGGCCCCTGAAGAAGCTCTCCGGCGGGCAGCGGCGCCTGGCCTGCTTCGCCGCCGCGCTGGTCGGACAGCGGCCGGTGCTCGTCCTCGACGAGCCCACCACCGGCATGGACCCGGTCGCCCGGCGGGCCGTGTGGGCGGCCGTGGACCGGCGGCGCGCCCAGCACGGGGCCACCGTCCTGCTCGTCACGCACAACGTCATCGAGGCCGAGACCGTCCTGGACCGGGTCGCCGTCATCGACCAGGGCCGGGTCATCGCCTGCGATTCCCCGGCCGGACTCAAGGCCCGGGTCTCCGGCGAGGTCCGGCTCGAGCTGGTGTGGCGCGAGCGCGCTCCGCTGGAGGTACCCGAGGTCGCGCGGCTCCACGCGGACGCAGCCGAGTCGGGACGCCGGTGGGTGCTGCGACTGGCACCGGAGGAGGCGCGGGCCGCGGTGGCCGCCGTCACCGGGGGCCCGGCCTTCGCCGCCCTCGACGACTTCACCCTCGCCACCCCCAGCCTGGAAGACGTGTACCTGGCCCTCGGCGGCAGGACGAAGGGACTGGTGAAGTCGTGAGCGACCGCTTGACGGGGACCGTGGTGCCCGCCGCCGCGACCGGGGCCGCGCACGGCGCGGGACCGGACGGCGCCGGCGCCGTCCGCGCGACGGACCCGCGGCAGCCCGCTCTCCGGCCGGCGCCGCTGGCACCGCAGGCGCGGCTGCTGCCCGCGCTGGCCGCCGTGTACCGGGCGCAGTTGTCCCGGGCCCGGGTGTCCCGGATCCCGCTGCTCTTCGTGGCCACCTTCCAGTCCGTCGGGATCATGATCCTGATGCGGGGCGTGGTGGACGGGGGCTCGGAGGCCCGGGCCGTCGTCGCCGGCTCGTCCGTCCTGGTCGTCGCCTTCGTCGCGCTGAACCTGCTCGCGCAGTACTTCGGGCAGCTGCGGGCCAGCGGCGGGCTCGACCACTACGCCACGCTGCCCGTGCCGCCCGCCTCGGTGGTGCTGGGCGCGGCCGCCGCCTACGCCTCCTTCACGCTGCCGGGCACGCTGGTGACGGCGGTGTTCGGATGCCTGCTGTTCGGGCTGCCGATGAGCGGGCTGTGGATCCTGGCCGCGGTCGTCCCGCTGGCCGGGGCCGCGCTGGCCGGGCTGGGCGCGGCGCTCGGGCTGCTGGCGCCGCGGCAGGAGCTGGCGACGCTGGCCGGGCAGCTCGGCATGTCGGCGGCGCTGCTGCTGGGGGTGCTGCCGCCGGAGCGGATGCCGGACGTGATCGTGTGGGCGCGGGACCTGCTGCCGTCGACGTACGGGGTGGAGGCGTTCGCGCGCACCTTCGCCCCGCATCCGGACTGGGCGGCGGTCGGGCTGGACCTCGGGGTGTGCGGGGCGGTGGGGGTGCTCTCGCTGGCCGTCGCGACGTGGGCGTACCGGCGGGCGGCCGTTCGCTGAAGCGGCCGGTCGCGGGAGGGCGGTCCTGCTGATGTCGACGCCGCCGGCACCTGGCACGATGTGGGGGTGACCGAAGCCGTGACCACGCCCTCCCCGCACGAACCGCCGCTGCCGCCCGAGAAGCCGGGCCGCTCCGCCGGGGGCATCACCCCGGCGGACATCCGCGACGGGGCCGCCGCGGCCCTGGTGATCGGGGTGGCCGGTGTGCTGCTCGGAGTGCTGTGGGCTTGGCTGGCGCCGAAGGCCCAGTACGTCTCGAACGGCGAGGCCGTCTTCCTGAAGAACTCCGAGAGCGAGGCCCGGATCGGGGCCGACGGGACGTTCTTCCTGCTGTCGCTGGGCTTCGGCGTGCTGAGCGCGGTGCTCGTGTTCCTGTGGCGGCGCCGGGGCGGTGTCCCGCTGGTGATCGGACTGGTGGTCGGATCCTGCTTCGCCTCGCTGGTCGGATGGCGGATGGGGCTGTGGCTGGGGCCGTCCTCGGACGTGGCCGCCGCCGCGGTGAAGGCGGGCAAGGGGGTGGCCTTCGACGCGCCGCTGCAGCTGTTGGCGCAGGGGGTGCTGCTGGTCTGGCCGATGGTCGCCGTGGCCCTCCACCTCGGCCTGACGGCCCTGTGGACCCCGCACGACCCGGAGCCGTCCGAGGAGGACCCCGCGTGGGCCGTGTACCCCCCGGCCCACGTCCACTCGACCCCGTCGGACCCGTCCGCACCGGAGCCTCCGCGAGCCTGACCGCCGGACCGGACCGGTCCCCGCCCGACACCCCCTGGGGCGTGTCGTCAAAGTCCCTTCTGGCCGGCGGGGTCTGGCACGCGCGCTCGCGGCGTTGTCGTCGGTCGACGACGCGAGCGTCGCCTCTCTCCTCCGC
>NZ_JBIASZ010000011.1:0-303312 GCF_042891345.1 Streptomyces sp. NPDC001903
AGGGCGGGGCCGGCGGGGTCTGGCGCGTGCGATCGCAAGGCGGAGGAGAGAGGCGACGCTCGCGTCGTCGACCGACGACAACGCCGCGAGCGCGCGTGCCGGGCGCCGCGGGGCAGGCGGGACTTTGCGGACACCCCCTAGCGGCGGCTACAGGAACGTGCGGCCCTCGCCCCGGTACGTCGGGACGGTGGCCGTCACCCGGTCGCCCTCGACGAGGTGCAACGCGTCGAAGCGCTCGCACAGTTCGCCCGCCTTGGCGTGGCGGAACCACACCCGGTCGCCGATCAGCAGATCGTCGGCCGGGCTGCCGAGCAGCGGTGTCTGCACCTCGCCGGCCCCCTCCTGGGGGTCGTAGCGCAGGCCCTGCGGGAGGTACGGGACCGGGAGCCGGTCCGCGCCGGCCGCGCCGGAGGCCGGGTACCCGCCGCCGAGGACGGTGACCACGCCGACGCCGGGCCTGCGGACCACCGGCTGGGCGAAGAGCGCCGCCGGACGGCCGCGGAAGGACGTGTAGTTGTCGAACAGTCGCGGTACGTAGAGCCCCGAGCCGGCCGCGATCTCCGTGACCGCCTCCTCGGCGGCGGTCTGCTGCACGCTGCCGGTGCCGCCGCCGTTGACGAACTCCAGATCCGGGACCACCGCCCGTACGGCCCGTACGGCCTCGGCGCGACGGGCCGCGAGCTCCTTGCGGGCGGCGGCCTGCATGAGCCGGACGGCGCGGGAGCGGAAGGGGCGCCCGGCGAGGGCGTCCCCGACCCCGGCGACGTGGCCCTCGTACCCCATGACCCCGACGACACGGAAGCCGGGACGGGCGGCGACCGTACGGGCGAGGGCGGCGAGCTGGGCGGGCTCGCGCAGCGGTGAACGGCGGGCGCCGACACGGATCCTGCCGCCGAGGAGGTGGAGGGCCGTGTCGAGCTCGAGGCAGACGCGGATCTCCTGCGTCCCGCCCTCGCGCGCCCCGTCGATCAGCTCCAGTTGGGCGGGGTCGTCCACCATCACGGTGACGGCCGCGGCCAGCTTGGGGTCGCCCGCGAGCTCGGCGAAGCCGGTGCGGTCGGCCGAGGGGTAGGCGAGGAGCACGTCCTCGAACCCGGAGCGGGCCAGCCAGATGCTCTCGGCGAGGGTGTACGACATGATCCCGGCGAACCCGGGCCGGGCCAGGACCCGTTCGAGGAGCGCGCGGCAGCGGACGGACTTGCTGGCGACGCGGATCGGCTTGCCGGCCGCGCGGCGGACGAGGTCGTCGGCGTTGGCGTCGAACGCGGCGAGATCGACGATGGCCAGGGGCGCGTCGAGGTGCGCGGTGGCCCGGTCGTAACGGGCCCTGTCTCCACCGGCGGGAAGATTCATGGGCGGCAGCCTGCCAGATGGCCGTACCGGTGGGTAGGGGTCTGTGGCGGTGGCCGCGCGGTTCCGTCCCGCGTCCCGGCGCGGACCGGCGGACCCCCGGCACCGCGCCCGGCGCGTCGGGCGACGCCCCGGGCCGGGCCCCGGGGAGGGGGCGGCGAGGGCGCGTAGAGTACGGGGTGGCAGCCGGACGGAACGGGGGGCGGAGCCGCCGGATGAGTGCGTCTACACCGCAGACCGCGGTCCTGTCCGAGCCCGTGGCCGCATCCGGGCGGCGCGGGGCCGGGCGCGGCGTCGCCGTCGTGGTGTGCGCCGTCCTCGGGGTCGGCCTCCTCGGCGGGGCCGGGGTGAGCGGCTGGGTGCAACAGCGGGACGCCCACCGGCCCTTGGCCGCCGGCGCCGCCTACCGCAAGGCCGGATCGCTGTGGCGCGAGACGCCCGTGGACAGCCTGTTCCCGCCCGTCCTCGGCGGCGCCGACGCCGGCCCCGGCGGGGCCGACCGCACCTGGACCCGCATCGCGCTCGCACCCGACTCCGACTGCGCACCCGCACTCGCCGCCGACTGGCAGGCCGCACTCGCCGCCACCGGCTGCACCCGCGTCCTGCGCGCCACCTACACCGACGCCACCCGCAGCTCCCTCGTCACCGTCGGCCTGGTCTTCACCCCCGCCGACGCGGCGCGGATGGAGACGCTGCGCGGACGCCTCCCGGCCCCGCCCGGCTACGGCTTCGCCGACAGCCAGCGCGCCGCCTGGACCGCGTCGGTGGTCGCGCGGGCCCCCGTCGTCGTCTACACCGTCTCCGCGTTCACCGACGGCCGCACGCTCGACTCGCCACGCCCCGCGGAGGACATGATGCGCAAGGACGCCGCCGGAGCCGTCGCCCAGGCCGGCCTCGGCCACGAGGCCAAGGCCGTGGCCGACCGCATGGAGCGCGCCGTACGGACCCTCGCCGCACCGCCCGCGCCCGCCGGCGACCCCCGGTGAGGCCCGCCCGGGCCGCCGTCGCCCTCGTGCTCGGGGTGCTGCTCGCCGGGGCCGGCGGGGGGCCGGCCGTCGCCGACACCATCCGCGACCGGCAGTGGGCGCTCACCGCGTTGCGCGCCGAGGAGGCCTGGGGCACCACCCAGGGCGCCGGGGTCACCGTCGCCGTCCTCGACACCGGGGTCGACGGCAGCCATCCCGACCTGGCCGGGCAGGTCCTCGACGGGACCGATCTGATCGGCATGGGCGCCGGGCGCGGCGATCGGGCCTGGGCCCGGCACGGGACCGCCATGGCCGGGATCATCGCCGGGCACGGCCACGGCGGCAACCACCGCCAGGGCGTGCTCGGCATCGCCCCCCGGGCCAGGATCCTCCCCGTCCGCGTGATCCTCGAAGAGGGCGACCCCGGCCGGGCCAAGGCACGCGAGAGCAAGGGCGGGGCGCTCGCCGAGGGCATCCGCTGGGCCGCCGACCACGGCGCGAACGTGATCAACCTCTCCCTCGGCGACGACAGCGAGTCCGCCCATCACGAGGCCGCCGAGGACGAGGCCGTCCAGTACGCCCTCGCCAAGGGCGTGGTCGTCGTGGCCTCGGCGGGCAACGGAGGCCGCCAGGGCGACCACGCCTCCTACCCGGCCGCCTACCCCGGGGTCATCGCCGTCACCGCCGTCGACCGCGGCGGACACAAGGCCCCCTTCTCCACCAGCAACTGGTACGCCACCGTCAGCGCCCCCGGCGTCGACGTGGTCATCGCCGACCCCGACCGCTCCTACTACGAGGGCTGGGGCACCAGTGCCGCCTCGGCCTTCGTCTCCGGCGCCGTGGCCCTCGTCAAGGCCGCCCACCCGGACCTGTCCCCGGCCCAGATCAAGCGACTGCTGGAGGAGACCGCCTCCGACGCCCCGCCCGGCGGCCGCGACGACTCCCGCGGCCACGGGCTCGTGGACCCCGTCGCCGCCCTGCAGGCGGCCGACGCGCTGCGCGCCGAGCCGCCGGTCCCCGTACCCGTCGCGGCCGCGCAGCCGTACTTCGGCCCCGGCCCCGAGCCGGTCCGGGCCGCCGGGCGCGGCACCCGGCTCGGAGCCCCGGCGGCCGCGGCCGCCGGGCTGGTGCTGCTCGCCTCGGCCCTCGTACTGGCCCGCCGCCCGCGGGGCGCCCGACGGGGCCGGGACCGGGATAGGGTCGGGTAACTGTGGCGAACAAAAACATTCCCGACCCCGGCTTCTCCGACGACGACGGCTCCGCCGACCCCCGGCTGAGCGCGGCCCTGGCCGCCTGGTCCACGGACCGGGCGAAGGAGCCGGAGGTGCTCGCCGCCCTCAAGGGCGCCCGCCTGCTGGTCCCGGTCGTCGCCGTGCTCGGCGAGGTCGAGACCGACCCGGAGAGCGGCCTCAAGCGCGAGAAGACCAGCGACATGGCCGTCCCGACGCTGCGGGCGGGGGACCGGCGGGCGCTGCCCGCGTTCACCTCGATCGCCTCGCTTGCCCTGTGGGACCCGGCCGCCCGCCCGGTGGCCGTCCCGCTGCACCAGGCGCTGGCCGCCGCCGCGCACGAGAAGGCCGACACCGTGGTGCTGGACCTGGCCGGCCCCGTCACCTACCAGCTCACCGGCCCCGCGCTGCTCGCGCTGGCCGAGGGCCGCACCGACGCCGGCCCGCTGGCCGACCCCGCGGTGCGGGAAGCCGTACGGGCCGCCGTGTCCGCGGAGCCGGCCGTGCTCCGCGCCCACCTCGGGCCGGGCGGGGCGGACGCCGACGGCACCCTCGCGATCGTGCTGGCCGCCGGGGCGCAGCCCCACACCGCGGCCCGCCGCGTCGCCGAGGCCCTGGCCGCCGACGAGACCCTGCGGGCCCGCCTCGTACGCGGACTGGACCTGGCGCTGCTCCCGCCGGAGGCCCCGGCCCCGTCCGGGGAGCCGCTCTTCACCCGCTGACCGTCCCGCCGAGCGCCGAGAACGCGCAAGGGCCGGGGCAGCGCCCCGGCCCTTGCGCGCAACGCGTACGGGCGGCTCAGCCGAAGACCGGGCCCGTGAACTTCTCGCCCGGACCCTGGCCCGGCTCGTCCGGCACGATCGAGGCCTCGCGGAAGGCGAGCTGCAGCGACTTCAGGCCGTCGCGCAGCGGGGCCGCGTGGAAGGAGCTGATCTCGGTGGCGCTCGCCGTGACCAGGCCGGCCAGGGCCGTGATCAGCTTGCGGGCCTCGTCGAGGTCCTTGTGCTCGGAGTCCGGCTTGTCCAGGCCCAGGTTGACCGCCGCGGCGCTCAGCAGGTGCACGGCCACCGTGGTGATCACCTCGACGGCGGGCACGTCCGCGATGTCGCGGGTCATGGCGTCGTAGTCGGGAGCGTCCGGCGTGCTGCCGGCCTCGGTGGCGGGGGTGGGGGTCGCGTCAGTCATGCCTCACACGATAAGCCGGGCCGCGCACGCCGCTGACCGGCCCCTGCTCCCGTACCGGCCGCCGGCCGCCGGGTGAGCGGACCCGGCGCGGAATGCTATATTGGACTGACGACCGGCCGGAGACGCATGTCCCCGGCCCACAAGTGGAGGCTCCGCTCTCCCACCCGACCACCCTCCGGGGCGGCGGGTCACCGGTCAGGTGGCATCCATCGTTCCGTACGGACGATGGAAAGCTGCCCGAGTCTGCGCCCCGCGATCGCATGCGGCGGTGCTCCGGTTGTATTGGAGCCCCTGCCTGTGCCTCGGCGGGGCATTTTTCATGTTCCGCCGCGGTTGGTCTGACGACATCAGACGTCAGCGGCTGTCTGCCAGGCAGCCGTGTGGTGCTACCGAGGAGGATCCATCAGCACCGAGCCCCGCATCAACGACCGGATTCGCGTTCCCGAGGTACGACTCGTCGGTCCCAGCGGTGAGCAGGTCGGCATCGTGCCGCTTGCCAAGGCCCTTGAGCTGGCGCAGGAGTACGACCTCGACCTGGTCGAGGTCGCGGCGTCCGCACGCCCGCCGGTCTGCAAGCTCATGGACTACGGCAAGTTCAAGTACGAGTCGGCCATGAAGGCCCGTGAGGCGCGCAAGAACCAGGCGCACACGGTCATCAAGGAAATGAAGCTCCGGCCGAAGATCGACCCGCACGACTATGACACCAAGAAGGGTCACGTCGTTCGGTTCCTCAAGCAGGGCGACAAGGTCAAGATCACGATCATGTTCCGTGGTCGCGAGCAGTCCCGGCCGGAACTCGGCTACCGACTGCTGCAGCGTCTCGCTTCGGACGTCGAGGACCTCGGGTTCATCGAGTCGAACCCGAAGCAGGACGGCCGCAACATGATCATGGTCCTCGGTCCGCACAAGAAGAAGACCGAGGCGATGGCCGAAGCCCGCGAGGCGCAGGCCGCCCGCAAGGCCGAGCGCCAGGGTGTCGCCGCCGACGAGGCTCCTTCCGAGGAAGCCCCCGTCGAGGAGGGCACCGAGGTCGCCTCCGCCGAGGCCGACGCCGAGGCCGAGGTCACCGAGGCCGCCTCTCCCGAGGCACCGGCCGAGGCCTGATTCCGAGGCAGCCTGTCTCGGATCACCGACACAACATGACGCTCCCGGGCGCCGGTCTCCAACCGGACCGGCGGGGGGCGCCACCGACGAGGAGATAACGGCGCTATGCCGAAGAACAAGACGCACAGCGGTACCAAGAAGCGCTTCAAGATCACCGGCTCCGGCAAGGTGCTCCGCGAGCGTGCCGGTAAGCGCCACCTGCTCGAGCACAAGTCGTCCCGTCTGACCCGCCGCCTCACCGGCAACGCGGAGATGGCCCCCGGCGACGCCGCGAAGATCAAGAAGCTTCTCGGCAAGTGACGTTCTCCGCTCCCCTTCCGGGAGCGGACGGCGTCAAGACCGGGACCCCATCGAATTCGGGCCGTGTGAAGACACCCACGGCCCCGCTACAAGGAGTTAAAAAGTGGCACGCGTCAAGCGGGCAGTAAACGCCCACAAGAAGCGCCGGGCGATCCTCGAGGCGGCCTCCGGCTACCGCGGTCAGCGTTCGCGCCTGTACCGCAAGGCCAAGGAGCAGGTCACCCACTCGCTGGTCTACAACTTCAACGACCGCAAGAAGCGCAAGGGCGACTTCCGTCAGCTGTGGATCCAGCGCATCAACGCCGCTGCCCGCCAGAACGGCATGACGTACAACCGCCTCATCCAGGGTCTGAAGGCCGCCAACATCGAGGTGGACCGCAAGATCCTCGCGGAGCTGGCCGTCAACGACGCCAACGCCTTCGCCGCGCTCGTCGAGGTTGCGCAGAAGGCGCTCCCGGCCGACGTGAACGCCCCGAAGGCCGCTGCCGCCGCCTAAGCAGCAGGCAGCGAGCAGCACGCTTCGCGCGCAGCAAGCCCTTCACAGGCTTCAGCCCGGACCCGCAGGCCCCGTGCCTGCGGGTCCGGTGCGTTGTAGCCGATCCACCTGTTTCGACCCGCAGTACGCACGGAAGCGAGCCGACCGCCATGGGTACCCCCGCCCCCGCCGAGCTGATCTCCCCCCGATCCCCGCGGGTGGCCGCCGCCAGGCGACTGGCGCGGCGCAACTTCCGCACCAAGGAGCGCCGGTTCATCGCCGAGGGCCCGCAGGCCGTCCGCGAGGCCGTCGAGCACCGGGGCGCCGGCGGCGCGTCGACCCTGATCGAGCTGTTCGCGACCGTCGAGGCCGCCGAGCGCCACACCGGGATCATCGAGGCCGCGCTGGACGCCGGCGCCCGCGTCCACTACGCCTCCGACGAGGTGCTCGCCGAGGTCTCGCAGACCGTCACCCCGCAGGGGCTCGTCGGCGTCTGCCACTTCCTCGACTCGCCCTTCGAGGACATCCTCAAGGCCGGGCCCAAGCTCGTCGCCGTCCTCGCGCACGTCCGCGACCCCGGCAACGCCGGCACGGTGCTGCGCTGCGCCGACGCCGCCGGCGCCGACGCGGTGGTCCTGACCGACGCGTCCGTGGACCTGTACAACCCGAAGTCCGTACGCGCCTCCGTGGGCTCCGTCTTCCACCTGCCGGTGGCGGTCGGCGTCCCCGTCGAGCAGGCCGTCGAGGGGCTGCGGGCGGCCGGCGTGCGGGTCCTGGCCGCCGACGGGGCCGGCGAGGACGACCTGGACGCCGAGCTGGACGCGGGCACCATGGGCACCCCCTCGGCCTGGGTCTTCGGCAACGAGGCGTGGGGCCTGCCCGAGGAGACCCGGGCGCTCGCCGACGCCGTCGTGCGCGTTCCGATCCACGGCAAGGCCGAGAGCCTGAACCTCGCCACGGCCGCCGCGGTGTGCCTCTACGCGTCCGCTCGTGCACAGCGGGCTCCCGGAGGGTGCCGCTCCGTGACCCCCAGCTAGTAATGTGGCGGCCCGGGGGCCCACTGCGCTACTCGGAGATGTGGGGTACGGGGACATGACCGTCGGTACGAACAGCTCGCCAGGGGCCGTGACGGCCTCCGGGACGCCGTCGCTGGCGGCCGTGCCCCCGCAGGGCGCGGGGCGCGCCGCCGCGGCCGCACCCGGGCCGCGCGAACCCCGCGAGACCCGCGACCCGGCCGAACCGGGCGGGGTCACCGAGTTCACCGCGCTCGGGATCGACCCCGACGACCTCCCCGACGGGCTCGTCGTCGCCGACCACACCGGCCGCGTCATCTGCTTCAACTCCGCCGCCGCCCGGATCACCGCGCTGGCCCCCGGCCAGGCGCTCGGCGCGCGGATCGACCGGGCGCTGCCGTTGGAGGACCTCGACGGCCGCCGCTGGTGGGCGCTGACCGATCCGTACGGGGGCCTCGCCACCCGGCGCGGCCAGCCCGAGCGCAATCTCCTGCTGCCCGGCGGCCGCGAGGTGCTCGTCTCCGCCCGGTACGTGCGCACCCACCCCACCGGCCCGCTGCGCCGCCTCGTCGTCACCCTGCGCGGCACCGAGGCACGCCGGCGCACCGAGCGCAGCCACGCCGAGCTGATCGCCACCGTCGCGCACGAGCTGCGCTCGCCGCTCACCTCCGTCAAGGGGTTCACCGCGACCCTGCTCGCCAAGTGGGAGCGGTTCACCGACGACCAGAAGCGGCTGATGCTGGAGACCGTCGACGCCGACGCCAACCGCGTCACCCGCCTCATCGCCGAGCTCCTCGACATCTCCCGCATCGACTCCGGCCGCCTGGAGGTGCGCCGCCAGCCGGTGGACATCGCCACCGCCGTGGGCCGCCACGTCCAGGCGCTCACCGCGAACGGCCAGGCACCCGACCGGTTCCTCGTACGGGTCAGCTGCTCGCTCCCCGATCTGTGGGCCGATCCGGACAAGATCGACCAGATCCTCGGCAACCTCCTCGAAAATGCGGTGCGGCACGGCGAGGGAACGGTCACCATCGACGTATCGCCGACCAGCCTGACGAACGCAGCGGGCAAGACCGAGAAGGGCACCGCCGTCACCGTGACCGATGAGGGCCCCGGGATCCCCGAGGAGTCGATGGGCCGCGTCTTCACCCGCTTCTGGCGGGGCAGCAAGCGCGGCGGCACCGGCCTGGGCCTGTACATCGTCAAGGGCATCGTCGAGGCCCACGGCGGCGCCATCACGGTCGGCCGCGGCCCCGGCGGCGGCGCAGAGTTCCGATTTATCCTGCCCGTGGGGGCGCCGGCCTACCTCACGCAGTAATCCTGCGGAGCGTCTCGCCAGGCGGCCCACGGGCTCCTTCACCCCCAGCGACCTTTAGACTCGTCCTTTGGCACCTTTGTGTCCTTAGTGCCGAGCGCGAAGAGCGTGTCGCGCGGGGGACCCACCAGCCAGCCATCGGAAGTACGGGAAGAGATGTCGGCACCGAACAAGTCGTACGACCCTGTCGAGGTCGAGGCACTGAAACCGGAAGAGATCGAGCGCATGCGGGACGAGGCGCTCGCCGCCTTCGCGACCGCCGGCGACCTCGACGCGCTGCGTGAGGCGAAGACCGCGCACATGGGCGACCGCTCGCCCCTGGCGCTCGCCAACCGCGAGATCGGCGCCCTGCCGCCGCAGGCCAAGGCCGAGGCGGGCAAGCGCGTGGGTCAGGCCCGCGGCGCCGTGAACAAGGCCTTCGGGGCCCGCACGGTCGCGCTCGAAGCGGAGCGCGACGAGCGGGTGCTGGTCGAGGAGGCGGTGGACGTCACGCTGCCCTACGACCGCGTCCCCGCCGGTGCCCGGCACCCCCTGACCACGCTGATGGACCGCATCGCGGACATCTTCACGGCCATGGGCTACGAGGTGGCCGAGGGCCCCGAGGTCGAGGCGGAGTGGTTCAACTTCGACGCCCTCAACTTCACGCCCGACCACCCGGCGCGCCAGATGCAGGACACGTTCTTCGTCCAGGGCCCGAAGGGCACCGAGGGCGACGAGTCCGGCGTCGTGCTGCGCACCCACACCTCCCCGGTGCAGGCGCGCTCGCTGCTCGACCGGGAGCCGCCCGTGTACGTGGTGTGCCCGGGCCGGGTGTTCCGCACCGACGAGCTCGACGCGACGCACACCCCGGTCTTCCACCAGGTCGAGCTGCTCGCCGTGGACGAGGGCCTGACCATGGCCGACCTCAAGGGCACCCTGGACCACATGGTCCAGGCGCTCTTCGGCAAGGACATGACCACGCGGCTGCGCCCGAACTTCTTCCCGTTCACCGAGCCGTCCGCCGAGATGGACATGCAGTGCTACGTGTGCCGCGGCGAGTCGGTGGGCAACCCCGACCGTCCGTGCCGCACCTGCTCCAGCGAGGGCTGGATCGAGCTCGGCGGCTGCGGAATGGTCAACCCCAAGGTGCTCATCGCCTGCGGTGTGGACCCCGAGAAGTACAGCGGGTTCGCCTTCGGGTTCGGCATCGAGCGGATGCTGATGTTCCGCCACAACGTCGAAGACATGCGAGACATGGTCGAGGGTGACGTCCGGTTCACCCGGCCGTTCGGGATGGAGATCTGATGCGGGTCCCGCTTTCTTGGCTGCGGGAGTACGTCGACCTGCCTGCGGGCGAAACCGGTCGTGACGTACAGGCCAAGCTCGTAGATGCCGGCCTCGAGGTCGAGAGGGTCGAGCAGCTCGGCGCCGGCCTGAAGGGCCCCCTGGTCGTCGGCCAGGTGCTGACCATCGAGGAGCTCGAGGGCTTCCGCAAGCCGATCCGTTTCTGCACGGTCGACGTCGGCCAGGCCAACGGCACCGGAGAGCCGCAGGAGATCGTCTGCGGCGCCCGGAACTTCGCCGTCGGCGACAAGGTCGTCGTGGTCCTGCCCGGCGCCGTCCTGCCCGGCGACTTCGCGATCGCCTCGCGCAAGACGTACGGCAAGACCTCGCACGGCATGATCTGCTCCGGCGAGGAGCTGGGCATGGGCGACGACGGCACGCACGGGATCATCGTGCTGCCGCCCGAGCACGAGGTCGGCACCGACGCGATCGAGCTGCTCCAGCTCATCGACGAGGTCCTCGACATCGCCGTCACCCCGGACCGCGGCTACTGCCTGTCGATGCGCGGTGTGGCCCGTGAGGCCGCCACCGCGTACGGCCTGCCGCTGCGCGACCCGGCGCTGCTCGACGTGCCCGCGCCGAACTCGTACGGCTACCTGGTCAAGATCGACGACCCGGCCGGCTGCGACCGCTTCACCGCCCGTACGGTGACCGGCCTCGACCCCGAGGCGAAGTCCCCGATCTGGCTCACGCGGCGCCTGCAGAAGGCCGGCATGCGCCCGATCTCGCTCGCCGTCGACGTCACCAACTACGTGATGCTCGAACTCGGCCAGCCGCTGCACGCCTACGACCGCTCCCGCCTGGACGGCGCCATCGGCGTGCGCCGCGCCGAGCAGGGCGAGAAGTTCACCACCCTCGACGGGGTCAAGCGCACGCTCGACGCCGAGGACCTGGTGATCACCGACAACAGCGGGCCGATCGGCCTCGCCGGTGTCATGGGCGGCGCCAACACCGAGATCGCCGACTCCGTGACCGACCCCGAGACCGGCATCGTCTCGGGCACCACGGACGTCGTCATCGAGGCCGCGCACTTCGACGCGCTGGCGATCTCGCGCAGCGCCCGCCGCCACAAGCTCGCCTCCGAGGCCTCCAAGCGCTTCGAGCGCGGCGTCGACCCGCAGGCGGCCTCCGCGGCCGCGCAGCGGACCGTCGACCTGCTCGTGCTGCTCGCGGGCGGCACCGCCGAGGCCGGCGTCACCGAGCTCACCGCCCCGGGCGCCCCGCGCTCCATCGCGATGCGCGCGGACCACCCGGACCGGGTCGCGGGCATGGACTACGGCCGCGAGACCGTCGTCCGCCGCCTCCAGGAGGTCGGCTGCGACGTCTACGGCCAGGACGAGCTCGTCGTCACCGTCCCCTCGTGGCGGCCCGACCTCGCCGAGCCCAACGACCTCGCCGAAGAGGTCATCCGGCTGGAGGGCTACGGGAACCTCCCGTCGACCCTGCCGAAGCTGCCCTCCGGCCGCGGTCTGAACGCCCGGCAGCAGCTCCACCGCCGGGTCGGCCGCGCGCTGGCCGGCGCGGGCTACGTCGAGGCGCTCAGCTACCCGTTCGTCGGCGAGGACGTCTTCGACCAGCTCCAGCTGCCCGCGCACGACGCGGCCCGCCAGGTCGTCAAGCTGGTCAACCCGCTCTCCGACGAGGAGCCGGCGCTGCGCACCACGCTGCTGCCGGGTCTGCTGGGCGCGCTGCGCCGCAACGACAGCCGGGGCAGCCACGACCTCGCCCTCTTCGAGACGGGCTCGGTCTTCCGGGCCGGCCCGCAGCCGGGCGTCGCCGTACGGCTGCCCGTCGACCGGCGTCCCACGGCCGAGGAGATCGCCACGCTGAACGCCGCCCTGCCGGCCCAGCCGCGGTACGCCGCGGTCGTGCTGGCCGGAGCGCGCGAGCAGGCCGGCTGGTGGGGCAAGGGCCGCCCGGCCGAGTGGGCGGACGCGGTGCAGGCCGCGCGCTCGCTGGCCGCCGAGGCCGGTGTCGAGCTCGTCGTGCGCCAGGGCCAGTACGGGCCGTGGCACCCGGGCCGCTGCGCCGAGCTGCTCGTCACCCTGAACGGGGTGGAGACGGTCATCGGCCACGCCGGTGAGCTGCACCCGCGCGTCGTCAAGGCGATGGGCCTGCCGGCCCGCACCAGCGCCATGGAGCTCGACCTGGACCGCCTCGCGGCGGCCGGCGGCGAGGCCGTGGAGGCGCCCCGGATCTCCACCTTCCCGGTGGCGACCCAGGACGTCGCGCTGATCGTCGACGCCTCGGTTCCGGCGGCCGACGTCGAGACCGCGCTGCGCAAGGGCGCCGGCGAACTGCTGGAGTCCCTGCGGCTGTTCGACGTGTTCACCGGCGAGCAGGTCGGCGAGGGCAAGAAGTCCCTGGCGTACGCGCTGCGCTTCCGTGCGGCCGACCGCACGCTGACCGCCGAGGAGTCCACGGCCGCGCGCGACGCGGCGGTGGCGCTGGCGGGCGAGCGTACGGGCGCGGTGCTGCGCGGGGCGTGACCGTGTAACCGCCTGCCGCCGCGGCGGATCGAGGCACTGAGGGGCATGTCCGGACCTGCGGATATGCCCCTCACTCATTTGGGTGAGAACGCTCGTGACCCGTGTCCATCGATGCGGCGGGTCGACAGAATCGTTGCGGCCGAGGGGAGGCCGGAACGATGATCACGCGCGGGGAGATGCCTCAGGTGCGTCGGGTGTGCGTCCTCGCATGGGGCGGCGCCGCGGTGTCCTGGGAGCTCTCCACCCCCGGGCGGCTGGGCCCCAGCCTGGCCAGCTGCGCGGCGTTCCTGTTACTGGCCACCGGATGTGCCCTGCACATCCGGCGCGCGCTCCTGGCGGAGCTGAGACGCATGCAGGAGATCGCGGGCGCGGCCCAGCGGGCCCTGCTGCGGCCGCTGCCGGCGCGGATCGAGGGCCTGTCACTGGCGGCGGCCCAGCTGTCGGAGAGCCGGGGTGCCGCGGTGGGCGGCGACCTGTACGAGGCCGTGCCGACGGCCTACGGGGTGCGGGTGGTGATCGGGGACGTACGGGGGCACGGACTGCCGGCGCTGGGCGCGGCGGCGGCGGTGCTCGGCGCCTTCCGGGAGGCGGCGTACGACGAACCCGCGCTCGGCGGGGTGCTGGTGCGGATGGAACGGGCCCTGGCCCGGTACGTCATGGCCCAGGACGCCGCGGAGGAGTTCGTGACGGTGCTGCTGCTCCAGATCGGCGAGGACGGCTCCGTACTGGCCCTGAACTGCGGCCACCCCTGGCCGTACCTGCTGCGCGAGCCGCAGCCGCTCGAGCCCTGCGGGGCGTGCGGCCCCCGCCGGGCGGGTCCGGCCCCGCCGGCGTTCGAGGCGAGGGTCCGGGCGGAACCCGGGAAACGGAGAAGGGGCGGGGTGGTGGACGGCTCCGCCCGGCGGCGTCGGGACGTGCGGCCGCTCGACGGGGGCGAGACGCTCCCGCCGCTCGGGGTGGTGCCCGTACCGCCGGACCTCCAGCCGCAGGACTGCGGCCGACTGTGGCCCGGAGACCTGCTGTTCCTGCACACGGACGGGGCCGAAGACGCCCGCGACCGCCTCGGCCGCTTCTTCCCCCTGCGCAGCGTGCTCGCGGAGCAGCCCGCGGACACGCCCGCGCGGCTGGTCGCGGGCGTGCACGCCGAACTGCTTCGCCACACCGGCGGGCAACTCACCGACGACGTCGCCCTCTTGGTGCTGCGCAGCGACCGCAACCCCTGAACCGGAGGGACCGCACACCGGGCCCGGTGGGAGGGCCCGGCGCGCGTTCCACGACCCCTGCCGGGGCCCGGCGACCAACCGGGCGCCGGCGGAGCCGGAGCGCGCCGCCCGCCTGCCATGGAGTGTCGGGCAGACAGCAGGGCGGGCGGCGCGGTGCGGGTCGTCGCACTGTACGAGGGGGAGCCGACGACCCGAGCTGCCTCTTTGGCGAGGCTCTTAAGTGAACCGCCCCCAGGGCTCGTTGCGGCAGGGTGCGTATCGCATTTATGCGCGTTCTCACTTCACACCCTGTGTGAATCAAAAGGAGTACACCCCGTGTGAACCGCGCACCCACTAGCCTGAGACCGAAGAGCCCTTGGAGGGGCCCATGCAGCCCAATGCCCTTCTCGATGCCCTCCTCGCCGAGGCGGGCATGTCCCACGCCGGACTCGCGGCGCACGTCAACCAGGCCGGCCGCTCCCGCGGACTCGCCCTGCGCTACGAACACACCGCCGTCACCCGGTGGTTGAAGGGCCAGCGGCCGCGCGGCCAGGTGCCCGACCTGATCTGCGAGGTGCTCGGCGGCCGGCTCCGCCGACCGGTGTCGCTGGACGACGTGGGGCTCGGCCTGCCCGGCCAGCCCGCGTCCCCGCACGGCTCCCCGCTCAGCGGCTTCGTCGACCGGGCGGCCGCCCTGTGGCGCTCCGACGAGCAGGGCCGCGTCCAGCTGTTCACCGCCGAGGCAGTCACCGGGACGCCCGCCGTGATCCCGGTCTGGGAGTGGGAGAACCCGCCCGAGGACGCCGACGTCTCCCGCGACGGGCCGAACCGCATCGGACCGGAGCACATCGAGATCCTCCGGGCCGCCCGCGCCCACTACGAGCTGATGTACCGCCGGGCCGGCGGGGTGGCCACCCGGGCCCGCATCGTCCGCTTCCTCGGCAGCGAGACCGCGCCGATGCTGCGCGGCAGCTATCCCGACGGGCTCGGCCGCCAGCTGCACCGGGCCACCGGGTCCCTCGTGGCGGTGGCCGGGATCTGCGCGTACGACTCGGACGCCCACGGGCTCGCCCAGCGCTACTTCCACCAGGCACTGAGGCTCGCGAAGGCCAGCGGGGACCGGGGGCTCGGCGCCTATGTCATCGCGCTGATCGTCAACCAGTCCCTGCACCTGAGGGAGTACCGCCAGGCCGTCGCCTTCGCCGAGGCCGCGCTGCGGGCCGCGGGCCGGCACACCACCCCGGCCCTCACCGCGGACCTGTACGCCATGCAGGCCAAGGCCTACGCCCAACTCGGCGACACCGCGGCCGCGCTGGCCTGCATCCGCAGCGCCGAGGCGGCCGCCGAGCGGATCCGGCCCGGCACGGAGCCGGACGAGACGGGGTACGTACAGCCCGGGCTGGTCAACGTACAGGTGGCCGAGGCGCTGCTCAGCCTGGGTGACCTGCACGCCGCCCACGAGCAGGCGACGGCGGCGGTCGGGACTCCGGCGCACGATCGCGGGCGGGTCCACCGGCTGGCGATGCTGTGCGAGATCCAGCTGCGCCAGGGCGAGGCGGACCGGGCCGTGGCGGCCGCCGCGGAGATGGCCGAGCGGGCCAAGGGCATGGAGTCGCTGCGACTGCGGGACCGGCTGCGGGCGGTCCGCGAACAGTTGCTGACCAGCGGATGTTCCGGCGCGCAGGAGACCGCGCAGCTGATCGACGGGGCGCTGCGCGTTCCCCTGTGAGCGCGCGAACTGCTGCCATGTTGCCACCTACTCGAACGGAAGGTGGCACAACCGTGCAGTGGACGAACCTGAGTGAGCAGACCGTGTACAAGAACCGCTGGTTCGACGTGAATCTCGCCGATGTGGAGCTTCCCGACGGCCGGCACCTGGACCACTTCGTGATCCGGCTGCGGCCGGTCGCCGTCGCCACGGCCGTCAACGAGGCCAACGAGGTGCTGCTGCTGTGGCGGCACCGGTTCATCACCGACAGCTGGGGCTGGGAACTGCCCGCGGGCGTGGTCGAGGACGGCGAGGACATCGCGGCGGCCGCGGCCCGGGAGATGGAGGAGGAGTCGGGCTGGCGGCCCGGACCCCTCCACCACCTGATGACCGTCGAGCCGGCCAACGGGCTGACCGATGCCCGCCACCACCTCTACTGGGCGGACGGGGCGACGTACATCGGACATCCCGAGGACGACTTCGAGTCCTCGCGCCGCGAGTGGGTACCGCTCAAACTCGTGCCGGACATGATCGCCCGCGGCGAGATCCCGGCCGCCAACATGGCGGCCGGGCTGCTGCTCCTGCACCACCTGCGGCTCGGCTGACCCGGGTCGCGGGAGTCGAGCCGCGGGAGCCGGGTCGGGTCGGCCGCATGGGATCAGCCGTGCGGGATCAGCCGTACGGGTAGAAGCCCGAGCCGGTCTTGCGGCCCAGGCGCCCCGCGTCGACCATCCGCTGGAGCAGCGGGGGAGCGGCGTACAGGGGCTCCTTGTACTCGGCGTACATCGAGTCGGCGATCGAGGCGATCGTGTCGAGGCCGATCAGGTCGGACAGCTTGAGCGGACCCATCGGGTGGGCGCAGCCCAGCTCCATGCCGTTGTCGATGTCCTCGCGGCTCGCGATGCCGGACTCGAACATCCGGATGGCCGACAGCAGGTAGGGGACCAGGAGCGCGTTGACGACGAAGCCCGACCGGTCCTGGGCGCGGATCGCGTGCTTGCCCAGGACCTTCCCCACCAGGGCCTCGGCCCGCTTGATGGTCTCCTCGCTCGTGGTCAGCGCCGGGATCAGCTCGACGAGCTGCTGCACCGGGGCGGGGTTGAAGAAGTGGATGCCGATGACCTGGTCGGGCCGCGAGGTGGTGACGGCCAGCTTGACCAGCGGGATCGAGGAGGTGTTGGAGGCGAGGATCGCGTCCGGGCGGGTCATCACCTGGTCGAGGACCTGGAAGATCTCCGTCTTGACCTGCTCGTTCTCGACGACGGCCTCGATGACGAGGTCGCGGTCGGCGAACTCGCCGAGATCGGTGGTGAAGGTGAGGCGGGCCAGCGTGGCGTCCCGCTCCTCCTCGCTGATCTTGCCGCGTTCGGCGGCCTTGGTCAGGGAGTTGTGCAGCCGGGTGCGCCCGATCTCCAGGGCCTCGCCGGTGGTCTCGGCGACCTTCACCTCGAGGCCGCTGCGGGCGCACACCTCGGCGATGCCCGCGCCCATCTGGCCACAGCCCACTACGCCGACTCGGGTGATGTCGGAAGGGAGGTCAGTCACTTCGTGCCTTTCGCTGCTCATCCGTCGGCGGGTCCCCCGTGCTGTGCAGTGTCACTGCGTTCCGGCGCCCGCCACGCCCCACGACGTTACCCCCGACCTTGACCCTGGCGGGGGGCCGGGGCGGGCATGCTGTCAGATGCAGGGCACTGTCACGCAACGGAACGGAGTCGTCACATGGCGTACATCGGGCGTCGGGGGCTGCTGGCGGGGGCCGCCGGGCTGCTGGCCGCGACGGGCGGGGCGGCCCCCGCGCGGGCGGCCCGGGGGCACGGCCGGCGGAAGAAGGCGGCCGCCGAGTTCCGCGCGATGTGGATCGCCTCTGTGGAGAACGTCGACTGGCCCTCCGAGAGCGGCCTGGACGCGGCGGACCAGCGCGCCGAGCTGATCAGCCTCCTCGACACCGCCGTCGCCCGCCGCCTCAACGCCGTGATCCTCCAGGTCCGGCCCGCCGCCGACGCGATGTGGCCCGGCGCCCGGGAGCCCTGGTCGCAGTGGCTGACCGGGGAGCAGGGCGAGGACCCGGGCTGGGACCCGCTCGGCACCGCGGTCGCCGAGGCGCACGCCCGGGGGCTGGAGCTGCACGCCTGGTTCAACCCGTACCGGGTGGCCAACCACACCGATCCCGACCGCCTGGCCGAGGACCATCCGGCCCGGCGCAACCCCGACTGGACGGTCGCGTACAACAAGAAGCTGTACTACAACCCCGGGCTGCCCGAGGTGCGCGCCTTCGTGCAGGAGGCCATGCTCGACGCCGTCTCCCGGTACGCGCTGGACGGGGTGCACTGGGACGACTACTTCTACCCGTACCCCGTCGAAGGGGAGGAGTTCGACGACGACGACGCGTACGCGCGCCACGGCGGCGGTTTCGCCTCCCGCGCGGACTGGCGGCGGGGCAACACCGACGCCCTGGTCCGCGAGATGTCCGAGCGGGTGCGGGCGGTCCGCCCGGCGGCGCGCTTCGGCGTCAGCCCCTTCGCGGTCTGGCGCAACAGCGAGCGGGATCCGCTCGGTTCGCCGACGCAGGCGGGCGTCGAGACGTACGACGACCTGTACGCGGACACCCGCAAGTGGGTCCGGGAGGGCTGGATCGACTACATCGTCCCCCAGGTGTACTGGCAGATCGGCCACCCCACCGCCGACTACGCGAAGCTCGTCCCCTGGTGGGCGAAGACCGTCGCCGGCACCGGCGTGGACCTGTACGTGGGCGAGGCCCTGTACCGCTGCGACCGGGCCAGCGCCACCGCGGCGTGGCGCGACCCGAAGGAGCTGTCCAAGCACCTGACGTTCGCCCGTGATTACCCCGAGGTCCGCGGCCACGTCTACTTCTCGGCGAAGCAGGTGGTCGCGGACCCCAATGGTGCGATGGCCAGGGTCGTCGCCGACCATTACCCGACGGCCGTGCCGCCGAGGTGACGCGCGGGCCGTTCCCGGCCGCGTCGAGCGGGTGCAGTCAGTGCGTGGGCTCCGTCGGGTGCTTCACGACGCAGTCGGGGCCCGGAGACATGACTGCCTCGTGACCGTCCGCGAAACGGACCCGGTAGGGAGGGGTGCCGTTCTCGCCGAGTACCTGAGTGATTTCACCGACCTTGTCGTGCTGGCCCACGATCCTGCCGTGCTGTACCAGCTGGTCGCCCTCGGTCGCGCGCATTGCTGACCTCCTCGGAGGCGGTCTGGATCCGGTGACAGCAGTTTACGGCGGTTTGCGCCCATTAGGCCCGCTGGGTCACGGCGATGCAGACCAGGACCGCGCAGGCGGCGGCCGGGGCGGCGGGGGAGAGGTGCTCGCCCAGCAGCGCCACCGACCAGACCAGGGTCAGCAGCGGCTGGGCCAGCTGGAGCTGGCTCGCGCGCGGGGCGCCGATCTCCGCCATCCCGCGGTACCAGACGTACAGGCCGAGGAAGGTGGAGCCGGCCGCCGCCCAGATCAGGCCGGCCAGCCCGTGGCCGGTCAGGTGCACCGGCTCGTACGCGAGTCCCAGCGCGGAGCCGGCCAGGCTGAGCGGCATGCACAGCACCAGCGCCCAGCCGATCACCTGCCAGCCGGGCAGGACCCGGGCCAGGCGCCCGCCCTCGGTGTACCCGGCCGCGCAGACCAGCAGGGCCCCGAAGAGGTAGCCGTCGCCGGCCGAGAGGGCGCCCCCGCTCCGGGTCAGGGCGAAGCCGAGCACGACGGCGGCTCCGGCGACGGCCGCCCCCCAGAACCGGCGCGAGGGGCGGGCGCCGGTGCGCAGCGCGGAGACGGCGGCCGTGGTGAGCGGGAGCAGCCCGACCACGACGGCGGCGTGCGAGGTGGTGGAGGTGGTCAGCGCCAGGGTGGTGAGCAGCGGGAAGCCGACGACGACCCCGGCGGCGACCACGGCCAGGCCCGCCCAGTGCGCGCGGGCGGGCAGCGGCACGCGCCCGGCCAGCAGGAAGGCCCCCGCGATGAGCGCGGCGAGCAGGCTGCGCACGGCCACGAAGGACCAGGGGCCGAAGCTCTCCAGGCCCCAGGCGGTGGCGGGGAAGGTCAGCGAGAAGGCGACGACGCCGAGCCCCGCGAGGGCGGTGCCGCCGGTGGCCCGGCCGCCGAGGCCGCCGCGTTCCCGTGGACCGCGGGGCGCGGACCGGCGGGCGGGGTGCTCGACCGCTATCGCGGTGTGGGGAGTAGCGCTATTCTGTGCTGTCATGTACGAGCGTAGCAGCGTGGTAGAGCTGGCAGAATCCCTGCGGTCGGAACTCGACCGCTACTCGGTGGGTGGAAAGCTCCCCTCCAGCCGAACCTTGGTGGAGCGCTACCGGGTCAGCCCCGTCACCGTCTCCCGCGCCCTCGCGCAGCTGGCCGCCGAGGGGCTGGTCGTCACCCGCCCCGGCGCCGGGGTGTTCCGGGCCCTGCCGCGTACGGCGGAGCCCGCGCCCGGGGACACCTCCTGGCAGGAGGTCGCCCTGAGCGCGGAGGGCGCCGGCGAGGTGGTGCCGCGCTCGGTCGACGCCTCCGGGGTGCTGGCCTGCCTGGCCGCGCCGCCGTCCGGGGTGATCGGGCTCAACAGCGGCTACCTGCACCCCTCCATCCAGCCCGAGCGGGCCATGGCCGCCGCGCTGGCCCGGGCCGGCCGGCGCCCCGGGGCCTGGGAGCGGCCGCCCATGGAGGGGCTGCCCGAGCTGCGCGACTGGTTCGCCCGGGAGATCGGCGGGGCGGCCGGGGCCGTCGGAGCCGCCGACGTGCTGGTCACCGCGGGCGGGCAGAGCGCGCTCACCACCGCCCTGCGGGCGCTGGCCCCGCCCGGGGCGCCGGTCCTGGTGGAGTCCCCGACCTACCCCGGGCTCCTCGCCATCGCCCGGGCCTCCGGATGCCGGCCGGTGCCCGTCCCGGTGGATGCCGAGGGGGTCCGGCCGGAGCTGCTGGCCGCCGCCTTCGAGGCGACCGGCGCGCGGGTCTTCGTATGCCAGCCGCTGTTCCAGAACCCGACCGGTGCCGTGCTGGCTCCCGGGCGGCGGGCCGAGGTGCTGCGGATCGCGCGGGCCGCCGGGGCCTTCGTGGTGGAGGACGACTACGCCCGGGCGCTGGGCCACGAGGACGCCGGTCCGCTGCCCCCGACGCTGGCCGCCGAGGACCACGACGGGGTGGTCGTCCACGTCCGGTCCCTGACCAAGGCCACCTCGCCCAGCCTGCGGGTCGGCGCGCTCGCCGCCCGCGGCCCGGTGCTGGACCGGCTGCGGGCCATCCAGATCGTGGACTCCTTCTTCGTCTCCCGGCCGCTCCAGGAGGCCGCCCTGGAGCTGGTCGGCGCGCCCGCCTGGCCCCGCCACCTGCGGTCCGTCGCCGCCGAGCTGCGCCACCGGCGGGACCTGCTCGCGGGCGCGGTGCGCCGGGAGCTGCCCGGGCTGACCCTGCCCCATCTGCCCTCGGGCGGCTACCAGTTGTGGGCGCGGATGGCCGAGGGCGACGACGACGCGGCCTTCGCGGCACAGGCCCTGCGCGCCGGGGTCGCGGTCGCCGCCGGCCGCCCCTACTTCTGCGCGGAACCGCCGGGTCCGTACGTACGGCTCAGCTTCGCCGGGGTCTCGGGCGCGGCGGAGCTGGGCGAGGCGGTACGCAGGCTGCGCTCGCTCCGGGCCCCGGCGTAAATCGCTGGAATCGCGCCGCTGCACCGCCCTAACCTGCGCCCATGGACGGAATCAAGATCACCACCCTTGCGCAGCGACCCGAACTGGCCGAGCGGCTCTGGGACATGAAGGACACCTGGCCGGAGTTCGCCCAGCACGACTCGATCGCCTGGCTCCTCTACCCGAGGATGGTCAAGGAGCTGGCCGACTACGTCCTGGTCGCCACCGACGGCGATGCGGTGATCGCCCGCGGATTCAGCGTGCCCTTCGCCCAGCACGCGCCCGGCCGGGACGGGGTGCTGCCCGCGCGGGGCTGGGACCAGGTCCTCATGTGGGCCTTCTCCGACCTGCGGCGCGGGGTGGCCCCCGACACGGTGAGCGCGATCGAGATCACCGTCGCCACCGACCGGCTCGGCGAGGGCCTGTCCGGGCGGATGCTGGCCGCGATGCGGGAGAACGCCCGCGCCCGCGGCTTCGCCGAGGTGGTGGCCCCCGTCCGGCCCAGCGGGAAGCCGGCCGAGCCGGAGACCCCGATCGAGGAGTACGCGTACCGCACGCGCGAGGACGGCCTCCCGTACGACCCGTGGCTGCGGGTCCACGTCCGGGCGGGGGCGGTGATCGACTCGGTGGCCCCGCTGTCGATGACGATCACCGGCTCGCTCGCCGAGTGGCGCGAGTGGACCGGGCTGCCCTTCGACACGACGGGCCCCGTGCGGGTGCAGGGGGCGCTGGCCCCGGTCCGCTGCGAGGCCGAACAGGGCTACGCGGCGTACGTGGAGCCCAACGTATGGGTCCGCCACCCGCTGGACCGCCCGGCCCGGGAGGCCTCCGTCAGGGCGTGACGATCGCGAAGTCGGGGTCGGGCTCGGTGAGATGGCCGGTGAGCTCGGCGAGCCGGGCCGGGTCGCCGGAGACCTCGGCCCTGCCCCGGGCGACCAGGTCCGCGAGCGCGGTCCGGCCGAGCAGGAGGGCCCGCAGGGCCGGCTCGTCGAGGGTGATCTCCACGTCCGGCTCGCCGGCGGCAGGGCCGAGGCCCCGGACGTGGGTGAGCACGCCGTTCTTCAGGCGCAGGGTGCTGGGATCGCGGCCGTCGGTGAGCCGCCAGCGGACGGTCACGTCCGCGTCCCAGCTGCGCGGGCCGTCGACGCGGATCGCCAGCGAGTCGAAGAGCTGGTCGAGGGTCAGGGTGTTGATCAGGTCCTCGGAGGCGGTGGAGGCGGCGGTGCCGACCGGGCCGTGGCGCAGTTCGTGGGCGCCGGTGAGGTAGAAGTTGCGCCAGGTGCCGTTCTCGCTGCCGTAGCCGAGCTGCTCCAGGGCGTCCGCCTGCAGGGCGCGGGCCTCGGCGTTGTCGGGATCGGCGAACAGGACGTGGCCGACGACCTCCGCGACCCAGCGGAAATCGCCCTGCGCGTAGGACTGGTGGGCGCGGCGCAGCACCTCGTCGGCGCCGCCCATGAAGTCGACGTAGCGGATGGCGGCCTCGGTGGGCGGGTGGGCCCACAGGCGGGCCGGATTGCCGTCGAACCAGCCCATGTACCGCTGGTAGACCGCCTTGGTGTTGTGGCTGACGGAACCGTAGTAGCCGTGGGTGTGCCAGGCCCGCTCCAGCGCGGGCGGCAGCCGCATCTCCTCGGCGATCTCCGGTCCGGTGAGCCCCTGGTTGATCATGCGCAGCGTCTGGTCGTGGAGGTAGGCGTACAGGTCGCGCTGCTCGCAGAGGAAGGCGAGGGCGTCCTCGCGGCCCCAGACCGGCCAGTGGTGCGAGGCGAACACGACGTCGGTGGCGGCGCCGAAGAGCTGGACGGTCTCGGTCAGGTACCGGGCCCAGTCGTGCGGGTCGCGGACCTGGGCGCCGCGCAGCGTGAGCAGGTTGTGCAGGGTGTGGGTGGCGTTCTCGGCGGTGCACAGGGCGGCGTGGCCGGGGAAGTGGATGTTGAGTTCGGCCGGGGCCTCGGTGCCCGGGGTCATCTGGAACACCATGCGGATGCCGTCGACGGTCTCGCTCTGCCCGGTGCGGGTGACGGCGAGGGTCGGCGGGATGAGGGTGACCGTGCCCGTCGAGGTCGTGGGGCCGAGCCCCGAGCCGATCTGCCCGCGAGGTCCCTTGGGCAGGGCGGCCCCGTACATGTAGGTGGCGCGCCGGCTCATGGCGGTGCCGGCGTACACGTTCTCGCTGACGGCGTGCTGCAGGAAGCCCTCCGGGGCGAGCACCGGCACCCCGGCCGCGACCTCCTCCACGCTGACGACGCCCTTGACGCCGCCGAAGTGGTCGGCATGGCTGTGGGTGTAGAGGACGCCGGTGACGGGTCGCTCGCCGCGGTGGCGGCGGTACAGCGCGAGTGCGGCGGCGGCGGTCTCCGTGGAGATCAGCGGGTCGATGACCAGGACGCCGCGCTCGCCCTCGACCACGGTCATGTTGGACAGGTCGAAGCCGCGTACCTGGTAGATCCCCGGGACCACCTCGAAGAGTCCGTGGCCCCTGGCCAGTCTGCTCTGGCGCCACAGGCTCGGGTGGGCGGTGGGCGGGCAGTCCCCGTCGAGGAACCCGTAGGCGTCCAGGTCCCAGACCACCCGGCCGTCCGCGTCCCGGATCCCGGATTCCCCGACCGTGCCGAGGAATCCGCGGCGCTCGTCCTCCAGGTCACGGGTGTCGTCGAACGCCGGGCCCCGCAGCGCGGCGCCGTTGGCCTCCGCGACGACGGCTTCGGCGTCCCCGGGAGCGGCCTTCACCGGGACCCGCCCCCGCCGGTCGTGGCGTGGGCCGGGGCGGCCGGTCCGAGGAGCGGTGGAGTGACCGCCGGCGGGGCCGGGAGGGCCGTCGGAACGCGCTGCTTCATCGTGGTGCCTCCCCATCGCTGTCCGGGAACCCCCACGGTCATCTTCCCGTGCGTCGGCGGGGCCCGCAGAGCGATCACGAAGAGCTTTGCATAAAACTGCGGCAGTACGTATAGTCATGCCATCGAGGAGGAGGGTCCGATGGTGGTACGTGTAGCGGTGGCCGGAGCGAGCGGGTACGCGGGCGGAGAAGTCCTGCGCCTGCTCCTCGCCCACCCCGAGGTGGAGATCGGCGCCCTGACCGGCAATTCCAACGCCGGACAGCTCTTCGGCAGCCTCCAGCCGCACCTGGTGCCGCTCGCCGGCCGGACCCTGGAGGCGACCACGCCCGAGGTCCTCGCCGGCCACGATGTGGTCTTCCTGGCGCTGCCCCACGGGCAGTCCGCCGCCGTCGCCGCCGAGCTCGGCCCCGACGTCCTCGTCGTCGACATGGGCGCCGACCACCGGCTCAAGGACTCCGCCGACTGGGACGCCTTCTACGGGGCCCCGCACGCCGGCACCTGGCCGTACGGACTCCCCGAGCTGCCCGGTGCCCGCGCCGCGCTGGAGGGGTCCAAGCGCATCGCCGTTCCCGGGTGCTTCCCGACCGCCGTCACCCTCGCCCTCTTCCCGGCCTACGCCGCGCAGCTGGCCGAGCCGGAGGCCGTGATCGTCGCCGCCACCGGCACCTCCGGCGCAGGCAAGGCCCTCAAGCCGCACCTGCTCGGCTCCGAGGTCATGGGCTCCGTCAGCCCGTACGGGGTGGGCGGCGGGCACCGGCACACCCCCGAGATGGTGCAGAACCTCAGCCCGATCGCCGGGCGGAAGGTCTCCGTCTCCTTCACGCCGACCCTCGTGCCGATGTCGCGCGGCATCCTCGCCACCTGCTCCGCCAAGGCCCTCCCCGGCACCACCGCCGACGCGGTGCGCGCCGCGTACGAGAAGGCGTACGCGGACGAGCCCTTCGTCCACCTGCTGCCCGAGGGGCAGTGGCCGGCGACCTCCTCCGTCCACGGTTCCAACGCCGTTCAGATCCAGGTCGCGTACGACGGGTCCGCGCAGCGGATCATCGCGATCAGCGCCATCGACAACCTCACCAAGGGGACCGCCGGTGGCGCGGTGCAGAGCATGAACATCGCCCTCGGGTTCGCAGAAGAGCTCGGGCTTTCCACGATCGGAGTCGCGCCGTGACCGTTACGGCAGCACAGGGATTCACGGCCGCCGGCATCGCGGCCGGGATCAAGGCGAACGGCAACCCGGACCTGGCCCTCGTGGTCAACAACGGTCCGCGGCTGGCCGCGGCGGGCGTCTTCACCTCCAACCGCGTCAAGGCCGCGCCCGTGCTCTGGTCCGAGCAGGTCCTGCGCGGGTCCGTCGTCAGCGCGGTCGTCCTCAACTCCGGCGGCGCCAACGCCTGCACCGGCCCCAAGGGCTTCCAGGACACCCACGCCACCGCCGAGAAGGCCGCCGAGGCCCTCGGCGGCGGGCACAACGCCGGCGAGATCGCCGTCGCCTCCACCGGCCTGATCGGCGTCCTGCTCCCCATGGACAAGCTGCTGCCCGGCATCGACACCGCCGTCGCCGCCCTGACCGCCGACGGCGGCGAGGACGCCGCCATCGCCATCAAGACCACCGACACCGTGCACAAGACGGCGGCCGTCACACAGGACAGCTGGACGGTCGGCGGCATGGCCAAGGGCGCGGGCATGCTCGCCCCGGGCCTGGCCACCATGCTCGTCGTCCTCACCACCGACGCCGACGTGGACAGCGCCACCCTCGACCAGGCGCTGCGCTCCGCCACCCGCACCACCTTCGACCGGGTCGACTCCGACGGCTGCATGTCCACCAACGACACGGTGCTGCTGCTCGCCTCCGGGGCCTCCGGCCAGGTCCCGGCGTACGAGGCCTTCGCGGAGGCCGTACGAACCGTCTGCGACGACCTCGCCCGCCAGCTGATCGGCGACGCCGAGGGAGCCAGCAAGGACATCCGCATCGAGGTCGTCGGCGCGCTCACCGAGGGCGACGCGGTCGAGGTCGGCCGGAGCATCGCCCGCAACAACCTGCTCAAGTGCGCCATCCACGGCGAGGACCCCAACTGGGGCCGGGTGCTCTCCGCCATCGGCACCACCCGGGCGGCCTTCGACCCGGACCGGCTGAACGTGGCCATCAACGGAGTCTGGGTCTGCAAGAACGGCTCGGTCGGCGAGGACCGCGACCTGGTCTCCATGAAGGACCGAGAGGTCCGCATCACCGCGGACCTGGCCACCGGTTCCGAGTCCGCCGTGATCTGGGCCAACGACCTGACCGCCGAGTACGTCCACGAGAACAGCGCCTACAGCTCATGAGCGACGAGAAGGCCGGGCAGCCCGGCACCGGAACCGCGCGCAAGCACACCGCGCTGCCCAAGGCGCAGATCCTCATCGAGGCCCTGCCCTGGCTCACCCGGCACAACGGCAAGGTCGTCGTCATCAAGTTCGGCGGCAACGCCATGATCGACGAGGACCTGAAGGCCGCCTTCGCCCAGGACGTGGTCTTCCTGCGCCAGGCCGGCCTCAAGCCCGTCGTGGTGCACGGCGGCGGCCCCCAGATCAACGCCCAGCTCGACAAGCAGGGCCTGGTCAGCGAGTTCAAGGCCGGCCTGCGCGTCACGACCCCCGAGGCGATGGACGTCGTACGGATGGTCCTGGCGGGCCAGGTCCAGCGCGAGCTGGTCGGGCTGCTCAACCAGCACGGGCCGCTCGCGGTCGGCATGACCGGCGAGGACGCCCACACCATCACCGCCGCCCGGCACACCCCGGAGATCGACGGCGAGCTCGTCGACATCGGACGGGTCGGCGAGATCACCGCCATCGACACGGGCGCGATCGAGGCGCTGCTGGCGGACGGCCGGATCCCGGTCATCTCCTCCATCGCGCGCAGCGCCGACGACCACCACGTGTACAACGTGAACGCCGACACGGCGGCCGCGGCGCTCGCCGCCGCGCTGGGCGCCGAGACGCTGATGGTGCTCACGGACGTCGAGGGCCTCTATGCGGACTGGCCCAGCAGCGACGAGGTCATCAGCCGCCTCACCGTCAGCGAGCTGGAGAAGCTGCTGCCCGAGCTGTCCAGCGGCATGGTGCCCAAGATGGAGGGCTGCCTGCACGCCGTCCGCGGCGGGGTGAGCACGGCCCGCGTGATCGACGGTCGGGTGCCGCACTCGATCCTGCTGGAGATCTTCACCGACGAGGGAATCGGCACGATGGTCGTGCCCGACGCACAGGGAGGGGAACCCGCGTGACCGGCAACCAGGAGTTCGCGGCCCGCTGGCAGGGTGCGCTGACCAACAACTACGGCACGCCCGCGCTGGCCCTCGTACGCGGCGAAGGCGCCCGGGTCTGGGACGCGGACGGCAAGCAGTACACCGACTTCGTGGGCGGCATCGCGGTCAACGCCCTCGGCCACGCCCACCCGGCGATCGTCGGGGCCGTGACCTCGCAGATCTCCACCCTCGGCCACGTCTCGAACCTCTACGCCTCCGAGCCGGTCCTCGCGCTCGGCGAGCGGCTGCTCCAGCTCTTCGGGCGCCCCGGGCGGATTTTCTTCTGCAACTCCGGAGCCGAGGCCGTCGAGGCCGCCTTCAAGATCGGCCGGCTGACGGGCCGGACCCACATGGTCGCCACCGACGGCGGCTTCCACGGCCGGACGATGGGCGCCCTCGCACTCACCGGCCAGCCGAAGAAGCAGGACCCGTTCCGGCCGCTGCCCGGCGAGGTCACGCACGTCCCCTACGGTGATGTCGAGGCCCTGCGGGCCGCCGTCACCGAGGAGACGGCCCTCGTGATCATCGAGCCGATCCAGGGCGAGAACGGCGTCGTCGTGCCCCCGGCCGGATACCTGACGGCCGCCCGGGAGATCACCCGGGCCACCGGCACCCTGCTCGTCCTGGACGAGGTGCAGACCGGGATCGGGCGCTGCGGCCACTGGTTCGAACACCAGGCGCACGAGGGGGTCGAGCCCGATCTCGTCACGCTCGCGAAGGGTCTCGGCGGCGGACTGCCGATCGGCGCCGTGGCCGCCTTCGGACCGGCCGCGCAGCTGCTCCAGCCCGGCCAGCACGGCACCACCTTCGGCGGGAACCCCGTCGCCTGCGCCGCCGGCCTCGCCGTCATCGACACCATCGCCGCCGAGGGCCTGCTCGATCAGGTCAAGGCGCGCGGGGAGCGGCTGCGCTCCGGAATCGAGGCCGCCGGCCACCCGCTGGTCTCCCATGTCCGTGGTGAAGGCCTTCTCCTGGGTATCGTGCTGACCGGGCCGCTCGCACCGCAGGTGCAGCAGGCGGCCCAAGATGCCGGCTTCCTGGTCAACGCGCCCGCCCCCGACGTCGTACGGCTCATGCCCCCGTACGTACTCTCCGAGGCCGAGGCGGACGCGTTCGTCCGGGCCCTGCCCGGCATCCTCGACACAGCCAACGGGGACGGACGCACCGGGGAATGAGACGACGATGAGCCACGCGCAGGACCACGAGGAGTGGGGCTCCGCCCGGACCGAGTCCGGGGGCGGGCCGTCCGTTCCGCAGACCCGCACCGCCCGCCACCGCCGGATCGTGGACATCCTCAACCGGCAGCCGGTCCGCTCGCAGAGCCAGCTGGCCAAGCTGCTCGCCGACGACGGGCTGAGCGTCACCCAGGCGACGCTCTCCCGCGACCTCGACGAGCTGGGCGCGGTGAAGATCCGCAACACCGGCGGCGAGCTGATCTACGCGGTGCCCAGCGAGGGCGGCTTCCGCACCCCGCAGGCACCGCTCGGCGAGTCGGCGAAGGAGGAGCGCATGCGGCGCCTCTCCGGGGAGCTGCTGATCTCGGCGGAGGCCTCCGCGAACCTCGTCGTCCTGCGCACCCCGCCGGGCGCGGCCCAGTTCCTCGCCTCCGCGATCGACCAGGCCGAACTCCGCGAGATCCTCGGCACGATCGCCGGAGACGACACGCTGATGCTGATCAGCCGTGACCCCTCGGGCGGCCAGGCCCTCGCGGACCACCTGCTGAGGCTGGCCCAGAAGGAGGGCTGACCGCCCCGGGGCCGGCCCCACGGCCCGTCAGCTCCCGTGCGGCGGGGCGGATATCCGCTGTACCCGCCGCTGCCGGCCGTCCTAGGGTCGGCGTGTGCATGCCTACACCCTCGCCAGTGTCGCCGTGCCCGTCACAGCGGGGCTGTACGGGCTGGTCGGCGCGATCCGCGGCCGCTCGGCGGTGCGGCACCGCCGTGCCCTCGACCGGTGGGCCGTCGTCCTGGCCGACCCGTACCAGGCCGCCCTGGAGCGCTGGTGGCCGAACGACGCGGTCCAGGCCGCCGCCGCCCGGCTGCTCCTGGACGGGCTCGTCACCGTCAACCACCGCGGCAACCTGAGCCCGGCCCCCGCCGCCGCGGACCCCGCCCGTACCCCGGGCCATCCGCTGCCCGAGGCCGTGCTGGCCGCCCTGCGGCGCCGCAGCGCCCCCGCCACCCTCGGCAGCCTCGTGCTGCGGGACGAGGAGTTCGCGACCGTCCGGCGGGAGTTCCGAGAGGCCCGCCCGGAACTCCTCACGGTCGGGGAACCCGCCGGCGCGCCGAAACTGGGGCTGTACCTCGTCCTGGCCGAGATGCTCTTCTGCGTCTTCGGCCTGATGTCGCTGCAGCCCGAAGGCGACGCCCCATGGACGGCCGCCTGGGCCGTGTGGACCGGGGTGATCGCCCAGGTGATCTGGTTCCCCGTCTACAACCGGGCCCGGGGGTCCGGCTGGAAGAAGGACGCGGAGGCCGTGGAGGCCGCGCGCCTCGGGCCGCCGCATCCGGCGCTCCAGGCCCTGGACGTCCGCGATCCGGAGGCATACCGTCGGCTGCGCGTGAGCCGCCTGCGGACCCGGCGCGGCCGCAACCGGGGCCGCCCGCGCCGCCGCCGGACCCCGGCCGAGACCGGCGGGCACCTCAGTACCGGGTGACGGCGAGCGGTCCCTCCCCGGTCCCGATGGCGATGTGCGGGCGGCGGCGCGGGTCCGCCCAGCGCAGGATCGCGCGCATGGCCCGCTCCGGCACGGACACGCAACCGGCCGTCGCCCCCTTGCCGTTGACGTGCAGGAAGATGCCCGCGCCCCGGCCGTGCACCGGTTGCTCGTAGTTGAAGCCGATGACCAGCGCGTGCGCGTACTGCTTCTCGTACGTGACCAGGTGCTCCGCCTCGCCGGGCGCGCAGTCCGCGGGCAGCGGCTCGGTCCACCGGTTGTACGCGGCCGACGCGTTGTCCTGGCACCACCAGGAATCGGGGGTCACCCGCCGGTAGCGGAACTCCGTCCCGGCGGGCGCGCGGCGGATCCCGAAGGCGTAGGGGAGCTCGAACAGGCCCGTCGGCGTCGTGTTCGTGCCCTGGGTGCGGCTCGCGCCCTCGGTCAGCCCGTTCGCACCGAAGCGCGCCTCGGCGCCGCCGGCCTCGTACCAGCGCCCCGCCCGGCGGTCCCACCAGGTCAGCCGCCCCGTGGTGGATCCGGGGGCGGGCGCGACGGCGGTGATGAGCTGGCTGCCGCCGCCGGTGTCGGCGAGGCGGGCGGGCAGCGGCGCGGGCCCGTACGGGCCCTGCGCGAGCAGGCTGGTGACGATCAGTGAGCCGGTGACGAGAGCGGTACGCAGCACATGTCAGACGGTACGGGGCGGAAGGGGCAGCGGCAGCGCAGGCAGGCCGTCGAGGCTCGATCCGATGAACTCCTTCTTCTCGCAGTACGCGCCGAACTCCTCGTCGCTCTTGCGGCCGAAGTACTCCGCGTGGAGGGTGCGCTCGCCCTGGTACTCCATGAACGGGACGGCGTACCCGCACACATCGGCGATCCGGCGGGCGTGCACCACGATGATCGCCCGCGCCGAGGGCCCGTCGGCCGCCCCGAACAGGCCGATCAGCTCACCCCAGCGGGGGTCGTCGCGGAACACGGCCTCGCCCTCGCCGTGGATCCGCACGATGTTGGGCGGCCCGCTGAACGCGCACCACATCAGCGTGATCCGGCCGTTCTCGCGGACGTGCGCGATGGTCTCGGCGCCGCTGCCGCCGAAGTCGAGGTAGGCGAGGGTCTGCTCGTCGATGACGACGAGCGTGCCCGCGCGGCCCTTGGGGGACAGGTTGACGTGGCCGTCCCCGGCGAGCGGGGCGGTGGCCGTGAAGAAGACCGGCTGCTCCTCGATGAAGGTCCGGATCCGGCCGTCTATGCGTGCGTAGAGCTTTCCCATACGGATCAGTATCCGATCGGCCCGGATCCGGTGCGGCCAATTCCGAGCTGTGAGCGCATCCGCCCCATGACGTGATCGCTGAACAGTCCGGTGCAGCGGTCCAGCAGGGCGGCGACCTCCGGGTCGCGCAGCGGCAGCGCGGGCGGCCGGTACGGGGACCACAGGCTCTGCACGCGCTGCGCGGCGACCCGCCGCAGCCCCGGGTCGGCGTCCGTCAGCAGCTCCACGGAGGCCCGCAGCCCGATGACGCCGCCGCGGGCGTGCAGCACCCGGTAGGCGGCCCGGCGGGTGTGCGCGGGGCGGCCGGGCGCGATCCGCTCCAGCAGCCGGTCGGCGGGCAGCCGGGCCGCGACCCCGGCCAGGCTCACGGACGCCTCGCGGGCGACCGCGGCCGACGGGTCGTCGAGCAGCGGCCACAGCAGGTCCACGTCGGTGGTGTCCAGCGTGCGCAGCCCGGCGACCGCCGCCGCCCGCACCGCCCCCGCGGGGTGGTCCAGCAGCGCGCGCAGCAGCGGTGCGTCCGCCCGCGCGGCGCATTCGGCGAAGCCGGTGACGGCGTGCGCGCTCACGCGGGCCGGGTCCTCGACGAGGGCGCGGCAGTGGGCGTACGGGTCGCCGCCGTCCTGCTTGACCAGCCAGCGCGCGCAGGCCCGTACCAGCCCGGAGCGGTCGGCCAGGAAGCCGGCCGCCTCGGCGCCGCGGCCGGCGCGGCGCAGGGCGGTGACCCCGCCGGCCCGGACCATCGGCATGTGCCCGCGCAGCAGGAGGTCTACCGCCTCGTCGTCGGGCCCGTCGGCGGCCAGCGCGGCCAGCGCCGCGTCCGCCCACAGCCGGGCCGTCGCGGGATCCCGCTCCTGCCCGGCCCGCCGGGCCAGCTCCCGTACGCCGAACAGCCCGGAGCCGAGCGTGACGCGCGTGGCGAACCGCCGGGTCGGCAGGTCCCCGCTGCGCCGCAGCCAGCCGAGCACGGTGTCGGGCTCCTCGCCGGTCATCGTGCGCGCGGGCCGCGCCGCACGGCCCCACCGCGCGGGGCGCGCCGGACGCCAGTAGGGGGCGAGCACCGGCTCCGGCGCGCGCAGGGCGGTCTCGAACAGCTCCAGCGCCCAGGCGCCCTGGTCGCGCTCGCCGAGCCGCAGCACGAGCGGCATCAAGGTGACCAGGGTGTCCGCGGGGCGTGCGGCCAGTGCCTCGGCGAGCACCTGCCGGGCGCGCTCGCGCACGGCGGGAACCCAGTCGGCGCAGCGGATCGCGACGAGCGGGAGCGGCGGCTTCGGCGCCCGCAGCGCGGCCTCGCGGACCCGGCCGTCGGGGTGGCACAGGCGCACCTCGATGCGGTCGGCGCCGCGGGGCCCGGGGAACCAGGGGGAGTGGCCGCGGCGGATCTCCGCGTCGAAGGCGATCCAGGAGACCGGAAGGACGGGTCGGCGGATGCCGCCGATCCCGAGACGTCCGCCGTTCAGCAGTTCCGCCGCCGCGGCCCGGCCCTCCTCGGCCTGGCGCTGCGTGTCGGCTCCCATGTGCCCTCCCTCTGTGGTGCAGACGCCGATCGTAGGCCCTGTGAGCCGCCTCCGCCCCTGATATTCGTGCTGGTCAGCGACGTGCAGCTAAGGTCGATTGACGAAACATACGGAGCAGTGCATAGTTATGCCTGCACCTGGATGTACCGCTGGAGCCCGTAAGGAGAAGCCCGTGACCGAGCGCGTCGTACTCGCCTATTCAGGCGGACTGGACACCTCCGTCGCCATCGGCTGGATCGCCGAGGAGACGGGCGCAGAGGTCATCGCCGTTGCCGTGGACGTCGGCCAGGGCGGCGAGGACCTGGACGTCATCCGCAAGCGCGCGCTGGCCTGCGGCGCCGTCGAGGCCGAGGTCGCGGATGCCAGGGACGAGTTCGCCGACGAGTACTGCCTCCCGGCGATCAAGGCCAACGCCCTCTACATGGACCGGTACCCGCTGGTCTCGGCGCTCTCCCGGCCGGTCATCGTCAAGCACCTGGTCGCCGCCGCGAAGAAGCACGGCGCCGGCGTCGTCGCCCACGGCTGCACCGGCAAGGGCAACGACCAGGTCCGCTTCGAGACCGGCATCCAGACCCTCGGCCCCGACCTGAAGTGCTTGGCCCCGGTCCGGGACTACGCGATGACCCGGGACAAGGCCATCGCCTTCTGCGAGGCGCAGAACCTGCCGATCGCGACCACCAGGAAGTCCCCGTACTCCATCGACCAGAACGTCTTCGGGCGCGCCGTCGAGACGGGTTTCCTGGAGGACATCTGGAACGCGCCGATCGAGGACGTCTACGAGTACACCGCCGACCCCGCCGAACCGCGCGAGGCCGACGAGGTCGTCGTCTCCTTCAAGGAGGGCGCCCCCGTCGCCATCGACGGCCGGCCCGTCACCGTGCTCCAGGCGATCCGGGAGCTCAACGCCCGGGCCGGAGCCCAGGGCGTCGGCCGGATCGACATGGTCGAGGACCGCCTCGTGGGCATCAAGTCCCGCGAGGTGTACGAGGCCCCCGGCGCGATCGCGCTGATCACCGCCCACCAGGAGCTGGAGAACGTCACCGTCGAACGCGAACTGGCCCGCTACAAGCGGCAGGTCGAGCAGCGCTGGGGCGAGCTGGTCTACGACGGCCAGTGGTTCTCCCCGCTCAAGCGGGCCCTGGACGGGTTCGTCAACGAGGCCAACCAGCACGTCACCGGTGACATCAGGATGACCCTGCACGGCGGCCGCGCCGTGGTCACCGGCCGCAGGTCGCAGGAGTCGCTCTACGACTTCAACCTGGCCACCTACGACTCGGGCGACACCTTCGACCAGTCCAAGGCCCAGGGGTTCATAGAGATCTTCGGCCTCTCGTCGAAGATCGCGGCACGCCGCGACCTGGCCTGAGCCCGACTCGTTACGCCCATACGTACCGGTCGGCCTCCCCGTGACCTCCGCGACGGGGAGGCCGGCGCACATCCACGCACACGTTCTTGAGGAGCAGCAGCTGTGAGCAGCAACAACGGTGGTGACGTCCGGCTCTGGGGCGGCCGGTTCGCCGACGGCCCCGCCGAGGCCCTCGCGAAGCTGTCCGCGTCGGTCCACTTCGACTGGCGCCTCGCGCCGTACGACATCGCCGGCTCCCGCGCCCACGCCCGCGTGCTCGCCAAGGCGGGCCTGCTCACGGCGGACGAGCTCGACCGCATGATCGCGGGCCTGGACCGGCTCGAAGCCGATGTCGCCGACGGCTCCTTCACCGGGACGATCGCCGACGAGGACGTGCACACCGCCCTGGAGCGCGGCCTGCTGGAGCGGCTCGGCGCCGACCTCGGCGGCAAGCTGCGGGCCGGCCGGTCCCGCAACGACCAGGTGGCCACCCTGTTCCGGATGTACCTGCGCGACCACGCCCGGATCGTCGGCGGGCTGATCGCGGAGCTCCAGGACGCGCTGGTCGGCCTCGCCGAGACGCACCACGACGTGGCCATGCCGGGCCGGACCCACCTCCAGCACGCCCAGCCGGTGCTCTTCGCGCACCACGTACTGGCCCACGTGCAGGCGCTGTCCCGGGACGCGGAGCGGCTGCGGCAGTGGGACACCCGGACCGCGGTCTCCCCGTACGGCTCGGGCGCGCTGGCCGGCTCCTCGCTGGGGCTGGACCCGGAGGCGGTCGCCGCCGACCTGGGCTTCGAGCGGGGCTCGGTCGGCAACTCGATCGACGGCACGGCCTCGCGCGACTTCGTCGCCGAGTTCGCCTTCATCACCGCGATGATCGGGATCAACCTGTCCCGGATCGCGGAAGAGATCATCATCTGGAACACGAAGGAGTTCTCCTTCGTGACCCTGCACGACGCCTTCTCGACCGGGTCCTCGATCATGCCGCAGAAGAAGAACCCGGACATCGCGGAGCTGGCGCGCGGCAAGTCGGGCCGGCTCATCGGCAACCTGACGGGCCTCCTCGCCACCCTGAAGGCGCTGCCGCTGGCCTACAACCGGGACCTTCAGGAGGACAAGGAGCCGGTCTTCGACTCCTGCGACACCCTCGAGGTCCTGCTCCCGGCCTTCACCGGGATGATGGCCACCCTCACGGTCAACCGGGAGCGGATGGAGGAGCTGGCTCCGGCGGGCTTCTCGCTCGCCACGGACATCGCGGAGTGGCTGGTCAAGCAGGGCGTGCCGTTCCGTGTCGCGCACGAGGTGGCCGGCGAGTGCGTCAAGGAGTGCGAGGCGCTCGGGATCGAGCTCGACGAGCTCACGGACGAGCAGTTCGCGAAGATCTCGGAGCACCTGACCCCGGAGGTCCGTACGGTCCTCAACGTGCCGGGCGCCCTGGCCTCCCGCAGCGGCCGCGGCGGCACCGCCCCCTCGGCGGTCGCGAAGCAGCTCGCGGAGCTGAAGGCGGACCTGGTCATCCAGCACGCCTGGGCCACCCACAAGCAGTAGCCGCACGGCGCTGCCCCTTTGCCCCGCGGCCATGCGGCCCGCACGCCCGAGACCCCCGAGGGGTCCGGGCCCTGCACCCCCGCACGCCGCGGCACGCCCGCGGGGGCGGCCGGAGCCCGGGCTCCGGCCGCCCCCGCGGGCATTTCACCGCGCCCAGTGGGCCAGTGCGTCGAAGTCCGGGCGGGTCAGGCCGATCTGCTCGTCGATGCGCATGAGCAGGGCCCGCACGGGGTGGCGCTGGTCCACGTACTCGCGGTCCATCGCCGTGATGTCGTCGTCGATCCACGCGAACTCCCGCGCGCCCGCGTACTCCAGGACGTACTGCGTCTTCCAGAAGGTTCCGCGCGGCGCGCGCCCGTGCATCCGCGGCCAGTCGATGTACGGCAGCCGGGGCAGCCCCAGGTGCGGGCCTATCCAGTCGTTCGCCTCGTCCTTCCAGGTGGTGGCCCAGACCAGCTCGTACGAGCGGGCCAGCGCCAGCAGCTCCGCGCCGTGGGAGGGGTTCAGCCAGACCCGCAGCGGTTTGCGGCTCTCCGCCTCCGTCCAGCCGGTCGGGCGCATGCGGTGGGTGGCGTAGCCCTCCGGGCGGCGCTCGGCCTGGGCCGCGTACGGGTTCAGCGGGCCGTCCACGTCGATCAGCAGCAGTGGCTTCATGGGGTGAGGATTCCTCTCCGGCTGCCCCGGGGCAGCCCATTTCGACTCGTGTGAGACATCTACGTCTCATTCGGGGTATGCTTGTCTCATGGCCATGGATCGTGACCAGGTGCTCCGCGACGCCGCGGCCCTGCTTTCCCGCAAGTCGACCGCCACGATGGACGAGGTCGCCCGCGCCGCAGGCATCGGGCGCGCGACCCTCCACCGGCACTTCGCCGGGCGCGACGCCCTCGTACGGGCCCTCGAAGAACTCGGCATCCGCCAGTTCGAGACGGCCTTCGACAACGCCCGCCTCGACGAGGGCACGGCGGTCGAGGCCCTGCGCCGGCTCGTGGCCGAGTCCGAGCGCGACGCCCAGCTGCTGGCCTTCCTCGTCACCGAGAACCAGCTCTTCGAGGGCGATCAGGTCAACGAGGGCTGGGCCCGGCTCGACGCCCGCGTCGGCGCGCTCTTCCGGCGCGGACAGGCCGAGGGCGACATCCGGATCGACCTGAGCCCCACCTGGCTCACCGAGGCCCTCTACGGCCTCATCGGCGCCTGCGCCTGGGCCGTCATGGACGGCCGGGTCGCCGCGAAGGACTTCCAGTACATGATCACCGAGCTGTTGCTCGGTGGCGCACGACGGAGCGTGGAGAAATGAGCCGCACGGAACAGCAGACCCGGGAACAGGGGACGGGGGCGATCGGCGGGGCCAAGGGGAGCAGGGGGCGCTGGCTGGCGCTCTCCGTGCTCGTCCTGGCCGTCCTGCTGGTCGCGGTGGACGCCACCGTACTCGGCCTCGCCACACCCTCCCTCAGCGAAGACCTCAAGCCGTCCGGCACCCAGCTGCTGTGGATCGGCGACATCTACTCGTTCGTCATCGCCGGCCTGCTCGTCTCCATGGGCTCCCTCGGCGACCGCATCGGGCGCAAGAAGCTGCTCCTGGTCGGCGCGACCGCCTTCGGCGCCGTCTCCGTCCTCAACGCCTACGCCACCAGCCCCGAGATGATGATCGCGGCCCGGGCCCTGCTCGGCGTGGCCGGTGCGACGCTGATGCCGTCGACCCTCGCGCTCATCCGGAACATATTCCACGACCCCAAGGAGCGCAGCCTCGCCATCGGCATCTGGGGCGCCACCGCCTCGGCCGGCGCGGCCATCGGGCCCGTCGTCGGCGGAGCCCTGCTCCAGCACTTCTGGTGGGGCTCGGTCTTCCTCATCAACCTGCCCGTGATGGCCGCCCTGGTCCTCGTCGGCATCAAGCTGCTGCCCGAGTCCAAGAACCCGGTCGCCGGTCCCTGGGACCTGCTGAGCGTCGCGCTCTCGCTCGTCGGCGTCATCGGCGTGGTCTACGCCGTCAAGGAAGTGGCCACCCACGGCCTGACCTGGGGCGTCGCGGTCTCCGCCGTCCTCGGTGCGGCGTGCCTGTACGGCTTCGTCCGCCGCCAGTTCGGCCTGCCGTCGCCGCTCCTGGACATGCGGCTCTTCAAGCACCGCGGCTTCTCCGGCGCCGTCCTCGCCGACCTGCTCACCGTCTTCGGCCTCTCCGGCCTCGTCTTCTTCCTCTCCCAGTTCCTCCAGCTCGTCCAGGGCCGCGACCCCCTGGAGGCGGGCCTGGCCGAACTGCCCGCCGCCATCGGCGCGGTGGTCACCGGCCTGGTCGCCGGCCGCTACGCCCGCCGGTACTCGGTACGGTCGATCGTCGCCGGCGGCCTCGCGGCCATCGGGCTCGCCCTCGGCGCGCTCACCCTGATCCACAAGGAGAGCGGCTACCCGCTGCTCGGTGCGGCCCTGCTGGTCGTCGGCCTGGGCGCCGGCTTCTCCTTCACCGTCACCGCCGACGTGATCCTCTCCAGCGTCCCCAAGGAGCAGGCCGGTTCGGCCTCGGCCGTCTCCGAGACCGCGTACGAACTCGGCGCGGCCCTCGGCATCGCCCTGCTCGGCTCCATCGTCACCGGCGTCTACCAGGGCTTCACCGCCCCGGCCTCGGTCCCCGGACCGGTCGCCGACGCCGCGCACGAATCGCTGGGCGGCGCCGTCGAAGCCGCCAAGGCGGTGGACCCCGCCACCGCGCAGACCATGGTGGGCGCCGCCCAGGACGCCTTCGTGGACGGACTGCGGCTCGCCTCCGGCGTGGGCGCGGCCGTACTGCTGGCCACCGCGGTGGCGGCCTGGTTCCTGCTGCGGGGGCAGCGGCTCCAGGGCGGCATCGAGCACTGACGTACCGCCAGTGGGTGGTGGCGCGACCGGAGTTGACAGTTGATCACGGTCGCGACACCATCCCGGCGATGGAGATCAACGATCTGACCCCCGCGGAACGCCGTGTATGGGACGCCTTCCCGCGCGGCGAGGGCGTCGACTTCCGTGAAGGCCCCGACGAGGACGCCTCCGACGGACGCGACTGGGGGCCGGAGCGCACCGTGCGCGCCGAGGTGATCGCCGCCCTCCTGCTCAGCGACCCCACCCCGTCGGGTCAGGTCCCCGGGATCAACGTGCGCGGCATCCGGATCACCGGGAAGCTGGACCTCAAGTACGCGGTCATCGAGCATCCGATCCGGCTCCGCGCCTGCTGGTTCGAGCGCAAACCCCAGCTGTACGGGGCCCGGGTGCGGGCCCTGGTCCTGACCGACTCGGCGCTGCCCGGACTGACCGCGTCCACCCTCTGCGTCGACATCACCCTGCGGCTCAACTGCTGTCGCGTCACGGGTCCGATCCGGCTCACGGGCGCCCGCATAACCGGCGGCCTCTTCCTCCAGGGAACGGTGATCCGGCCGGGCACCCTCGCCGACGAGCACGGTGAACCCCCGCTCCAGCTCAACCACGCCGAAATAGGCACCGACATCATCGCCGACGAGCTCACCGTCCACGGCCAGCTCCGGATCAACGGCGCCACCATCGCCGGCCTGATCAGCCTGGACCGGGCCAAGCTCATCAACCCGGGCGGGATCGCCCTCCACGCCGAGACCGTCTCCGTCGGCACCGACCTGCGCGGCCACCGGCTGGAAGCGGACGGGACGGTCAACCTCACCGGCGCCCGCATCCCCGGTCAGCTGATCCTCACCCGCGCGCGCCTGGCCAACCGGGACGGGGTGGCCCTGCGGGCCAGCAGCTGCGCGATCGGCGAGTTCTGGCTCAGGCTGTGCCCGCCCATCGAGGGCATCGTCAACCTGCGCCGAAGCCAGCTGGACATGCTCTACGTCGAACCCGACGTCTGGCCGTCCGTGATCCGCACCGAAGGGCTCACCTACCGGGTCCTGCACCCCCACCTGCCCGCCGAGGACCGGCTGCCCGCGCTGGAGCGCGAGGAGTCCGGCTACCTCCCGTACGCGTACGAGCAGCTCGCGGCGGCCTACCGCACGGTCGGGGACGAGGCGGGCGCGCGCACCGTACAGCTCGCCAAGCTGCGCCGGCACCGCCGGACCCTGCCCCGGCACGCCCGGGTCTGGGGGCTGCTCCAGGACGTGACCGTCGGCTACGGGTTCCGGCCGCTGCGCGCGACCGGCTGGCTGTTCGCACTCCTGCTGACGGGGAGCGTCGCGTACTCGTTGCGGCAGCCCAGACCGTTGAAGGCGGGGGAGGCCCCCGACTTCAACGCGGTCTTCTACACGATCGACCTGATGCTGCCGATCATCGGCTTCGGGCAGGAGTCCGCCTACGCGCCGAGCGGCTGGTACCAGTGGCTCTCGTACGTGCTGATCGTGACCGGCTGGATCCTCGCCACGACGACCGCGGCGGGCGTCAGCCGGTCACTCCAGCGCCAGTAGGAGCTACGCCGCCTTCGCCTTGGTGGCGTACATGTCCACGTACTCCTGGCCCGAGAGCCGCATGACCTCCGCCATCACCGAGTCGGTGACGGCGCGCAGCACGTAGCGGTCGCGGTCCATGCCCTCGTAGCGGGAGAACTCCATCGGCTCGCCGAAGCGGATGGTGACCCGGCCCGGGCGCGGCATGCCCTTGCCGCCGGGCTGGAGCTTGTCGGTGCCGATCACCGCGAAGGGGACCACCGGGGCGCCGGTCATCAGGGTCAGGCGGGCGATGCCGGTGCGGCCGCGGTAGAGGCGGCCGTCGGGCGAGCGGGTGCCCTCGGGGTAGATCCCGAAGATCTTGCCCTCTTCGAGGATGCGGCGGCCGGTCATCAGGGCGGCGACGCCGCCGTTGGCCCCGTCACGGTCGACCGGGATCATGCCGGACCCGGTGAAGAACCAGGCCATGGCGCGGCCCTTGATGCCCTTGCCCGTCACGTACTCGTCCTTGCCGATGAAGTGGACCGTACGGTCGCACACCAGCGGAAGGATCATGGAGTCGATGAAGGTGAGGTGGTTGCCCGCCAGGATCACCGGACCGGTGCCCGGGATGTTCTCGATGCCCTCCACGCGGGTGCGGAACATCATGCGCATGACCGGTCCGACAGTGGCTTTGATGAGCGATGTACGGAACAACGTGAGCCCTCCGGCATCGAAACGCGATTTTCGCACCACGCGGGGGTAGTGCAGGTGAGGACGATACTCGCGGGTCGGCCGCGAGCGCACATCGGGTTCACGAGCTGGATACGCAGTGTTGACGCACGTTTCCGCCATGTTCCCCCCGGGCCCACCCCCGCGCCACCGGCCGCTGCCTACGATGCGCACGCCGAATCGGGCCGCTCGGAGCCGGAGACCCCGGGTACCGCCCGGCCCTCTCAGACGACTGGAGTGGCACTCATGACGCAGGGTGGGGCAGCACGGCGCACGGTTCTCGGGGCGGCCGTCCTGGCAGCGGGCGGCGGCATGGCCGGGCTCTCGGCGGGATCCGCCTCGGCGGCCGCGGGGACACGGGCGGCGGAGGCGGGGGAGGAGGCGTACGCCGCCGACGTGCGCCACGGCGGCGGCTACCGGGACCTCCCCGTCCCGCTGGTCATCGGCCACCGCGGGGCCAGCGGCTACCGGCCCGAGCACACCCTCGGCTCGTACCAGCTCGCCCTCGACCTGGGCGCGGACGTCGTCGAGCAGGACCTGGTGCCCACCAAGGACGGCCACCTCGTGTGCCGCCACGAGAACGAGATCGGCGGCACCACCGACGTCGCCGACCACCCCGAGTTCGCCTCCCGGCGTACGACCAAGTCGGTCGACGGGGTCGCGATCACGGGCTGGTTCACCGAGGACTTCACCCTCGCCGAACTGAAGACCCTGCGGGCGAAGGAGCGCATCCCCGCCGTCCGCCAGCGCAACACCCTCTACGACGGCCGGTGGGACGTGCCCACCTTCGAAGAGGTGCTGCGCTGGGCCGACCGTGAGGGCAGGCGGCGGGGCAAGCGCGTCTGGCTGCACGTCGAGACCAAGCACCCCACGTACTTCCGGTCGCTGGGCCTGGGCCTCGAAGAACCCCTCGCCAAGCTGCTGCGCCGCTACGGCCGGGACGGCCTGGGCGCCCCGCTGTTCCTGCAGTCGTTCGAGCCCTCCAGCATCCAGCGGCTCTCCCGGCTGGTCTCCGCGCCGCGCGTGGTCCTGCTGTCCGCCGCCGGCACCCGGCCCTGGGACTTCGAACAGGCCAAGGACCCGCGCACGGTGTCGGACCTGGTCAAGCCCGAGGGCCTGAAGTGGATCGCCGGATTCGCCCAGGGCATCGGCCCCACCATGGACCTGATCCTCCCGCGCGACGCGGCCGGCAAGCTCGGCGCCCCGACCACGCTGGTCAAGGACGCCCACGCCCGCGGGCTGGTGCTGCACCCCTACACCGCGCGCAACGAGAACGCCTTCCTGCCGGCCGAGTACCGCAAGGGCACCGACCCGAACGCGTACGGCGACGCCTTCGGGGCCTTCAAGACGTACTTCGAGCAGGGCATCGACGGCATCTTCACGGACAACGCGGACACCGGGCTGCTCGCGGCCGAGGCCTTCCGGCCGGGGCGCCGGCGCTGACGGCCGACCGCTTCGGCCGACGCCGAGGCCCCCGCACCGTCAACAGATAAGCGGAATATCACGTACGGGTGGGCTGTGCCGGGTCCGGAAACCGCCGGGCACGGCCCGCGCGTCCCGCCCGGCATGGACCTGCTGAAGGACTCCGACCTCCTGAACGAACTGGGCCCGCTGCTCTCCGCCGAGGCGGCCGCGGAGGCCCCGGGCGCCGGAGTGGAAGCGGCCGACCTGGAGCAAGCCGTCTGGGTCAGGCTGCTGGAACACGACCCCGCCCCCGCGGAGCCGGCCCGCTGGCTGCGCCGGGCGGTGCGCGCCGAGGCCCGGCTCGCCCGGCGCCGCGCCCGACGCGAGATCCCCTACGGCTGCCGGCCCGGCAGCGCGGGCGCCGAACCCGAAGACGCCCTGCTGCACGGGGAGGAGAACCGGGCCCTCCGATCGGCCGTCGCCCGATTGCCCGGGCGCTGTCCGGAGCTCATGGGGGCACTTCTTTCGCCCAGAGACCTCACCTACCGTGAAATCGCAGGAGAGTTGGGTATCTCACAAGGAAGTTTGGGACCCGTCCGTTCCCGTTGCCTGGGATGTCTGCGCAGAATGCTCGCGTCAGAGGTTGCGGCTCCTCGCCTTCGGGGAAGGGAGCGGTAGACCAATGGGCTACCAGGTGAGCGGGAGGCATGCGCACATGGGCATGAGCGTGACCATTTCGGCGGCAGCTGCCGAGGACACTGAGCAGATCCTCAAACTGCAGTACCTGGCGTTCCAGCGTGAGGCCGAGCTGTACGGCAACTACCGCATCCAGCCGCTCACCCAGACCCTGGACTCCCTCAAGGCGGAGCTGGAGTCGGACACGGTGCTCGTGGCCCGGCTCGGCGACGAAGTGGTCGGCACCGTGCGCGGCAGCGTCGACGAGGACGGCACCGGCAAGATCGCCAAGTTGTGCGTCCACCCGCGCCTGCAGGGCCACGGGCTCGGCGCCCGGCTGCTGCGCGCCGTCGAGGAGGCCCTCGCGGGCCGCGCCGAGACCACCCGCTTCCGGCTCCACACCGGCCACAAGAGCGAGTCCAACCTGCGCCTCTACCGCAACGCCGGCTACGTACAGGTCGGCGGCCGCACCGCCTCCGACGGCGTGCGCCTGGTCATCCTGGAGAAGGAGGCCACCGACGCGGCCGACTTCGCGGTCAGCGCCTGACGTCCGTCGCCCGGACTCAGCGCTTGGCGCGCAGCCAGAGCATCCCGGTGATCGGCAGGATCACCGGGATGAACAGGTAGCCCATCCCGAAGTCCGACCAGACGGTCGCGTCCGGGAAGGCCTCGGGGCGCACCAGCGTCCAGGTGCCCACGGCCAGTACGCCGGCCAGCTCGGCGGCGCAGCACAAGAGCGCCGCCTTGCGGGCCGTCTCCCCGCCGCGCACCAGCGAGTACGTGATGAAGGCGTAGACCAGGGCGGCCGCGCCGGACAGCGAGTACGCCAGCGGCGCCCGGTCGAACTCGGTCGAGATCTGGTAGGCGGAGCGCGACAGCGCGCCCACCACCATCACCCCGTACAGCCAGACCAGCAGCAGCCCGGGGCCGGAGACCAGCCGCTTGCGTGCGCCCGGAGTGGCGGTGGTGTCAGGCACCGGGGGTCCCCCAGATGTCGTAGAGGCGTACTTCGAGGACGGCGAGGACGAGCGCGCCCGCGGCCACCGTCACCGAACCCCACTTGGTCCGCTCGGTCAGCGAGAGCAGCCCGGCGGCCGGGACCGCCGCGAAGGCGCCCACCAGGTAGGCCACGAAGATCACCGTGCCCTCGTCGGGCTTGCCGCCCCGAGCCAGCTCGACCACGCCGACCACCAGCTGGGCCAGGGCCAGCAGGCTCACCACGCCCATGCCGATGAAGTGCCAGTCCTTGGTGGGCTGGTCCCGCAGGGCGGCGAATCCGCACCAGGCGGCGAGGGCGAGTGCGGCCGCGCCGAGGGCGACCGTCAGGGCGTCGAGCATGCAGCGAGGGTATTACGGGCCGAAAGACCCGGTGCGCGCACCCCTGGGCGCGGGCCTTGTCACCCGCCGCAAGCCAGAGCCGCAGCCCTTCCACCCGCCGGCCGCCCGGCTCGGCTGCGGACCGTGGCCTTGGCCACAACACGCACTGCCGCCGAGCTCGACGCGGACGTGGTCGTACGGGGCTTCTCGGCCGTGTCCGCGCAGGTCGGCGGGGGTCGCGGCACGGTGTCCGCGGAGGGCCGGGACTGACCGGTGCTGTCCGGAATGCGGCCGGATTCCGTCCGCTATCCGGACAGCTTTGATCGGTGACGGGATACGTCTGCTTTACTTGGGCCCATGACCACGACGAGCAGCCGCACCCTTGCGACCGAGGCGACGATGACGCCCGGTGCTCGTTGTATGTGTCGAATGTGCGCCTTCTGAGGGCCCCTCTCCTGAGTCTCGCGCCCCGAAGCGAGACCCGGCCGAGCCCGTCCACACGCCATGGACCGCTCCTGCCCCGCGCATGTGTCGACCCCACCCTTTTGTGACGGTTCGACCCGTATCGCGTCCCCAGATGTTTGCCCCGTGCCGGCACACCGCTGCGCCGCGCACTCGACAGCGACGGAATTCCTGTGATCACCACATCGGGCCTCACGAAGGTCTACCAGTCCCGTGGCCGCGAGGTCACCGCCCTGGACGGCGTCGATCTGCACGTCCGCGAGGGCGAGGTCTACGGAGTCATCGGCCAGAGCGGCGCCGGCAAGTCCTCCCTGATCCGCTGCGTGAACCTGCTGGAGCGCCCCACCACCGGCACCGTGACCGTCGACGGCGTCGACCTCACCGCGCTCGCCGGCCGCGGCCGCCGCGCCGGCAAGGAGCTCCGCGAGGCCCGCAGCCGCATCGGAATGGTCTTCCAGCACTTCAACCTGCTGTCCTCGCGCACCGTCCAGGGCAACATCGAGCTGCCCCTGGAGATCCTCGGCGTCTCCGGCCGCGAGCGCTCCCGCAAGGCCCTCGAACTGCTCGACCTCGTCGGCCTCTCCGACAAGGCCAAGGCCTACCCCGGCCAGCTCTCCGGCGGCCAGAAGCAGCGCGTCGGCATCGCCCGCGCCCTGGCCGGCGACCCCAAGGTGCTCCTCTCCGACGAGGCCACCAGCGCCCTGGACCCCGAGACCACGCGCTCGATCCTCCAGCTGCTGCGCGACCTCAACCAGCAGCTCGGCCTGACCGTCCTGCTCATCACCCACGAGATGGACGTCGTCAAGACCGTCTGCGACTCGGCCGCCCTCATGAAGCAGGGCCGGATCATCGAGTCCGGCACCGTCTCCGAACTGCTCGCCACCCCCGGCTCCGAGCTCGCCGCCGAACTCTTCCCCGTCAGCGGCGCCGCCACCGGCCCCGACCGCACGGTCGTCGACGTCACCTTCCACGGCGAGGCCGCCACCCAGCCGGTCATCTCCCAGCTGTCGCGGACGTACAACATCGACATCTCGATCCTGGGCGCCGCGATGGACACCGTCGCCGGCCGCCAGATCGGCCGCATGCGCATCGAGCTGCCCGGCCGCTACGAGGACAACGTCGTGCCCGTCGGCTTCCTGCGCGAGCAGGGCCTCCAGGTGGACGTCGTCGAGGAAGAGGACGCCGCCGACGCGATCGAGAACGAACTGGCCGCACTGGTCAAGGATGGTGCCAAGTGACCTGGTCCGAGATGCAGCCCCTGCTCACCCAGGGCACGTACGACACCCTCTACATGGTGCTGTGGTCCACCCTGGTGACCGTCCTCGGCGGACTGCCCATCGGCATCCTCCTCGTCCTCACCGACAAGGGCGGCCTCCTGCAGAACCGGCCGCTCAACAAGGTCCTCGGCGTGATCGTGAACATAGGCCGCTCGCTGCCGTTCATCATCCTGCTGATCGCCCTGATCCCGGTCACCACGGCCGTCGTCGGCACCTTCATCGGCCCCACCGCCATGATCGTCCCGTTGGCCATCGGCGCCATTCCCTTCTTCGCCCGCCTCGTCGAGACGGCCGTCCGCGAGGTGGACCACGGTCTGATCGAGGCCGTCGAGTCCATGGGCGGCGGCGTCCCCACCCTCGTCGGCAAGGTGCTGCTCCCGCAGGCCCTGCCCTCGCTGGTGGCGGCCGTCACCACCACGCTGATCACCCTGATCGGGTACTCCGCCATGGCCGGCGCGGTCGGCGGCGAAGGCCTCGGCTCCAAGGCCATCACCTACGGCTTCCAGCGCTTCGAGACCGGCTTCATGCTCGCCACCGTCGTGGTCCTGATCGCCATCGTCACGGTGATCCAGCTGATCGGCGACGGCGTGGTACGCCTGCTCGCCCGCCGCGGCCGGACAGCCTGAACCGGGCCCGCCGCACCCCCCGAACCTCCCTTCCCCGCAAGCCCGCACTTGTCGTGCTCGGGCCTCCATCCCAAAAAAGCAAGAAAGGCACTCTTCGTGCGCAAGAACCTCAAGGCCACCGCCTTCGCCGCCGCCACCGCCGCGCTCGCCCTCGGCCTCACCGCCTGCGGCAGCTCCTCGGACCCGTCCTCCACCAAGGCCGACGGCGCCAAGGTCGACGAGAGCAAGCCGCTGGTCATCGCGGCCTCCCCGAGCCCGCACGCCGACATCCTGAACTTCGTCAAGGACAAGCTGGCGGCCAAGGAGGGCCTCAAGCTGGAGGTGAAGGAGTTCACGGACTACGTGCTCCCCAACACCGCCACCGAGCAGGGCCAGGTCGACGGCAACTACTTCCAGCACAAGCCGTACCTCGACGACTTCAACAAGAAGAACGGCACCCACATCGTGCCCGTCGTGAACGTGCACCTGGAGCCGCTCGGCCTCTACTCCAAGAAGGTCAAGGCCCTCACCGACATCAAGGCCGGCCAGACCATCGCCGTCCCCAACGACACCACCAACGAGGGCCGCGCGCTCCAGCTGCTCGCCGCGAACAACCTGATCACCCTCAAGGAAGGCGTCGGCACCGCCGCCAAGCTGTCCGACATCACCGACAAGAAGGGCCTGGAGTTCAAGGAGCTGGAGGCCGCCACGGTCCCGCGCGCCCTGAACGACGTGGACGCCGCCGTCATCAACGGCAACTACGCCCTGGAGGCCAAGCTCTCGCCCGCCAAGGACGCGCTGGTCCTGGAGAAGGCCGAGGGCAACCCCTACGCCAACTTCCTCGCGGTGAAGGCCGGCAACGAGAAGGACCCGCGGATCGAGAAGCTCGCCAAGCTCCTGAACTCCGACGAGGTCAAGAAGTTCATCGAGGACAAGTACCAGGGCTCGGTCGTCCCGGCCTTCGGCGCCCCCAAGTCCTGACCCCGCACCGCTGATCGGCCCCGTACGCCCCGCGGGCGTGCGGGGCCGAGCGCTGCCCGCTTCCGGGCAACCCGGCCGCCACATCCCACCGCCGATGCTGCATGCTGTGCCTACGGCCCGCACAAAGGTCCAGCAACGGCATGGAGCTGCGCATGACTACCACCTTCCCGGACGTCACCATCAGCACGGACCGGCTGGTGCTGCGCCCCTTCGACGGGGAGGACGTCGGCGCGCTCGCCGAGATGATGAACGACGAGCACATCACCGCCTGGACCACCGCGCCGCACCCCTACACCCACGCCGACGCCCACGCCTGGGCCACCCGGGACTCCCACACGGAGCGCACCGAGGGCAGAGGCATCGTTTTTGCCGTCGCCGAATTCCTCACCCAGCGCCTCGTCGGGATCGTGCACCTCAAGAACACCAACTGGCGCACCCGCAGCACCGAGGTCGGCTACGTCACCGCCCCCTGGGCCCGCGGCGAGGGCTACGCCAGCGAGTCCGTACTCGCCGTCGCCCAATGGCTCTTCCACGACCAGCGCTTCGAACGCCTCGAACTGCGCACCGCCGCCGACAACACCGCCTCCCAGCAGGTGGCCCAGAAGATCGGCTGCATCAGCGAAGGCGTCCTGCGCAACGCGTGGATGGTGCGCACCCAGAACCCCGACGGCTCCTGGAGCGACACCCGCACCGACCTCATCGTCTGGAGCCTGCTCCCCGAGGACATCGACGACATGGAGGAGTCGGACGGCTACAACGGCCACGACGACTACGGCTACGGTCGCGGCGCCCAGGCGGGCGCGAGCGGCTACGCCGTCGGGGCCGACTGGAGCTGACCGGACCGACCCGATGACCAGGTAGTCTCACCGTGCCTGGTGTCCCGCCCGCCGGCCCCTGCCGACGAAGCTCCGCCCGCCCCCACCCCAGGAGACTGACGACGATGGCCGACCGGGTCACGGTGATCGGCTGGGACGGTTCGCCCCTGACCGCGGCCGCCCGGTCCGCGCTCTCCGCCGCCACCCTCGTGGCCGGCGCCGCCCACCACCTCGCCCTCCCCGAGGTACCCCCCGCCGCCGAGCGCATCCGCCTCGGCAGCCTCGGCCTCGCCGCCCGCCGCATCGCCGGCCACCGCGGCACCGCCGTCGTCTTCGCCGACGGGGACCCCGGATTCTTCGGCGCCGTACGCACCCTGCGCGCCCCGGAGCACGGCCTCGAGGTCGAGGTCGTCCCCGCCGTGTCCGCCGTAGCCGCCGCCTTCGCCCGCGCCGGGATGCCCTGGGACGACGCCCAGGTCGTGGTCGCCCACCCCCGTACGCTGCGCCGTGCCGTCAACGTCTGCCGCGCGCACGGCAAGGTCGCCGTCCTCACCTCGCCCGGCGCCGGCCCCGCCGAACTCGCCCTGCTGCTCGGCGGGGTCCACCGCACCTTCGTCATCTGCGAGGAGCTCGGCACCGCCAGGGAACAGGTGACCGTCCTGACCTCCGACCGGGTGGCCGACCACAGCTGGCGCGACCCGAACGTCGTCATCGTCATCGGCGGACAGGCCGCCGCCCCCGCCGCGCGCCCCGCTGCGGCCGCCGACCCGGCCTGGCTGCTGGGCCAGAGCGCCGTCCACACCGGCGGACGGGGCTGGGCCCGGCCCCAGGCCGACGGAGGCGAAGGGGAGTCGGCGCTGCTGCGCGCCGCCCAGCTCGCCCGCCTCGGCCCGCGCGCCGGCGACCTCGTCTGGGACATCGGCACCGGCTCCGGCGCCCTCGCCGTGGAGGCCGCCGCGTTCGGCGCCGCCGTCATCGCCGTCGACGCCGACCCGCGCGCCTGCGAGCGGGCGACCGCCGCCGCCCGCAAGCGGGGCGTACAACTGCAGGTCGTCGCCGGGCGCGCACCGCACGTACTGGAGGACCTCCCCGAACCCGACGTCGTCCGCGTCGGCGGCGGGGGAGCCGAGGTCGCCCGGGCCGTCGCCGACCGCCGCCCCGAACGGATCGTCAGCCACGCCTCCACCCGCGACGAGGCGGAGGAGATCGGCCGCGCGCTCACCGAGGGCGGCTACACCGTCGAGTGCGCGCTCCTCCAGTCGGTGGGCCTGGACACCCGCACCTGGAACGAACAGGACCGTTCCGTCGTCTTCCTCCTGGCAGCCGAACGCCCCGTGAACCGCTGAGCGGTCCCCGGGACCGCTCGGCCAGGAGGCCGGGGTAGGCTGGCCGATCGTCGTACCGCCCTGGCATCTCCGGGGGTGACGGCACCGCCGGACGCGCGACGTGGCGCAGTCCACAGCGCACCATGCCGGTTATGGCCGCCATGGTGGCTAACGGGCGCGACAATGCTTACGGGTTGTCGTGCGGGGCGTGCGCGCGACGGACACGTCGTACGGCAACCCCGCTCGGGCGCCGGGCGATCGAAGACGCACAACCGATGGGCGAGGGGTACGCATGACTGACACCGGCCAGGTACCGGGCGAGGGTCTCCCGGACAACGCGGGCATGGTGGATCAGCAGGGCATTCCCGCTCCGGTCCAGCACCCGGGCCCCGCCCCCGCTCCCGTCCAGGGCGGCTACGCCTTCCAGGACCTCGTGGACAACCCGGCCGAGCCGGAGGACGAGGAACTGCTGCTGATGCCGAGCGGCCAGGGAGCGTGGAGCGACCCCCAGGTCGTCCCGCCGGCGCCGGTCTTCCCCACCCCGGCCTCCTACGGCGACGCGCCCTACGCCGAGTACCCCGAGGCCCCGGCCGCGTACGCGGAGCCCGGCTACCCCGCACCGGCCGCGTTCCCCGACCCCTCCTACGGCGAGGCCGTGTACGCCGACTCCTCGTACAGCGCGGGAGCGCACGAGGCCGGCGGCCGTGACTCCGGTGCGCTGGACCTCGGCGGCCTCGTGGTCCCGCCGCCGGCCGCCCCGGTGGCTCCCGCCGCGCCCGCCGCCCCGGCCGCGCCCTCGCGCCGGCCGCTGCACATGGGCCCGCCCGTGCCCGAGGCCACCGGCGGAGTCGTACGCTCCCTCGCCGACCGGGGTCCGGCCGCGGCCCCGGCCGCCCCCGTCGTGCCGCTGGCGCAGGTGGCCGCCCCGGCGGCTCCCGTGGCCGTGCCCGTCGCCGCCCCGGCGCCGATCCCGGTCCAGGTGGCCGGGCCGCCGACCGTGGGCCCCGAGTACCTGGACGTCCCGCGCCCCGAGGCCGCCGCTTCCCCGGGCGCGCCGCAGCCGGGCGAGACTCCGCCGCAGGCCGGCGCCCCGTGGTCGGCGGAGCCGGCGCCGGAGCCCGTGGCCGTTCCGGAGCCCGTCATGGCAGCGGAGCCCGCTGCGGCCCCGGAGCCCGCCGCGGTCGCCGAGCCGGTCGTGGCGCCGGAGCCTGCGGCGGTGGCCGAGCCCGCGGCGGTGGCCGAGCCCGCGCCGGTCGCAGAGCCCGTGCTGATGGCCGACCCCGCGCCGGTGGCAGCCGAGCCCGTGCTGATGCCGGAGCCCGTCATGGCGCCCGAGGCGCCGGCGGCTGCCGAGGCCCCCGCCGAGGCCCCCGCCGTGCCGGAGGCCCCTCAGCCGGAGCCGGTCGCGGCGGCGGAGCCCGAGCCGGTCGTGCTCGCCGTGGCCGCCGCGCAGCCGGTCCCGGAGCCCGTCGCCGAGGCGCCCGTCGCCGCCGAGCCCCTCGAAGCCCCGGTGGCGACCGCCGCGGAGCCGGTCGTGGCCGAGGCCGCGCCGGAGCCGGAGGCGCTGCCCGCAGAAACGGTGGTCCAGGCCCCCGTCGCCCCCGAGGCCGTCGAGCCCGTTGCCCCCGCGGCCCCTCTCGCCCCCGAGTCCGTACCGGAGGCCGGGGCCGTGGAGCCCGAGGCCGCCGCCGAGCCCGCCCCGGAGGCCGGGCCGGTCGTCGTACCGGCCGCCGAGCCGGTGGCGGAAGCCGAGGCCGCCACGGAGCCCGAGCCCGAGTCCGTCGTGCCCGCCGCGCCCCTCGAGCCCGTCGTCGAGCCCTCCGCGGGCGAGGCGGCCCCCGCGGGCGAGGCGGCCCCCGCGTACGCCGACGCCGAGCGCGAGGCCGTCCTGCGCGTCATGCGCGAGCGCCGCGACATCCGCAACGGCTTCCGCACCGACCCGATCCCGCACGAGGTGCTGCTGCGCGTCCTGGAGGCCGCGCACCACGCGCCCAGCGTGGGCCACTCCCAGCCCTGGGACTTCGTCGTCATCCGCTCGGCCGAGACCCGCCGCACGATGCACGAGCTCGCCCAGCGCCAGCGCGAGGCCTACGCGAAGTCGCTGCCCAAGGGCCGGGCGAAGCAGTTCAAGGAACTCAAGATCGAGGCCATCCTCGACACCCCGGTGAACATCGTCGTCACCGCCGACCCCACCCGCGGCGGCCGCCACACGCTCGGCCGGCACACGCAGCCGCAGATGGCCCCCTACTCCTCGGCCCTCGCCGTCGAGAACCTCTGGCTCGCCGCGCGCGCCGAAGGCCTCGGCGTCGGCTGGGTCAGCTTCTTCGACGAGCGCGAGATGGTCCGCGAGCTCGGCCTGCCGGAGCACCTGGAGGTCGTCGCGTACCTGTGCGTCGGCTACGTCGACGAGTTCCCGGAGGAGCCCGAGCTGGCGCAGGCCGGCTGGTCGCAGCGCCGGCCGCTGGCCTGGGTCGTGCACGAGGAGACGTACGGGCGCCGCGCGCTGCCCGGCGAGGAGCCGCACGACCTGCTCTCGGAGACGGTCGCCAGCATCCGCCCGCTCGACGCGAAGGCGCTGGGCGAGGCGTGGGAGCGCCAGAAGCGCATGACCAAGCCCGCCGGGGCCCTGGGCATGCTCGAAATCATCTCCGCACAGCTGTCCGGCCTCTCCCGGGTCTGCCCGCCGCCGATCCCGGAGCCGGCCGCGGTCGCGATCTTCGCGGGCGACCACGGGGTGCACGCCCAGGGCGTCACCCCGTGGCCCCAGGAGGTCACCACGCAGATGGTGGCCAACTTCCTGGGCGGCGGCGCGGTCTGCAACGCCTTCGCCAACCAGGTGGGCGCCGAGGTCTGCGTGATCGACGTCGGCGTGGCCGGGGACCTCCCCGCCACCCCCGGCCTGCTCCCGCGCAAGGTCCGCCCGGGCACGGCGGACCTCTCCACGGGTCCGGCGATGACCCGCGAGGAGGCCATCGCGGCCATCGAGGTGGGCATCGAGACGGCCCGCGACCTGGTGGCGGCGGGCAACAAGGCGCTGCTGACGGGCGAGATGGGCATCGCGAACACGACGGTGTCGGCGGCTCTGATCTCGGTCTTCACCGGGGTCGACCCGGCGGAGGTCACCGGCCGCGGCACGGGCATCAACGACGAGACGCACGCCCGCAAGGTCGAGGTCGTACGCCGCGCACTGGAGCTCCACCAGCCCGACCCGGCGGACCCGATCGGCGTCCTGGCGGCCATCGGCGGCCTGGAGCACGCGGCGATCGTGGGCCTGCTGCTGGGCGGAGCCTCCCTGCGCACCCCCGTCATCCTGGACGGCGTCAGCGCGGGCGCGGCGGCCCTGGTGGCCCGGGCCATCGCCCCGGAGTCCCTGTCGGCGTGCATCGCGGGCCACCGCAGCGCGGAGCCGGGGCACGTGGCGGCCCTGAACAAGCTGGGCCTGCGCCCGCTGGTCGACCTGGACCTGCGCCTCGGCGAGGGCACGGGCGCGCTCCTGGCCCTCCCGCTGGTCCAGAGCGCGGCCCGGGCGATGCACGAGGTCGCCACCTTCGACTCGGCCGGAGTCACCGAGAAGTAGGCGAGGTCCGCCGCGCGGGGCGGGGGAAGAGCCCCGCGCAGCGGCCCCGCCGTCCGGGCCCTCCCGGAGCCCGGGGGTGCAGCCCCAAGGGCGGCGACGCGGGCCGTATCGTTGGACCCGGACAGGGAAAGCGCACGTCACCCCACCCGACCCAGCCGCTCCAGCGCAGCAGCGGCCCGCAGACACCGCCCGCCGCACCAGGAGCCGCACCGCCATGGCCGAACACTCCGCCTACCCCGTAGGACTCCGTCTCGCCGGCCGCCGCGTCGTCGTCATCGGCGGCGGCCAGGTCGCCCAGCGCCGGCTGCCCGCGCTCGTCGCGGCCGGCGCCGACGTCCTCCTCGTCTCGCCCTCCGCCACCCCCTCCGTGGACGCGATGGCCGAGACCGGCGAGATCCGCTGGGAGCGCCGCCGCTACCAGGACGGGGACCTGGAGGGCGCCTGGTACGCGCTGATCGCGACCCGGGACCGGGCCGCCAACGACGCCGCCTCCGCCGAGGCCGAGCGCCGCCGCATCTGGTGCGTGCGCGCCGACGACGCCGAGGCGGCCACCGCCTGGACCCCGGCCACCGGCCGCGTCGAAGGCGTCACCGTCGCCGTCCTGAGCGGCAACGACCCCCGCCGCTCCGCCGCGGTGCGCGACGCGGTCGTCGAGGGGCTGCGCGACGGCTCCCTCACCGCGAACCGGACCCGCACCCCCGGCGTCGCCCTCGTCGGCGGCGGCCCCGGCGATCCCGACCTGATCACCGTCCGCGGGCGCCGCCTCCTGGCCGAGGCCGACGTGGTCATCGCCGACCGGCTCGGCCCCCGCGACCTGCTCGACGAACTCCCGCCGCACGTCGAGGTCATCGACGCCGCGAAGATCCCGTACGGCCGCTACATGGCCCAGGAGGCCATCAACAACGCCCTCATCGAGCACGCCAAGGCCGGCAAGGCCGTGGTCCGGCTCAAGGGCGGGGACCCGTACGTCTTCGGCCGCGGCATGGAAGAGCTCCAGGCCCTCGCCGAGGCCGGCATCCCCTGCACCGTCGTCCCCGGCATCTCCAGCTCCATCTCGGTGCCCGGCGCCGTCGGCATCCCCGTCACCCACCGCGGTGTCGCGCACGAGTTCACCGTGGTCAGCGGCCACGTCGGCCCCGACGACCCGCGTTCCCTGGTGGACTGGGCCTCCCTCGCCAAGCTCACCGGCACCCTGGTGATCCTCATGGGCGTGGACAAGATCGGCCTGATCGCCGAGGCCCTGGTCCGCCACGGCCGCCCCGCCGGCACCCCCGTCGCGGTCGTCCAGGAGGGCACCACGGCCACCCAGCGCCGCGTGGACGCCACCCTCGCCACCGTCGGCGAGACCGTACGGGCGGCGGAGATCCGGCCGCCCGCGGTCATCGTGATCGGCGAGGTCGTCAACGTCAACGCCGCGGCCCCGGCCGCCCCCTCCGCCTGAAACACCCGCGCCCCGCACGGCCGTTGGCACCACACCCCGGACAAGGCAGTATCACCCTGTGGCTGATCTCATCACCGTCGAAGACCCCGACGACCCGCGCCTGCGCGACTACACGGGCCTGACCGACGTCGAACTCCGGCGCCGGCGCGAGCCCGCGGAAGGCCTGTTCATCGCCGAGGGCGAGAAGGTCATCAGACGCGCCAAGGACGCCGGGTACGAGATGCGCTCGATGCTGCTCTCCGCCAAGTGGGTCGACGTCATGCGCGACGTCATCGACGAGCTCCCGGCCCCGGTCTACGCCGTCACCCCGGAGCTCGCCGAACGCGTCACCGGCTACCACGTGCACCGCGGCGCCCTCGCCTCGATGCAGCGCAAGCCGCTGCCCGCGGCCGACGAGCTGCTCGCGGGGGAGGGGGCCGGGGCGGGCCACCGGATCGCCGTCTTCGAGGGCTTCGTCGACCACGCCAACCTGGGCGCCGCCTTCCGCAGCGCAGCGGCCCTCGGCATCAGCGCGATACTGCTCTCCCCGGACTGCGCGGATCCGCTCTACCGGCGCGCCATCAAGGTCTCGATGGGCTCCGTGTTCTCGGTTCCGTACGCGCGCCTGGACCAGTGGCCGGCCGACCTGGAGAAGGTCCGCGAGGCGGGCTACCGGATCCTGGCGATGACGCCGAGCGAGAAGGCCACGCCGCTGGACCAGGTCCCGCCGGAGCGCTTCGAGCGTTCCGCGATCATGCTCGGCTCCGAGGGGCACGGCCTGTCCACGTACGCGCTGCGCGCCGCCGACGAGTGGGTCCGGATCCCGATGGCGGAGGGGATCGACTCCCTGAACGTGGCCGCGGCCTCGGCGGTGGCCTTCTACGCGACCCGCCCGCCGCAGCCCCCCGCTTCGCCGGACGCCTAGAACTTCTGGGCGGCGGCGATCCCCAGCGCCACGATCAGCGTGACCACGACGAACACGATCAGGCGCTGCCGCATCAGCCGGGGGTCCGGCCGCGAGGGGCGCCGCCCCGCTCCCGTCGTGCGCGGAGCCTGGCGGCCGCCCGTACGCCCCGCCGTCGGCCGGGAGGACGGGCCGCCCGGGTTCCGCGAGGACGAAGGGCGCGGTGACGAGGGCCGGGAGGACGAGGGCCGCGGGTGCCCGCCGCTGTTCGGTCCCTGTCCCTGACCCTGCCCGTGGCCCTGGTCCGGCCCCTGGGGCGCGGGAGTGCCGCCCGTACGCCGCTCCGTGCGCTGGTCCGCGTACGCATCGGCCAGCCGCCCGGTCGGCCGCTCGGCGGCCCGTGCGCGCTGCGCCGGCGGGCGCCCGTCGGACAGCCCCTGCGCCTCGCGGGCGGCGATCTCCTTCAGCCGCATCGACAGCTGCAGCGTGCTGGGCCGCTCCTCCGGGTCCTTGGCCAGGCAGGCCTGTACGAGGGGGGCGAGGGCGTCCGGGACCCCGATCAGATGCGGCTCCTCGTGCACCACGCGGTACAGCATGACCTCGGAACTGCCGTGCCCGAAGGGCGAGTCGGCGGTCGCCGCATAGGCGAGGGTGGCCCCCAGCGCGAACACGTCGGTCGCCGGGGTGACGGCGGCCCCGCGCACCTGTTCGGGCGCGAGGAAGCCCGGGGAACCGACGGCGGTGCCCACGTGGGTGAGCGTGCTGGCACCCGTGGCCCAGGCGATCCCGAAGTCGATGATCCGGGGGCCCTTGGGGGACAGAAGAATGTTCGAAGGCTTGAGATCGCGGTGGACGACCCCCGCCTCGTGTACGGCGACCAGTCCCTCGGAGAGCGCGGCCCCGATCGCGGCGATCTGGGCGGCCGTGAGCGGACCCTCCTCGGCGACCTTGTCGTGCAAGGAGGGGCCGGGAACGTACTGCGTGGCGAACCAGGGGCGCTCCGCGTCCAGGTCCGCGGCCACCAGGCGCGCGGTGCACCCGCCGCGGATCCGCCGGGCGGCCGACACCTCGCGCGCGAAGCGCGAGCGGAACTCCTGGTCCTCGGCCAGGTCGGGCCGGATCACCTTCAGCGCGACCCGCTGGCCGCGCCGGTCCGATCCCAGGTAGACCACGCCCATGCCGCCGGCGCCGAGCCGCCGGTGCAGTCTGAATGAGCCGACGACACGCGGGTCCTCGCGCCGGAGCCGCATCATCGCCATGTCCACCCCGCTGACCGGTCGTCCTGTTGACGTGCCACAGCTTACGGACGATCCGCCACGAGCGCTCAGAGGCCGCGCCCTCGCCGGAAGATTCGATTGTCAGTGCGGGGCAACCCACTTGAGGGTTCCTCACCCGCACGGACCCCTGCCCGTACGGCACTTGCCCGTACGGCCAAACGGCCCTCGGGTCAAGGGGATTGGGCATCCGGCCGGGGTCGTGCGCGGGGCGCGCGGCGGGCGGGAGCACGTGCGCCGGGCGGGCGCGCGGGGTGATCTTGCGCCTACCCCGTAGGCGGACACGCATGCGCGGGGAGTGACGGAAGTGAGCGAACTCACTACCCTCCGGTCATCCCCTCCGGGATGACCCTCACAGCGGGGGACCGGTCTCCACCCAGGGGAGTACGTGCACGGCGGGCCGTCATCCTCTTGGAGGCCTGCCAAGCGGTACGAGGGCAGGACGCCAGGGGGCTTCGCCGCGCCTAGTGTTGAGGACAAGCGGCGGGTGGAGCACTCGTCCCCCGAGGTCACAAGCCCGCCGCTGCCAATCGACAGGGAGAGGGCCATGGCGGACATCACGCGGCACGGACGCAAGGCATTCGCGTTCAACGGCCATGAGTCCGGTACGCGCCATCCACTGGTGGCCGCGGCCATGGTGCTCCCCCTGGCCGCCCTCCTGCTCTTCCTCTTCGGAGGGTTCGACCAGGTGGCGGCACAGGCGTCGTCCGTGGGCGTGATGCTGGGGCGCTGAGCGGCGCCCCGGGTCCGGGAGAGCGGCCCGGACCGGGACATCGGCCTGTCGAACCCCGTGGGGACGGGGGCGCGACGGACGGCAGGTGAAGGGTGCTGCCCGTACGACTGGGGAGTCGGACGGGCAGCACCCTTTTTCGTGTCCTCCCACACCGCCGTCGGCCGCCTCATGCGGCCCCGCGGTTCCGTAATCTGCTTCCGAGACGCCAGTGACGGGAGCCGTGGAGCCGCGATGAACCAGGAGCCACTGCCCGCCGCCCTCGCGGCGTACGCCGGCACGGGGGAGCGGGACGCCCCGTACGAGCTGCTCGCCGAACGCGAGGACGGGACGGTGGTGCGCTGCGGCGAGATCGTCGCCAAGGCGCACGCCGGGGACAGCGACCGCGCGGGCCTCGCCGTACGGATGAGGATCGCCGCGGACGAGGCGCTGGCCGGGGTGCTGCTGGCCCCGCTGCGCCCCGAGGTGGGCTACCTCGGGGGCCGGCCGGTGTCCCTCTGGCCGTACGGGGCCCCGGTCGACCCGGAGCGTCCCGAGGACGCCCCCTGGGAGGCGGCGGGGCGGCTGCTGGCGGCCCTGCACCAGATCCCCGTGCACCGGCTGCCCGGCCCGGTCCCCCCGATGCGCGGCCCGGCCAAACTCGCCCGCGCCCTGCGCCGCCTGTCCCGGGCCACCGCCGCGGACGCGGTCCGCAGCCAGGACGGTGTGCGGGGCCCCGACGGCGGCCGGGCTCCCGCCGGGGCGCGGCCGGGGGTCGCGCTCGTGCCCGGCCCCGCCGAGGGCCGGTCCGCCGGCGACCTCGTACGGGCCGCCGCGCGGACCCTGCCCGCCTGGGTGCGCGGGGAGGCTCCGGCTCCCCGGGGCGGGGCCCTGTGCCACGGGGACCTGCACCTCGGGCAGTTGGTGCGGGGGCCCGGCCCCGACGGCGGCTGGCGGCTCATCGACGTCGACGACCTCGGCATCGGCACCCCCGCCTGGGACCTGGCCCGGCCCGCCGCCTGGTACGCCGCCGGGCTGCTCGACACCGGCGCCTGGGTCCGCTTCCTCGACTCCTACCGGGCGGCCGGCGGTCCCGCGGCCGGGCCGCCCGGCTCCGATCCCTGGCCGGAACTGGACCTCGCGGCCCGGGCCCTGACCGTGCAGACCGCCGCCCTCGCTCTGGCTAAATCGGCAGAAAGCAGACGCCGACTCGAGGACGTGGAGCGGCTGATGGTGGAATCCTGTGCCCGAATTGCCTCCCTCCCGCCCGACTTGGAGGCGCAGGCTCCGTCGTAGGGTGAGCTTCACGCCACCGGGCATGCATCCGGTGTCGAAGCAGACGGCGAGGAGTTGATCCGGTCATGCAGTGTCCGAAGTGTCACGCGATGATGCACACCTACAACCGCAACGGTGTCCAGATCGAGCAGTGCAGCAACTGTCGCGGCATCTTCCTCGACTACGGCGAGCTGGAGGCGCTGACCCGCCTGGAGTCCCAGTACACCGGCGGCCAGTACGGCCAGGTCCCGCCGCCCGCCGCGCCCCCCGCCCCCTACCCGGCGGCGCACGCCCCGGCGCCCGCCTGGGGCGCCCCGCACCACGGCGGTCACGGCCACGGTCACCACGGCCACCACAAGGGCGGCTTCGGCCGGATGCTCTTCTCCTCCTGAGCCGAGGCCGGTGCGGCCCCGGCCGCGCCGGCAGCCCCGGCAACGCGGAAGCCCCGGCCGTGGGAACGGCCGGGGCTTCCGGAGGTGGTGCGCGATACTGGGATTGAACCAGTGACCTCTTCCGTGTCAGGGAAGCGCTCTCCCGCTGAGCTAATCGCGCGGGACCGCGGTACGAAACCGCAGTTCAAACCAGGTGGTGCGTGTACTGCGTGCGCGATACTGGGATTGAACCAGTGACCTCTTCCGTGTCAGGGAAGCGCTCTCCCGCTGAGCTAATCGCGCGGGGATCCTTGCGGATCAGTGGACGATACTGGGATTGAACCAGTGACCTCTTCCGTGTCAGGGAAGCGCTCTCCCGCTGAGCTAATCGTCCTTGGAGGTGGAGACGGGATTTGAACCCGTGTAGACGGCTTTGCAGGCCGTTGCCTCGCCTCTCGGCCACTCCACCATGGAGCTGCAGGGGTTCTCGGGAAGATCCCCCACTTCGAGCGGACGACGAGACTCGAACTCGCGACATCCACCTTGGCAAGGTGGTGCTCTACCAACTGAGCTACGTCCGCAGGTCACCGTGTTCGCTCCGGGGTTTTCCCCCTTCGCTCCCTGGCGACGTGTTGAACTCTAGCGGATTCCCGGGCCAGCTCAAAAACGCGTTTCCGCAGCGTGCTGCCGCTCGATCACCACCGGTCACCCGGCGGTCACCTCACCGGCGCCGCGGCGTCACCGGTCATAGACTCGCAGCCGTGCACGACCTGCTTCCCCTGGCCCGCTTCGGCGGCCTCCTCGCGACCGACCTCCGAGACGTCACCAGCGACCCCTCCGCCCTCGACTCGACGGGCTTCTGGGCGGTCGCCGCGGACTTCGAGGGCCGGCTGGTCTGCGCCCGCTTCGGCGACATACGCCCCGACCCCGTCCCGGCGCCCGTCCCGGGGGCCTGGCGCGGCCCCGCCGCCGACCAGTGGTCCTCCTCCCTCGACCGGGCGGCCTACACGGCCGGCGTACGCCGCATCCGCGAGCACATCGCCGCGGGCGAGGTCTACCAGGCCAACCTCTGCCGCGTGATGTCCGCGCCGCTGCCCGATCCGGACCGCGCCGACGTCGACGCCCTCACGGCGCTGCTCGCCCGCGGCAACCCGGCCCCGTACGCAGGAACGATTCGGCTCCCGGCCCACGGCGTCGAGATCGCCACCGCATCCCCCGAGCTGTACCTGCGCCGGGTCGGCCGCCACGTGGAATCCGGCCCCATCAAGGGCACCGGCCGCACCGCCGCCGACCTCCTGCCCAAGGACCACGCCGAGAACGTCATGATCGTGGACCTCGTACGCAACGACCTCGGGCGGGTCTGCGCCACCGGCTCCGTCACCGTCCCCGAGCTGTGCGCCGTGGAGGAGCACCCGGGCCTGGTCCACCTCGTCTCCACCGTCAGCGGCGAGCTCGCCGAGGGCGCCGGCTGGCCCGAGCTGCTCGCCGCGACCTTCCCGCCCGGCTCCGTCACCGGCGCCCCCAAGTCCTCCGCGCTGCGGATCATCGAGGCCCTGGAGACCGCCCCCCGCGGCCCCTACTGCGGGGGCATCGGCTGGGTCGACGCCGACCGGGGCACCGCCGAGCTCGCCGTCGGCATCCGCACCTTCTGGATCGACCGCCGGCGCCCGGGCGGCCCGAGCCTGCTCTTCGGCACCGGCGCCGGCATCACCTGGGGCTCCGACCCCGACCGCGAATGGGCCGAGACGGAGCTGAAGGCCGCCCGGTTGCTCAGGGTAGCGTCGGGAACCCATGAGGTGACCGGCACCCCTGGGTGAGCGGAGGGATCGTACGGTGAGGATCTGGCTCGACGGCGCGCTGCGGAACGCCGACAGCGCACAGGTGTCCGTCTTCGACCACGGGCTGACCGTGGGCGACGGAGTGTTCGAGACGGTGAAGGCGGAGCGCGGCACGGCCTTCGCGCTCACCCGCCACGTGGACCGGCTGACCCGCTCCGCCCGCGGCCTCGGACTGCCCGACCCCGATCCGGACGAGGTGCGCCGGGCATGCGCGGCCGTCCTGGAGGCCAATCCGCTGCCGCTCGCCCGCATGCGCATCACCTACACCGGGGGAGTGTCCCCGCTCGGCTCCGACCGCGGCGACGCCGGCCCCACCCTCGTCGTGGCCGTGGCCGAGGAGACCCGCCGGCCGGACATCACCGCGGTGATCACCGTTCCCTGGGTCCGCAACGAGCGCTCCGCGGTGGCCGGCCTGAAGACCACCTCGTACGCCGAGAACGTCGTGGCGCTGGCCGCCGCCCACAAGGCCGGCGCCTCCGAGGCCCTGTTCGCCAACACCGTCGGGCGGCTGTGCGAGGGCACCGGCTCCAACGTGTTCGTCGTCCTCGGCGGGGAGCTGCACACCCCGCCGCTCGCCTCCGGCTGCCTCGCCGGCATCACCCGGGCGCTGGTCGTCGACTGGGCCGGGGCCAAGGAGACGGACCTGCCCTTCGAGGCGCTGGAACAGGCCGAGGAGGTCTTCCTGACCTCCACCCTGCGCGATGTGCAGGCCGTCCACCGGATCGACGGGCGGGACGTGGCCGCGGCCGTGCCGGGGCCCGTCACCGCCGAGGCGATGCGGATCTTCGAAGCGCGCGCCGGCGCGGACCTCGATCCCTGAGCCGGCCGATCCGCCCGCTTAATGGCTGTCGCACGGGGCCGCGGGGCGGGTAGAACTCGATTGATGACCACCACCCTGCGGCCGAGCGGGCCGCTTCAGCAGAGCACCGGGGGCGCGCGGTCGCGCCCGTACGAGATCCGGGTCAACAGCAGGCGCGTCGGCGCGCTGCTGGTCGCCTGCGACACGCCCTTCGGGCCGAGCGTCGGAGAGATACGCGACCTCGCCGTCGACGAGCCCGACCGGCGGCGCGGCCGCGCCACCGTCGGGGCGCTCGCCGCCGAGGAGGTGCTGCGCGGCTGGGGCTGCCGCCGCGTCCGGGTCTCGGTACCCGCGACGTCGGCGGGAGGCCTGCGGATGGCACAGGCGCTCGGGTACGCCGAGTACAGCCGCAACATGGCCAAGGAGCTGCCGGCGCAGCCGCCCGAGCTCCGCGCGGGGGTCGCCGGGCGCCCCATGACGCAGGCCGAGTACGAGGTCTGGCTCGTCGGGGCGATCGAGGGCTACGCCGCCGACTGGACCAGCCGCGGCATGCCGGAGGAGGCCGCGCGGGCGAAGTCGGTGGCCGACCACGAGCGCGCCCTGCCCCACGGACTGGCCACCGAGGGCGCCACCCTCTGCGTCCTGGAGGCGGACGGCGTCCCCGTCGGACACGTGTGGTCGGCGCCGAACGGGGAGGGCGCGTACGTCTTCGACGTCGCCGTCGCCGAGGAGCACCGCGGCCGGGGGTACGGGCGCGACCTGATGCTCCTGGCCGAACGCTCGGCCCTCGCCGGGGGCCACCGCGTCCTCAGGCTCCAGGTCTTCGCGGGCAACACCCCGGCCCTGCGGCTGTACGAGTCCCTCGGCTACCGGATGACGGACGTCAACTACGCCAAGGACCTCCTCTAGGGGGGGATCAGGCCGGGTCGGCGGCCAGCAGGCGGTCCGCGATCTCCTCGATGCGGGCGCGCAGGCCCTCCTGGCTCTTGCCGCCGTCGAGACGCTCGCCGTCGATGACGTAGGTCGGGGTGCCGGTCACGCCGATCGCCTTGCCCTCGGCCTGGTCGGCGTCGACGATCAGGATGTGCCGGCCGTCGATCAGGGCGGTGTCGAACTCCTCGGCGTCGAGGCCGAGTTCGCGCGCCACGTCCAGCAGTACGGCCTCGCCGCGGTCGCCGAGCTCCGCGGTGCGGGCCAGCACGGCCTCCACGTACGGCCATGCCCGGCCCTGCTCCGCGGCCTCCTCGGCGGCCTGCGCCGCGGCGAAGGCGTGCTTGTGCTTCTCCAGCGGGAAGTGGCGCAGCCGGATGTCCAGCCGGTCGCCGTAGCGGGCCCGCAGGGCGCGTACGTCGTCCAGGGCTCGGTGGCAGTCCGGGCACTGGAGTTCGCACCAGACGTCGAGGATCACGGAATCGGTCATGGACCCAGTGTCCCAGCCGCCGGACGCGGCCATCGAAACGCACCCCCGCCCCGACCCTGACGCACCCCTTCCCCGACCCCCTCACGCACCCCCTGAGGAGGAGGCGCGACCCCGAGATCTCCCGGAGATCGGCCCCGGATCCACTCGGGCCATGGCCGCCGCCGCGGTGCCCGGTGCAGGATGGAAGGGACGGATCGCCCACCCCTGGAGGACCGCATGCTGGCCGAGACCATATGTTCCGCGGTGTCCGCGGCGGGCCTGGGCATCGCCGCGGTGGCCGCGTACCGCAAGCGCTTCCTCGCCGCCACGCGGATCGCGGCGTACGCGCTGGTGCCGGTCGCCCTCGTACTGACGGGCGCCGTGGAGTGGGTGTCCACGATGGTCCTCGATCCGGCCGTGTGGGCGGGCTTCGGGCTGCTCGGGCTCTCCTGGGTGCTGTTCATGACCACCCGCGCCATCGAGCGGCGCCGGCTCGGGGCGGGGGAGGGGTCCGCCGGGGCGGTCAAGCCGTCGAAGGCCGCGAAGGCGGCCAAGGCAAGCCCCGGGCGCGAGGCCGTGGCCCCGGCCGAGTCCGCCCCCGTGCCGGGTCGGGGCGCCCGGCCGCAGCCGGCGTCCCGCCAGGCCCCGGCCGCCCCCGCGGACGACTTCTCCGACATCGAAGCGATCCTGAAGAAGCACGGCATCTGAGGCCGCGGAGCGGTATCGGCGCGAGCCTGACAAGAAGGAGTGAACTCCCGCGCAAAGGCTGGCGTGTTGGGGGCCGATGACGGGTGCCCTGCGCGATCATCGCCCCGACATGCTCGACACATCGCAGGGCGACCCGCCGGTTCCCGCACCGGCCCCGGTCCCCGCCCCCGTCGCCGAGGAGCCGCGAGGCTGCCTCTTCGCGCTCTCCCAGCCGCCCCTGATGATCTTCCTGGGTGTGATCGGCACCCTGTTGCTGCTGGCCGCCGTGCACGACCTGTTCCTGCTGTGACCGCGGCTGTGACGCCTTTGGTTACTCCTGGTGCGCGCCCGGCTGCGCGTGGTGCTCCGGCGGCCCCGCGTCGGCCTCCTTGCGCCGGGCCCGGTACGCCGCCACGTGCAGCCGGTTCCCGCAGGTCCGGCTGTCGCAGTAGCGCCGCGAGCGGTTCCGGGACAGGTCCACGAAGGCCCGCCGGCAGTCGGGGGCCTCGCAGCGGCGCAGCCGCTCCTGCTCGCCGGAGACCACGATGAAGGCCAGGGCCATGCCGCCGTCGGCCGCGAGGTGGTCGCCCAGCGAGGCGCCCGGCGCGAAGTAGTGGACGTGCCAGTCGTAGCCGTCGTGGTCGGTCAGCTGCGGGGTGGTGCCCGCGGTCGCCACCAGCTCGTTGATGAGCCCGGCGGCGGTCCTCGGGTTGGGCGCACCGAAGACCTGGGCGAACTTGCCGCGGACCGTCCGTACGCCGGAGAGGTCGCGGGCGCCGAGATCGCCGACGTCGCTGATCTTGTACTCGCGGACGAACTCGCGCAGCGAGCCGACGTCCGCCAGGCCGTCGGGGTGGTCCGCCTCGGCCGCGGTGTTCACCAGCGCGACGACGACGTCGAGCGCGCGACGGGTGTCGTGGGGAATCTGCACGGGGTCGCTCCCTGGGGGCCGGGCCTGCGGCGACGGGCCAGTGCCGCCGCTGGGGGCCGACTCTAGCCGTGCCCGGGCGGAACCGGGAGGGACCCCTGCCGCGGCCGCGTCCGACGCCGTCGCGCAGGACTGCGCCACGCACACCGGCGCCGCCCTCGCGGACGGCTTCCGCGAGAACAGCGCCGGCACTGCCGTATGAGGTTTTCGTCCAGCCCGCACCGTCGCCCCGAGTCGGACGGTGCGGAGTGGCCCCCGGCGCGTGCCGGGAGGTGCTCCCTGAGGGTCTGGCTCAGCTTTCGGCCAGGATGTGGGAGAGCTCCTTGTCGAGGTCGAAGTGCCGGTGTTCGGTCCCGGGTGGAACCGCGGCGTCCGTCCGCTTGAGGAACGATTCGAGTGCGCGGGCGGGTGCTTCGAGCAGCGCTTCTCCCTCCGGTGAGCTCAGGGCGATGCAGACGACGCCCTGACCGTGGCTGCGGGACGGCCAGACGCGGACGTCTCCGGTTCCGGTGGGCCGGTGGAGGCCCTCAGCGAGGAGGTCTCGGGCGAAAACCCACTCGACCGTCTCCTCGGCGCCGGTGTGGAAGGTGGCGTGCACGGCGTAGGGATCGGCCGTGTCATACCGCAGGCCCGCCGGGACAGGCAGTGAGGACTCGCTCGACACAACGAGGCGCAGGTGCAGCTCGCAGCTGACCGTGGTGTTCATAAGCGCCAGGGCCTTTCGCTCAGTGTGCGCTCGGGGATTCGCACGTCGGCGAAATCGACATGCCACCTACGGTGCCGTTGTAAACCCCTCTGACCGTTTTGCGGACCTCTGGGTCCCTCGGACGGCGGATCCAAAGCACCATTCACGTGTGCTTCCGGCTCCGGTAGATTCGGGCTCATGAATACGGGGAGTGACCGCGGGACCCAAGGGTCCGCAGCCGAGTCCGGAGTCGAGTCCGCAGCCGACGGCACGACTCAGCAGACCACGGGAGAAGCGCAGCACGTGTCGAAGGCTCCCGCCTTCATCAAGTCGCGCCGCACCCTGCACCTGAGCTGGCAGGTCGGCGTCTTCATCGTCGGCCTCGCCGTGATCGGCGCGGGCGTGGCCATGCTCGTCCTGCCCGGCCCCGGCTGGGTGGCGATCTTCGCGGGCCTGGCGATCTGGGCCACCGAGTTCGCCTGGGCCCACCTGGTGCTGCGCTGGACCAAGCGCAAAGTGACCGAGGCCGCGCAGAAGGCGCTGGACCCCAAGGTCCGGCGCCGCAACCTCATCCTGACCGGCGTCGGCCTCGTGATCGCGGGCGCGCTGATCGGCTTCTACCTGTGGAAGTACGGGCTCACGCTGCCCTGGAACCTCAAGGACCAGTGATGGTCGGGAACCACCGCTGACATGGGGTAATGTTTGCGGTGCGTCCGGGCGATTAGCTCAGTGGGAGAGCACTTCGTTCACACCGAAGGGGTCACTGGTTCGAACCCAGTATCGCCCACCCGGACCAAGGGCCCGGAGACTTCCAGAGTCTCCGGGCCCTTGGCGTTTCCCCACCCCCGCCGCTACCCCAGCCGGCCGAGGGCGTCCCGCAGCCGGCGCGCGTCCCGCAGCCGCTTCTCGTACGTCGCCCCCACCACCAGGAGCAGCAGCCCCGCCAGCGCCGGCGGCAGCCAGCGCGGCAGCGCGTCGACGACCTGGACCACGTACGGGGCCAGCTCGTGCAGGGCCACCGCCGCGAGCGTGGCGCCGCCGAGCAGCAGCGGGGCCTGGAGCCGCCACCGCGCGCCGAGCAGGGTCACCGCCAGCGCCGCCAGGCCCAGCAGCAGCGGCCGCAGCCAGTGCGGATCGCCCCAGGCGGCGAGCAGGCTCGGCAGCAGCGTCGCGCCCAGCCCCGGGCCGTACGCCACCCACGAGGAGGACCGGGCGTCCCGGCGGCGGCGTACGAAGCCCACCGCCAGCGCGGGCAGCGTCACCGGCAGCGTGTACGCCTCCGGGACCTGCACCCCCGAGGCCGCCAGGCGGACCCACGTCGCCGCCAGGAACAGGGCCCCGGCCGCCCAGCCGAGCCCGCGCCGCTCCGGCCGCACCGCCGCGCCCGCGCAGACCACCCCGGCCAGCGCGCACACCAGCGCGGCCCGCGAAGGCTCCCAGGGCAGGCCCGCCAGGAGCAGCGCCACCGCGCCGACCGCACCCGCCGCCACCTCCGCCGGGTGCCGTACCCGGCCCAGCCGCGGACCGGCCGCGGCCACCGCGGCCGGGACCGCCAGCAGCGGCAGCGCCCACCAGGCCACCGCGAGCCCCCACAGCGCCCCCAGGGCCGCCGCCAGGGCCGCCGCGTACCCGACGGCCAGCACCGCCGCGCCGGCCCGTACGGGAAGCGGAGCGGGCCGCCACGAGGCCCCCGCCGCGCAGCCGGCACCCAGCAGCCCGAAGACCGCGAAGGTGGCGGTGCGCCCGTCCAGCGCGGCCACCGACAGGTTCAGCGCCCCCACCGCCGCGCACACCGCGGCCGCGTACCCCGGAGCGCGCCCGAGCCGCAGCGCGCACGCCCCGGCCGCCGCCGTCACCGCCAGCTGGGCCGCGAGCACCGCGGCCACCGGCAGCCCGCACAGCAGCGGCGCCGCGAACAGCCCGGCCCAGCCGAGCACCACCGCGACCGCCCCCGGCTCCGGGCGGGGCAGCACCCGGGCCAGCGCCCCGGCCGCCCCCGCCGCCACCAGCAGGGTCACCGCGGCCGCCGGCCCCGGCCCGTACGCCTCCCGGGAGGGGGTCGTCGCCGCCCACACCTCGCCCAGCACGGCGACCCGGAACCCCAGCGAACCCACCGCCGGGAGCAGCGCCGACAGCGCGGCCAGGGCGGCCACCCCCGCCCCGGCCCGGGTCAGGCCGCGCCGGACCGCGGCCGGCAGCGCGGTCGCCCGTACGGCCGCCAGCAGCGGCAGGGCGAGCAGGAGGAACACCAGTACGGCCCAGTCCCGCGCGAGGGCCGGCCGGACGGTGCCGCCGAGCGCCGCCACCCCCGCGAGGGAGCCGACGACCGAGGCCGCCGTCGCCGAGGGCTCCCGCCAGGCCACCGCGACGCCCAGCGCCGCGCACGCCGCCAGCAGCAGCGCCGGACCGGCCGCCGCCCCCGCCGAACCCGCCGGCGCCATCTCCGACAGCCCGCTCAGCAGCGCCCCCGCCCCCAGGGCGGCCGCGCTCACCACCGCCAGGCCGGACACCGCCGCCCGTGCCCGGACCCCGGGCACCAGCAGGACGAGCGCCGCGTCCAGCGCCGCCGTCGCCAGCAACGCCCAGCCGGTCCCCACCGGCCCCGCCGCCGCGGCCACCGCCGCCAGCGGCAGCGGGAGCTGCGCCGTCAGCACCGCCGCCGGCAGCGGGACCGTCAGCCCCGGCAGCACCCGGGCGTACCCCGCCCACAGGGCCGCCAGCACGGCCGCCGCCCCCGCGGCGTACGCCGTGCCGTCGGTGCCGGGCGCGGCGACCGCGTACACGGCGTACGCGTCCAGCACCGTCAGCAGCAGCCCCACCGCCGCCACCGACTCGGCGGTCGAGCGCAGCCCGCGGCGCAGCAGCAGCGCGGGCGCGCCCAGCGCGGCGGCCGTCACCACGGCCAGCACCGCGCTGCGCCCGGCGATCCCCAGGGACCCCCAGCTGACCAGAGTGAACGCCAGGGCGGCCACCCCGAGCAGCACCGCGCCCAGCGTCAGCAGCACGTTCTGAGCGCCGGGGCCCGAGGCCTCCTTCGGGCGGGCGGGGGACCCGGGCGCGGGCGCGCCCCAGCCGCTCGGCACCGGCAGCCGCAGCAGCCAGTCCCGACGCGCCAGCAAGTACGCACGCCGGGCGTCGAGTTGGGCCAGCTCCCGGTCGATGAGCGCCAGCTCGTGCGGGGGTGACAGGGGTGTGCCCGGTGGTGGTGGAGTCGCCATGCTCCGGAGTGTGGCGCCCGTCACGCCGTCAGGACATGGGTGTGCGTACTCAGATCCGCGCTGAGTACACGGGAGTACGCGCCCGTACCCACGGAAGAGTGGATGCGCGGGAGCGGGTCCCGCGCCCGGACCCGCCGGGCCAGACTGGGGCCATGGACCTCAGCCGCCTGGACCACCTCAGCCGCCTGGACCGCTGGAACCGCTACCGCTTCCGCAGCGTGTGGGACCTCGACGCCCCGCCCGCGCGGGTCTACTCCGTACTGGAGCGGACCGGCGACTACCCGCGCTGGTGGCCCCAGGTCCGCGCGGCCGAGCGGCTCGGCGGCCACAGCGGAGCCCTGCTCATCCGCTCCGTCCTCCCGTACGAGATCCGGATGACCGCCACCGAACTGCTCCGCGATCCCGGCCGCGGCCTCCTGGAGGCGGCCCTGCACGGGGACATCGAGGGCTGGGCGCGGTGGACCGTACGGGCGCGCAGGGGGGCCGGCGGACGCGGGACGCGGGCCCTGTACGAGCAGGAGGTCGAGGTGCGCAGCCCGCTGCTGCGGCGCCTCGCGGTGCCGGTGCGGCCCGCGTTCCGGCTCAACCACGCCCTGATGATGCGGGCCGGACGGCACGCGCTCGAGGCCCGGCTGGCCGCCCCGCCGGAAGCGGTTTGAACCAGACCCCGTGCCTCTTGTATTGTTCAACCCGTTCCCGGGCGATTAGCTCAGCGGGAGAGCACTTCGTTCACACCGAAGGGGTCACTGGTTCGATCCCAGTATCGCCCACCGGGTCAGGCCGGTCCGTCTCACGACGGACCGGCCTTCCGCACGTCCGAGGCCCGTTGCTGCCCTCGGCCTATGCCGCCGCGGGCAGCTCCGGTCGCAGCGGCCAGTGCGGGTCCACCGCCTCCGGCGTCCCCTGCCGCGCGAACCACGCCTGCAGCCCCCGCGCCTGCGCCGCGTGCCACACCGCCTGGAGCGTGTGCAGCTCCGCCGGGGTCAGCCGCTCCAGCCGGGCCGCGAAGCGGCGGCCCACCGCCCGCACGAGCTCCAGCGAGGCCAGCGCGTCCGCCGCCGCGTCGTGCGCGCCCTCCAGCTCTATCCCGTAGTGCGCGCACAGGTCCGTCAGCGTCCGGCGGCCCTTGCGGTACCGGTCCAGGTGCTTGTCCAGCACCCGCGGATCCAGCACCGTCAACGGCCGGTTGTCCAGGTACCGCGCCAGCGACGAGGCCCGGTGCCGGCGCAACTCCCGGTCCAGCAGCGTCAGGTCGAACGGCGCGTTCATCACCACCACCGGCCGGCCCGCCACCAGCTGCTCCCCGAGCGCACGGGCTATCTCCTCGACGACCGGCGCCGGCCAGCGCCCGTTGCGCTGCAGGTGCTCGTCGGTCAGACCGTGCACTTCCGTGGCGCCCGGGGGCACCGGAATGCCGGGATTGACCAGCCAGCGGGTGGAGCGGACCCGGCCGCCCGCACACTCCTGCACGATGAGAGCGGCGGACACGATCCGGTCCTGCTCCACGTCCACCCCGGTCGTCTCCGTGTCGAATGCGGCCAGCGGCCCCTCATACCAGCGCGTCATGGCGAACTCCTCGTTCCCGATCGGCAGTCGGGGTGCACCCGGGCGCCGCCGCCTCGGAACGTGCCACCCCTGCCCGCATCGGTGATACCCGGCCTGTTTGCGCCGTACGCCGTTTGCGGACCTTCCGCTACGGAGACAACTTCCCTGGGGGACCGCACACATGACCGGTCGTCACCCCACCCACCACACCACCCTCATTCGGCAGAGCCCGGAAGGCATGGGGAGCCGGCCATGGCGCTCGCGCAGCCCGAACCGGGCGGGATGCTGCAGGGGCGGACCGATCCGCGGAACACGGACCGGACCGGACCGCTGCGCGGCACGCTCGCCACCACCGCCTGCATGGAGACCCTCCAGGTGGGATACCTGCACGCCGTCGCCGCCGCGGCCGGCTGCTCGCTCTCCCAGCCCTTTCCGGACAACGGCATCGACTGGCAGGTCAACCACGGCGCGCCCGAGCACGTCGTCGACGACGAGGTCACCATCAAGGTGCAGCTGAAGGCGACCTACCAGATACCGCCCAGACCGGCGGGGCCCACCTTCGCCTTCACCCTCGACAACGAGCACCTGGTGAAGCTGGCCCGCACGCCGGTCGCCGTCCACAAGATCCTCGTCGTGATGCTCGTCCCGCGAGAGCGCGACCAGTGGCTCGCCGCCGGCCACGACCGGCTCGACCTGCGGCACTGCTGCTACTGGACCAACCTCGCCGGGCACCCCGTGACCGGCCGGCGCCGGACCACCGTACGGATCCCCACCACGCGGATCTTCGACGACCGGGCGCTGTGCGAGATCATGACCCGGGTCGGGTCGGGAGGGACACCTTGATGCACTGGCACTCACCGCACCTGGAACCGCTGACGTCCCCGTCGGAGTACGGGGACTTCTCCGACTCCGGGACGCCCGATCCCGCGCACGTCGACCCGGCGGTGCTGGGGGCCCTGCTGCACCGGCACGGCTGGCAGCGCCGGGGCGGAGCCGCGGGCCGGTACGGGCGCTGGACGCCGCCGGCCCCGTACGCGGCGGGCGGCGCGGGGGCCAGCCTCCTCGTCCCGGAGAGCCGGGCCTTCCCCGACTGCTCCGACCTGCTGGAGGAGGCGCTGAGCGCCCTCTCGCGCAGCGCGCTGCCGTCCGCGCGGGAGGTGCTGTACGGACTGAGCGTGCCCAGCGACGAGATCCGCTGGGAGCGGCGGATCCCGGAGGGCCCCGAGGGACCGTACGGACCCCGGGGCGCGGCGGCGTGGACGGTGCAGGAGCAGCTCCGCTCGGCCGCCCGGCAGCTCCTGCTGGCCGGGGCCCTCGCGGACCGGGCCAGGGCCGGGTACTACGGGGCCCGCCACCGCGGCCAGGCCGAACGAGCCCTGGACGGGGTGCTGGTGGGGCCGGCCCCCGGCGGGCGGGTGCTCACCGCGTACGTGCCGGTGGACGGCGGGCGGGGCACGATGACCCGGCTGCACCACGCCCTGCACGCGGCCCGGGAGGCCGTGGACTACCGGCGGGCCACCGGCGGCATGGAGGCCCTCGACGCGGCGGTCGAGGCCGGGGTCAGCCGGGAGCTGGCGGACGCGCTGATCGCGCTGGTGCGGGGCTCGGAAGGGGCCCGGATCGCGCTGGCCTGGGCTCCGGCGGCGGGGGTCCCGGCGGGGTGCGCGGCACGTCCCGAGCCGGTGGAGTTCTCCCCCGGGGACCTGCCGGTGCTCCGGGAGGCGGCGGCGCGCTACACCCGGGACGAGCCGGCGGTGCCCGTACGGGTGGCGGGGGCGGTGGTCCGGATGCGGCGCTCGGCGCCGGGCGGCGGGGGCACGATCCGGCTGCGGGTGCTGGCGGGGGCGGAGGTGCCGTACGTACGGGCCGTGCTGGACGAGGAGGCGTACCGGGTGGCGGGCCACGCGCACCTGGTGGGCGTGCCGATCCGGGTGAGCGGGCGGCTCCAGCGCCGGGGCGGGTTCCGGCGGCTGACGGACGCCACCGATGTGAGCCCGGTCCCGCTGGACGAGGTGGAGCGCGACCGCCTGATGAAGTCCCTGGACGAGGCCCTGGACCCCACGGACGTCCTCCCGACGGACGACACCCCCTAGGGGAGGAGCCCGTCGAAGCATGCGGGGTGGCGGGCGCGGAGGTCGGCCATCGCGGGGAGGAAGCGGCGCAGGGCCGAGAGGACCGGGTGGTTCGAGCCCTCGCTCACCGTCATCCGGTCCGATCCGAACCCGAGGGTCGTGGTGTAGGTGACGACGTCCTCACAGATCCCGGCTAGGTCGGTGACGGTCACCACGCGCTCCTCCTTGCGCGAGACGGACAGTGAGAGGGCCGCGAGCCCGGAGTACGGGACCCTCAGGAGGTCTGAGGAGGACCGCACGCACAGGTGCGTGTCGGTGAACACGACGGCGCGCGCCGCTCCGTTTGTGGCGCGGCCCACCAGATGCTCCCCGTCGGCCATGCCGTAGCGCTTCCTCCGCATGGAGAGGAACCAGCGCGGCCGCCAGGTGTCCCGTACGAACGCGAAGCGCTGGAGGAGCAGTGCGAGGCGCAGGGCGTCCGCGAACGTCGTGGGCGGGCGGCGGTGGCGCTCGATGTGGGCCTCCACCTCCGTGAAATCGAACCCGTGGGTCTTGCGGCCCCTTTCGGTCCGGAAGTAGGGCGGGCCCACCTCCGGCCAGCGGTCGGGGTGGGCCACCGCGGCGACGACCTCCGCCAGGCGGGCGTTGACCTCCCCCATGCGGTAGCCGCCGGCCAGGACGGTGGCGAAGGTGGGCCCGTCGGGCCGTGTGGCGGCCCGCGGCGCCGGAGCGGGCCTCGGGGCCGGCCGGTGCTCCGGGGCCGGTTCGGGCTTCGGTTCGGGCTGCTGCTTCGGGGCCGGGGCGGGGGCGGGGGCGGGGGCCGGTTTCGGGGCCGGTGGCACGAAGGCCCGGTTGCGCACGAAGGGGAAGGCTCCCGCCCCCGTCTTGCCGCACTCCTCCGGCAGTGCGAAGCCCGTGGACCGCATCCGCCGGCGGACCTCCGCGTAGAGGTCGCTCAGGCACAGCACCGGCTCCTCGCCCGGTACGCCCTCGCGCGCCGCGGCCAGCAGGAAGCCGGTGAACGCGCTGTTGACGGCCCCCTTGGGAGCCTTGGACGTCCGGTGCCCCGGAGCCGAGGCAAGGGAGTACACGCCCTCGAAGGCGGCCAGCTGGCCCGTCACCAGCCGGGACTCGGCGCTCATGAGGTCGGAGTGCGCCCGGCCGCTGTAGCAGGCGTCCAGGATCACGATCTTGACCTTCGCGCCGGACTGCTTGACGACGCCCGCCAGATGGGAGAACTGCAGGCTGGTCCAATCCTGACCGGGCTCGCTCTCCGTGAGGCTGAGGTGGAGGTCACCAGCGGCGGTCAGCAGTCCGTGGCCGCTGTAGTAGACCAGCAGGACGTCCTGCGCCTGGTCGGCGGCCGCCTGCACCGGCCCCATGACCTCCTGGGCCTTGTGCGGATCGTCCACGAGCCGCACGTCCTCCGCCGCGAAGCCGCCCAGCGTCCGGTCGGTGATGACGTCCCCGAGGTCGCGGATGTTGCGCGCGGAGTGGGGGATCGCGTCGAGGTCGCGCGAGTGGTACGTGGCGCAGCCGATCAGTACGGCGCGTGCGGACGCGAACGGCGGGAAGAAGGGCCCGTTCACCGACCGTCCAGCTCGCGCACGATCCGTACGGCCACCTCGTCCGGGTCCTGGAGCCGGGAGGCGTCGATCTCCACTTCCTTCTCCCCGCTGCGCACGCGGATGCGCACCTGCCGGCGCCGCACGCCGGCCCAGGTACCGACGGAGGCGGCCACGGCGGTGAGCACGCCCTGCGGTTCGAGCAGCAGATGGAGGGCCTCCGTGACCGGGCCCATGTCACCGTCGCCGGGCGGCGCGGCCTGGGCGGTGATCGTGACCCGCCCGAGCTCCCGGTCCTGCCGCAGCCACTGTTCCAGCCGGCGCAGCTCCTCGCCCGCCTCGTCGCCGATCAAACCCACCCGCACGATCATGGAGTACCCCCGAGGAGTCGCAACTCGCAGGCCGCACATGCTAGTCACGGGCGGCGGTCGCCGACGGTGAAATCGAGGAGAGTCACCGGTGGCGCCGGGGACCGCTCCACCCGGCCGTGACCGGGACGCCCCCGGCGGGGCGGGGAACAACAACCGTTTCGCGACGCGGCCCCTCGGCTCGGTACGATTCATACGCGCAGCGTTCGCTTGCGCGCCCCCTGAGTCAGGAGAGACCGGTGTCAGACGTCCGTGTGATCATCCAACGCGATTCCGAGCGGGACGAGCGCGTGGTGGCCACGGGCACTACGGCGGCCGAGCTCTTCGCCGGCGAGCGCACCATCGTCGCCGCGCGCGTCGCGGGTGAGCTGAAGGACCTCTCGTACGAGGTGAAGGACGGCGAGACCGTCGAGCCGGTGGAGATCTCCTCCGAGGACGGCCTGAACATCCTGCGCCACTCGACCGCGCACGTCATGGCGCAGGCCGTGCAGGAGCTGTTCCCCGAGGCCAAGCTCGGCATCGGCCCGCCGGTCCGGGACGGCTTCTACTACGACTTCGACGTGGCCCGGCCCTTCACCCCGGAGGACCTGAAGGCCGTCGAGAAGAAGATGCAGGAGATCCAGAAGCGCGGCCAGCGCTTCTCCCGCCGCGTCGTCACCGACGAGGCGGCCCGCGAGGAGCTCGCCGACGAGCCGTACAAGCTGGAGCTCATCGGCATCAAGGGTTCGGCCTCGACCGACGACGGCGCGAACGTCGAGGTGGGCGGCGGCGAGCTGACCATCTACGACAACCTCGACGCCAAGACCGGCGAGCTGTGCTGGAAGGACCTCTGCCGCGGTCCCCACCTGCCCACCACCCGCAACATCCCGGCGTTCAAGCTGATGCGCAACGCGGCCGCCTACTGGCGCGGCAGCGAGAAGAACCCGATGCTCCAGCGCATCTACGGCACCGCCTGGCCGTCGAAGGAAGAGCTCAAGGCCCACCTCGACTTCCTCGCGGAGGCCGAGAAGCGCGACCACCGCAAGCTCGGCAACGAGCTGGACCTCTTCTCCGTCCCGGACGAGATCGGCTCCGGCCTCGCCGTCTTCCACCCGCGCGGCGGCATCATCCGCCGGACCATGGAGGACTACTCGCGCCGCCGGCACGAGGAGGAGGGCTACGAGTTCGTCTACTCCCCGCACGCCACCAAGGGCGCGCTCTTCGAGAAGAGCGGTCACCTGGACTGGTACGCGGAGGGCATGTACCCCCCCATGCAGCTCGACGGTGGTACCGACTACTACCTCAAGCCCATGAACTGCCCGATGCACAACCTGATCTTCGACGCGCGCGGCCGCTCGTACCGCGAGCTCCCGCTGCGCCTGTTCGAGTTCGGCACCGTGTACCGGTACGAGAAGTCGGGCGTCGTGCACGGCCTGACCCGCGCCCGCGGGTTCACCCAGGACGACGCGCACATCTACTGCACCCGTGAGCAGATGGCCGAGGAGCTCGACCGCACCCTCACCTTCGTGCTGAACCTGCTCCGCGACTACGGTCTGACCGACTTCTACCTGGAGCTGTCGACCAAGGACCCGGAGAAGTTCGTCGGCTCGGACGAGGTCTGGGAGGAGGCCACCGCCGTCCTCCAGCAGGTCGCCGAGAAGCAGGGCCTCCCGCTGACCCCCGACCCGGGCGGCGCGGCCTTCTACGGTCCGAAGATCTCCGTGCAGGCGCGCGACGCCATCGGCCGTACCTGGCAGATGTCGACCGTGCAGCTGGACTTCAACCTGCCGGAGCGGTTCAACCTGGAGTACACCGCCCCGGACGGCTCCCGCCAGCGCCCGGTCATGATCCACCGTGCGCTGTTCGGCTCCATCGAGCGGTTCTTCGCCGTGCTGCTCGAGCACTACGCGGGCGCCATGCCGCCGTGGCTGGCCCCGGTCCAGGCCGTCGGCATCCCGATCGGCGACGGGCACGTGGAGTACCTGCAGGAGTTCGCCGCCGAGGCGAAGAAGAAGGGCCTGCGGGTCGAGGTGGACGCCTCTTCCGACCGCATGCAGAAGAAGATCCGCAACCACCAGAAGCTCAAGGTCCCGTTCATGATCATCGTCGGTGACGAGGACATGGCCGCGGGCACCGTCTCCTTCCGCTACCGCGACGGTTCGCAGGAGAACGGCATCGCCAAGGACGAGGCCCTGGCCAAGCTGGCCAAGGTCGTCGAGGACCGCGTCCAGGTCTGACCGGCGCAGCGGCTCACTGAGGGGCCCCCGGAGAGCTTCCGCTCTCCGGGGGCCCCTCTTCGCCCTCCCGGCGGAAGACCTGGATCAGCCAGGACGAGAAGGAACCCGTCACGGCGCCCAGCAGGCCCAGGCCGAAGGTCATCAGCCCGATCGCGATCAGCCGCCCCCGCGCCGTCACCGGGGCCACGTCGCCGTAGCCGACGGTCGTCAGCGTCTGGCACACGCACCACACCGCGTCCCAGAACGTCCGGATCGGGGACTGCGGGTCCGTGTGCTCGACGTGGTACATGCCGAGCGAGCCGGAGAAGCCGAGCAGCACCGACGAGAGACCGGCGTACGTGATCACGCGCGGGTAGAGGCTGCGGCGCGGGCGGTCGTGGTGCTTGGCCTGGATGGCGTCGTGGACCTTGACCATGCGCAGCGGCCGCAGCGTCGGCAGCAGGACGACCAGGGCGTCCAGCCAGTGCAGGCGGATGAAGCGGCGCGGCCGCTGGCGGCTGAGGACCAGCCGCACCAGGAAGTCCACGATGAAGCAGAGCCAGGTCACCAGGAGCACGACGCTCGCGATGTCCCGCCAGAGGGAGTGGGCGTCGTTGGCCAGGACGCGGACCGCGTACCCGGCGAGGAAGACCAGTGAGGCGTAGAACAGGGGCAGCTCGGTACGGCGCTCCCAGGCGGCGTCTCGGGTCTCGGCTTGTTCGCGCATGGGCTCAGCATCGCGGCCCCGCCACCCGTCTTCGCCCCGGCGACACGCCCTCCGGGGGCAAGGTCATATGCTGCATCCCATGACGACTGAGCCGGAGCAGCAGATCGGTGTGGGCACGCAGGACGCGTTCCAGCGTCTGTGGACGCCCCACCGGATGGCCTACATCCAGGGGGAGAACAAGCCGACCGGTCCGGAGGCCGGGGACGGCTGTCCCTTCTGCGGGATTCCGGAGATGTCCGACCAGGACGGCCTGGTCGTGGCCCGGGGCAAGCACGTCTACGCCGTGCTGAACCTGTACCCGTACAACGGTGGCCACCTGATGGTCGTCCCGTACCGGCACGTCGCCGACTACACGGAGCTCGACGCCGCCGAGACGGCGGAGCTGGCCGATCTCACGAAGCGGGCGATGGTCGCGCTGCGCAAGGCGTCCGGGGCGCACGGGTTCAACATCGGCATGAACCAGGGCGCGGCCGCCGGGGCCGGCATCGCGGCGCACCTGCACCAGCACATCGTGCCGCGCTGGGGCGGGGACACGAACTTCATGCCGGTCGTCGGCCACACCAAGGTGCTGCCCCAACTCCTCGCCGACACCCGCCAGATGCTCGCCGACGCCTGGCCCACCGACTAGGGGCAAGAGGGCGCGGACCACGAGGTCCCGGGGCCGGGTGCCGGCCCCGGGACCTCGTGCGCAGGGGGGCGCCCCCGCACCCCGCCTAGGCGTCGTACGCGTCCGCCTTGCGCGGGGCGGCGTCCTGGACGAGACCGCTGACGATCATCGAGCGGTTGCTGAAGCGGTCGATGTCGGCGCCGTTCTCCTCCAGCACCCGCAGGGCCGCCGCGTGCACCGCCCGCAGGACCGGGGTGGCGGCGCGCAGGGCGTCGTCGGCCATGAAGCGGTGGCGCCAGGGCTGGCCGGCCCAGACGTGGCGCAGGCCGAAGGGCTCGGGCAGGACCAGCTTGCCGCCGAAGAACTCGAGGATCGGCGGGAACCAGGTCAGCGGGGCGCGGACGGCGAGGCGGACCACTTCCTGGGCGTCCACCAGCGGCAACGGCCGTTCGACGGTCTCCCAGAACCGGATGGACTTCGGCACCTCCACCTTCGGGGCCGCCGACTTGCTGGTGAACAGGCCGTGCACCGGTCCGAGCGCGTGGCCGGTCACCTCGACGCGCAGCGTCTTGTACAGCACGGTGACCGTCACCAGCATCGTGATCACCAACTGCCCGTCCCAGAGCGGGTACTGGATGCCGAGGTAGTGCCGGTTGCCGCCGCTGAACTGCTGCTCGTTGCAGATGCGGGTGATCTCGTGCGGCTTGATCAGGAAGGTGTCCACGTCGGCGCCTGTGGGGCGGGCCACCTCCGCGGCGCCCTCGCCGACCGGGGTGACGATCCAGTGCTGGATCGAGGCGGGCGGCAGGCCGCCGGTGTGCAGCGGGCCGCGCTCCAGCTTGCGCAGCTCGGTGTCGATCGCCCGTATGACGTCCCAGCTGCGGAACGGATGGATCTCCATGCCCTCGTTCTTGGGCGCGAGCTCCTCGGCCATCTGCCAGCTGCCCCAGCGGGTGCCCATGCCGAGGATGCCCTTGGGGCCGGCGTAGAAGACGGAGTTGCTGCGGTCCTCGGCCGTGAGCTTGGCGAGCGAGTGCCGCAGGTCCTCGCGGGCCTTCTCGTCGGGGTTGCCGGGCACCGCCTCCGGGATCTTGGCGCCGATGCCGCTGCCGGCCAGCAGCCCGTCCCAGCGGGAGCGCAGGTCGGCGGCGGTGGCCTCGCAGATCCGGCGGGCGAGGAGCCAGCCCACGGCGGGGGCGATGATCATGCCGCGCAGGTAGAGGCCGAGGAAGCCGGTGAAGGGGAGCCGGAACATGAGTACGGCCGCCACGACGGCGACGCCCACGAGCAGCAGGGTGCCCAGCCAGGACGAGCGCTTGCCGTCCCCCTTGGCCAGTGTCTTGCGGAGCTGGAACAGGCCCAGCCACAGCAGCAGGCCGGGCAGGAAGACCACGCCGGCGACGAGCATGATCAGGCGCAGCTTGCGGTCGCGCTCCTTGCGGATGCGGGAGGCAGCCAGGCAGTGCTCGACGACGGTCTGCGGGTCGAGGCCGAAGGACTGGATGAGCGGTTTGCGGCCGGCGCCGAGAGTGCGGGCCTCGACGGCGCGGCAGAAGGCCTCGCCCAGGTTGGGCTCGAAGAGCGAGATCTTCGGGGGTTTGATCGTGGACTTGTGGTACTCGTTGTCGGCCTTGGCGATGTCGGACAGCTTGGTGTCCTTGCCGCCGTCCCGGTACGCGGCCGACGCGAGGGCGTTGGTCGCCGCGGTCTGGCCGCCGCCCCCCTGGAGGGGGACCTGCGCCCCGGGCCTGAAGTCGAATCCGTCGTCCGCCACCGTTGCCCCCATCGCTGTGCGTTGTGCTCTTTTGCCGCGCAGATGAGCCTATCGGCGTATCTCTTCCCATGGTCATGGGACAGGGAAATGCCGCCCACCGCAAGCGGCTTGGGTGGGCGGCTCCCGGGGATTCCCCTGGCGCTATGTCAATCAGGTTCCCTTCTCGGCCTGTTCCCGCACCTTGTCGGCGATCTGGGGCGGCATGGGCTCGTGGCGGGCGTAGGCGCGGGTGAACCGGCCCGTGCCGTGCGACACCGAGCGCAGTTCGACGGCGTACCGGCCGATCTCGATCTCGGGGATCTCGGCGCGCACCTGCGTACGGCCGGCGCCGGCCTGTTCGGTGCCGACGACGCGGCCGCGGCGGCCGGCGAGGTCGCTCATGACGGGGCCGACGTACTCGTCGGGGACGAGGACGGCGAGCTCGGCGACCGGTTCGAGGAGGTGGATGCGGGCCTCGGCGGCGGCGTCGCGCAGGGCGAGCGCCCCGGCGGTCTGGAAGGCGGCGTCCGAGGAGTCCACCGAGTGCGCCTTGCCGTCGACCAGGGTGATGCGCACGTCCACCAGCGGATGGCCGGCGGCGACCCCGCGGGCGGCCTGGGTGCGTACGCCCTTCTCGACGGACGGGATGAACTGGCGGGGCACGGAGCCGCCGACGACCTTGTCGACGAACTCGATGCCGCTGCCCGGCGGGAGCGGTTCCACCTCGATCTCGCAGATGGCGAACTGGCCGTGGCCGCCGGACTGTTTGACGTGGCGGCCGCGGCCCGCGGCCTTGGCGCCGAAGGTCTCGCGCAGGCTCACCTTGTGCGGGACGGGGTCGACCTGGACCCCGTATCGGGTGCGCAGCCGTTCGAGGGCCACGTCCTGGTGGGCCTCGCCGAGGCACCACAGGACGACCTGGTGGGTGTCCGGGTTCTGCTCCAGCCGCATCGTGGGGTCCTCGGCCACGAGCCGGGCCAGACCCTGGGAGAGCTTGTCCTCGTCGGCCTTGCTGTGGGCGGCGATGGCGAGGGGGAGCAGCGGGTCGGGCATCGGCCAGGGCTCCATGAGCAGGGGCCGGTCCTTGGCCGAGAGGGTGTCGCCGGTCTCGGCGCGGGTGAGTTTGGCCACGCAGGCGAGATCCCCGGCGATGACCCGGGTGAGGGTGCGCTGCTGTTTGCCGAAGGGGGAGGTGAGGGTGCCGATCCGCTCGTCGACGTCGTGGTCCTCGTGCCCGCGGTCGGCGAGGCCGTGCCCGCTGACGTGCACGGTCTCCTCGGGATGCAGGGTGCCGGAGAAGACGCGGACGAGGGAGACCCGCCCGACGTAGGGGTCGGAGGAGGTCTTGACGACTTCGGCGACGAGGGGCCCGTCGGGATCGCAGGTGACGGCCGGGCGCTCGGCGCCGTCCGGTGCGGTGACGGACACGGCGGCCCGCTCCAGGGGAGTGGGGAAGCCGCCGGTGATCAGTTCCAGGAGTTCGACCGTCCCGATGCCCTGGCGGGCCCCGTCGGCGGCGGGGGCGGCCATCAGGACGGGATGGAAGGTGCCGCGGGCGACGGCCCGCTCCAGGTCGTCGACGAGGGTCTTGAAATCGATGTCCTCGCCGCCGAGGTAGCGGTCCATGAGGCTCTCGTCCTCGCTCTCCGCGATGATCCCCTCGATGAGGCGGGAGCGGGCGTCGGAGATGAGGGCGAGCTCGGCGGGCTCGGGGTCGCGCTCCACGCGCTCCCCGGAGGTGTAGTCGTACACGCGCCGTGAGAGCAGCCCGAGGAGGCCGGTGACCGGGGTGTGCCCGTCGGGGCCGGGAGGCCCGTACAGGGGCAGGTAGAGCGGGATCACGGCGTCGGGGTCGTCGGCTCCGAAGTTCTCGCCGCAGACGGTGGCCATCTGCGCGTAGTCGGCGCGGGCTGCCTCCAGATGGGTGACGACGATGGCGCGGGGCATGCCGACGGCCGCGCACTCGTCCCAGACCATGCGGGTGGCGCCGTCGATGCCGTCGGAGGAGGAGACGACGAAGAGGGCCGCGTCCGCGGCGCGCAGACCGGCCCTGAGCTCGCCGACGAAATCGGCGTATCCGGGGGTGTCCAAGATGTTGATCTTGATGCCGGCCCATTCGACCGGGACGAGGGACAGCTGTACCGACCGCTGCTGCCGGTGTTCGATCTCGTCGTAGTCGGAGACGGCGGTGCCGTCCTCGACCCGGCCGGCCCGGTTGACGGCGCCCGCCGTCAGGGCGAGGGCCTCGACCAGCGTGGTCTTGCCGGCTCCGCTGTGGCCGACCAGCACGACGTTGCGCAGCGACGACGGGCGGTCGGCCGTCGGTGCCCTGCCGGCGGCTCCGGCTTGGTGTGATGTGGCTCCCATGATGCTCGTGCCTCCCGGTGTGACGGTGAGGAGGTTGAATCGGGGTCCTTCGAGCTTTGCACCGGCGTCACACTGCGTCCATACGTAGTACCCCGCCCTGTCCGGAGGGCGGCGCGGGCACGGGCCGGTGATTGCCCGGCCCGAACCGGTGGGTGCGCGGCGCCGGGGGCCCGGGGCGCTGGCTACGATGGGCCAGCCGGTGGCCGATGTGGCCGTGCGGCCCAGCGACCCTCCGGGAAGGCCATGCTGAACAAGTACGCGCGTGCATTCTTCACGCGTGTTCTCACGCCATTCGCCGCGTTCCTCCTCCGGCGGGGGGTGAGCCCGGACGCGGTCACCCTGATCGGCACGGCCGGAGTGGTGGCGGGAGCGCTGGTCTTCTTCCCCCGCGGCGAGTTCTTCTGGGGCACCATCACCATCACCCTGTTCGTCTTCTCCGACCTGGTGGACGGGAACATGGCCCGCCAGGCGGGCGTCTCGAGCCGCTGGGGCGCCTTCCTCGACTCCACGCTCGACCGGGTGGCCGACGCGGCCATCTTCGGCGGCCTCGCGCTCTGGTACGCGGGCAACGGCAACGACAACGTGCTGTGCGCGGTGGCGATCTTCTGCCTGGCCAGCGGCCAGGTGGTCTCGTACACGAAGGCCCGCGGCGAGTCGATCGGACTGCCGGTGGCCGTCAACGGGCTCATCGAGCGCGCCGAGCGGCTGGTGATCTCGCTGGTCGCGGCGGGCCTGTCCGGGCTGCAGACCTTCGGGGTGCCCTCGTGGATCGGGGTGCTGCTGCCGATCGCGCTGTGGGTCGTCGCGGTGGGCTCGCTGGTCACGCTGATCCAGCGGGTGGTCACCGTACGCCGTGAGGCGGCGGAGGCCGACGCCGCGGCCGCCGTGGCCGAGGGGGGCGCGGCCTGATGGCCGGCCGGGTGCAGGACAAGCTGGTCGACGGGGTCTACGGGCTCGGCTGGGCCGGTGTGAAGAAGCTGCCGGAGCCGGCCGCGGTTGCCCTCGGGCGCCGGATCGCCGACTACGCGTGGAAGAAGCGCGGCAAGAGCGTGCTGCGGCTGGAGTCGAACCTGGCCCGCGTCGTGCCGGACGCCGGGCCCGAGCGGCTGCGGGAGCTCTCGAAGGCCGGCATGCGCTCGTACATGCGCTACTGGATGGAATCCTTCCGGCTGCCGACCATGGACCCCGGGCGCTTCGGCACCGACGTCGAGTTCAAGGACGAGCACCTGCTGCGCGAGGCACTCGCCTCCGGGCGCGGGGTCGTCGTGGCCCTGCCGCACCTGGCCAACTGGGACCTCGCCGGCGCGTGGGCCATCGGCCACGTCGGCGTCCCGTTCACCACGGTGGCGGAGCGGCTCAAGCCGGAGAGCCTCTACGACCGCTTCGTGGCCTACCGGGAGAGCCTGGGCATGGAGGTGCTGCCCCACAGCGGCGGCGCGGCCTTCGGCACCCTGGCCCGCCGGCTCCGCTCCGGTGGCCTGGTCTGCCTGGTGGCGGACCGCGACCTGTCGGCCACCGGGGTCGAGGTGGACTTCTTCGGTTCGCCGGCGCGCATGCCGGCCGGACCGGCGCTGCTGGCGCAGCAGACGGGGGCGGTGCTGCTCCCGGCGACCCTGCACTACGGGGACACGCCCAAGATGTACGGCCGGATCCATCCCGAGGTGCCGGTGCCCCGGAGCGGGACCCGGACCGAGAAGACGGCCGTCATGACCCAGGCGGTGGCCGACGCCTTCGCCGAGGGGATCGCCGAGCACCCGGAGGACTGGCACATGCTGCAGCGGCTGTGGCTGGACGACCTGGAGGAGCGCGCGTAGTGAAGATCGGCATCGTGTGCCCGTACTCCTGGGACGTACCGGGCGGGGTCCAGTTCCACATCCGGGACCTGGCGGAGCACCTGATCCGCCTCGGCCACGAGGTGTCGGTGCTGGCCCCGGCGGACGACGAGACCCCGCTGCCGCCGTACGTGGTCTCGGCGGGACGGGCGGTGCCGGTGCCGTACAACGGGTCGGTCGCCCGGCTCAACTTCGGCTTCCTGTCGGCGGCGCGGGTGCGGCGCTGGCTGCACGACGGCGTCTTCGACGTGATCCACATCCACGAGCCGGCCTCGCCCTCGCTGGGACTGCTGTCCTGCTGGGCGGCGCAGGGGCCGATCGTGGCCACCTTCCACACCTCGAACCCGCGCTCGCGGGCCATGATCGCCGCGTACCCGATCCTCCAGCCGGCACTGGAGAAGATCAGCGCGCGGATCGCGGTGAGCGAGTACGCGCGCCGCACGCTCGTGGAGCACCTGGGCGGCGACGCGGTCGTGATCCCCAACGGCGTCGACGTGGACTTCTTCGCCAAGGCCGAGCCGAACCCCGCATGGTCCGGGGCGACCCTCGGCTTCATCGGCCGGATCGACGAGCCCCGCAAGGGCCTGCCGGTCCTCATGGCGGCCTTCCCCAAGATCGTGGAGGCCTGCCCGGACGTACGGCTCCTCGTGGCGGGCCGCGGCGACGAGGAGGAGGCCGTGGCCTCCCTGCCCGCCGCGCTGCGCGCGCGGGTGGAGTTCCTCGGCATGGTCTCGGACGAGGACAAGGCGCGGCTGCTGCGCAGCGTCGACGTCTACGTGGCCCCGAACACGGGCGGCGAGAGCTTCGGCATCATCCTGGTCGAGGCGCTGTCGGCGGGGGCCGCGGTGCTGGCGTCCGACCTGGACGCCTTCGCGCAGGTACTGGACCAGGGGGCGGCGGGGGAGCTGTTCGCCAACGAGGACGCCGACGCGCTGGCCGCGGGCGCCGTGGCCCTCCTGCGCGACCCGCAGCGACGCGCGGAGCTGAGCGCCCGCGGCTCCGCGCACGTACGCCGCTTCGACTGGTCGACGGTCGGGGCGGACATCCTCGCGGTCTACGAGACGGTGACGGACGGCGCGGCGGCGGTGGCCACCGACGAGCGCGTCCGCCTGCGCACCCGCCTGGGCCTGACCCGGGACCCGTCCTGACGCCCCACCCGGAATCCGTCCCGGCCCGCGTCACGGGGTAGTGTCGCGGGCCGTGATCGAAACCCTTGTCTGGACCGCCCTGGCGCTCGGCGTCATCGGGGTCTACCTCAGCTGGACCGCCGGACGGCTGGACCGGCTGCACTCGCGGATGGACGCCGCCCGCGCCGCCCTCGACGCGCAGCTCGTACGGCGCGCCTCCGTGGTGCTCGAAGTGGCCACCTCCGGAGTGCTCGACCCCGCCTCCTCGATCGTCCTGTACGAGGCCGCCCACGGCGCCCGGCAGGCCGAGGAGGAGCACCGCGAGGTCGCCGAGAGCGAGCTCAGCCAGGCGCTGCGGGCGGTGTTCGCCGACGCCGCCCAGGTCGACCTGCTCAAGGCCGCCCCCGGTGGCGAGGCGGCCGCGGAGGAGCTGGCCGCGGCCGTCCGCCGGGTGCCCATGGCGCGGCGCTTCCACAACGACGCCGTACGGGCCGCCCGCGCGCTGCGCCGGCACCGCAAGGTGCGCTGGTTCCGGCTGGCGGGCCACGCCCCCTTCCCGCTCGCCTTCGAAATGGACGACGAGCCTCCGGTGGATCTTGCCGACCGGCCGTAGCGGAACCAGTCGCCCCCAGTTGTACCCAAAGGCCAAGTCGAAAGGGGCCACCGGCTCCTCATTGGCCCTTGCGGTGGACTGGTCCGGGGCGGTTTGCTCGGCTCGGCAGCACCGCCGCCCTGGGCGCGGTACCACCGCAGCACCCGTCTTCCCTTCGAGTGAGGTCAATCCGTGAGCACGCTTCCCTCCACCCCGCAGTCCGCTGAGTCCGCGATCGGCACCTCCCGCGTCAAGCGCGGCATGGCCGAGCAGCTCAAGGGCGGCGTGATCATGGACGTGGTCAACGCCGAGCAGGCGAAGATCGCCGAGGACGCCGGCGCCGTTGCCGTCATGGCCCTGGAGCGGGTCCCCGCCGACATCCGCAAGGACGGCGGCGTCGCGCGCATGTCGGACCCGAACATGATCGAAGAGATCATCGAGGCCGTCTCCATCCCCGTCATGGCCAAGTCCCGCATCGGCCACTTCGTCGAGGCCCAGGTCCTGCAGTCCCTCGGCGTCGACTACATCGACGAGTCCGAGGTCCTGACCCCGGCCGACGAGGTCAACCACTCCGACAAGTGGGCGTTCACCACCCCCTTCGTCTGCGGTGCCACCAACCTGGGCGAGGCCCTGCGCCGCATCGCCGAGGGCGCGGCCATGATCCGTTCGAAGGGCGAGGCCGGCACCGGCAACGTCGTCGAGGCCGTCCGCCACCTGCGCCAGATCAAGAACGAGATCGCCAAGCTGCGCGGCTTCGACAACAACGAGCTGTACGCCGCCGCCAAGGAGCTGCGCGCCCCGTACGAGCTCGTCAAGGAGGTCGCCGAGCTCGGCAAGCTCCCGGTCGTGCTGTTCTCCGCCGGTGGCGTCGCCACCCCGGCCGACGCCGCGCTCATGCGCCAGCTCGGCGCCGAGGGCGTCTTCGTCGGCTCCGGCATCTTCAAGTCGGGCGACCCGGCCAAGCGCGCCGCCGCCATCGTGAAGGCCACCACCTTCTACGACGACCCGAAGATCATCGCGGACGCCTCCCGCAACCTGGGCGAGGCCATGGTCGGCATCAACTGCGACACCCTCCCCGAGGCCGAGCGCTACGCCAACCGCGGCTGGTAGTCATGACCAACCCCGTCATCGGTGTCCTGGCCCTCCAGGGCGACGTACGGGAGCACCTGATCGCCCTGGCCGCGGCGGACGCCGTGGCCAGGCCGGTCCGGCGCCCCGAGGAGCTCGCCGAGGTCGACGCCCTGGTGATCCCCGGCGGCGAGTCCACGACGATGTCGAAGCTCGCCGTCCTGTTCGGCATGCTGGAGCCGCTGCGCGAACGAGTGAAGGCCGGCATGCCGGTCTACGGCACCTGCGCCGGCATGATCATGCTCGCCGACAAGCTGCTCGACGGCCGTGACGACCAGGAGACCCTGGGCGGCATCGACATGATCGTGCGCCGCAACGCCTTCGGCCGGCAGAACGAGTCCTTCGAGGCGAAGATCGACTTCGCGGGCATAGCGGGAGGCCCCGTCGAGGGGGTCTTCATCCGCGCCCCGTGGGTGGAGTCGGTCGGCGCCGCCGCCGAGGTGCTCGCCACGTACGACGGCCACACGGTCGCCGTGCGCCAGGGCAACGTCCTCGCCACCTCGTTCCACCCGGAGCTGACCGGAGACGACCGGGTCCACGCGTACTTCGTCGACATGGTGCGCGCTGGGCTGTAAACAGGTCCCGGTAGGATCTGAGGTGCACACTGTTGGTTACGCGAAGGAGACAGGCGGATGTCCGGCCACTCTAAATGGGCTACGACGAAGCACAAGAAGGCCGTGATCGATGCCAAGCGCGGCAAGCTCTTCGCGAAGCTGATCAAGAACATCGAGGTCGCGGCGCGTATGGGCGGCGCCGACATCGACGGCAACCCGACCCTCTTCGACGCCATCCAGAAGGCCAAGAAGAGCTCGGTCCCGAACAAGAACATCGACTCCGCGGTCAAGCGCGGCGGCGGTCTCGAGGCCGGCGGCGCCGACTACGAGACGATCATGTACGAAGGCTACGGCCCGAACGGTGTCGCGGTGCTCATCGAGTGCCTCACCGACAACCGCAACCGCGCCGCCTCCGACGTGCGCGTGGCCATGACCCGCAACGGCGGCTCCATGGCCGACCCGGGCTCGGTCTCGTACCTGTTCAACCGCAAGGGCGTCGTCCTGCTGCCCAAGGGCGAGCTCTCCGAGGACGACGTCCTGGAGACGGTGCTCGAGGCGGGTGCCGAAGAGGTCAACGACCTCGGCGACAGCTTCGAGATCATCAGCGAGGCCACCGACATGGTCGCGGTCCGCACCGCGCTCCAGCAGGCGGGCATCGACTACGACTCGGCCGACTCCAACTTCCTACCGACCATGCAGGTCGAGCTGGACGAGGAGGGCGCGCGCAAGATCTTCAAGCTGATCGACGCGCTCGAGGACAGCGACGACGTGCAGAACGTCTTCGCCAACTTCGACGTCTCGGACGAGGTCATGGAGAAGGTCGACGCCTGATCCGGCATCAGCGGCGGGGGGGGGGGGGGGGCCCCCCCCCCCCCCCCCCCCCGGCGGGGGGCGCGGGGGGGGGGGGCCGCCCCCGCGGGGGGGGGGGCGGGGGGGGGGGGGGGGGGGGGGGGGGGGGGGGGGGGCGGGGGGGGGGGGGGGGGGTGTGGCGCGGGGGCCCCCCCCCCCCCGGGGGGGCGGGGGGGGGGGGGGGGGGGCTGCCCCCCCCCCCCCCCCCCCCCCGCCACGGCTACCGCCAGAGCATGAGGCGCCGGGGCTGCTCCAGCACGGCCGCGGTGTCGGCCAGGACCTTCGAGCCCAGTTCTCCGTCCACCAGCCGGTGGTCGAAGGACAGGGCGAGGGTGGTGACGTCGCGGACGGCGAGCGTGCCCTTGTGGACCCACGGCTTCGGGCGTACGGCGCCGAAGGCGAGGATCGCGGCCTCGCCCGGATTGAGCAGCGGGGTGCCCGTGTCGACGCCGAGTACGCCGATGTTGGTGATGGTCGTGGTCCCGCCGCGGAGGTCCGCGGGTGTGGACCTGCCCTCCCGGGCGGTGGTGATCAGCGTCTGGAGCGCCCCGGCGAGCCCGGCCAGCGTGAGCCGTCCGGCGTCCTTGATGTTCGGGACGACGAGGCCGCGGGTGGTGGCCGCCGCGATGCCGAGGTTGACCGCTTCCTTCAGCACGATCTCCTGGTTCGGCTCGTCCCAGGAGGCGTTGATCTCGGGGTGGCGCCGGATCGCGGTGAGGTAGGCGGCGGCGACCATCAGCAACGGGCTGACGGGGACCTCGCCCAGTTCGCCGCTCTTCTTCAGCCGGCGTACGAGCTTCATCGTCCGGGTGACGTCGACTTCGAGGAACTCCGTGACGTGGGGTGCGGTGAAGGCCGAGGCGACCATGGCCTGGGCCGTCGCCTTGCGGACGCCGCGGACCGGTATGCGCACCTCCGCGGGCGGGGTGGCCGGCGGCGCCTGCCGCGCGGTGGAGGCCGCCAGCACGTCCTCGCGGGTGATCACGGCGCTCGGGTCCGGGCGCGGCACCAGGGAGAGGTCGACGCCGAGGTCCTTGGCCAGCTTGCGGACGGGTGGCTTGGCGCGGGGGCGCGGGTCCTCGCCCGGGGCCGCGGCCCGCGGCGCGGCGGCCGGGGCGGCCGGGGCGGCCGGGGCCACGGCCGGGGCTGCGCTCCGGCGGCGGCGCGGTGCGGCGGCGTCCGTACGGGGCCCGTAGCCGACCAGGACCTCCTGCCGTTCGGCGGGTGCGGCGGCGGCCGGACTGACGGAGATGATCGGCTCACCCACCGCGACGGTGGCGCCGGCCGGATGGAAGATCTCCGCGACGACCCCGTCGTAGGGGACGGGGAGCTCCACGGCGGCCTTCGCCGTCTCCACCTCGCAGATCAGCTGCCCGTCGGTCACCGTGTCGCCGGGCGCGACGTGCCAGGCGAGGATCTCGGCTTCGACGAGCCCCTCGCCGACATCGGGCATCTTGAACGTCAGCACGGTCATCCGGTTTTCCTTCACGCTCTCAGTACGTCAGGGCGCGGTCGACGGCGTCGAGCACCCGGTCCAGGTCCGGCAGGTAGGCGTCCTCCACCCGGGAGGGCGGGTAGGGCGCGTGGAAGCCGCCGACCCGCAGGATCGGGGCCTCCAGGCTGTAGAAGCAGCGCTCGTGGAGCCGGGCGGCCAGCTCGGCGCCCATGCCCAGGAAGACGGGGGCCTCGTGTACGACGACCGCCCGCCGGGTCCGCTCGATCGAACGCTGGAGGGTGGTGAAGTCGACGGGCGACAGCGAGCGCAGGTCGACGACCTCCAGGCTGCGGCCCTCGGCCTGGGCGGCGGCGGCCGCGTCCAGGCAGACCTTGACCATCGGGCCGTAGGCGAGCAGCGTCAGGTCCCGGCCGGGGCGCACCACCGCGGCCTCGTGCAGGGCGCGGGGCGCGGGTCCGCCGGTGTCCAGCTCGCCCTTGTCCCAGTAGCGGCGCTTGGGTTCCAGGAAGACGACCGGGTCGTCGTCGGCGATGGCCTGGCGCAGCATCCAGTACGCGTCACTGCTGTTCGAGGGGGTGACCACGCGCAGGCCGGCGGTGTGGGCGAACAGGGCTTCATGGGACTCGCTGTGGTGCTCGACCGCGCCGATGCCGCCCGCGTACGGGATGCGGATGGTGACGGGCAGCTTGATGTGGCCCAGGGCGCGGGCGTGCATCTTCGCGAGCTGGCTGACGATCTGGTCGAACGCCGGGTAGACGAACCCGTCGAACTGGATCTCCAGGACCGGCCGGTAGCCGCGCAGGGCGAGGCCGATCGCGGTGCCGACGATGCCGGACTCGGCGAGCGGGGTGTCGAAGACCCGGTCCTCGCCGAAGTCCTTGTGCAGTCCTTCGGTCACCCGGAAGACGCCGCCGAGGCGGCCGACGTCCTCGCCCATGACGAGGGTCTTCGGGTCGGCCTCCAGGGAGGCCCGCAGCGCGGAGTTGAGCGCTTGCACGATGGTGGCCCTGGTCATGCGGCTTCCCCGGTCTCCTCGGCGAAGCCTGCGGCGTAGGCTTCGTAGGCGGCCCGCTCCTCGTCGACCAGCGGGTGCGGTCCGGCGTAGACGTGGCGGAAGATCGCCCCGGTGTCGGGGTCGGGCATCTCGCGGACGCTGGTGCGCACGTGCCGGGCCAGCCGGTCGCTCTCCTCCTCGACGGCATCGAGGAAGGCCTGATCGGCCCATCCCTCGCGGAGCAGGTACGCGCGGACCCTGTCGACGGGGTCCCGGCGCCGCCAGGCCTCCATTTCGCCCGGAGGGCGGTAGCGGCCGGGGTCGTCGGAGGTGCTGTGGGCGCCCATCCGGTAGGTGAACGCCTCGACGAGCACCGGTCCCGAGCCCTGGCGGGCTCGGTCCAGGGCCCACCGGGTGACCGCGAGGCAGGCCAGGACGTCGTTGCCGTCGACGCGTATCCCGGGGAAGCCGAAGCCGGCGGCCCGGCGGTGGAGCGGGACGCGGCTCTGCCGCTCGGTGGGCTCGGAGATCGCCCACTGGTTGTTCTGGCAGAAGAAGACCACGGGCGCGTCGAAGACGGAGGCGAAGGTGAACGCCTCGCTGACGTCGCCCTGGCTGCTCGCGCCGTCGCCGAAGTAGGCGATGACGGCGTCGTCCGCGCCGTCCTTGCCGATGCCCATGGCGTACCCGGTCGCGTGCAGGGTCTGCGCGCCGATGACGATCGTGTAGAGGTGAAAGTTCTTCTCGTCGGGGTTCCACCCGCCGTGGTTGACGCCGCGGAACATGCCCATGAGGTTGACCGGGTCGACGCCGCGGCACCAGGCGACGCCGTGCTCCCGGAAGGTCGGGAAGGCGTAGTCGCCGGGGAGCATGGCCCGCCCGGAGCCGACCTGCGCGGCCTCCTGGCCGAGCGACGAGGTCCACAGGCCGAGTTCGCCCTGGCGTTGGAGGGCGGCGGCCTCCCCGTCGAAGCGGCGGACGAGTACCAGGTCCCGGTAGAGGGCGCGGACCTCCTCCGCCGAGATCTCGAGGTCGAAATCGGGGTGGGTGACGCGCTCGCCGTCGGGGCTGAGCAGTTGGACCATCGGGATGTCGTCGTCAGGCACGGTGGGTTCCTCGGTCGGTTGGGGGCGGGAGCAGGGCCGCCCTCCCGGTGGCGACGGGCGTGCCGGCACCGTCGGTGGCCGTGAGGACCAGGGCGCCGTTGGCCGCGGTGCGGTCGGTGATGAAGAGCTCGGCGCCGGCGGCCGGGACGGCCAGCGGGCGGTTGAAGCGCAGCTGGAGTTCGCCGATCCGGTCCTCGCCCAGCCGGTCGGCGAGGTGTCGGCCGGCCAGGGCGAAGGTGAGCATGCCGTGGGCGATGACCTCGTCGAACCCCGCGGAGCGGGCGGCTTCGGGCGACAGGTGGATCGGGTTGTGGTCACCGGAGGCGGCCGCGTACGCGGCGACCAGCTCCCGGGTGATCCCGTACGCGGTGGTGCGCGCGGGGTCCCCCGCGGCCGCCGCGGGGGCGGGCGAGGGGAGCGGCGCGGACAGCGGGGGGCTGTGCACCAGCAGGGAGGTGGACTCCGCGACGGCGTTGCCGTTCTCGTCGGCGAACGAGACGACGACCTCGGTGGCGGTGCCCGCGCCGAGGGCCTTGACCGACCGGACGGCGGCCGTGGAGGTGAGCTCGCCGCCGGTCCGCGGCCGCCGCAGCAGGCGCAGCTTCTGCATCCCGTGCAGGGCGACCATCCCGCGGCGTCCGACGGCGCGGACCAGCAGCAGTTCGCCGGCCTGGAGCGCCAAGGCGGCGAGCAGTCCGACCGGGGGCCCGTCCTCGCGGTGGGCGGCGGTCCCGGCCCCGGCGGGGGCGGCGGGGCCCGCCGTGCGGGCCGAGGCCAGCACGGTGTTGAACCGCTCGCACGCGGCGTCGGTGACCTTCGCGGTGCCGCCGAGCACCCCGTACTCCTCGGGCGTCATCGCTCAGCGCCCCGGCCGCTTGCGCAGCAGACAGGTCAGGCGTGCGGAGCAGACCAGGCGGTCGTGGTCGTCGCGGATCGACACCTGGTACGTGCCGACCTGCGAGCCCTGGTGCAGCGGCTCGCAGACCCCGGTCACGATGCCCGCGCGGGCCGCCCGGTGGTGCGTGACGTTCAGCTCCAGTCCGACGAGCATCCCGTCGGGTGCGACGTGGGCGCCGGCGGCCAGCGAGCCGAGGGTCTCGGCGAGTGCGGCGCTGGCGCCGCCGTGCAGCAGGCCGAAGGGCTGGCGGTTGCCGGACACGGGCATGGTGGCGACCACCCGTTCGCGGGACCACTCGGTGATCTCGATGCCGAGCTTGTGGATCAGCTGCTCCGCCACCATCTCGGGCGGCATGTCGGCCATCAGTTCGGCCAGTGATCGGTTCATGACTCGTTCTCTCTTCCTCAGGGACGAGGTGTGCGGTCCGCCAGCGCGGCCAGCGCGCGCAGGTGGCCGGTGCCTTCGGGTCCCGGGCGACCGGGGCAGAGTTCGGTGCCCGCCCCTTCGCCGGGGCGGCGCAGCAGCAGGGCCACGGCGAGGTCGCCCTCCGGGGGGCGGGCGGTGCCCCCCTGCGCCGCCAGGTGTCCGAACGCGGCCTCGGTGCGCGGGTTGACGGCCAGTTCGACCGCGATCACCAGCACCTGGTCGATGTCCTCGTCCCTCAGGAGGAGTTCGGCCGCGTCCAGTGCCTGTTCGCCGACGCCGCTGTCGGCGGCGATGCACGAGACCGGTCCGGTGATCCCGTACTCGATGGTCAGGTGGCCCAGGATCGACGTGGTGACCGACTGGAAGAACAGCAGGGGGTTGTGCACCCGGCCGCTGACCAGCTTCTGGCTGGCCACGTCGGAGGTGGTCGCGTCGCCGGCCACGGTGGCCAGCACGATCGCCGTCGAGTCGGGGTACGGGCCGGTGAGCCGGTTCGGGGCCGCGAGGGTGCCCGGCTCGCCGAGGCAGCGCCGCACGGTCTCGCGGACCAGCGGGTTGAAGGAGGACACCACGAACCCGGGCACCCCGGGGAGTGCGACGTCCTCGGTGTGCGGGGAGACCCGGGCGGCCGCGACGACCCGGGGGGTGAGCGTTGCGGTCACGGCTGCTCCAGGATGATCGCGGTGTTCAGGCCTCCGAAGCCGGCGTTGAGCGAGAGGACCCGCCGGAGGCGGGCCCGTCGCGGCTCGTCGGGTACGTAGTCCAGGTCGCATTCCGGGTCGGCCCCGTCGTACCCGGCGGTGGGCGGTACGGTCTGCTCCTCCAGGGCCATCAGGGAGATGGCGAGTTCGACCGCGCCGGTGGCCTCGAGCATGTGGCCGGTCATGCTCTTGGTGGAGCTCACCAGGAGCTGTTCGGCGTGCGTGCCGAAGGCCTCGTGCAGGGCGGCGGTCTCGGCCGGGTCGTTGAGCCGGGTGCCGGTGCCGTGCGCGTTGACGTACTGGATGTCGGCGGGCGCCACGGCGGCCTTGGCCAGGGCGCGGGTGACGGCCCGGGCCATGCCGAGGCCCTTCGGGTGCGGCTGTACGACGTGGTGGGCGTCGGCGGCCATCCCGAAGCCGGGGATGCGGGCCAGCGAGCGGGCGCCGCGCCGCAGGGCGTGCTCCTGCGACTCCAGGACCAGTGCGGCCGCGCCGTCGCCGAGCAGCATGCCGCTGCGGCCTTGGGAGAAGGCGCGCAGCCGGCCGTCCCGGGCGAAGGTGCGGCCCGAGTCGAACTTCGCGAACTGCTCCTCGTCCACCAGGTAGACCCCGCCGACGACGGCGACGTCGACCTGGCCGGCGTCGATCATCCGGCAGGCGTGGATGACCGCGCTCGCCGAGGCCACGCAGGCGTTGATGAAGGCGAGCGCCGGTCCGGTGAACCCGAGTTCCGCGGCCACGGCGGCAGGGATGCCGCCGGCGAAGCTGCGGTGGGTGTCGGCGGGGTCGGGGGTGCGGCCCTGCGCCCGGTCCTGCCAGAAGCGGTGGATGCCGGTGAAGTCGCCCTGCGTGCCGATGAGGACGGCCGCGCGGTCGGCCTCGACGGCCTCCGGGTCCAGCTTGGCGGCCTGGAGGGCTCCGCGTACGCAGCCCAGAAGCGTCTCGAGCTGCCGCGGAACGTCGTCCGGACCCCCGAACGTCGCGCCGTACGTGTTGCGGAAGGGCGTGGTGTCGAATCGCTCGATGGGCGCGAAGGCGGAGCGGCCGGCGAAGACGGCCTCCTTCAGCGCCTCGGCGCCCGCGCCGAACGCGGTGAAGGCGTCGTATCCGGTGACCCTGATGTCAGTGGGCATGGATGCCGTCCTCCGCCGCCGTCCCGGGGTTCGCCTCGACGCCGGTGCGTGCGAGGTAGGTGGAGATCCCGCGGGCCGAGGTGAAGAAGTCGAGGTCGGCGCCGTAGGGGTCGATGCTGATGCCGTGCTCCTCGTCCAGGACGTGCTGGAGCCACACCAGGGCCAGCGAGTCGAGGGTGATCGGGGTGTCGGCGTCGAGTTCCTCGAAGGTGCCGGGGACGATCTGGTACTGGGTGAGGAGCCGGCGGATCTCGTCCGTGTCGATCACGCGAGTGCCTCGGTGGACGCGCCGTCGCGGTGCCGGGCGACCGCCGCGACGAACTCGCCGAGGGTGGCGGTCGGCTGGGCCGCGGGGTCCTCGTCCGCGATCGTGGCGCCGAACTCGTGCTCGACCTGGACGAGGAGCTCGACCAGGGCCAGCGACTCCAGCTCCAGGCCGCCCGGGCCGAGCGGCTGGTCGTCGGAGACGGCTTCGGTGACGGTGGGGTCGATCTCGCCGATGATGCCGATGACGAAGGAACGGATGTCGTTGCTCACAGCGGTTCTCCTTGGGAAGTGAAGGTGGCGAAGGGGCGCGGGGTCAGCCGCGGGCCGGCCGGCGGGGTGCGCCGGCCGCCACGCGCAGGGGGTCGGCGAGATCCCGTACGGGATCGGTGTCGGCCGCGTAGTCGACGTCCGGCAGGCCGAAGCCGTTGAGGGCCAGGGACTCGGCGCGGTGCACGCAGGGCGCGCCCAGTTCGCCGATGGTGGCGGTGTCCACCAGGGCGAGCCTGCGGTCCACCTCCGCCTGGACGTCGGGACGCAGCTCCAGGTCGTCCAGGCGCAGCCGGCCGAGTTCGTCCGTGGTGGGGTGCGGGACGGTCTGCCGCTCGTGCAGACCCGAGTAGAGGCGTTTGGTGAGCAGCCGGTGGGCCTGCTCGATCGGCCCTTCCTGCAGGCCCATCTCCAGCATCACGCGGGTGAGCACGACGGTGTAGAGGGTCTGGGCGGGGATGACGGAGCTGGCCTGGGTGACCATGGCCCGCATCACGGCGGTCAGCGCCCGGCCGCCCGCGCCGCGCAGCTCCGCGTCGAGCGCACGGCCGGTGGCCTCCAGGTGGTCCTTCGCACGGCCCAGGGTGCCGGCGCGGTAGGTCGGGGCGAGCCGCGTGTTGCCGACGTAGCTGAAGGCCACGGTCGTGACGTCCGGGGCGAGCACCCCGGCCGCGCCCAGCGCGTCGATCCAGCGCCGCCAGTCGTCGCCGCCCATGACGGCGACGGTGTCGTCGATCTCCTGCGGGGTGGCGGGCTCCACGGTGGTGCGGCCGACCTCGCCGGTGGCGCTGTCGTACGTCTTGGCGGTGAAGGGGGCGCCGAGCGTCTTGAGGGCGGAGCGGCGGACCTGGCCGGTCTGCGGATCGGTGCGCCGGGGCGCGGCCAGGCTGTAGACGACGAGGTCCACCTGGCCGAGGTCGTCGTGGACGGTCTGGGCCGTCCGCTCCTTGACGGCGTCGCTGAAGGCGTCCCCGACGACCGTTCGCCCGTAGAGGCCGGCCTGCCGCAGGCGGGCTTCCAGTTCGGCCGTGTTGTACCAGCCGGCGGTGCCGGTGCGGGTGGCCGTGCCGGGGGTCTCCTGGCAGACGTTCAGGGTGGCCGCGCCGGCCCCGAAGGCCGTGGCGGTCCGGGCGGCGAGGCCCAGGCCGGACGATCCGCCGATGACGAGGACGGAGCGCGGCCGGTCGGCGCCGGTGATCGGCGGCCGGCTCCGGACGTACGCGATGTCGCGGCGGACCCGGGCGGCGCAGCCGTCGGGGTGGGCGTTGGCGCACAGGGAGCCGCGCAGCATGGGGGTGACGATCACGCGCGGACTCCGATCGGGCCCGGGGCGGGGGCTGCGGATCCGCCCATGCGGGACAACAGCAGTTCGCGGTTGCGCACCAGCTTCCCGTTGCTGGTACGGGGGATCGCCGGGGCGAGCTCGAAGCGGCGCGGGATCTTGAAGTGGCTGAGCCGGTCTCGGCACCAGGCCTGGAGCTCACGGGCGGTGGTCCCGCCGGTGACCCCGACGAACGCCTCGATGGTGCCGCTGAAGAGGACGACGGCCTCGGTGACGTTCGGGTGTTCGGACAGGGCGAGTTCGACCTCGCTGAGGTCCACCTTGAGGCCGCCGATGACCACGAGGGAGTCGGTGCGGCCGTGCACGGACAGCACGCCGGTGTCCTCGTCCATGGTGCACAGGTCGTGGGTGCGCAGCCAGCCGTCGGCGTAGCGGCTCGCGATGTCGTTGGCGTACAGGTAGGGCGAGACGTCGGTGCGGACCTGGAGCTCGCCGGCGCGGACCCGGACCCGGGTGCCGGGGACCGGGCGGCCCACGGCGGGCGGTGCGAGGACGCCGGCCAGGTCGGTGGCGATGATTCCGGTCTCGGTCATGCCGTACGCCTGGCCGATCCGTACGCCGTACCGCTCCTGGAAGGTCCGGTACACCTCGGGGCGCAGCGTCTCCCCGCCGGACACGGCGATCCGCAGGTCGGGCAGGGGCGTCGTGTCGGTGATGCGGGTGAGCAGCTCGAAGTGGAAGGGAACGCCGAACAGGACGTTCGCCCGTGATGCGGCGAGCGTGGACAGCAGGGTCCGGGGCTGCGCGTTGGTCGGGAACACCAGGGTGGCGCCGACGCCGAGCGCGTGGAGCACGCCGCCGATCAGTCCGAAGGAGTGGGTCAGCGAGTTGCCGAGCAGCACCCGCTCGCCCGCCTGCGGCATCTGCGGCAGGTTCGCGAAGCTTTCGATCTCCGCGAGCAGGGAGTCGGCGGTGCGGCCGATGACCTTCGGGTAGCCGGTGGAGCCGGAGCTGAACTGGAGCAGCACGTGCGGGTTGCCGGCCGGGTGCCCGCTGTGGCGGACCTCGACCTGGACCTCGCACTGGTCCTGGAAGACGACGCGGACCGCACCGGAGGAGCCCGAGCTGATCATGAAGCGGGGTTCGCAGAGGTTGAGCAGGCGGTCCACCTCGGTCCGGGTGAGCCGCGGATCCATCAGGATGACCTGGGCTCCGCGCATCCACAGCGCGAGTACGGTCCACAGGTAGGTGAAGCTGGGGGCCATCTGCACGGCGACGGTCGAACCGGACCTGATGCCCTGGATCTCGAACAGGCGCTCCAGGTCGGTGACCTTCGCGCGCAGCGTGCCCCAGGTCACCTCCGTCTGGGCCCGTGCCCAGACCGTGTCCTCCGGGTGGCGGAGGAGCATGTCCGCGATCCAGCTCTTGAGCGGCGCGTTCTCCATAGAGATCTCCGATGTCAGGACGTTGGTGCCGCGGGTGCGCCCCGGGGGGCGGGGCGCACCCGAGCGGTCAGCTCACTTCTCGATGCAGAATTCGCCGACGGGCCAGCCGACGTGGCGCTTGTCCGTCGGGGTGTAACCGAGCAGCTGGTCGCCCTTCTTCAGCTCGGTGACGTTGAGGACGGCGGCGCCGGGGCCGAGGACCCGCACGTGCCAGTCGTCCTGGACGGTGAGGCTGACCTCGACGCCCTCGGGGGACTTCGCCTTGATGGTGAGCAGCGGGCGCGACTCGAGCTTGACCCGGCCGACCGCGATCCGGCGGGTGCGGCCGTCGGCGCCGACACCGAGGACGGTCGCCCCCGCGTGCAGCTCGCTGAGGTAGTTGGTGCGGTTGTCGGCGCCGTACGTGTAGGAGTGCAGGGCTCCGGCGTTGACGCGGAACGGGCGGGTCGGCATGTACGGCAGCGGGTGGGTCTCGCTGACGCAGAGGACGAAGCCGTGCGCGTACGAGCCGACGAGGATGCCCTCGTCCTTCTCGAAGTGGGTGCAGGTGTCGACGCACACCCGGTCGCCCATGCCGGAGTGCTCGATGGACTCGACGGTCAGTGTGGTCAGGTCGAGCGGGGCCGTCCGCGAGGCCAGCAGCTCGGCGAGCTTGAAGACGTCGTCGGCGGTCTTCGGGGCCATCATCAGGCCCTCGGAGCCCTTCTCCAGGACGCCGACGACGATCTCGGCCTCCTCCAGGGAGGTGACCTCGCAGATCAGCTGGCCCTCGGAGCGGTCGGCGGCGGCGATGACGATCTCGAGCGGGATCTTGGTCGGGTCGCGGAACTTGACCACGGTGTACGGCAGGACGCTCGCGGCGGCGCACGCCAGGTCGAGGGTGCGCTGGTCGATCACCTCGACGAAGGCGGTCGCCTGCTTCTCGCCGGAGAGGAACTTCAGGCGCAGGTCGTTGAGCTCGTCGTCGGTGGTGACGGTGACCGCGATCAGGTCCGCCGGGGAGGGCGTCGGGGTGTCGGCGGACTTGGCGTCGGCGCCCTTGTTCTTGCGGGCCTTCGCGTCCTCGGAGCTGCCCGCGGCGGCGGTGGCCGACGGGAGGAGCACCTTCTTCACGGTCGGGGGGAGGGTGGCCAGTACGTCGGGGCGCGAGTCGACGATGCCGTCGAGCCGGGCGTGGACGGCCGCGTCGACGACGGCGGGCACGTGGGCGGGGGCGACGGAGCGGATGTCGATCCAGGCGAATTTCACAGGAATCCCTTGGAGAGGAGTGGAAGGGGAGACTCGGCGGAGCGGGACGCGGTCACACCACGTCACGTCATGCCGCGTCAGACGGTGGCGGCCGTGTCGTAGAGCTCGGAAACGGAGAGCGGGAGCCCCACGGGACCGGACGGGTGCGGGGCGTGGACGGTCTCGGCGAGTTCCCGGACGAGGCCTTCGGGGTCGGGGCTCGTGAAGACGCGGCGGCCGACGGCGAGTCCGGCGCAGCCGGCGTCGATGGCGCTCTGTGCGTACACGGCGAGGTCCTGGCCGTTCTCCGGGCCGCCCGCGACGAGCACGGGCACCGGGCAGCCGGCCACGACCTCGGCCATGGCGCTCATCGGCACGGCGGCCGAGGTCTTGACCAGGTCGGCGCCGAGGTCGGCGGCGATGTTCACCACGTGCGCCAGCAGTTCGGGGTCGTGGGAATTGCTGATCCGCGGGCCGCGAGGGTAGATCATCGCGAGCAGCGGCATGTCGAAGCGGGCGCACTCGGCGGCCACGCTGCCGAGGTCGGCGAGTTGCTGGGCCTCGGTCGCGGAGCCCACGTTGACGTGGACGCTGACCGCGTCGGCACCCAGCTTCACGGCGTCCTCGACGCTGCCGACGAGCACCTTCTGGTGGCTGTCGGCGGCCCGGGAGGTGCCCGCGCTCAGATGGATGATCAGCGCGCACTCCCGCAGGTGGCGGGGGGCGATGTGGCGGGCGCGGCCCTTGTGCACGATCACCGCGTCGGCGCCGCCTGCGACGAGCGACTCCATGAGGGTGTCGAATTCGTCGGCATTGACGACCGGACCGTCGGAAACTGAATGGTCCAACGGAATGAAGAGATATCGCTCATCGTTCCGGCGGGACAGCCGGCTGAGTCGCAGTTCCCTTCCGCTGGAAAGGGTTCGAGGCATCGGAATTTCCGCCCTTCATGGACGATGAATACTTCCGCAGCACCTGGGGTGATGGTGTTTCCCAGTGGTGTCACGTATTTCGACAGGATCGCTGCCAGTTGGTGCGGTGCAGCGGATGACCAGGAATCTAGGGAACTCGCGCCGGGGCCGTCAAGGAATCCAACCCCCCTCCTCCGTGCGGCGAAAAGGCCTGGCTGGAAGGGGTGTACGGGTGAGCTGACCGGTCGTGGGCCGCCGTGCGGGGTACCCGATGGTGCACCCCGTACGGGACTGGCGGATTTTCCCGTTCCTTGCAGGATGGCTGCCATGACTGAAAGGAAGGTGGACGGTATGAGCTCGGCCATTGACCATGAAAGGATCCGGTCGGACCGAGCGGATTTCCGGCAGGCCATGAGCCGGTTCTGCACCGGGGTCACCGTGATCGCCTGCGGGACCGGGGCGTCCACCGAGGCGATGACCGCCAATTCACTGACATCCGTCTCGCTCGACCCCCTGCTGCTGCTGGTGAGCATTCGGACCACCGGCCGCCTGCACCCGAGGCTGGCCGATGGCGCGGCCTTCTCCGTGAGCGTGCTCGCGGAGGAGCAGCAGCACCTGTCGGGCCTGTTCGCCCGGCCGGACCGGCCCGCCGGGGAGGCGGCGTACGAGCGGCTCGGCGGCTGGACCGGCACGAACGGGACCGCACTGGCGGCCGGGGCGCTCGCCGCCTTCGAGTGCACCGTCGAGGCCGCGTACCCCGGCGGAGACCACACCCTCTTCCTGGGCCGGGTGACGGCCGTCCACCAGGGACGGACCGCACACCGGCCGCTCGTGTTCTACGCGGGCGGCCACCCCCGGCTCACCGACCAACGTCCAAGGCCCGCCCTGAGCCGGCCGCGTGAGGTGGAGAGCACCCATGTCTGAACCTTCTGAACCGACCGAGCCGTCGGCGTCGCGCCCCCTCCCGGGGCCGGCGACCGCCGCCGATCCGGACGTCGCCATCGTCGGCGCCGGACCGGCCGGCCTCCTGCTCGGCCTGCTGCTCGGCCGCCGCGGCCGCCGCGTGCTGCTGATCGAACGCGAGGGCGCACCCGAGCTCGGCGGACCCGGCAACGGCATCTGCCCGATCCTGCAGCCCGCCACCCTGGGCGTGCTGGGCGGTCTCGGGCTGCTGCCCGACCTGATCAAGGGGACCACGCCGGTCACCCACGGCGAGGTCGTCGCCGGCGCCACGGTCGTCGCCGGCTACGCGTACGCCGAACTGCCCGGCGCACCTGTGGACTTCGCCCTGCCCACCTCGATCGTCCAGCTGCGCGACGTACTGACCGAAGCGGTCCGCGCCGCCCCGGGCGTCGAGATCGTCTACGGCGCCACCGTGCACGGGCTGACCGCGCGGGAGGGCGCCGACGGGACGCGGGGCCTGCTGCTGGAGACCGCGGAGGGGAAGCGGACGCTGCACCCCTCGCTGATCGTCGGCTGCGACGGCAAGCGCTCGGCGGTGCGCGAGATGGCCGGCATCGCCTCCGAGGTCACCGAGTTCCGGCGCGGCTACCTCGAACTGCGGGTTCCGATGCCGGACTTCTGGGGCGGGGTGATGCGCGCCTACTTCACGGCCGACGGCTACATGCTCGGCACGCCCATCGCCGACGACCAGCTGCTCTTCGTGTGGATCACGGACGAGGAGACCGCCGGTCGCGCCGCCGACGGGCCGCTCGAGGAGCTGGTCGAGAAGTACGCGAGCGGCATCCCCGACGCCGCCGACTGGATCCGCGCCCACACCCGTGACCGGTCCCAGGTGCGGGAGTTCCCGCACCACATCGTGCGCCCGGAGCGCTGGGTGGACGGCAACGTCCTGCTCGTCGGCGACAGCGCGCACGGCGTGCACGTCTACGGCGGCCAGGGCCTCAACCTCTCCCTCCAGGACGCGGCCTGCCTCGCGGACGCCGTCGACGAGGCCCTGACCTCGCAGGACACCGCGGAGCTGCACCGCTTCGAGGCGGTCCGGATGCCCTTCGTGTCGGCGTTCCAGGACATGCAGGAGCTCCACCTGGCGGCCCTCGCGGCGCGCGGCGGGCAGCAGGGCGGCGGGCAGCAGGGCGGCGGGCAGCAGGGCGGCGGGCACCTGCCCGAGTTCGCCCCGCTCGCCCTCGGCCAGTCCGAGCTGCGCGACGCCCTCGCGGCGGCCGCCCTCGGCCGGCCCCGGAGCGGGGGCGAGGCGGGATGACGCGGCCGGACTGGAGCGCGTACCTGGCACGGATCGGCTACGACGGTCCCCTGGATTCCACCCTGGAGGTGCTGCGCGGGCTGTGCCGGGCCCATGTGAGCAGCATCCCCTTCGAACTGCTCGACGGTCCGGACGGCATCAAGCCGGCCATCGACGCCGCGAGCGTCTTCGAGAAGGTCGTGGTCAACCGCCAGGGCGGTGCCTGCATGGAGGTGAACAACCTCTTCGCGGGGCTGCTGGAGCACCTGGGCTTCGACGTGACCACCCTGGCGGCGCGGCCCTGGCTGCCGCAGGACCGGGCGTACACCGAGACCGGCGACCACATGGTCCTGCTGGTCCGGCTGGACGGCACCGAATGGCTCGTCGACGTCGCGTACTCCCAGTTGACCGCGGTGGAACCGCTGAAGCTGGACGGGACCGTGCGCACCGAGCGCGGCTGGGAGTTCCGCGTGCACCGGGAGGGCGAGGACGGCGGGGAGTTCGTCGCGCAGCGCAAGGGCCTCAGCGGGCGGTGGGCGCCGATCCACCGGTTCACCCGCGACCCGCGCGGCGCCGAGCACTTCGACGAGATCGTCGAGCTCTATCTGAACCCGGCGAACGACTCGCCGATCCTGCACACCCTGATGTGCTCGCGCGTCACGCGGACCGGCAAGGTCACGGTCGTCAACGACCTGCTGATCGAGACGGCCGAGGGCGGCGCGGAGAGCAGCAGCAGGCTCGAGACCCCGCAGGCGGCCCGGGCCGCCATGGAGGCGGTGTTCGCCGGCCATCCGCAGCTCGTCGAGCGCGGCACCCGTATCTGGCAGCGGCTGGTGGGCGACAGCCTGCCCGCCGCCGCACCGAACCTTGAGGAGAGCATCGTATGACCAGGCCGCGCATCGGCTTCGGAGCCTTCATCTCGCCCTTGCACCCGCCCGGCGAGAACCCGACCCTGCAGATGTGGCGGGACCTCGAACTGGTGGAGTGGCTGGACGCGCTGGGCCTCGACGAGGCCTGGATCGGCGAGCACCACTCCGGCGGCTGGGGAACCATCGGCAGCCCCGAGGTGTTCCTCGCGGCCGCCGCCGAGCGGACCCGGCACATCCGCCTGGGCACCGGCGTCACCAGCCTCCCGTACCACCACCCCTTCCACGTGGCCTCCCGGATCGTCCAGCTCGACCACCAGACGCGCGGCCGCGTGATGCTCGGCGTCGGTGCCGGTTCCGCGCCGGGGGACGCCCACATGCTGGGGATCGCGCCGAGCGAGCAGCGCCGGATGACCACGGAGTCGCTGGAGGCCGTACTCGAACTGCTCGCCGGGCAGCAGCCGGTGACCCGGCGAACGGACTGGTTCACCCTGCGGGACGCGCGCCTGCAGCACCGGCCGTACCGCCCGGAGGGCATCGAGGTCGCCATCTCCAGCGCGGCGTCCCCGCACAGCATGCAGCTGGCCGGCCGACACGGGCTGAGCCCGCTGTCGTTCGCCTCGCCGCGGCCCGGCGGGACCGCGCCGGACCTGGCCCGCCAGTGGCAGTACGCCGAGGAGGCCGCGGCCGCGGCCGGGCGGACGGTGCGGCGCGAGGACTGGCGCCTCGTCGTCAACGTGTACGTCGGCTCTTCGCGCGAGGAGGCGATGGAGGAGCTGCGCGAGGGCGCCGCCGCCTGGATGCGCGGCTATTTCGGTGACATCGTCGGTCTGCCGGTCGACGCCCTGGGCATCGAGCCGGGGCGGGAGATCGAGGCGCTGGTCGAGTCGGGCGCCGCGATCGTCGGCTCGCCCGACGAGGTCGCCGACGGGATCGAGCAGCTGTACAAGAGCAGCGGGGGATTTGGAAAGCTGCTGGTCACGGGTGCGGACTGGGCGTCACGGGAGAACGCCAAGCGCAGCTTCGAGCGGCTCGCGCGGTTCGTCGTACCGCGGTTCAACGGGTCCCTGGAGGGCTTCGAGTCCTCCCGTGAGTGGGTCGTGGAGAACCGTACCGAGTTCGTCACCCAGGCGATCGGCGCCTTCCAGAAGGCCTTCACCGACTCCGGTGTGGCCGCGCCGAGCATCGCGCTGCCCGGTTCCGCCCCCTCGGGCGGGTCCTCATGAGACCTCTGCTCGTTCCGTCCGAGGCCTGCGGTCCTCCCGTACCGGTCCTGCCCAAGGTCGGCGGTCGCCTCGACTCGCTGACCGGGCTGCGGTGGTGGGCGGCGCTGCTCGTCTTCGGCGAGCACATCGCCGCCCTCAAGCTCGGCACCCGGGTGGGCGAAGAAGCGCGGGGCCCGGCCGACGAGGTGCTGTACTTCCTCTTCGGCACCGGCACGATCGGGGTCAGCTGCTTCTTCATCCTCAGCGGCTTCGTGCTCGCCTGGACGTACCGGCCGGACAGCGACACGGTGCGCCGGTTCTGGCAGCGCCGGTTCGCCAAGATCTACCCGGTGTACCTCGTCTCGACGGTGCTGGCCTTCGTGCTGTTCTCCGGCATGGGGCAGGTGCCGGGTGCGGCCAATGTGGTGCTGCACCTGACGCTGCTGCAGTCCTGGGTCCCCGAGCAGTCCCTGTACTTCGGGCTCAACCCGGTGACCTGGTCGCTCAGTTGCGAAGCCTTCTTCTACCTGATGCTGCCGGTGCTCTTCCTGTGGCTGCGCCGGGCCGGCGTGCGGACCCTGTACGCGGTGGTCGTCGGCGCGGTGGCGCTCTCCTTCGTGCTGCCCTACACGCTGGGCGCGCTGGTGGAGCTCCCCCGTCCCGGTGAGGAGATGATCCCGACCGGTCCGGTCGGCGGGCCGTTCGCGTACTGGTTCACCTACGTGTTCCCGGGCTTCCGGATCCTGGAGTTCGGCGCCGGTGTGGCCGCCGCGCTGCTGGTGCGCCGGCAGGCGTGGCGCGGGCCGTCGGTCGCCTGGTCGCTGGCGGCCTGCCTGGCCGGCTGGCTGGTCAACGCGCTGCTGCTGCCGCCGAGGCTGCAGCACGAGGCGGGCACCTTCCTCCCCTTCGTCCTGCTGATCTCCGCACTGGCGGTGGCGGACCTGCGGGGCGGGTGGTCACCGCTGCGGGGCCGCAGGATGCTCTTCCTCGGCGAGATCTCGTACTGCCTGTACGTCTTCCAGCTGCTGCTGCTCGCGGTGGTGGCGGGGACGCTGCGCCCGGCGCTCGCCGCGGCCGGGGTCATCGGCGACCGCGAGGCGGCGCTGCCGGACTGGCTGGTCGGCCCGGCGGCGCTGGGGTGCCTGACGTTCTGCTCGCTGGTCGCCTGGGCGGCGTACCGCTGGGTGGAGGTGCCGATGATGAGGCGCCTGCGGCCGCAGGTGGCGCGGCCGGGCACGAGCGGCCGGGCCGCGGAGGCGGCCGGGTCCGAGACGGGGACGCCTGCCGCGGCACAGGAGCCGGTCAGCGCCCGTACGCGCGCATGAACATGTCGATCCCGCGGTCCGCGATCGCGGCGGTCGCCTCCTCGTCGAGCGTGACCTGACCGAGGACCGACTGCAGCTGCGCCTCGCCGATCAGCAGCGCGCGCAGCTGACGGGCGGCCGCCTCGGCGTCGGGAACGGACAGCCGGCCGGCCCGGTCGAGGAGGGCGAGCTGGTCCGCGATGGCCCGGACGCTCGCCTCCTGGTCGACGCCCCGCAGGGCCACGCGGAGGGATTCCTCCAGCGGGGCGTCGGCCAGGATGCGCCAGCGCAGCGCGGCCGTGTCGTCGCACAGCATCAGGCGCACCCAGCGGCGGCCGAAGTCGCGGAACTGGGCCGGGAGGTCGGCGCAGTCGTGGGCGGCGATGGTCTCGTTCACCACCGCGGTGAACTGCGCGGCGAGCGGGTCCATCGCGCTCTCGACGAGCGTGATGACCAGGGTGTCGCGGTCGCCGAAGTGGTTGTAGAGCGTCTGCTTCGCGACGTTGGCCTCGGCGGCGATCGTGTCCACGCTGCCCCGGACGAAGCCGTCCCGGATGAAGACGGCTGCCGCGGCCTGGAGGATCTGGGCCCGCCGGTCCCGGCCGCCGTGCGTCCTGCGCGGGCGCGGCCCGTCGGCGCCCGCGCGTGCGGGCGTCCTGGCGTTGTGGGTCTTCGTCACTGCTCTGCCTCCCCGGCGGAGTACGACTTGATTTCTGGACGACTCAGTCTACTATTCAAAACTAGACGGCACAGTCCAAGTTTCTGTGCCGCCCGTGCCTTGCCCATTCGGAGGGGAACTCCTGCCATGACCCGACCCACGCCCACGCCGCCCGCGGCGGAGCCCGACGGCCGTATCGACGCCCAGCTGTGGTGGCTCTGCGGCGTGCTGGTGCTCGGCGCCGTGACGACCCTGCTCGACGGCACGATCGTCAACGTCGCGATCGACGCCCTGTCGCAGGAGTTCGACTCCACCATCGACACCATCCAGTGGACCGTCACCGGTTACCTGCTCGCCCTGTCCATCGTGGTGCCGCTCTCCGGCTGGGCCATGGAGCGCTTCGGCGCCAAGCGGATGTGGCTGGCCGCCCAGGCCCTGTTCCTGATCGGCTCCGTGCTCTCCGGCATCGCCTGGTCGGTGGAGAGCCTCGTGCTCTTCCGCGTCGTCCAGGGACTCGGCGGCGGCATGGTGATGCCCATGGCCCAGGCGATGCTCGCCCGGGCGGCCGGCCCCGGCAGGCTGGGCCGGGTCATGGCGGTGGTCTCCGTACCCGCCATGCTCGCGCCGATCATCGGCCCGGTCATCGGCGGCGTCTTCGTCGACGAGCTCAACTGGCGCTGGATCTTCTTCGTCAACATCCCGATCGGCCTCGCGGCCATCGTGCTCGCCTGGATCAAGCTGCCCGCCGACCGGCCCGCCAAGGACGCCCGGCTCGACCTGCTCGGCCTCCTGCTGCTCTCCCCCGGCCTGGCCCTGCTCCTCTACGGAGCCGCCGAAAGCGGCAGCGAGGGCTTCACCGGCAGCGGGAGCCTCCCGTACACGGTCGCCGGCGTGCTGCTGCTGACCGGCTTCGCCGCCCATGCCCTGCGCACCACCCGTACGCCCCTGATCGACCTGCGCCTGCTGAAGGACCGCGGCTACTCCGCCGCCGTGCTGACCCAGTTCACCCTGAACTCGGCGGTGTTCGGCGCCATGTTCCTGCTTCCGCTGTACTTCCAGATGGACCGGGGCGACACCGTTCTGCAGGCCGGCCTGATGCTCGCCCCGCAAGGCGTCGGCTACGTCATCGCCATGGCCGTCGTCGGCAAGGCCACCGACAAGATGGGACCCGGCGTCCTGGCGCTGGTCGGCGTGGTCGTCACCCTGCTCGGCACGCTGCCGTTCGCCCTGATCGACCAGAACTCCGACCAGGCGCTGCTGGCCGCCGCCATGGTCGCCCGCGGTATCGGCGTCGGCGTGGTCACGCTGCCGAGCCTGGCCGCCGCCTACCGCTCGCTGGCCCCCGCGGCGATGCCCCGTGCGTCGAGCGCGATGAACATCTTCCAGCGCCTCGGCGGCTCCGTGGGCACCGCGGTCGTCGCGGTCGTCCTGCAGAACGCCGTCACGGCCGGCAAGGCGGACGGGACGCCGCTCGCCGAGTCGTTCAGCGCGTCGTTCTGGTGGGTGTTCGCCTTCACCGCGCTCACCCTGCTGCCGGTGCTGTTCCTGCCGCGCGCCGTCCCGGCCGCGCCGGCGGCCGCGGCCGGCCGGGGCTCCTCGGCCAAGGAGCCCGCCACCGCGTGACACCGCTGTACCCAGCAGTTCGGCCCGGCCCGCGTCAGCGGTGCCGGGCCGAACTGCGTCGCGCTGGCTCAGAGGGTGAAGACGATCTTCCCGAAGACCTCGCCGGAGTGCAGGGCGGCCAGCCCGGCCCGCACCTCGGACAGCGGCAGCACCCGGTCGACGACCGGACGCACGCCCGTACGCACGCAGAACGCGGCCAGCCGGGCCAGCTGCTCGGCCGTGCCCATCGTCGAGCCCACCACCGACAGCTGGTTGGCGAAGATCCGGCCCAGGTCCGCGGGCGGGAACCCGCCCGTCGTGGCACCCGAGACCACCAGCCGCCCGCCGGTGCGCAGCGCCTTCAGGGAGTGCGCCCACGTCGCCTCGCCCACCGTGTCCAGTACGGCGTCCACCTTGTGCGGCAGCCGGGCACCGGGCGCGAACACCTGCTCGGCGCCCAGTTCCTCCAGGCGGCGACGCTTGTCCGCCGAGCGGCTCACAGCCCACACCCGGTAGCCCGCGGCCCGCCCCAGGCTGACCAGTGCCGTGCCCACGCCGCCGCCGGCGCCCTGCACCAGGACCACGGAGCCGGGCTCGGCGCCCGACTTCTCGAACAGCATCCGATAGGCCGTCAGCCACGCACCGGGCAGGCACGCGGCGTCGGTGAAGCTGATTCCGGCGGGCTTGGGCACCAGGCAGCGCCGGGGGACCGCCACCTTCTCCGCGAGGGTTCCCGGCTGCTGTACGGAGAGGAACTGCACGGCGGGATCACGCGTCTCGTCCCCGCCCCCGGCCAGCGGATCGCCGATGACCGGGTAGACGATGACCTCGTTGCCGTCCTCGTCCGTCCCGGCGGCGTCGCTGCCGAGCACGACCGGGAGCTGCCCGGGCAGCACGGCCACGCCGAGCAGCGTCCACAGGTCGTGGTGGTTGAGGGCGGCGGCGCGGACGGAGACGGTGGTCCAGCCCTCCCGCCGCGGCGGTTCGGGCCATTCGCCCGTCCGCAGGCCCGAGAGCGGATCGTCGGGTACCGACCGCTCGGCCACGACGGCGTACATCCCCCTCACCCGGCCCGCAGGCAGAGGGTGCCCCAGATGAAGCCGGCGCCGATCCCCGAGACGACCAGCAGGTCGCCCCGGTTGACGTCGCCGCGCTCCATGGCCTGGTGCAGGACGGTGAACACGGTGGCCGCGCCGGTGTTGCCGTACTTGTCGACGGTGATCCCGGCACGGGAGCGGTCCACGCCCAGGACGTCCATCGCCTCGTGGACGATGTTCAGGTTCGCCTGGTGCAGTACGTAGTGGTCGATGTCCCCCGGCTCCAGGCCGGCCCGGTCGAGGGTGGCGCGGATGCTCTCCGGCAGGCGCTTCGTGGCCTCCACCCAGACGGCCCGGCCGTCCATCTTCAGGAATTGCTGCCGCTCGTCGACGGTCTGCGCGGTGGTGGGCAGGCTCGCCCCGCCCGAGGGGATCTCCACCGCGTACGAGAGCGACGCGTCCAGGTCCCAGGAAAGCATCCCGTGTCCGGGCTCGGTACGGCTCATCACCACGGCACCGGCGGCGTCGCCGAAGAAGACGCGCGTGGAGCGGTCCTCGGGGTCGGTCACCCGGGACAGGCATTCGGCGCCGATCACCAGGACGTTGCGCATCCGGTCGTTCTGGAGCAGGTGGGCGGCGGTCAGCATGCCGTAGACACCGCCCGCGCACGCGGCCTGGCTGAGGTCCAGCGGGAAGGCGTTGAAGGCTCCGAGCGCCTCCTTCACGATCAGCGCGGTCGACGGCAGCGGCTGGTCGTAGGTGAACGTGGCGACGATGACCGCGTCGATGTCGGCGGCGGTGCGGCCGCTGTTCTCCAGCGCCTGGCGGGCCGCCGCGACGCACATGTCGGAGGTGGTCCGGCCGGCCTCGAGCCAGCGCCGCTCGCGGATTCCCGTACGGGAGACGATCCACTCGTCGGTGGTGTCCAGGCTCTGCACGAGATCGGCGTTCGTGACGACGTCGGACGGGACGTGGCAGCCGGTGCCGACGATGCCCACCGGAAATTGCAGGCCGGCCTGCCGTGTTCCGGACGATTCCGCAGTACTCGCAATGGTCTCTGGCATTGCTGCTCACTTCCCGGAGATAAGAGGAATTCCGCTGCGGCCGGCGCACGGCACATGGCCCACGGCACATGGCATACGGCGCACGGCGCACGGATTTCTGGCGGTGCGCGGAACTCTAGGTACGGGTGCGAGCGCCCTGACAGGCGCAAAAGGCCAGTAATGGCAGTATTTTCGTGGTGGCCGTTCAGTGCGCCCGGCCGGCCTGCCCATCCGGGCAGGGTGCTGACCGGGCCGTTGGGCGGTGGCGATGGGGCAGCCGGAACGGTCCTTCCGGCGGGCCGGGTCCGGGACGAAACTCGGCGCCATGGCAGATTTCACAATCAACAAGTCCCACGGTGTGGGAATCCGGGCCATTGGCGGCCGTCTTCCCGAGCGGGTCGTCACGAACGCCGAACTCGAAGAGCGCCTGGAGACCACGGACGCGTGGATCACCGAATTCATCGGTGTGCGGACCCGTCGCTGGTCGGCGCCCGAGGAGTGGTCCTCCGATCTCGGAGCCGCCGCCCTGCTCGACGCGTGCGAGCGCGCCGGTGTCAGCCCCGAGACCGTGGATCTGGTCATCTGCGGCACGTACACCCCCGACAACCTCATCCCGGCGACCGCGGTCGCCATCATGGGCAAGGCCGGCATCCAGGACGTCCCCGGCTTCGACGTCAACACCGGCGGCTGCCCCGGCGGCACCTGGGCCCTGGACGTGGGCGCCAAGTACGTGGCCTCCGGCGCCTACCGCCGGGTCGCCGTGGTCCTGGCCGACGTCAGCACCAAGACCTTCGACCCGCAGGACCGCACGGTCGGCGTCATCTTCGGCGATGGCGCGGCCTGCTACCTGCTGGAGCCGGTGGAGGCGGGCAAGGGCGTGACCTCGGCGCTGCTGCGCAGCGACCCCACGGCCTACACCACCGCCTACGTCAAGCGCGAGAAGCGCACCTGGGCGGACGGCACCCCCAAGCAGTCCGCGTTCGGCGACAACTTCGCGCACATGCACGGCCGCGGCGTCCGCGACTTCGCCCTGGACCGGATCCCCGGCTTCGTCGAGGAACTCGTCAAGTCCCACGACCTGGCCGTCGAGGACATCGACCTCATCGTCTTCCACCAGGCCAATTACCACCTGATCCACCTGCTGATGGAGAAGCTCGGCCTGCCCGCCGACCGGACGATGACCAACGTCCGGAAGTACGGCAACACCTCTGGTGCCGGTGTTCCGCTCGTCCTGCGCGAGGCGATGGACGAGGGCCGGCTGCGCCCCGGCGCGAACGTCGTCATCGTGTCCTTCGGCGCGGGCATGAGCCACGGCGGCACCCTGATCCGCTGGACCGGCGACGACGACTTCGGCCTCTTCGCATGAGCGCCCCCGGACCGGTCGCGGTCGTCGGCGCGGGCACCATGGGCGCCGGACTGGCCCAGGTCGCGGCCGCGGCCGGCCGGGACGTGATCCTGTACGGCCGGACGGGAGCCGGACTGGACCGGGCGGCCGCGGCCATCGAGGCCTCGCTGGCCCGGATCGTGCGCCGGGACGCGGGCGGCGGCGCTGCCCCGACGGATCCGGCCGAGGTGCTCGGCCGGATCCACCGCACCAACGACCTGGGCGACTGCGCGGGGGCCGATGTGGTGATCGAGTCGATCGCCGAGGACCTCGCCGCCAAACAACGGGTGTTCGCCGAGCTGGACCGGATCTGCGCCGGCGCGGGAATCCTCGCCACCAACACCTCGGGCATTCCCATCGGCCTGATCGCACGGGCCACCGCCCGGCCCGAACGGGTCGTCGGGACGCACTTCTTCTCACCGGTCCCGATGATGAGGCTCTGCGAGATCGTGCGCGGCCCGGACACCTCCGACGCGGTGGTCCACGCGGCCCGCGCGTTCGCCGCCGAGATCGGCAAGGAGAGCGTCCTGGTCGACCGGGACACCCCCGGGTTCATCACCACGCGGCTGCTGACCGTCCTGATCCTGGAGGCGATCCGGATGGTCGAGGACGGCACCTGCCGGGCCGCCGACCTCGACCGGGCCTGCCAGCTGGGCTTCGGGCACCCCATGGGTCCGCTGGCCTCCGTCGACCTGAGCGGACTCGACGTCTTCCAGGACGTGGCCGCCGGGCTGTTCCGGGCCACCGGGAACCCGGCCTTCGAAGCGCCCGCCCTGCTCGGCGACCTCGTCGCCGCCGGACACCACGGACGCAAGACGGGCCGCGGATTCCACGACTACGCCGACACGGCCGCCCAGGCCGGGGCAGGAGCGCGATGACCGAGGACCCGATCGCGGGCTTCCGGAGGATCAGGATCACCTGGGAGCACGGGGTCACCCGGCTGCACCTGAACCGCCCCGAGCGGCGCAACGCCATCGACCTGCGGCTGGCCCAGGAACTCCTGCGGGCTTCACTGCTGGAGCGCACCGCCTCCAGCGGCTGCGTCCTGCTCACGGGCGCCGGCGAGCACTTCTGCGTCGGCGGAGACCTGAAGGCCTTCGAGGCGGCGGACGATCTGCCCAGCCATCTGATGGAGGTGACCAGCTATCTGCACGCCGCGCTCAGCCGGTTCGCCGCCATGCCGGCTCCCCTGGTCGTCGCCGCCCGGGGGCATGTCGCCGGCGCCGGGCTGGGTCTGGCCTGCCTGGCCGACGTACTGCTCACCGACGAGCACGCCACGTTCCGCTCGGCCTACGGGGCCCTGGGCCTGACCCCCGACGCGTCGACCAGCCATCTGCTGCCGAGGCTGGTGGGACTGCGGCGCGCCCAGCACATGACCCTGCTCGGCCATGTGCTCACCGCCGAAGAGGCCGACCGGTGGGGCCTGTCCACGGAGACCGTCGCCTCCGGGCAGCTCGACAAGCGGGCCCTGGAGGTCGCCGAGGAGCTGGCCGCCGGGCCCACCACGGCCTACGGGCAGACCAAGCGGCTGCTGCGGTCCTCCTTCGCCCGCTCGCTCACCGACCACTTGGAGGACGAGTCGGTGACCCTGAGCGCCGTCGCCGGCACCGCGGACGCCATGGAGGGCGTGTCCGCCTTCTCCGCGCGCCGCTCCGCACGGTTCGGGGTACGCGCATGAGCGACCCCACCGTGCTCTTCGAGCGGCGCGGACACGTCGCCGTCCTCACCCTCAACCGGCCCGAGGCGCTCAACGCCGTCAACTCCGCGCTGGCCGGCGAACTGGGCGCGGCCCTCGATCTCCTGGACCGGGACCCCGAGCTGCGGGTCGCCGTCCTGGCGGGAGCCGGCCGGGCGTTCTGCGCGGGCGCCGACCTCAAGGCACTGGCCGCGGGCGAGCCCGTACACGACCCCGCCCACGAGGCGTGGGGGTTCGCGGGGATCACCCACCATCCGGTGCGCAAGCCGCTGATCGCGGCGGTCGAGGGATTCGCCTACGGCGGCGGCACCGAGATCGTGCTCGCCTGCGATCTGGTCGTGGCCGGGGAGGAGGCCCGGTTCGGCCTTCCGGAGGTCTCGCGCGGGCTGCTCGCCGGGGCGGGCGGGCTGATCCGGCTGCCGCGGCAGGTTCCCGCCCGCGCCGCGATGGAGGCCGCGCTGACCGGGGAGCCCGTCTCCGCGGCCACCGCGCGGGAGTGGCACCTGGTCAACCGGCTGGTGCCCCGGGGCGAGGCGCTGTCAGAGGCGCTCGGCCTCGCCGAGCGGATCGCGGCCAACGCCCCCCTGTCGGTACAGGCGAGCAAGCGGCTGGTCCGTGCGGCGGCCGGCGGCGCGAGCGAATCCGAGCTCTGGGACGCGAACGCCGAGCTCTGCACACGACTGCTGGCAAGCCGGGACGCGGCGGAGGGCATGCGGGCGTTCGCCGAACGCCGCTCCCCGCTCTGGCAAGGACGCTGAGGAGGAGCGGCCATGGACATCCACGGCAACGTCGCACTGGTCACCGGAGGCACGTCCGGTCTGGGGCTGGCCTCCGCCCGCATGCTCGTCGCCTCCGGGGCCCGTGTCGTCTTCACGGGCCGTCATTCGGAGCGGGCGGAGAAGGTCGCGGCCGACCTGGGCGACCGGGCCGTGTTCGTGCCGGGCGACGTCACCCGTACCGAGGACGTGGCGGCGGCCGTCGACACGGCCCGCTCGCTGGGGCGGCTCGGGGCGGTGGTCAGCTGCGCGGGCATCGCGGTGCCGGGCCGGACCCTGGGCCGCAAGGGGCCGCTGCCCCTCGCGGACTTCGAGCACGTGGTACGGGTCAACCTGCTGGGCACCTTCAACGTGGTCCGACTGGCCGCCGCGGCGATGGCGGACAACGAACCGGTGGACGGGGACCGCGGGGTCGTGGTCTGCACCTCGTCCATCGCCGCCTTCGAGGGCCAGGAGGGGCAGACCGCCTACACCGCTTCCAAGGCCGCGGTCGCGGGCATGACCCTGCCCCTCGCCCGGGATCTGGCCCGGCACGCGATCCGGGTGGTGACCATCGCCCCGGGCCTGTTCGACACGCCCATGGTCGCGGGACTCTCGCACGAGGCGCGCGACTCCCTCGCAGGCCAGACGCCGCATCCCGTACGGCTGGGCCGGACGGAGGAGTTCGCGTCGCTGGTCGCGCACGTCATCGACAATCCCATGCTCAACGGCGAGGTCATCCGGCTGGACGGGGCGGTGCGCCTTGGCCCGATCTGAGACCGGCGTCCGGTCCGGGCGGCCGGGTCCGCGCATCTGGCTGGCCGGTACGGACCGCCCCCCTCACGAACAGGCGGCCCTGGTACGGATGCTGCCCGTGCGGGAGCGGGTCCGCCACGCGCGGATGCCGGCCGCGGCGCAGACCTCGTACGCCACCGCGCACGTCCTGCTCAGGCTGGCCGTCGCGCGGGTGCTGCGGGTCGGGCCGGAGCGGATCCGCATCGGCCGGGACGCGGCGGGACGGCCCTTCGTCGAGGGGGCTCCGTGGCTGGGCATCAGCCTTTCGCACACCGCGGGGGCCGTGCTGGTGGGCTGTTCCACGACGGGCCCGCTCGGGGTCGACATCGAACGCGTACGTCCGCTGCGCAGGCCGCAGGCGCTCGCCGCGCGCGTGCTCGACCCCCGCGATCTGGCCCGCTGGTCCGCCTCGGAGGGCGGCGGCGCGGCGCGGTCGCAGAGCGCGCTGCTGAGTCGCTGGACGTGCAAGGAGGCCGTGCTCAAGGCGTGCGGTACGGGACTGCCCGGCGGGGTCTCGCGGGTGGTGGCCGGGGCGGACCCGCACGACTGGTCGGTGCGGGGCGGGCCCGGAACCGGGACCGATTCGGGCTGGCGGACCGCCGCTCTGGCGGTCGGGGCGGGGCATGTGGCCGCGGTCGCCGTGCCCGCCCGCTCCGCGGATCGTGCCCGGCTGTCGGAACTCACCCGGCGCACTGAATGCGCCGGGCCCGCCCTGCCCGGCGGGCGGCGCTCAGACCAGGCCCTCTTGGAGGGCGAGCGCCACGGCCAGGGTCCGGTTGGGGGAGTTGAGCTTGGCGAGCAGGTTGGTCACGTGCCGCTTGACGCCGTGTTCGGAGATGGTGAGCCGGCGGGCGATCTGCTTGTTGCTGAGGCCCTGCGCCAGCAGCGAGAGGACCTGCTGTTCGCGGGGGGTGAGCGAGATCTTGCGGGATGAGTGGGATCCGGTCGTCCCCCGGACGCGCACCATCAGGCTGCGGGCCAGACCCGCCGGCAGGGGCATCTCCCCCCGCGCCAGCCGGGTCACGGCCTCGTGCAGGCTCGCCGAGGTCAGGTCGCACTGCATCAGGAAGCCGTGCGAGGAGAGCATCACCGCCTCGTCGATGGCCTCCAGCCGCAGGTCTTCGAGGAGCAGCAGAACCCGTGCGTCGAAGGCTTCGGCCTGCTGGATCAGCGCGGGGGCCAGCTCGCTGCTGCCGTGGCAGACGACGATGTCGGGCCGGTGCTCCATGAGGAGTTCACGGGCGGCGACCGGGCCGCTGCACGACCAGACCTGGGCGACGGAGGGCACGTTGCGGAGCAGGTTGAACACGCCGCAGCGCACCAGCTCGCCCTCCAGCACCACGAGCACCGATGTCCGGGTGAGGGGGTCGACCGGATCCGAGGGGACCTGTATGTCGCTCATGGCACTCATCAGACCTGGCCTCGGATCATGGACCAGGTCAGCTGAGCGATGCGCTCGATGCCCAATGCCCCGCCTTCCTCGTTGCCCTTCTCGTCGCCCACCGCGTCGAAGTCGCCGCGGGTCCAGCGGCTGATGACCGACAGCATGGCCCCGCTCAGGAAGTGCGCGCGCAGGAGCAGGGCGGTCTCGTCGAAGCCGCCCGGGGCCGCCTCGGTCAGCAGCTGCTCGAACCAGGCCTGGGCCAGCAGTCGTTCGAGGCGGCCGGCGAAGCGGGAGCTGCCGTCCTCGCCGAGCATCCGGCGGTAGATGGCGCGGTGCCGGTCGACGTGGGTGAAGAGGTTCACCAGGTGGACCGGTGCGTCATCGGAGAGGGAGTGCTCGTCGGCGAGCAGCCGGCAGGCGCTCGCCGCGTCGACGATGCCCTCCATGGTGCTCTCCGTGGCGTCGAGCAGCAGGTCCTCGCGGTCCTTGTAGTGCAGGTACACCGTGGCGCGGTTCACCTCCGCCCGCTCCGCGATGTCGCCCATGGTGATGCCGTCCAGGTCCTTCTCCGTCGAGAGTTCCAGGACGGCAGCCCGAAGGAGCGCTCTGGTCCGCCGGGCGCGAGGGTCGCGCGAGGCGCCTCTGGTGTTCGAGATGTTCGGCATGCCCTTGATCTTCCACGACTGATGCAGTCAAAGCAACACCTGTCAGTTAAGCAACACGTGTCGTACAGTCGGCTTGATCATGACCGTCGGCGGGCGGCCACGATCCCGTGCCGAACCCCAATGCCCTCCGCGGCAAGGAATGAGGAAAGATGCCCGCAATATCCGAGGCCTACATCGTCGACGCGGTGCGCACTCCGGTGGGCCGCCGCAACGGCTCGCTGGCCGCGGTCCACTCGGCCGACCTCGGCGCCCATGCGCTGGGCGCCCTGATGGACCGCACCGCCATCGACCCGGCGGCCGTCGAGGACGTGGTCTTCGGCTGCCTGGACCAGCTCGGCTCCCAGTCCGGCGACATCGCCCGTACGAGCTGGCTGGCCGCGGGACTGCCCGAGTCCGTTCCCGGCGTGACCATCGACCGCCAGTGCGGGTCCTCGCAGCAGGCCGTGCACTTCGCCGCCCAGGCGGTGATGAGCGGGCTGTCCGACCTCGTCGTGGCCGGCGGCGTGCAGAACATGTCGCAGATCCCGCTGACCGCCGCCGCCCTGGTCGGCCCCCAGTTCGGGATGCCGGACCCGTACTCGGGCTCCCGCGGATGGCGCAAGCGGTACGGCAGCCAGACCGTGAGCCAGTTCCACGCCGCCGAGCTGATGGCCCGCCACTGGGACATCACCCGCGAGGAGATGGAGGAGTTCGCGCTGAGCAGCCACCGACGGGCGGCGCTGGCCGCCGACTCCGGATGGTTCGAGCGCGAGATCGCGCCCTACGACGACGGCGAGGCGTCCCTCGCCGTGGACGAGGGCCCCCGGCGCGACACCAGCCTCGAGTCCATGGCCAGGCTGAAGACCCTGGATCCGGCCGGCCGCATCACCGCTGCCACCGCCTCCCAGATCTCCGACGGGGCCGCGGCCCTGCTCATCGCCTCGGAGCGGGGCGTCAAGGAGCACGGCCTGACCCCGCGCGCCCGCATCCACCGGATGACGGTGCTCGGCGACGACCCGATCATGATGCTCAGCGCTCCGATCCCGGCGACCCGCAAGGCCCTGAAGGACGCGGGGCTCACGGAGGGCGACATCGACGCCGTCGAGATCAACGAGGCCTTCGCCTCGGTGGTCCTCGCGTGGCAGCGGGAGATCGGCATCGCGCCGGAGCGGGTCAACCCGGTCGGCGGCGCCATCGCCCTCGGCCACCCGCTGGGCGCGACCGGTGCCCGGCTGATGACGACGATGCTGCACCATCTGGAGCGCACGGGGGGCCGCTACGGACTGCAGACGATGTGCGAGGGCGGCGGCCAGGCCAACGTCACGATCATCGAGCGCCTCTGAGGTGAGCGGGACGCACGCAGGGCCCCGACCGGGAGTTCGGTCGGGGCCCTGCGGTCGGTGGCGGTGCGGCCTGCGCCGTTCGCGGTCAGTTCTCGTACGTGGGCGTCATCGCCGCGGCCATCCGCAGGTGCGGGGCGGCCTCGGCGGCCAGTCCCTGGCGCTCGAGCACGCGGCCCAGCATGAGCTGCACGTACGAGTCGTCCGGCGCCTCGGCGGCCAGCGCCTCCAGGCCGGCGCGGGCCCGGCCGAGCTGGGCGGAGTGGAAGTGGGCCCGGGCGGCCAGCAGCCGGACGTTGCGGTCGTCGCCGTGCTCCTGCATCAGCGGACCGAGCAGGGTCAGGCAGCCGAGCGGGTCGCCGAGGTCGAGGAGGGCCTCCGCCTGGCGGAACCGTTCCACCTCCGCCGGGAGTTCACGCGGTGCGGCGGCCGCGGCACCGCGCAGCAGCTCCGCGATGACGGCGGGGGCGTGCGCCCCGGCCAGCGCCTCGCCGCCGCCGACGACGATGGTCGGGGACGTCTTCACACCGATCGCCTTGCCGCGCAGCAGCAGTTCGCGCACGGTCTCCTCACCGGCGCCGGAGGCCAGCAGCTTCGGGCCTTCGGGGAAGCCGGCCCGTCCGGCGACGGCGGCGAGGGTCTCGGGCCGGGCGATGTCGAGGGCGTCGACGAAATGGGCCCGCAGCACCTCCTCCATCACGGCGTTCTGCAGGGCGCTTCCGCCGGCTTCGTGGGCCAGGGCGATCAACCGGTGTGCGTCGTGGCTGTCGGCGCGCCACGCGGCACCCCAGCGGGGGCCGATCCCCTCGGCGGCCGCGATCTCCGACACGCGCACCCGGTTCTCGGTGGGCGACATGTCCGGTGCGCACTGCTGGAGTGCCGCGTCGACGACCGGGTCCTGGAGGACCTCCGCCATGGGAAGGGACTCCGCAGGGGCCATGGGGTCGATCCGGAAGGGACGCCACACCACCTCGACGGACTCGCCGTCCCAGTCCTCCAGGGCCCTTTCGACCCGTCGCTTGCCGATGTACGCCCAGGCGCAGACCACGTCTGCCCAGATCTCGATTCGCATGACCGGAGGTTAGTCAACGGTCGTCGCTTAAGCAACAATCGTCGTGAAACCGGTCCGGGCGGACCGTCTCCTTCACTTCATCGGCGCCGCGGGGGCCGGGCAGGCGGCGTGTTCCGCGTGGTGGCGTTCGAGGTGGAGGGCGAGCTCGGCGTTCTCGCGGCGGGCGGTGTCGGCCTCTTCGCGGACGCTGTCCAGACGCTCCTCCAGCTGCGCGACGCGCTCGCGGTAGCGCTCGAGCTCGGCCCGTACGAACTCGACGTCGGCCACCTGCCGAGCGGCTTCGACGCGGATCCGCTCCGTCTCCTCCTCGAAGCCCTGCTTGGCCTTGTCCAGTTCGGCGACGGCCAGCTCCGCGGCCTCCTCCGCCAGGGCGGTGCGCTGCTCGGCGGCCAGCGTGCGCTGGGCCGAGGCCCGGGTCACCGTCTCGATGCGCGACTCGGCGGCGGCCGAGTCGGTGACGATGGCCAGTTCTTCGATGTAGGCCGGCAGGTCCGCGGCCAGCCGGGACATCAGGGCCAGGAGGTCCTCGCGGGTTCCGGATTCGCTCGGGACGGCCTGGGGGGCCGCGGGCGCCGGCGTCGCGCCGGCCGCCTTCTTGGCTTCGGCCGCCTGGCGCTTGTCCTCCTTGCGCTCCTGCCGCTTCGCGCGGAAGCGGCGGAAGGCGCCGAGCGCGTTGTGGTCCGGGTGGGCGCAGTAGCGGGGCGCCGGGGCGTCCGGCGTGGGCGCCTCGGCGTGGTTGGTGCAGTCCGGGTAGGCGCACACGGGAAGCGTCTCAACGGCCCCAACAGTCATGTCTTTTCCGTCCTTCACGTTCAGGTGGTGTGCCGGTCACGCTAGATGCGGACAGGGGCCGACGGGCCTCGCGGAGGGGCCTCGTAAGCAATCGGTAAGATCACGCCGCCTGTGCCGGGGGCGTTCTGCGGGCGTCCTTCATCGGGCACCGGGGAATGCGGTCGACAGCCGGATCGCGGTGGCGTTGGGTGGGTGGCATGTCAGAGCTGCGCACCGAACGTCTCCTGCTCCGCCCGTGGCGGGATTGCGACCTCGAACCCTGGGCGGCGATGATGGCCGATCCCGAAGTCCGGGAGCACCTGGGGGAACTGCTGACGCGCGAGCAGAGCGACGCCGTGGTGGCGCTCATGCGGGCGGACTTCGACCGGCGGGGCTTCGGGTGGTGGGCACTCGAAAGCCGGGAGACCGGCGAGTTCATCGGGCGCGCCGGCCTGGACGTGGTGGACGAGGCCATGCCGTTCGCGGGGGTGGACGTCGGATGGCGGCTGGCGCATGCGGCGTGGGGGCACGGCTACGCCACCGAGGCCGGTCTGGCCTGTCTGGCCTTCGGCTTCGAGACCCTCGGACTGCCGGAGATCATCGCGACGACGACCGCCGCCAACCTCCGTTCGCAGGCCGTGATGCGCCGGATCGGCATGACGCGGGATCCGGCCGCCGACTTCGAGGACCCGAGCGTGCCGGAGGGGCCGCTTCGGCGGTGCGTGCTGTACCGGGCCTCGCGGCCGACGAGGAGACCGACCGGCATCTCGCGAGCGTCGAGGCGGTCCGCCTCGACCTGACCACCGCCCCGATGGTCTCCGCGTGGGGGCGCCGCCCGAGCCGACCGCCGTACGGACGGACGAGGAGGGCGGCGCCCGGCCGGCTCAGTTGATCCAGCCGCGTTGGCGGGCCAGGTGGGCCGCCGCGTGGCGGTTCTCGGCCCCCAGTTTCGTGGTGACCGAGGAGAGGTAGTTGCGCACGGTTCCCGGGGCGAGGGCGGCCCGTTCGGCGACCTCTTCGATCGGGGCGCCGTCGGTGGAGAGCGAGAGGATGTCGGCCTCGCGGGCGCTCAGGGGCGAGGCGCCCGCGCTGATGGCGTCGGCGGCGAGGACCGGGTCGATGTAGCGGTTCCCCGTGTGGACGCTGCGGATGATCGTGGCCAGTTCGTGGGCGGAGACCGTCTTGAGGACGAAGCCCTTGACCCCGTGGGTGAGGGCGCGCTTGAGCTGCCCGGGCAGGCCGTGACTGGTGACGATCATGGTCTTGCAGCTCGGGAGGATCTCCGTCAGCCGCTCGACCACCGCCACCCCGTCCTTGCCGGGCATCTGCAGGTCGAGTACGGCGACGTCCGGCCTGTGGTGCAGTGCCATCTCGATCGCGTCGGGGCCGGTGGCCGCCTCGGCCACGATCTCCAGGTCCTCCTCCAGGGAGAGCAGCGCGGCGAACGCGCCGCGGATGAGGTGTTCGTCGTCGGCCAGCAGGACGCGGATCATCGGCTGCTCCCTGTCGGTAGGTGCACGGTCAGTCGGTAGGTCTGCCCGGCCGAGGGGCCGTGGCGCAGGGTTCCGCCCAGGGGGGCGAGGCGCTCGACGAGGCCGGCGAGGCCGTTGCCGCCGGCGCGGGCGCGGGCGCCGGGGGCCGCGGGGGCTCCGGGGGCGGCCGCCTGGCCGGTGCCGTCGTTGACGAGGTCCAGGCGGGTGCGGCCGTCGCCGGTGTCGGAGAGCGAGATGGTGCACGTACCGGCGTGGGAGTGGCGCAGTACGTTCGTCACGCCTTCGCGGACGACCCAGCCGAGCGCCGTCTGGGCTTCGTGGGACAGGGGGGATCCGGTGGTGCGGCGGATGCGGCAGCCGATGCCCGCGGCCTCCAGGATGGCCCGGGCGCCCTGGAGTTCGGTGGCCAGGTCGGTGGAGCGGTAGCCGTTGACCACCTCGCGGATCTCGTGGTGCAGGCCGCGGGTGAGGCTCTGCACCTGGGCCATCTCGGACCGTGCCCGGGGGTGCTCGGCGAGCCGCTCGGCGAGCTCGGCCTTCAGGGCGATCACCGAGAGGTTGCGGCCGATGACGTCGTGCAGGTCGCGGGCGAAGCGCAGCCGTTCCTCCGCGACGACGAGCCGGGTCTGGGCCTCGCGGGCCGCGTTGAGCTGCCACAGGACGGCGAGGAACCACACGGAGGAGCGCATCAGCGTGCCGATGACCACCCAGGTGGCGGCCGTGAAGGCGAGCACGGCCGGGGCGGCGGCGCGGTCGGCGCTCAGCGCGAGGGCGCCCGCGGCGAGGGAGAGGGCGAGCGCCACCGCCAGGTACGGGAGTTGCGCGAGCACCAGCGCGAGCGCGAAGGCCAGGGGGATGGCCACGGTGATGGAGGCCAGGACCAGGCCCCGGGAGTGGTCGACGAGGCCGGCGTCGTGGGCCCAGGGCAGCAGGGCCAGTTCGAGTGCGGTCACCGCGGCCATGGCGGCGATGAGGACGGCCGAGCGCTTCGCCCGGCCCAGGCCGTACGCGATCGCCGTGGTCGCGCCGAGGCCCTGGAGGGCGGTGACACCGGCGACCGTCCAGCCGGTCCCGGCGGGCAGGCGGGCGCCGTCCGCCGACTCCAGGTGGGCGAGCAGCGGCCAGAGCAGCGAGGCCAGCAGCAGCCACGGCATCAGGCAGAGCATCCAGCGGGTGTGCGCCGTCGCCCGGCGGACGTCGGTCTGGTAGCGCGCCGAGACCAGCCCTTGCGGTGCTTCGGCGCGCTCGGCCGTCGCCGCGTCGGGGCCCGGCGTCACCTCTGCGGGGGACGTCACGTGCGCGGCTCCCAGCGGAAGCGGCGGCGGGCGGCCTCGGTGCAGAGCACGGTCCAGACGAGCAGGGTGGCGACGGAGACCAGGGTGTCGGCGAGGCCCGCGCCCCGGCCCGTCCAGCCGGAGCGGACCAGCTCGATCACCGGGGTGAGCGGGAAGAAGCGCAGGACGTCGCCGAAGACGCCGGGCAGCGTCTCCAGCGGGACGAGCGTGCCCGAGGTGAGCAGGAGCAGCAGGAAACCGATGGTGCTGATGCCCTGCGCGCTCTCCGCGGTGCGCGCGGCGGCGGTGCTGAGGGCGGCGACGGCGGCGGTGAGCACCGTCCCGAGCAGGATGCCGAGGGCCACCAGGTGCGGGGCGGCCGGCAGGCCGAGCCCGGCGATGGCCGCGACGGCGCCCGCGATCAGGGCGAACTGCACGAGTGCGGCCAGGGCCATGGGCACGGCGGGCGCGGCGAGGATGACGACGTCGGAGACCTCGCCGGTCCGCAGCCGCTTGAGGACGTGCTCCTCGCGGCGCAGTACGTAGATGCCGATGAGGGGCGCGTACAGGGCCATGACGAGGACGATGCCGGCCGAGGTGGAGATCATGACCTGGCCCATGGCGAGCCCGGCGCCCTCGAGGTCGAACTGCTTCATGATCGTCGTGGTGCCCATGACGATCAGGGCCGGGATGACCAGGACGTTGAACAGGTTGCTCCTGCTGCGCAGGAACAGGGCGAGTTCGGTGCGCGACAGTGCGGCGAGGTGGGCCGGGGCCGTGCTCATACGGGGTCCTTCGCGGTCGTGCGGGCGATGCGGAGGAACGCCTCCTCCAACGAGGCGGAGCTGGCGGCGAGTTCCCGCAGCTCGACCCGCCGGTCGCGGGCCCAGGTGAGCACCTCCGTGGTGGTGTGCTGGAGGTCCCCGGTCCGCAGCTCGACCCGGCCGCCCGGCACCAGCTCCGCCTCGGCGCGCAGTACGGCGACGCCGGGCAGGTCGGCGGGGGTGAGCTCCGGCGGCAGCCGGAAGGCGAGCGTGGAGGGGTGGGCGGCCACGATCTCGGCGACCGTGCCGCTGGTGGAGATCTGCCCGCCGTGCATGATCGCCAGTTGGTCGGCCAGCCGCTCGGCCTCCTCCAGGTAGTGCGTGGTGAGCACGATCGTGGTGCCGCCCGCGCGCAGCTCCTCGATGATCCGCCAGACGTCGTGGCGGCCCTCGGGGTCCATGCCGGCCGTCGGCTCGTCCAGGAAGAGCAGTTCGGGGCGGCCCAGGGTGGCCAGGGCCAGGTCGAGCCGGCGCTTCTCGCCGCCGGAGAGGTTCTTGACCGTCACGTCCCGGCGCCCGCTCAGCCCGACCAGGGCCAGGGCCTCGTCGTGGGGGCGCGGGCGGGTGGTGCAGGCGGCCCACATCCTGATCGTCTCCAGCACCGTCAGGTCGCCGGGGAATCCGCCCTCTTGGAGCATCACGCCCGTACGGGGGCGTATGCGGGCGCGGTCGCGGACCGGGTCGAGGGCGCCGAAGAGGCGGACGGTCCCCTTGGCGGGCTTCGCGAGCCCTTCGAGCAGCTCGACCAGGGAGGTCTTGCCTGCGCCGTTCGTGCCGAGCAGGGCGAGGAGCCGGCCGCGGGCCACCGTCAGGTCGACGCCGCGGACCGCGTCGAACCCGGCGTCTCCGGGTGGCCCGTAGCGCCGCCAGAGGCCTGTGACCTCGATCACATTTTGCTCGGTGATGACGTTCATGACTCGATCTTTGCACTCCGCGCACGGGCTTGTGCAGTGAGTGGCCTCATGGGTTCGCATGACAGATGTCATGGCCCGGCGTGATGTCCGTCAGTGACGAGGAGCGTGCGCTGCGCAGCGGAGTGTGACCTGCGTCATGCCGCTTCTCCGGGGATCGGTATTTGATCTAGCTGCCGACGGGGGCCGGTCAACGGGGCCTCCGCCAGGCTGATTCGCGCATTTTCTGACGCTTCGTCTCCTGAAAGAGAGCCCTGAAATGACCGAGATCGTCACCTTCGTCAACAACCTGGACCTCGGCACCATCCAGGCCGGCGAGACCCACACCGACCAGGCCCCCGTGCTCGCCACCCCGGCCGCCGCCCTCGCGGCGATCGGCGGCGCCAAGGCCGTCGGCGCGTTCGTCGGCGGCGCGACCGTGGTCGGCGGCGCGTACGCGCTCGGCCGCGCCATCGGCTGACCCGGCCCTGCGTACTTCCACACCCGTCACACCCGTCGCACCCGTGCGAAAGGACACCGCCATGAACGAAGTCACCGCTCTGCTGGACGAGATGGACATCCCCGAGGAGGGCTTCGTGTTTCCCCTCGCCGCCCCTGTGCTGGCCACCCCCGCCGCCTTCATGGGCGGGATCGCGATCTCCTGCGCGGTCGTCAGCGCGTTCGAGGCCGGGCGGGGCAACGGCTGAGGCCGGACGAGCGCCGGCGCCGCACGACAGCCGTGTGAACGCCTGACCGTGTGAACGCCTGACCGCGAGACCGCACGACCGCGTGACAGCCGGGTTTCCGTCGGGCCGGAGGTGGATTCCGGCCCGACGGTCACCCGTCCAGCGTAAGCGCTCACCCGGCTCCCCCTCACAGCTGCGAAAGAGACAACGTGAAGTTCGCCCAGAAGATCGCCTCTGCGGTACTAGGCCCCGCTCCGGTGAGCCGGGACCGCGCGCTCGGCCTGTCCGAACGGCTCGCCGCCGTCACCACCTTGACGTCGTCCCTGGAGTACCTCTCCCAGCGCAAGGAGATCCGGCAGGGCGGCCTCAACGACTGGAACATCGTCAAGGACGTCCAGGCCGAGTCCACCCCACTGGTCCGCCGACTGCTCGACGCGGTCAGCGGCCCCCGCACCACCACCGCCCTGCACGTCAGCCGCGCGGCCGTCGCCGCCGGGATGCTGCTGCCCGGCAACTCCCGCCTGCGCGGCGCCGGGAGCCTCTTCCTCGGCGCCAGCTCGGCACTGCTCTACCCCCGCCACCGCTACGGGACCGACGGCTCCGACCAGGTGGCGATCCTGGTGCAGACCGCGACCGGGGCGGCCCGGCTGGCCCGCTCCCCGCAGGCCAAGGACGCACTGCTCTGGTACCTGGCACTGCAGGCCAACCTCTCGTACCTGGTCTCCGGCTGGGTCAAGCTCATCGGCGAGCCCTGGCGCGACGCCTCCGCCCTCTCCGGCGTGATGCGCACCCGTACGTACGGCCACCCCGGCATGTACCGCTGGACTCAGGAGCACCCCACCGCCGCCAAGTACCTCACCCACGGGGTGCTCGCGCTGGAGTGCCTCTTCCCGCTGGCCTACGCCCGCGGCGGCCTGCTGGCCCGCCCGGTCATCGCGAGCGCCGCCGCGTTCCACCTGGCCAACGGCTACTTCATGGGCCTGGGCCGGTTCGTGACCGCGTTCACCGCCATGCACCCGATGGTCGCCTACACCTCCGCCCCGCGCAGCCATCCCGCCGTGGCCGGCCGGGACGACCGGGCGCTGCCCGTCGCGCTCGCGCTGCTGGCCGCGGCGGCCGGGGTGGCCGCGGGCACCGCCGTACAGCGCAGGCTCCGTACGACCGAGGGCTGGCACACCTCCCGGGTGCTGACCACGCGGCACGGCAACGAGCTCCAGTACGAGGTCCTCTCCCCCGGCGGCGACGGCCGGCCGGTGCTGGTCTTCGCCGCCGGGATGGTCTCCACCAGCGAGCACTTCGCGTGGATCACCGAGCGGCTGGCGCAGGACACCGGGCACGGCGTCGTCACGTACGCGCGGGCCGGGTACGCGGGCAGCCGCCACCTCGATCCCGGCCGCTTCACCCTCGGCCGCTCCGTCGACGACCTCGTCGACCTGGTGAACGGGGCCGTCGCCCCGGACCGCCGGGTCATCCTGGTCGGCCATTCGCTCGGCGGCGAGATCGCGCGGCGCGCGGCCCGGCAGTTGGGCGACCGCGTCCACGGGGTCGTCTACCTCGACGCCTCGCACCCCGACGAGCTGAACCGCTCCGCGCAGCAGAGCGAGACCGCGGGGCGGCTGCGCGGCTCGCTCGTGCAGATGACCTGGTACCTGCGGCTGGGGACCGGCATCCTCATGGCCCGGCCGGACTGGCTGGAGTCGCTGCCCGTCGCCTACCGCAAGAAGGTCTTCGCGCAGTACGCCGACGCCCGCATGTGGGAGGCGGGACTGCGGGAATGGGACGCGGTGGAGGCCGACTTCCGGGCCCACCGCGGCGGCCTCGCACCGATCGAGGGTGCGCACGGGCTGGTCGTCTCGGCCCAGCAGACCGTCGACCGCGATCCCGACCAGCTGCTGATGCACCGGGAGCTGGCCGGGGCGCACCGGGGCGGGCGCACCCGGACGGTGGTCGTCGAGGGCGCCGGGCACGACACGCTGCTGACCACGAGCCGGTACGCGCACCAGGTGGCGGACGCGATCACCGAGTTCTTCGCCCTGGCTCCGGCGGACGGCGGGGGCGCTGCCGCCGCGGCCGCAGCTGCCGCCCCGGCCGCCGCCGGGACCGCTGCCGCAGCCGCCGCGCCCGCCGGAAAGGAGACCGTGAAGTGACGTTCAAGCGGGCCGCCGCCGGTGTGTTCACGGGCGAGGGCGCCGGATGGCGCATCGCCGGCGCGGCCATGCTCCTCGCCACCCTCGCCATCCAGCACCCGAACCCGACCTTCAACCGGATGCAGCTGAAGGACACCTTCTCGCTGCTGCCCAACTGGCGCTTCTTCGCGCCGACCCCGGCCATGCACGACTACCACTTCGTGTACCGGACCCTCGCCGCCGACGGCACCACCTCTCCGTGGCAGGGGGTGGACGTGATCGAGGGCCGCAAGCCGTGGCAGATCGCCTGGTTCCCGACCCGGCGCCCCGAGAAGGCCGTCTTCGACATCTGCAGCGAGATCCTGCACGTGATCGACAAGGGGTTCCCCGTCGTCGTGCGCACCGCCGGGTACCGCACGCTCACCGAGTACCTGCGCGCCACGATCCTGGACCGGGGCGAGGAGGCCGCGGGCGTCCGCGGCTTCCAGTTCGCCCTGGCCCGGGCCACCGGCTACGACACCGCGCAGAGCCCCGAGATGGTCTTCGTCTCCCCCTACACCCCGCTGCACGCGCGGGCGGCGGCCGCGGTGGGGGCATGAGGATGGCGCCCTACATCATCATCGCGATCGGCGCGGTGATCGCCGGGGCCATCGCCCTCGGGATGCTCAAGTCCTGACGCACGGGCACCACGGCGCGGTCCGCCCCGCCGTGGCCCGTCTCGCCGTGGCCCGCCTCGCCGTGGTCCGCCGCGGACCCCAAGGAGAACACCATGCACAAGCCCGCAGTCGCCGGATGCCTGGTCGTCGGCCTCGCCGTGATCGGGTTCCTGACCGCCGCCGACGTGATGAGCACCGTGAGCGCGATCGCCGTGGGCGTCGCCCTGTTCATCGCCGCCGGGGTGGAGCTGAAGAGGAAGAAGCCGAACCAATGACAGCGACCCACACCGCCGCGTCCGCTGCCGCGGCCGTCGAGGACATCGGATACGGGCGCCAGTTCGAGGGCTGGTACGACCGGCTCTTCCCGCGGGACGAGTCCGCCGCCGCCACCGCCGCGCGGCTGGCCGCGCTGCATCCCGGGCCGGCTTCCGGGACCGTCGAGTTCGGCGTCGGGACCGGGCGGATCGCGCTGCCGCTCGCCCGGGCGCTCGGCGCCCCCGTCACCGGACTCGACTCCTCCCCCGAGATGCTCGCCGCCCTGCGCTCCGCCGGGGAGGCGGACGCCCGTGTCGAGGCGGTGCTCGCGGACATCCGCACGTACACCTGCGACCGTACGGTCGGGCTCGTCTACTGCGTCTGCGCCACCCTGTCGATGCTGCTCACGCCCGAGGACCAGGCGCGGGCCGTGGCCCGGGCGGCGGAGCTGCTCGCGCCCGGCGGCCGGTTCGTCGTGGAGACCCACAACAAGCCGGCCGTGATCGCCGCCCACGAGGGCCGCACCCGTGCCTCGTACTTCGTCCCGTACCCGGAGCCGGGCACCGGCCTGCAGACGCACTCCACGCTGCTGCCCGAGAACGACCTGTGGCACTGCGCGCACATCTGGTTCGAATCGGACGGCACCAGCCGGGTCGGCACCGAGCTGTCCCGCCTGACCACCCCCGACGAGGTCGACGGCCACGCCCGCGCGGCCGGGCTCGTCCCCGAGAGCCGCAGCGCCGACTGGCGCGGGACCCCGTACGACGAGCGGGCGCCGATGTTCGTCGCCACGTACGTGAAGCCGGCCAAGGCCTCGTCGTGAACATCTGGCACATCGTCCGCGGCCACCGCGCCCTGTTGCTGAGCGGGATCCTGCTCGGCCTGCTGGGCGCGGCGGCCACCCTCACCCAGCCGCTGGTCATCGGCGAGATGATCGGGTCGGTGGCGGCGGACCGGCCGCTGACCGGCCCGGTCCTGCTGGCCGTGGGCCTGTTCGCGGCCGACGCCCTCTTCGCGGCCGGGCACGCGTACGCCATCGGCCGGGCCGGGGAGAACGTCGTCTTCGACATCCGGCACACGCTGGCCGCCCGGCTGCTGCGCTCGCGCCTCCAGTCGTACGAGCGGTGGGACCGGGGCGACGTGTTCAGCCGGATGGTCACCGACACCTCGCTGGCCCGGATCTGCATGACGCAGGCCCTCGCCCAGATCGTCACCAGTGCGTTCATGGTGCTCGGCGGGATCGTGATGATGGGCTGGATCGACCCGCTGCTGCTCGTCACCACGCTGGGCTGCCTGGGCCTGGCCAGCGCGGTGTCGCTGCTGCTCGCCCGGCGGGTCCGCAAGGCCTCGGTCGTCAACCGGGAGGACACCAGCGTCTTCGGCTCCGCGCTGCTGCGCGTCATGGGCGCGCTGGCGACCGTGAAGGCCTCGCGCGCCGAGGGCCGGGAGACCGGGCACATCGCGGAGCTGGCGGGGCGGGCGCGGCGGTCCGGCATCCGGGTGTCGGCGCTGTCGGCGATGCTGACGCCCGCCATGAACGTGGGGACGCAGGTCGCGCTGACCGTCGTGATCGCCTGGGGCATGGCCCGGGTGGCTACCGGGGACATGGCGCCCGCCGATCTGACGGCGTTCATGATGTACCTGTTCTACCTGGTGTCGCCGCTGGTCATGCTGTTCATGTCGATCGCCCAGTTCCAGCAGGGGCGGGCGTCCGTCGACCGGCTCGGTGAACTCGCCGGCCTCGAGCAGGAGGAGGACGAGGGCGGGGGCGAGAAGCGCCCCCTGGACCTCGGCGGGCACGGGATCAGCTTCGAGGAGGTCTCCTTCCGCTACCCGGACGGCGAATCCCCGCAGCCCGCCTTGGACCGGGTCTCCTTCACCGTCCCCGAACGGGGGCTCACCGCCGTCGTCGGCCCCTCCGGCGCCGGCAAGACCACCCTCTTCCAGCTCGTCGAGCGGCTCTACGCCCCGGACTCCGGCACGATCCGCATCGGCGGCACCGACATCGCCGCCCTGCCGCTGGCGCAGCTGCGCTCCCTGGTCGGGTACGTGGACCAGGACCACACGCTGCTGCGCGGCACCGTACGGGAGAACCTGACGTACGCCGCACCCGAGGCCACCGCCGAGGACATTGCGGACGCACTGTGCAAAGCGCACCTGACGGAGGTGGTCGCGGCGCTGCCGGCCGGGCTGGACACCGAGTTGGGCGAGCGCGGAGCGGGGCTGTCCGGCGGGCAGCGCCAGCGCCTGGCCATCGCCCGTACCCTGCTGCAACGCCCGGCCATCGTGCTGCTGGACGAGGCGACGGCGAGTCTGGACGCGGAGGCCGAGGCGGCGCTGCGGGACAGCATCGCCGCGGTCAGCAAGGAGTGTGCCGTCGTTGCGATCGCGCACCGGTTCTCGACCATCACACGGGCCGAGAAGATCGTCGTGCTGGAACGGGGCGGCGTACGGGCCACCGGTACGCACGCGGAGCTGCGCGCGGGCGACCGGCTGTACCGGCGGCTGGCGGACCAGCAGGCCGAGCAGGCGGAAGAGACGGGGCAGGCCGAGCAGGGGCCCCGGGTGCGGGAGCCGGCCGTATGAGCGCCGGTGCGGGTGACGGCGGCGCCGTCGTCGTCGGGACCGGTCCCAACGGGCTCGCCGCCGCCGTCACCCTGGCCCGTGCCGGGGTGCAGGTCGAGCTGTACGAGGCGCACGACACGATCGGGGGCGGCCTGCGGACCCGGTCGCTCTTCGACGCGGACGTCGAGCACGACATCTGCGCGGCCGTGCATCCGATGGCCGCCGCCTCGCCGTTCTTCCGGGAGTTCGGCCTGGCGGACCGCGGGGTGGAGCTGCTGCACGCCGAGGCCTCGTACGCCCATCCGCTCGGCGGCGGCCGCAGCGCCGTCGCCTACCGGGACCTGGAGCGCACCTGCGCGGGGCTGGGCGTCGACGGGCCGCGCTGGCGGGCCCTGATGGGGCCGCTGCTGGAGCGCAGCGACGCCGTGGTCGACCTGGTGCTGTCGGGGCCGCGGGCGGCGGCGGCCGGGTGGCGCTCCGCCCTGCCCGCCGCCCTGCGGCTCGGGCCGCGGGCGCTGGCCCACGGAACCCCGCTGGCGACCCGGCAGTTCGCCGCCGAGCCCGCGCGGGCGCTGCTGGCCGGGGTGGCCGCGCACGCGGTGGGGCGGCTGCCGAGCCCGGCCGGAGCGGGGGTCGCGCTGCTGCTCGGGCATCTGGCGCACGGCAGCGGCTGGCCGCTGGTGCGGGGCGGCAGCGCGCGGCTCGCGGATGCCCTCGCGGCCGACATCACCGCCCACGGAGGGGTGTTCCACACCGGGCGCCGCATCGAGGACCTGCGCGAGCTGCCGCCCGCCCGGGCCGTGCTGCTCGACGTCGCGCCGAAGGGGCTGCTGCGGATCGCGGGCGGGCGGCTGCCGGCCCGCTACCGCGGGCGGCTGGGCCGGTTCCGGTACGGCCCGGCGGCGGCCAAGGTGGACTTCCTGGTGTCCGGGCCGGTCCCGTGGGCCGCCCCGGAGACGGGCGGGGCGCTCACCGTGCACCTGGGGGGCACGCAGGCGGAGGTGTTCCGGCAGGAGACGCTGACCGCGCGCGGGGTCGCCACCGCGGAGCCGTTCGTCCTGCTCGTCGACCCGGCCGTCGCCGACCCGGGGCGGGCCCGGCCGGGCAGGCGCCCGCTGTGGGCGTACGCGCACGTGCCGCACGGCAGCACGGTGGACCCGTACGAGCTGATCCGGCGGCGGATCGAACGGTACGCGCCCGGTTTCACGGACACGGTGCTCGCGCACCGGTCGGTGACGGGCGCCGCGTACGAGGAGTACAACCCGAACTACGTGGGCGGGGACATCGGCGCGGGCGCCATGACGGCGGTGCAGAGCCTGGCCCGGCCGACGGCCCAGGCGGACCCCTACCGCACCCCGCTGCCCGGGGTCTACCTCTGCTCGGCCTCGACGCCGCCGGGGCCGGGTGTGCACGGCATGTGCGGGTACCTGGCGGCGCGGTCGGCGCTGCGCCGCGAGTTCGGCGTACGAGGGGCCCCGGGGCTCTCCGGCGCGCCCGGCGCTTAGCGGGCCCGGCCCGGCGGATCCCGTGCCCCTCCCCCTCCCCCGGCTGGGCCGGGCGGGGCTCATCCGCCGGGTGCTGCGGCGTGGTCGGGGCGGGGGCCGCGGTGGCTCCCGGAACCTGGGGTGTGTGCGGCAGTGCCCCCTCCCTCGGTACTCCCTCCCCCGACAGGTACTGAACGCCGGTGGGAACGCTTCGGTCCCTGTCCCTTCAGTCACTGCCTAAACCTGCAGGTCAGGGGGCTGGGGCCGGCGGTCCAGGGACTGAAGGGACCCAACTATCCAGTTATGAGCCAGATATGAACTACCAGGCTTCTTATATGCCTGCGCGCATACACGCACGCACATAAAGAGCGGAAGTAGTGATTCTGAGTCCCTTCAGTCCCTGAGTCCCTGGGCACACCGCTCTGACCTGCGTGTTTCCCGAGGGACTGAAAAGGGAGGGACTGAACGAGGGTCCGAGTGGTTCAGTACCTGTCTCGGGACCTGCCCCCTGGGGGGCCTCCGTCGGCACACGGGTCCGGCGTCGTGCTCGAGGACTGCTGGAGCCGCCGTTCGGGAGCCGGTGGGCCGGTCGCGACACGCCCGGGGTGGCAGCCAATTCGAAGACGGAACTTTTCCGGACGAACCAGGGTAGAACTTCAGGGACTGAGGGACTGAAGGGACTGAATTCTCGATATGGCGGTGCCTGGCGCCCGAGCCCCCGCAGTCCCTGCGGTAATCTCCGCGATAGTGAATCTTCAGTCCCTCTGGTCCCTGAGGCGCAGGTCAGCCAGCCTGTACGTCAGGGACCGGGTCCGGGGACACGAACAACCGTGCCCGAAGCCGCCCCCGACACCGTGTCAAGGAAGAGCCAGTGCTGGTCCATCCCGAGAACCCGCGCCGCGGCGTGACCGGCGGGACGGCGCTGGACGTGGCGACCTGGCTGGCTTCACGGGGCTACCCGGTGCACCCCCTGACCCCCGGGACCAAGACGCCCGCCGCGAACTGCCGTGAGTGCACGGGCCGTCGCCACTCCCCCGAGGCGTGCCCCTGCCACGGGGAAGGCCGTTGGTGCCACGGGTTCCACGCGGCCACCACCGACCTGGACACCCTGCGCGAATGGTGGCGCAGGGAGCCGGAGTTCGGCATCGGCGTGGCCTGCGGTGCGGCCGGGCTCGTCGTCATCGACGTGGACGCCCACACCGCGGAGCTGCCCGACCGGCAGCGGCTGCTGCCCGGCATCCCCATCGACGACCGCGTCGACCTGACCGGACTGCGGAGCGGATTCGACACCCTGGCGCTGCTGGCCGCCCACCGCTCCCGGCCCGACCCCTGCGAGGACGCCTCGACCCTGCGGGTCCGTACGCCGTCCGGGGGGATGCACATCTGGTACCGGGCGCCCAAGGGCGGCCCGAGGCTGCGGTGTTCCAGCGGGTCGAGCTCCAGGGTCGCGCTCGCCTGGCAGGTCGACGTACGGGCCGAGGGGGGCTACATCGTGGCTCCGACGACGCGTACGGCCGCCGGTGTCTACGAGGCGTTGCCGGGAGCCAGGCTGCCCGCCCCGCTGCCGCTGTGGCTGGCCGCCGAGCTCGTCCGTACGGGACACGCGGACTCCCCCGCGCCCACTCCCGCGTCCGCCGCGCCCTCCCCCGGCCCTTCTGCCGCCCCCGCAGCCGCGTCCGGGCTCCCCCTGCGCGGCGGTCGACAGGAGGCCGGGAGAAGGCTGCTGAGGGGCCTTCTGGAGGAAGTCGGCTCCTGCGGGGCGAGCCCGTCCGGAACGGCCTTCAGCGAGAAGCTCAACCGCGCGGCCTTCACGGCGGGCGGGCTCGTCGCGGGCGGCCATCTCGACGCGGCCGAGGGCCGCCTGCTCCTGCTCGAAGCGGCGGACCGGGCCAGACCCCGCCAGTCGCGCCGCAACGTCCTCATCGTCGAGTCAGGGCTGCGCGCCGGAGGCGATCGGCCGATCCACCCCAAGGAACGCACATGAGCAGCGCCAAGAGCACGGGGTTCAACGCCCAGGCGGCGGCGGAACAGCTCGCCGCGTTCACGGCCGAGGTGGCGGTGGACCCGGGGGCGCCCGGCGAGCCCGCCGCCGCGCCCGACGGGTCGCCGGCCTCCGCCGCGTTCGCCACCGCGGCGGTGCGCGGCCGGCGCCGGCTGCCCGCCCAGCAGAACGCGGCCCCGGTCCACACCGGGGCGGGCGCCGCCGACTTCATCCAGACCGGCCTCCTGCACAACCTCAGCGACCGCGGCAACGCCAAGCTGTTCGCGCACCTGCACCACGACCGGTTCCGGCACGTCGAGGGGCTCGGCTGGTACGTCTGGGACGAGTACCGCTGGAAGCGCACCGGCGGCGAGAAGGCCGCCATCTGGGCCGCGGGCGACATGGCGGAGGAACTGCCCCTCCACGACCCGCGCGGCTTCTTCACCGACCGGGAGCTGTCCCAGCACCGCAAGCGCGCGATGTCCACCTCGGGCGTCAAGGCCATGCTCACCCAGGCGAAGGCCTCCCCCGAACTGGCCCTGGACCCCGACACCCTGGACGGGGACAAGTACGCCCTGTGCACCCCGGCGGGCGTCGTGGACCTGCGCACGGGCGACCTGCACAAGCCCGACCCCACGCGGGACCTGCACTCGCGCGCCACCCACCTGGCGCCCGAGGCGATGCCGACGCCCCGGTTCCACCGCTTCCTCGACGAGACCTTCGGGGACGACGAGAAGGGGCAGGAGATGATCAACTTTCTCCATCTCCTGCTCGGCTACTCCATCACCGGCGACGTCGGCGGGCAGGTCCTGCCCTTCCTCTACGGCGTCGGCGCGAACGGCAAGTCCGCCCTCCTCGACGTCGTCATCAAGATCCTCGGGGACTACGCGGACGTGGCGCCGCCCGGCTTCCTGATGGAGCGCGGCAAGTTCAACGAGCACTCCACCGAGCTGACCGAGCTGCACGGCCGGCGCCTGTTCGTCTGCAGCGAGCTCAAGCCGCACGACAAGTTCGACGAGGCCCGGGTCAAACTGCTGACCGGTGGTGACCGGCTCAAGGCCCGGCGGATGCGGCAGGACTTCTTCAGCTTCGAGCCCACCCACAAGCTCTGGCTGCTCGGCAACCACCGTCCCGAGGTCGGCACCGGCGGACATGCGTTCTGGCGCCGCATCCGGCTCATCCCGTTCGAGAAGGTCGTCCCCGACCACCGCAAGATCGACAACCTGGCGGAGACGCTCGTACAGGAGGAGGGGCCCGGCATCCTGCACTGGATGATCCAGGGGGCCAAGGCCTATCTCGCCACCAAGCCGGCCCTGACGGGTCCGAGCGTCGTGCGCAGCGCCACGCAGGCGTACGCGACGACCGAGGACCACATCGGACGGTTCCTCGGCGAGTGCTGCACCACGGGCGGGGCCGACCTGCCCGATCCCCGGGACCTCAAGGTCGAGCAGGGCGCCCTGTACCGGGCGTACAGTGCCTGGTGCCTCGACGGCGAGGGGCTGCGGCCCGCGACCACGCGCGCGTTCGCGACACGCATCCGCGCCGAGGTCGGCGTCGCCTCGCCGAACGAGATGCTCCGCTCGAACGGGCAGAAGTTCTACCCGGGGCTGGCTCTCCTGGCCGACGAGGAGCAGACTCCGCGCGAGGCGAACAGGGCAACCACGACGTGATCGGACCAAGGGTGATGCCGCCCCGGGGTGGGCACGCCTACGATGGACAAGGACGATGAACAGACCCACCACCCGGCAGCGGCCCGCAGGGCCCTGCTGCATACCGGCATCGGCGCCGCCGCCCGCGGCGTGGAGGGACCAGGGGCCCCACCGGGCCCATGTGATCGAGGAGGGACCCAGGCCATGAGCTCGCTACTGACATCAAGCGATCTCGCCCACGAGGACAAAGTGGTGTGGCTGGAGGACCCCGAAGAGCTCGACTACGTGCGCCAGGCCCTGGACAAAACGCCCCGCCGCCGGGGGAAGCCGCGCTACCACCGTGACGGGCGCATGATCGGCTTCACGGAGCTCGGCGACACCGCCGAGGCGGACCCGGACAGCGGCCTGCAGAAGCGGCGCGTCTTCTACCTGCTGCCGCACGACCGGGACGCTGAGCCGCACGGCCTGTACCGGGAGGGCGCGCCGGGCGAGGCCGTCGATCCCCGGACGATCGGGCCGCGGCAGGTGGGCAGGAAGACCGAGCGCTCGCAGCGGGGTCTGTCGGCGCCCACGGTCGCGTGATCCCGGGCGCCTGATCTCGGGCGCCCGGCGTGGCGGACTGCCGGTCTCCGTTTCTTGTTCGTGATTCCGTTTTTCAGTCCCTTGAGTCCCTCCGGTCCCTGTTCGGTCCCTCTCCTGTCCCCCGTTCCGCGTCAGGACGGCGCGAGGACGCAGAGCTCGTGGCCTTCCGGATCGGCCAGGCACGTCCACGGGACCTCGCCCTGGCCGAGGTCGAGATCGGTGGCGCCGAGCGACCGCAGCCGGGCCGCCTCCGACGCTTCGTCGTCGCCGGGGTACGGCAGCAGGTCGAGGTGCACGCGGTCCGGCACGGTCTTCACGCCGGGCGTGCGGATGAACTCGAGGTACGGTCCGACGCCCCGTGCGGAGCGCAGCACGGCCTGGTCGTCGGAGACCTCGTGCAGGGTCCAGTCGATCGCCCCGTCCCAGAACCGGGCCATGGCACGGGGATCCGCGCAGTCGACGACCACCGCGGCGATCGGCCCGGTGTCCCGGTAGACCTCCCGGGGCTCCAGCACGCAGAACTCGTTGCCCTCGGGGTCGGCGAGGACCGTCCACGGTACGTCGCCCTGGCCCACGTCGGCGGGCGTCGCACCGAGGGACCGAAGGCGCGCGACCAGCTCCGCCTGGTGGGCCGCGGAGGTGGTCGCGAGATCGAGGTGCACCCGGTTCTTCGTCGCCGTCTTGGGTTCCGGGACGGCGACGACGTCGATGCCGACGGCGACCGGGTCGGGCCAGACGAAGGGGCCGGCGGGTCCGACGTAGGTGGTCACGCCGGGCGTCCCGGCGGAGGCGGTCCAGCCGAGCGCCTGCGCCCAGAACCGGCCGACCGCCGAGTCGTCGAGCGCCTTGATGTTCACCTGGACAGGTCGTAGTGCCATGTCGGGCTCGGTCCCTTCAGACCCTGTGGGCGTCGGTCGCGTGCGTCCTCAGAACGCGAAGTCGACGTAGTCGATGTCGGTGAACTCCACCAGCAGGCCGCCGGCGCGGGCGCCGTTGTCCTTGAAGTAGATCTCCTGGAGGCCCTCCGCCGCGATGGCGCGCAGCCGGGCCTCGCCGGCGCCGGCCTCCTGGGCGGCGAAGAGTCGGTCCGCGTACTCCGGGGGCAGGTGCTGGGTGATGCGGCGCATGCGGCCGTCGTCGGTGGTGCCGGGGGCGGCGGTGAAGCCGAAGCGCGCGCGGGTCTCGATGACGAGGCCGGTCGTCCGCGCGGCCTTCGTCCGGGCGCGCTTGCGCACCAGGGGCTGCCAGCGGCGGCGTACCTCGGCCTCCAGGCGGGCGGCGAGGGCGGGCTTCGGCTGCTTGAGCCGGTCCTTGACGTAGCGCTCGACCGTGCGCTGGGAGATGTCGAGCAGGCGCGCCGCCTCGCGGGTGGACTTGAGCTGTTTGACGAGGAAACGCATCTGGGCACCCGCCGACTTGGGGACGGGGCGGGTGAAGTGCTGCTCGTCGGCGCGGGTGAGGCCGTCGTCGATCTCGGGCATGTCCGGCTACTCTCCGTCGGCCGCGGCGTCGTGGCCCTTGATGTGGCGGGCGGGGTTGAGTCCCTGGTCGAGCATCTCGACGGCCCACAGGAGGGGCTGGGTGCCCTCGTGCTTGACCATGCCGGGGCTGACTCCGAGGCGGAAGCCGCCGGGGAGCGGCTTTCCCTCGGGGGTGCGGGGGAGGAAGTCGAGGGGGCCGGGGCCGTCGGAGAGGTACACCGCGCAGTCGGAGAGGACGGCGATGGGGTGGAGTCCGGCGTCGGCGAGCCTGGCCATCTTGCGGTGCATGTTGACGCGGGCCGTGGAGATCACGGCGGCGCGGATGTCGGGGCGCCAGGTGGGGCGTTCGAGGGCGGGCCAGGGTTCGCCCGGGCGGTACGCGGCGCCCTGGGGGCGTTCGCGGAGCTTGCCGATGCCGCCCTTGACGGTGGACTTGATGGCGGAGAGGACCGGCTTCAGGACGGGGTCGGGGCGCTCCTGGAGCTCGGCCATCGCCGCGAGGAACTCGGGCTCGGGGAGCGCGGAGGTGACGCCGAGGTCCGCCATGGTGGCCACGTACGCGTCGCGCAGGCGGGTGTACCAGGCGTCGAGGTACGGGCCGTGCTCCGGGCGGAGCCAGGCCTCGGCGGGGTCGACGGGGTGGCCGAGCTCCTGCGCGTAGGCGAGGGTCGGCGTCGCGTACCAGGCGGGGCCGGTGGGCGGCCTGCCGGTGGGGGTGAAGGGGCTGGGGAGGCGCGGGTCGAGTGCGAGGGAGGAGAGGTCCGCGAGCCAGCAGCCGGGGATCTTCGGGTCGAAGCGGGGGCCCCGGGTGTGGACGGCGGGGCCGATGCCGACGGGGAGGCGGTTGGCCGCCGCGGCGAAGGCCATGTTCACGTCGATGCCGACGGCGTGGGTGCGCATGCACTCGGCGTCGGTGAGGAGCTGCGGGTCGCGGATCCAGTCGTATGCCTCCTCGTCGAGGACCTGGTCCGGAGTGCGCTGGTGGGAGCGGGGGTACAGGGCGGCGACGACGGGGTGCTCGTCGGGGGCCTCGGGCGGGGCCGGGTCGACGGCCCGGGTGAGGGAGCCGGCGACGGGTGCCGACTCCCAGGTGTTGGTCTCGGGGTTGCGGGCGGCGCGGGTGGGCGGGCGCAGGGCCGTCATGAGCTCGAGGCCGGAGACGGCGGTGGAGCCGCGGGGGGTGAGCACGCGGGTGGCGTACGTGGTCAGCAGCGCGGCGAGTTCCGGGGCGGGGAGTTCGGCGGTGTGCTCGCCCCAGGCGCGGGCGTCGAGGGCGCCCCAGGGGAGGACCGCGAGCTGTACGCACTGGCGGCCGGTGGTGGGGGTGGCGGGGCGGTAGATGCGGGGCCAGGGACCGAAGCCGCGGCGGGTGAGCTGCCACTTGGTCTTGGCGAGGAGTTTGAGGGTGGGGTGGCCGTCGGGGAGGCGGAGGGTGCGGCGGTCCTCGAGGGTGGGGGGCAGGCCCAGCGCCTCGGCGGCGGCGGGGGTGAGGACGAGGAGGGGATCGCCGTCCTTGCCGTTGCGGTGGAGGCGGGGGGAGCGGAGATCGGCGTCGGGGCCGAGGGCCCAGGCGATGAGGGTGGGGAGGTCGGTACGGGCCTTGGGGGGGAGGGGGAGGAGGAGGCCGTGGGCGGCGTGGGCCTTGTCGGTGCCGTCGAGGACGACGAGGGGGCCGTTCCCTTCCAGGGGGGTGGGCCGGGGGGTCGGTGGGGGAGTGGCCTGGGTGGGCCGGCGCCGGGTGGGGGGCGTAACGGCGTCAACGGCGTTAACGGCGTTAACGGTGGGCGGGGCAGAGGCCGGGGCCGGGGTATTAACGGCGTTAACGGTGGGCGGGGCAGAGGCCGGGGCCGGGGTATTAACGGCGTTAACGGTCGGAGGGGCAGAGGCCGGGGCCGGAGCGGGGGTCGGGGCCGCGGCCGGGGTATTAACGGCGTTAACGGTTGGCGGGGCAGAGGCCGGGGCCGGGGTGTTAACGGCGTTAACGCCGTTGACGGGGTGGAGGCCGGAGAGGCCTTCCAGGAGGCGGGCGTAGGCGGCGCGCTTGGGAGCACGGGGGGCCGTACGGCCGGTCTCCCAGGACGTGACCGTTTCGCGGCGGACGGAGAGTGCCTTGGCGATCTGGTCCTGACTCAGGCCCGCGGCTTCGCGCAGGCGCTTGCGCTCGTCCGGGTGCGGGAGCGGGTCCTGGGCGGCTTCCTCGAGCAGCGCGTCGACCGCTGCGAAGAGGCTCTCTTGTTCGTCGGGCATCGGTACTTACCTCCGTGTGCAGCCTAGGTGAACCGCACGGCTGAACGCACATGAAGCGCACGTGGGGGCGCTGACAGCGTCAACGGCGTTAACGGCGTTAACGCCCCCTGCGTGGGTGGGGCTCCGGACGCCCGGCTCAGAGGCGCTGCATCAGGAGCTCGGTGACGGCCTTCAGGTCGTCCGGGGTGAGGTGTGCCGTCAGGCCGTCCGCGATCGTTTCCGGGGAGTCCGTCGCGATCGTGATCCGGGGGGCGGCGGGCGTCGCGGCCGGAGCGTTAACGGCGTTAACGGTCGAAGGCGCCGGGGTCGGAGCCGGGGTCGGAGCCGGGGTCGGAGCCGGGGTCGGAGCCGGAGCCGGAGCCGGGGTCGGAGCCGGAGCGGGAGCCGGAGCGTTAACGGCGTTAACGCCGTTAACGGTCGGCGGGGGAGTGTGCGAGCGCTGGCGCGGCGGGTTGGGGGTGTTCAGGGTCTCGTCCGCGGCCGCCTCCTGCCGCTCCTGGGGGAGCCGCCCGATCCTGCGGGCCGGTTCGACCTTGAGCTCTCCCGTGTCGACCTTCTCCTGGAGTGCCGGGGTCAGGTTCAGGAGGGTCAGGCGCTGGGAGACCCAGGCCGCAGTCTTGCCCAGCCGCTTCGCGACCTGGGCCTGGGAGCCGTGGACGTCGACGAGCTCCTGGAGCGCCCGCGCCTGGTCCATGGGGGCCACGTCCACGCGGTGGACGTTGGCGATCAGGGCCGACTCCAGGATGTCCGCCGCGGAGGCGGACAGGGCGTCGTTCACATGGATGTGCATGGTCTTCAGGCCGGCGAGCTGGGCCGCCGCCAGACGGCGGTTGCCGTCGATGACCACGTACGGGGCCCGGCCCAAGCCGTCGGTCTGGCCCGGGTGGGCCTCCATGAAGGCCATGCGGGTGGCGACCGCGAGGGGCTGGAGCTGGCCGCGCGAGAGGAGGGACTGGGCCAGCTCGTCGAGCTCGGTGAGGTCCTCGCGGAGGTTGAACGGGTTGTGGGCCAGTGCCTCGATGGGGACCTCGGACGGCGCGACCATGCCGGAGGTGGGAGCTCCGGTGGCCTCCGCGATCGCCGCGCGGCGGGGGCTGACGCTGACCGGCTGGGCCCGGGCGAAGGACGCCGAGACTCCGAGTTTGTCGGCCTTGCTCATGAGATCTCCCTGGCGAGGGCGCGCAGCGCGATGGCCTGGTCGCCCTTGGGTGAGTAGACGAACAGCGGCTGCTTCACGCGGACGGCTTCGCGCTGTTCCTTGAGGTCGGGCACGATCGCCACGACACGCGGATCCTTTATGTCCATCCAGGCCTGCAGCGAGGAGGTCGCGATGTAGCCGCGGCGGCCGTCGTAGAGGTTGACGACGAGGCCGAGGTAGTCGATGTCGAGGCTGAGGTCGTCGCGCAGGTCGTTGATCTGGGAGGTGAGGAGGTCGTACGCGTCGGCCGACGAGTCCTCCGCCTGTACGACGATCAGCGCGCCCGAGGCGCCGGGCTGCTCGGTGTCGCGGCGGCGACCGTAGTAGATGGCGGCGTCCATGCTGAGGCCGAGGCTCGGCGGACAGTCGATGAGGATGACGTCGTACTCGGACTCGACGGGGGCCAGGGCGCGTTCGAGGGCGGCCTCGCGGGCGCGGACGGTGGAGAGGCGGACGTCGAGGAGGAAGGCGTCCGTGCAGGCGGGCAGGAGGTGGAGGCGGTTGCCGAAGCGCTGGTCCGGGACGGGGACGATCAGATCGGCGAGGGGGCCCTTCGCCTCGCCGGCCATGTGGCAGGTGAGGCTGTCGCCGCCGATGGGCAGCGGCTGCTGGCCGAGCTGCTTGGTGAGGTGGCCCTGGGGGTCGAAGTCGACCAGCAGGACCCGCATGCCGAGGCCGGGGAGGTCTTCGAGGTCGAGGGGGGTGGTCTCGGGGGGCTGGTGCCCGCGCTCCTCGCCGTCTTCGGCCGCCGAAACACGCGCCAGCTGGCGGGCGATGCGGACCGGGTGGAGGCTGCCCGGGTCCTCGGCGAGGGCCTCGGCCGTGCCGGCGGTGATGGCCGTCTTGCCGACACCGCCCTTCTGGTTGCACACGACGATGCGGCGGACGACGGAGGGCCGCTTGACCGTGGGCGCGGGGTTCATCTCCAGCCAGAGGCGGACCGCTTGGGCGAGGCCCTGGATGAGGGAGACGCCGCGGTCCTTGGAGTCGGCGCGGAAGGACTCCCACTGGCCGGAGGGCAGCCAGGTGGAGAACGATTCGGCGCCCGAGGTGTCGACGGGGGAGGGGGCGGAGGCGAGGGAGCTCCAGTGGGCGATTCCCTGGTGGACGGCGTCCTGGATGTCCACCCGCAGCTGTGCGGTGCGGATTTTCAACTCCTGGCGGAGCCACGGGGGGAGCTTGGAGACGACCTTCTCTCGGTCGCTCTGAGTCGAGGGCGAAGTCATGAGAGGGACTTTACTAACGTTCGCTGGCCGATGTGCGCGCCACGCTTGGGTTTTGCTAACGAAATGGTCCGTCGTTGCCCGTGAGGGAGGGACAACAGGCTCCGGGTACGCAACAGGGCGGCCTCGCACACGCCGTAGCGAGCACCCCCGTGGTTCACCACGGCGTGTGCGAGGCCGCCCTGGATACGTCGTCAGCCGACCGGTACCGCCTGGGGTTCCGGGGTGGTGGTCAGCCCGAGCTCGGCCCGGCACTCGGGCGAGCCGGCCGGGTCGAAGCGGGGCATGCGGCCTGCGGGGACGATGCCGGGGAGGAGGAAGTTCCACAGGTCGATGACGCGGGTGTGCAGGTCCTCGCGGCCGGTGCGGACGTGCGAGGTGACCTGGATCCCGGTGAACGAGCCGACGAGGAGCGTCGAGAGGTCGTACAGGTCGAGCGTCGGGAAGACGTCGCCGCGGTCCTGAGCCGGCTTCAGGCAGCCGAAGGCGGTGTCGATCCAGGTGTTGTACGGGGTGGGGTCCGGGTTGGTGAAGGAGCCGAACTCGATGACGAGGCGGATGGCGGCGCGGATGCGGACGTTGGAGCGCAGTCCGTACGCCATCTGGTGCGTCAGGTCGATGACCGTCTGGAGGCCGGGCTCCTCGATGGCGGGGACGCCTTCGGAGATCTGGAACTGCTCGTCCATCAGGGTGCGGGCGAGGGCTTCCTTGGACTGGAAGTGGAAGTACAGGGCGCCCTTGGTCACTCCGGCGTGCTTGACCACGTCGCTGAGGCTGGCGGCGCCGAAGCCGAAGCGGTCGAAGGCGATGGCCGCGCCGTCGAGGATCGCTTGCCGGGTGATCTCGGCACGTTCCTGCCGGGCCCTTGCCATGTGTGGGTCTCCTGGTGCGTTGCCGCTTGCCGCTGCTGTAGCTCGTACAAGGTTCAATCTAGTCGTGCGGAACCAAAGAAAACCAGTCGACAAGTACTTTTAGCCGGCGCGCGACTGACGGTTCGTCGGAGTTGGCCCCGTTAACGGCGTTAACGCCGTCAACGGGGTCCGGTCAGGACCAGGGGGTGCCGGCCTGCTGGCGGGTGGCCACGTTGATGCGGTTCCAGACGTTGACCGTGGCGATGGAGAGGATCAGGGCGCCGAGCTGCTGCTCGTCGTAGTGCTTGGCCGCCTCTTCGTAGACCTCGTCCGGGACGGGGTCACTGCGGTCCGCGACGCGGGTCACGGCCTCCGCCAGGGCGAGGGCGGCGCGCTCGGCGTCCGTGAAGTACGGGGTGTCGCGCCAGCCGGCGACCGCGAAGAGGCGCTCGTCCGTCTCGCCGAGCTTCTTCGCGATCTTGGGGTGCATGTCGAGGCACACGCCGCACGCGTTGATCTGGCTGGCGCGGAGGTGGACGAGTTCGAGGGTCCGCTCGCTGATCCCGGTGGCGGCGACCGCCTTGCCGATGGCCGACAGGCCGGCCATGGCGCCGGGGACGACGAGGGCGGGGTTTCCCATGCGTGCAGTCATTGTGGTCTCCCGTGTGGGTTCGCTCGGTGCGGTGCTTCCGGTCCGTTGCTTCACTGCACTGACGGAGCGGACGGCGGGAGTGTGACCGGTTCGGGGATTTTTCCTTCCGGCGGGCCTCGACGGCGTTAACGGCGTTAACGGCGTTAACGGTCGGACCCCCGGAAGTGTGGGGCGGTTCGTTGCCGGGGCGGGGGGATCGGCGGAAGCCTGTGGTGGTGGGAGCGTCACGTGATCCGCTCGAAGCCGTGCTGGTGGCCGTACCCGTCGTCGTTCTCGCGTGCGGCGTGGCCGCCGCCGTGATGCGCAGGCTCGGGCAGACGGCCGTGGTCGGGGAGATCCTGGTGGGGATCCTGCTCGGTCCCTCGCTGCTCGGGTGGCTCTGGCCGGCCGGGAGCCGGTGGCTGCTGCCGGGCGAGGTCCTTCCGTACCTGGGGGTACTGGGGAACCTGGGGCTGCTGGTCTTCATGTTCCTCGTCGGCCTGGAGCTCGACCCCGGGTTGCTGCGGGGGCGGGGGCGGGCCGTGATGGTGGTGAGCCAGGCGAGTGTGTGGATCCCGCTGGGGCTCGGGAGCCTGCTGGCGCTGGCGATGTACGGGCCCCTCGCCCCGCAGGGGGTCGGGCGGCCCGAGTTCGTGTTGTTCGTGGCCGTCGCGATGAGCGTGACCGCCTTCCCGGTACTGGCGCGGATCCTGAAGGACCAGGGGCTGTACGGGACGCCGGTGGGGGCGCTGGCGATGGCGTGTGCGGCGGTGGCCGACGTGGTGGCGTGGTGCCTGCTGGCGTTGGTGGTGGCCATGGCTCAGCCGCCGGGGGGCGGGGGAGGGGGCGGGTGGGGCATCGCCGGCATGGGGGTGTTGGCCGGGCTGTTCCTGGCGGGGATGTGGTGGGGCGTCCGGCCGTTGCTCGCGTGGGCGGTGGAGAGGTGGGCTCCGGATGCGGAGTCCGGCGCCGGTGCGGTGGTCCTGTTGTGCAGTGGGCTCTGCCTGGCGGCGTACGCGACGAACGCGATGGGGGTGCACGCGCTGTTCGGGGCGTTCGTGTTCGGGGCGGTGGTGCCGAGGACGGCGGTGGTCGAGGCGGCGGCGGAGCGGATGCGGGCCTTCGCGGTACCGGTGCTGCTGCCGCTCTTCTTCGTGGGGAGCGGACTGAAGACGGACATGGGGCTGCTGGGCGGCGGCGCGGTGTGGCTGTGGGCGGTGGCGGTGCTTGCGGTCGCGGTCGCCGGGAAGTGGGGCGGCGGGGCGGGGGCCGCGCTGCTGGCGGGGCAGCCGGCGCGGGACGCGGTGACGCTGGGGGCGCTGATGAACTGCCGGGGGGTGACGGAGCTGGTGGTGCTGAACGTGGGGCTCGGGCTCGGGGTGATCGGGGCGGAGCTGTTCACGGCGCTGGTGCTGATGGCTTTGGTGACGACTGCGATGACCGGGCCGGTGGTACGGGTCCTGCTGGGGCAGGTACGGGGACGGGTACGGTCGCGGCAGCGGGAGGACAACGGCGCCGCCGTCGGCGTGCGGCGTTAACGGCGTTAACGGCGTTAACGCCGTTGAGGCATCGAGGGTCCCGCCGTCTCCGGGGACCTCCCGCCCTCGGCGGGGCGTCCGGCGTTAACGCCGTTAATGATCCACACGGATGAGCCCGAGGCGTTGATGGCGTTAACGGCGTTAACGGTCCGGGATGTGGAATGGGGGGCGCGGGCCGCCGTACGGCTGTGATCATCGGACGATGATCGACGAGCAGCGGACCCGGCCCGTGCTGGCGGGCGATGAGCGAGCCACCCTGACCAGCCTCCTCCAGCGGCAGCGGGACACCCTGATGATGAAGTGCGCCGGGCTGACCGACGAGCAGTTGCGCCGCAGGGCGGTCGCACCGTCCGGGCTGAGTCTGATCGGGCTGGTGCGGCACCTGGCGGAGGTCGAGCGGGGGTGGTTCCGTTGCGTCCTGAACGCCGAGGACGTACGCGGCTACTTTCCGAGGAACGCGGCCGGGGAGTGGACCGAGTTCCATGTCGAGGACGCGGACCCGGCGGAGGCGTTCAAGATCTGGGAGGACGCGTGTGCCCGGTCCCGGGCGATCGTGGACGCCGCCGAGTCGCTCGACGTGCAGGGACACCACGGTGATCAGGCGTATTCGCTGCACTACATCCTGGCCCACATGATCGAGGAGTACGCCCGGCACAACGGGCACGCGGACCTGCTGCGCGAGGCGATCGACGGGGCGACCGGGGAGTAGCCGGCGCCGGCTTCAGGGGGTGTGCTGGGTGGTCGCCGCGTCCAGGGCGGTGAGGGCCGCCGGCCAGGGGAAGTGGGGCGGGGCGTCGGGGCCGGCCGGGCCGGGGACGAATCCGCCCTCGCCGTAGAGGACGGTGACGCCTGCGCCGCGCAGGGTGGCCAGGGACTGGTCGAACTGCGGGTGGGCGGCGAGGGCCGCGTTCGTGCAGGGCATGGTGACGACGGGGGTGCCCTTGCCGATCGCCTCGGCGGCGACGCCGACCGCGAAGCGGTCGGTGAGGCCGAGGGCCCAGGCGTTGAGGGAGTTGAAGGTGGCCGGGGCGAAGAGCAGGGCGTCGGCGGCGGGCCACACGTCCGGCTCGCCGGGGAGTTTGTACTGCCACCGCACGGGGTGCCCGGTCAGGGCGGCCAGGCCGTCGAGGCTTCCGGCGACCCAGTGCGCGGCGGTGGGCGTGAGCCCGAGGCAGACGTCCCAGCCGCGGGACTGGGCGTCCTCGATCACATGGGCCACGTCGAAGACGGGCGGGGCGGCGGAGCAGAGCAGGTGGAGAGTCCTTGTGGGGGTCATACCGACATGTGATCACATTGCTTGATCTCGACCCTAGTTGAGGGACCCGGATCGGCCGGTTTGACCGAAGGGGTGTCCGTTTCCGGCCGACTTGGCATCGGGACATCTTCCAGGATTCCTGCGGTGCAGCGATGAGTTTCGGGGCCGGGCCGGGTCCAACCTTTGTACGAGGACGACAGCCAGGATGACAGGAGAACCGCAGAGATGAGCGAGCCGGTGAAGGGCCCCGCCAGTTACTTCCCTTCGATCGAGAAGAAGTACGGGCGTCCCGTCGCGGAGTGGAAGGACCTGATCCGGTCCTCGCCGCTGAGCAAGCACATGGAGCTGGTCTCCTGGCTCAAGGCCGAGCACGGGATCGGGCACGGCCACGCCAACGCCCTCGTTGCGCACACCCTCGGTGAGGACGCCGGACGCGCCTGAGCGCCGCGTGGACGCTCGCGCATGCAGTTGAGCTTTTCGGCGATGTTGCGTCTCGTCGAGTCGGGCTTGACTTGAGCCATGACACAGACACAGGCACAGACGACGAAGGACAGCCGCCCCCTCACCCTCGTCATCGGGGGGAACGGCAAGACGGGGCGTCGCGTCGCGCAGAAGCTCCGCGCTCAGGGGCGTCCCGTGCGGATCGGGTCGCGGACCGGGACTCCCGCCTTCGACTGGAACGTCCCCGGGACCTGGGGGCCGGCGCTGGAGGGCGTCGACCGGGTGTACGTGACCTACTACCCGGACCTCGGGTTTCCCGGAGCCGCCGAGCAGGTCGGCGCGTTCGCGGAGCTGGCCGCGGCCGCCGGGGCGGGGCGGCTGGTGCTGCTGTCCGGGCGGGGCGAGGAGGCCGCTCGGCGTGCGGAGGAGAGCCTGAAGGCGTCCGGGGCCGACTGGACGGTGGTCAGGGCCAGCTGGTTCAACCAGAACTTCGACGAGGACTTCTTCCTGGAGCCCGTACGGTCCGGGGAGATCGCCCTGCCGACCGCGGACGCCGTCGAGGCCTTCGTCGACACCGACGACATCGCCGAGGTGGTGGTGGCCGCGCTGACCGACGACCGGCACGTCGGCCGGACGTACGAGCTGTCCGGGCCGCGGCTGATGAGCTTCTCCGACGTCGCCGCCGAGCTGTCGAAGGCGACGGGGCGCGAGATCACGTACGTGTCCGTCCGGGACGAGGAGTACCGGGCCGCGCTCCGCGCGAGCGGCCTGCCCGAGGAGTTCGCCGACCTGTTCGCGCAGATCCTCGACGGGCGCAACGCGCATCTCGTGCACGGGGTGGAGGAGGTGCTCGGCCGGAAGCCGAAGGACTTCGCCGACTACGCCCGCGAGGCGGCGGCGAGCGGTGTCTGGGAGGTTTGAGTTTCCGGCGCGCGGCCGGGGAGAGGATGGGGCCATGGACACGCTGACCGGCCTGCTCGAAGGCCCCAAGGCCCGGGGCGCCTTCCTCCTCAAGGCCGTCTACAACCCGCCCTGGGCGGTACGGATCGAGGACCGGGCCCCGCTGTCGGTGGCCACGATGGTGCACGGCTGGAGCTGGCTGCTGCCCGACGGCGGTGAGCCGGTACGGATCGGCCCGGGGGACGTGGCCGTCGTACGGGGGCCGGAGCCCTACACGATCGCCGACTCTCCGGGCACGCCGGTGCAGATCACCGTGGACCCGGACCAGCGGTGCAGCACCGTGGACGGCGAGGACGTCTCCGAGAGCATGGCGCTGGGCGTGCGTACGTGGGGCGCGGAGTTCCAGGAGCCCGGGTCGGCGGTGATGCTGAGCGGCACCTACCAGGCGCCGAGCGAGATCGGGCGCCGGCTGCTGGGCGCGCTGCCGACCGTCGTGGTCCGGCCTGCGGCGGCCGCGGACGCGACGCTGATCGGGCTGCTCGCCTCGGAGATCTCCCGGGACGAGCCGGGCCAGGAGCTCGTCCTGGACCGGCTGCTCGACCTGCTGCTGATCGGGGTGCTGCGCACGTGGCTCGCGGATCCGGGCTCGGGGGCCCCCGGCTGGTACCGGGCTCAGGGCGATCCGGTGGTCGGCCGGGCGCTGCGGCTGCTGCACGAGAACCCGGCCCACGGCTGGACGGTGGAGGAGCTCGCGCACAAGGCCGGGGTCTCGCGGGCCTCGCTGGCGCGGCGGTTCACGGAGCTGGTGGGGGAGCCGCCGATGGCGTACCTGACGGGGTGGCGGCTGGCGCTGGCGGCCGACCTGCTGCGGGAGCCCGACGCCACGGTGGCGACGGTGGCGCGGCGGGTGGGGTACGGGTCGGCGTTCGCGCTGTCGACGGCGTTCAAGCGGGTGCGGGGGGTGAGCCCGCAGGAGTTCCGTACGGGGGCGGCGGCCGCGCCGATGGTCCGACCGGAGGCCGCCGGGCCCGCCCGCACGGTGGTCCTGCCCGATCCGAAGGCCACGGCCCAGGCCACCGCCTAGGCCGGCGGCAGGTCCAGTACGCCCACGGTCTGGCCGCCGCTCGACTCGCCGGTGAGCCGGAAGCCCAGGCCCAGGTAGAACGGCTCGGGCGTGCCGGCGCCGGGCTCCCAGGTGACGTACGCGCGGTCGGCGCCGCGGTGGCGGAGCTCGGCGGTGACGGCCTGGACGGCGAAGCGGCCGTAGCCCTTGGCCTGGTGGGCCGCGGAGACGTTCAGGCGCCAGATGCCCGAGCGGATGTCGCAGGGGTCGCGCTCCGGGTTCCAGGCGATGTCGACGAAGGCCATGACGAAGCCGACGACCTCGTCCCCGTCGACGACGGCGCGCGGCCAGGCGGTGTCCCCGTGGACGTAGGCCTCGGCGAGGGACTTGACGACGGGGGAGACGAGATGGGCCTGGTCGGGGCGTACCTGTACCGCGCACACCGCGTCGAAGTTGGCGGCGGTGACCGGCTCCAGGCGGAGTGCGGAGGTGCTCATGGCCGCACCCTAACCGAGGGTGTGTCCGGCGCCGACAGCGGATGTTTCGGGATCGGATCGGCAGCAGTGGAAGGGAGCTTCACATGCAGGGGAACATCGCCGCCGGTGGCGGCAGTCGGATCGCGGCCGTCCTGCTCTCGGTCTCGACCGTGCTCGTGGGCCTGATGGCGGGCCTGTTCTTCGCCTTCGACGTCTCGGTGATGCCGGGGCTGGCGCGGGGCGACGAGCGGACGTACGTCACCGCGATGCAGAACATCAACTCCGTCATCGACGGGAACGCCCTGTTCGGCACCGTCTTCGTGGTGGCGCTGCTCGCCGCCGTCGCCTCGGCGGCCGTGGAACTGCGCGCGGGCCGGCGCGGGGTCGCGGTGTGGGCGGGGGCGGCGGCCGTGCTGTACCTCGTCGTCCTGGTGGTCACCTTCACCGTGAACATCCCGCTGAACAACGAGCTCGCGGCCGCGGGCGAGGCGGCCCGGCTGACCGACTTCGCGATCGTGGACCGGTTCAAGGGGACCTGGGTCGCCACGAACATCGTGCGTACGGTGTGCAGTACGGCGGCGCTGATCTCCCTCGTGCGCGCGCTGGTCCTGTACGGGCGGGCCACGGCCCGGTGAAGTGCCGCCGCCGGGGCCCCGTCAGAGGCGGCCGCTGAGGACCAGGGCCCAGGCCAGGCAGCCGACGGCGACCGTGCACAGCAGCGTCCGCCAGCGGTTGGCCGCCGCCCAGCGGGACTCGAAGGCCTGGCGGACGGCGGCCGGGTCGGGGATGCGCTCGACGGGGCCGGCCCGGTCGAGGGCGTTGTTGAGGGGGATGTTGACCCGGCCCGTGACGCCCAGCTGGACGGCGTACGCGAGGAGTGCGGCGATCAGCGGCGGCGCCACGGAGCCCCCGCCGGAGACGAGGTGCAGGACCAGGGCGAGGGCCGTCAGCAGCAGGGAGCCGAGGAAGGCGGTCATGAACAGGCCGTTGATGATGGCGACGTTGACGCGCTGCATCACCTGGATGAGGGTCCGGTCGTCCGAGCGCCGCAGCGCCGGCATGACCGAGGTGTCGAAGGCGAAGAACAGGCCCGCCATCAGGGCCGTGGTGATGGTCGCGGCGATGAGTGCGGCGAGTCGTGCGACGTCCACGTCCGGTTCCCCTTGCTGATCGTCGGCTGTGCGGCTTGCGGTCGTTCACGGGTCGTCGAATCGTCTCGGAAAGTGTGCGTCCGCGACAACTCCGCTCGGAAACGACCGGTATTCGCGGACCTGCTGGCACCATGCAGGCACCTGCCGTCGTCTACGCACCGCGCACTCCCTGGAGGACACACGTGAAGGACTCGAAGGACAGGCTGGAAGCACTGCGGGCCGAGATCGAGCGGCGCAACCCCGCTCAGCCGGAGTTCCACCAGGCGGTGCGGGAGGTCCTGGAGACCCTGGCGCCCGTCTTCGCCGCCCGCCCCGAGTACGCGGATCCGGCGGTGGCGCTGGTGGAGCGGCTGACGGAGCCGGAGCGGCAGATCGTCTTCCGGGTGCCGTGGCAGGACGACCGCGGCCGGGTCCACGTCAACCGCGGCTACCGCGTCGAGTTCAACAGCGCGCTGGGCCCGTACAAGGGCGGCCTGCGCTTCCACCCCTCGGTGGACATCGGCGTGGTGAAGTTCCTGGGCTTCGAGCAGATCTTCAAGAACGCGCTGACGGGGCTGGGCATCGGCGGCGGCAAGGGCGGCAGCGACTTCGACCCGCGCGGCCGCTCGGACGCCGAGGTCATGCGGTTCTGCCAGTCGTTCATGACCGAGCTGCACCGGCACATCGGCGAGCACACCGACGTGCCCGCGGGCGACATCGGTGTCGGCGGCCGCGAGATCGGCTACCTGTTCGGCCAGTACCGGCGCATCACCAACCGCTGGGAGGCGGGCGTCCTCACCGGCAAGGGGGCCGGCTGGGGCGGCTCCGCGATCCGGCCGCAGGCCACCGGCTACGGCAGCGTCCTGTTCGCCGCCGAGATGCTGAAGGTGCGCGGCGAGTCGCTGGACGGGCTGTCCGCGGTGGTCTCCGGCTCGGGCAACGTCGCGCTGTACACGATCGAGAAGCTCCAGCAGCTCGGCGCGAACCCGCTGACCTGCTCGGACTCCCACGGCTACGTCGTCGACGACAAGGGCATCGACCTCGCACTGCTCAAGCAGGTCAAGGAGGTCGAGCGCGGCCGGGTGAGCGAGTACGCGCAGCGGCGCGGCTCCTCGGCGCGGTACGTGCAGGGCGGACGGGTCTGGGAGGTCCCGGCGGACGTGGCCTTCCCCTCCGCCACGCAGAACGAGCTCGACGGCCAGGACGCCCGTACGCTCGTCTCGAACGGGATCAAGGCGGTCTCCGAGGGCGCCAACATGCCGACCACCCCGCAGGCCGTACGGATCCTGCAGGAGGCCGGGGTCGCGTTCGGGCCCGGCAAGGCCGCCAACGCGGGCGGGGTCGCCGTCAGCGCCCTGGAGATGAGCCAGAACGCCGCCCGCATCGCGTGGAGCGCGCAGCGCGTCGAGGACGAGCTCGCGGGCATCATGCGCTCGATCCACGCGGTCGCGCATGAGACCGCCGAGCGGTACGGGGCCCCGGGCGACTACGTGACGGGCGCCAACATCGCCGGCTTCGAGCGGGTCGCCGACGCGATGCTCGCCCAGGGCGTCATCTGAGCGCCCGGCCGAAACGCGGGCGGGGGGTGCGGGGCTTCGGCCCCGGCCCCGCTGCTCGAGCCCCTGTGGAGCCGGCGGGCCGTAGCCTGGGCCCGAGCTGGCCGGAGTGAACACCGAGGGGGACGTGACCGTGCTGACGGCGTTGGGCGGGGTGTACGGGGACAGGGCGGACGCGGTCTCCGTCGCGGGGCGGACCGCCTCGTACGAGGAACTGCTGGGCGCGGCCCGGGCGGTGGCCGCCGATGTGGCCGGGGCGAAGTCCTTCGCGATGACCGCGACGGCCTCCCTGGAGACGGTCGCCGCCGCGGTCGGCGGGCTGCTGGCCGGGGTGCCGTTCGTACCGCTGCCGCCCGACGCCGGGCCCGCCGAGCGCGAGCACATCCTGCGGGACTCCGGGGCCGAGGTCGTGGACGTGGACTTCGCCCGGCGCTCCGACTGGAGCGGGCCCGCCGCCGCGCCCGAGGACCCGGCGCTGGTGCTGTACACCTCCGGGACCACGGGCGCGCCCAAGGGCGTGGTGCTGACCGGTGCGGCGCTCGCCGCCGACCTGGACGCGCTGGCCGGAGCCTGGCAGTGGAGCGCCGAGGACACCCTCGTGCACGGGCTGCCGCTCTTCCACGTGCACGGCCTCGTACTCGGCGTGCTCGGGGCCCTGCGCACCGGCAGCCGCCTCGTCCACACCGGGCGCCCGACGCCCGAGGCCTACGCGGAGGCGGGCGGCAGCCTGTACTTCGGGGTGCCGACCGTGTGGTCCCGCGTCGCCGCCGACGCGGAGGCCGCGGGCGCGCTGTCCGGGGCCCGGCTGCTGGTGTCGGGGAGCGCGGCGCTGCCCGCGCCCGTGTTCCGGGACCTGGAGCGGCTGACCGGGCTGCGGCCGGTGGAGCGGTACGGGATGACGGAGACGCTCATCACCGTCAGCGGGCGGGCGGGCGGCGAGGTCCGGCCCGGTACGGTCGGCACCCCGCTGCCGGGGATCCGTACCCGGATCGCGGCCGAGCCGGGTGCCGAGATCGGCGAACTCCAGCTGACCGGGCCGACCTTGTTCGCCGGGTACCTGGGCCGGCCGGAGGCCACGGCGGCCGCGTACACGGAGGACGGGTGGTTCCGTACGGGCGACATCGCGGCCGTCGACGCGGCGGACGGGGTGCACCGGATCGTGGGGCGGGCCTCCATCGACATGATCAAGACGGGTGGGTACCGGGTCGGCGCCGGGGAGATCGAGAACGCGCTGCTGGACCACCCCGGGGTGAGCGAGGCGGCGGTGGTGGGGGTGCCGGACGCGGACCTGGGGCAGCGGATCGTGGCGTTCGTGGTGGCGGAGGGGGTGACGGGGGCGGAGCTCACGGACTTCGTCGCCGCGTACCTGTCCGTGCACAAGCGGCCGCGCGAGGTGCGGTTCGTGGCGGCGATCCCGCGCAACGCGATGGGCAAGCCGCAGAAGAAGCTGCTGCTGACGGGGGAGTACGACCCGCAGGCCGGCTGACCGCGTGACGCCGGTGGCACCACCTGGTGCCACATGGCACCGCATGGCGTCGCGTGACGCCAAATAGCGCCAAGTGGTGCCAGGCGGTGCCATGCGGCACCGTCGAGGGGGTCCGAGTGCGTGTGGCGCCATCCTGATTCAGTGGATTTCTCTTACATTTCCGCAGGTGGGGCGGGGTTACGCCGGATCGGCGCCGCAAGTGGTGCCATGAAGGCTTGCGTGTGGCGCCATTGTGGTGCCATCATTGAGCCATGGACCTCACGCCTTATGTCGACAACCTTCGCCGCGAACTCGCGGTGGCCGCCGAAGCCGGTGGGGAAGACGCACGGAAGCTGGCCGAGCGGCTCACGGCCCCTCTGGAGTCGGCGACCCGGCTGACCATGCTCAACGTGCTCTCCGCCGCGATGGACGAGATCACCCGCGAGCTCGCCCCCGGCTCGGTCGACGTACGGCTGCGCGGACTCGACCCCGACTTCGTGGTGATGCTGCCGCCCGCCGAGAGGGCCGCCCCCGCGGAGCCGGCCGCGCCCTTCGAGCCCCTCCCGACCCCGGTCGCGGCCGAAGGCGACGAGGGCGGCACCGCCCGCGTCAACCTGCGCCTGCCGGCCCACCTCAAGGCGCGCGCCGAGGAGGCCGCGAACCGCGAGGGCCTGTCGGTCAACGCCTGGCTGGTGCGGGCCGTGTCGGCGGCGGTCGACGGCGGAAGCCGGCCGCGGCCGGCGGAGAAGATCCAGAGCATCGGACAGAGCATCACCGGCTGGGTGCGCTAGCCCGGCCCGCGCAAGGCAACACCCGCACCGCCCGCAGGACATCACCCGCACCGCTTCAACCCCACAGACCCAAGAGGACGGGACAGCCATGCCTTCTTTCGACACCCCCGAACCGATCTCGGCCACGGCGCGCGTGGAGGCCGGTTCCATCCAGTTCGTCGCCGGCGACCGCCCCGACACCGTCGTCGAGGTGAACCCCCGCGACCCGAAGAAGGACCTGGACGTGCGGACGGCCGAGCAGACCGAGATCGGGTACTCGGGCGGCGTACTGACCGTCAGGACGCCCAAGTCCAACATGTTCGGCCGCACCGGCGTCGTCGACGTGACGGTCGAACTGCCCACCGGCTCGCGCATCGACATGACCGGCGCCTGGACCCAGGTGCTCGGCGAGGGACGGCTCGGCGAGGTCCGCGTGAAGACCTCCTCCGGCGACGTCCGCCTCGACACCACCGGGCCGCTGCACCTCAAGGCCTCGCACGGGTCCATCACCGTCGACCGGGTCGAGGGCGCGGCCGAGATCACCACCAGCTCCGGCAGCCTGCGCGTCGGCTTCGTCGACGGGCCCGCCGTCCTGAAGAACTCGCACGGCACCACCACCGTCGGCGCGGCCACCGGCGAGCTGCGGGTGAGCGGCGCCAACGGCGACATCGAGATCCGGCGCGCCGAGGACTCGGTCACCGCCACCACCGCCCACGGCACCCTGCGCGTCGGCGAAGTGGCCCGTGGCACCGTCCAGTTGGAGACCTCGTACGGCGCCATCGAGATCGGCGTCCGCGAGGGCACGGCGGCCTGGCTCGACGTCAGCTCGACCTCCGGACACGTGCGGAACGCGCTCACCCCCTCCGAGACCCCCGAAGGGACCGAGGAGACCGTCCGGGTCCACGCCCGCACCCGGCACGGCAACATCGACGTCCGCCGCGCGAAGGCCTGAGCGCCACCCGCCGAACGGCTCCGTCCCCCACCCGCTCCAGCCTTCGAATGGAGGGCCCCATGCCTTCTTCTGTCATGCCCACGCCAAGGCGCTCGGACGGTCACACGTCGCCCGCCGCCGTCTCCGCCACCGGTCTGCGCAAGTCGTACGGTGACAAGACCGTGCTCGACGGGGTCGATCTGCACATCCCGGCCGGGTCCGTGTTCGCACTGCTCGGGCCCAACGGCGCCGGCAAGACCACCGTCGTGAAGATCCTGTCCACCCTCATCAGGGCCGACGGGGGCCAGGCCCGCGTCGCGGGCCACGACATCGCCTCGTCGCCGGACGGGGTGCGCGCCGCGATCGGCGTCACCGGGCAGTTCTCCGCCGTCGACGGGCTGATCACCGGCGAGGAGAACATGCTCCTCATGGCGGACCTGCACCACCTCTCCCGCAGCGAGGGGCGGCGCGTCGCCGCCGAACTGCTGGAGCGCTTCGACCTGGTGGAGGCGGCCAAGAAGCCCGCCTCCACGTACTCCGGCGGCATGAAGCGCCGCCTCGACATCGCCATGACGCTGGTCGGCGACCCGCGGATCATCTTCCTCGACGAGCCGACCACCGGCCTCGACCCGCGCAGCCGCCACAACATGTGGCAGATCATCCGCGAGCTGGTCACGGGGGGCGTCACCGTCTTCCTCACCACGCAGTACCTGGAGGAGGCGGACGAGCTCGCCGACCGCATCGCCGTGCTCCACGACGGCAGGATCGCCGCCGAGGGCACCGCGGAGGAGCTGAAGCGGCTGATCCCCGGCGGGCACGTCCGGCTCCGCTTCTCCGACCCCGCCGCCTACCGGAACGCCGCCGTGGCACTGCGCGAGGTCACCAGGGACGACGAGGCGCTGTCGCTTCGGATCCCCAGTGACGGCAGCCAGCGCGAGCTGCGCTCCCTCCTCGACCGGCTCGCCTCCGCCGGCATCGAGGCGGACGAGCTGACCGTGCACACCCCCGACCTCGACGACGTGTTCTTCGCCCTGACGGGCGGCACCGACCGGACCGACCAGCCCAAGGAGAACGCCCGATGAGCCCGCTCGCCCTCGCCGTCCGCGACTCGTCCACGATGCTGCGCCGCAACCTGCTGCACGCGCGCCGCTACCCGTCCATGACCCTGAACCTGCTGCTGACGCCGATCATGATGCTGCTGCTCTTCGTCTACGTCTTCGGAGACGTGATGAGCGCCGGCATGGGCGGCGGGGCCGACCGCTCCGCGTACGTCGCCTACCTCGTGCCCGGCCTGCTGCTGATGACCATCGGCTCCACCACCATCGGCACCGCGGTGTCCGTCTCCAACGACATGACCGAGGGCATCATCGCCCGCTTCCGGACGATGGCGATCCACCGCGGCTCGGTGCTCGTCGGGCACGTGGTCGGCAGCGTGCTGCAGTCGGTGGTCAGCGTGGTCCTGGTGGGGGCCGTGGGCGTGGCCATCGGCTTCCGCTCCGCGGACGCCACGGCCCTGGAGTGGCTCGCGGCGTTCGGACTGCTCGCGGGGTTCTCCCTCGCGCTCACCTGGATCGCGGTGGGGATGGGCATGATCAGCCCGAACGCCGAGGCGGCCAGCAACAACGCGCTGCCGCTGATCTTCCTCCCGCTCATCTCCAGCGCCTTCGTCCCGGTCGACGCGATGCCCGGCTGGTTCCAGCCGATCGCCGAGTACCAGCCGTTCACGCCGGCGATCGAGACCCTGCGCGGGCTGCTGCTCGGCACCGAGATCGGCATCAACGGGTGGCTCGCGCTCGGCTGGTGCCTGGCGCTCTCCGTACTCGGCTACTTCTGGTCGAAGTCGGTCTTCGACCGCGACCCGAAGTAGCCGGGACGAGGGCCCGGAACAACGGCCCGGAACGCGGACCCGGGCCCCCTCCCGAACCCCGCCCCCCCCCGAGGGCGGCGTACTCCGACACCACGTCGGGGTGCGCCGCCCTCTTCGCGTCGTTCAGTCGCTGCTCGCTTCCCGCCGGAGCCGGGGTGCAGCGCGGCTCGAGAGGGCCCGGAGAGCGGGGGTCCGGGGGCAGCGACTGGGGGAAAGCGACTGAGCGACTCTTCGGTCGCTCGGAAGGCGGGAGGAAAATCGCAGGTCAGGTGGGGTGAGCGGAGGAAACAGCGACTGAAGCGACTCAAGGTCCGGGTATATGGAGACATTGGCGTGCGCGTGCGCATGCGCGTGTGCGCGTCATATATAGGGGTCTTGAGTCGCTTCAGTCGCTGTTTTACCTTGCGCAGGGCTGTGACCTGGTGTTCTGTGAGCGACTCAACGAGCGACCGAACGGGGCTGAGTCGCTGTTCCTTCAGTCGCTCGGTCGCTGGGGCCGGGCGTGGACGCGTACATCTGTTCTGGCTCATATGCCTCTCGCCTCCCACCGGTTTCGCTAACCTGTTGTTGGGCGTTGAGTCGCTTCAGTCGCTGATGGGGGAAGTGAATGGCAGCTGAGCTGCGGGTTTCGCGCAGCGACCCAAAGCGGTTCGGGAGAGCCGCAGCGGTCGTGTCGCAGCCTCTGACGACTGCCACGTGGTGCGCGCGCCAGGGGTGGCCGGTTCACCCCCTTGCGCCGGGCCGCAAGACGCCCGTGGGCAACTGCGAGGCGTGCCGCGTTCCGGGCCACGACCGCGGCGCCTGCGACTGCCTGCGGGCGGGCCGCTGGTGCCACGGGTTCCACGCCGCCACGCTCGACTGCGAGCGGATCCGCCAGTGGTGGGGTGCCCGGCCCGATCTCGGGGTCGGCGTCGCCACCGGTCCGGCGGGTCTCGTCGTCATCGACATCGACGCGCACGGGGCGGAACTCCCCGGCCGCGAACGGCTGCTGCCCGGGATCCCGATCGCCGACACCGTCGACCTGACCGGGCTGGCCAACGGGTTCCACACCCTGGGCGTGCTGGCCGCCTTACGCGGTGCCACGAGCCCCGCGGACGACGAGACGACCCTGCGCGTACGAACCCCCTCCGGGGGCCTGCACGTCTGGTACCGCAACGAGGGCGGCCGCCGCTGGCAGTGCTCCGCCGGGTCGGGCGGCGGCCGGGCACTGGCCTGGCAGGTCGACGTACGGGCGCACGGCGGGTACATCGTGGCCCCCGGGACCGTGACCCCCGCGGGGGTCTACCGGCCGCTGGGGTCCGTACGCCATCCCGCGCCGCTTCCCGGCTGGCTGGCCGCGGAGCTGGAGCGCACCGGGCACCTGCCCGCGGAGGCCGCCCCCGGGCCCCGGCCCGTGCCGCCCCGCGCCCGGCAGGCCGTCATCGCGGCCGGAGGCGGACGCGCGGCGACGGACCGGGTCCTCGCGGGAGTGCTCGCCGAGGTCGCCGGCTGCGCCGCGATACCCGAAGGGGCGGCGTTCTCGGAGAAGTTGAACCGCGCCGCCTACACCGCCGGGGGGCTCGTCGCCGCCGGGCACGTCACCGAGGCCGAGGCGCTGCGGGCCCTGGAGGACGCGGCCGCACAGGCCCGCCCCGGCCAGGAGGGCCGCTGCCGCGCCATCATCCGCGGCGGGCTGAGCGCCGGCCTGGCGCGCCCGCTGGCCCTCCGAGGCCGCGTGTGAGGCCCCAGGCAAGGCCGCATGCGAGTCCGCAGGACGACAGCATGCCGGCCGGTTTCGACGGACGGCCCGACTTCGACGTACAGGCCGTCGCCGCGCAGATCCTCGCCCAGCCGCTGCCGGCGCCACGCGCCTCCCAGGAGTCCTTGGAATCCCTGGAGCCCGCCGGATACGCGACGGCCCGGGAGACGGCCGACAGCGGCCCGGGGCGGCCCCTGGAGCGGCTGGAGGCGGTGACGGAGGCGGTGGCGGACGGCGAGGCGACCGCCGACGGGCTGCTGCCCGACACGCTCACCGACCGCGGCAACGCCAAGCTGTTCGTCAAGCTCTACCGCAACGACTACCGGCACGTCCCCGGGATCGGCTGGTTCCGCTGGGACGGCACGCGCTGGCAGATCGACGAGGACGACACCGTCATGTGGTCCGCGGGCGACCTCGCGGAGTCCATCGCGACCACCGACCCGCGGGGCGTCTACACCCCGGCCGCGCTCCAGCAGCACCGCCGCCGCACGCTCAGCACCAGCGGCATGAACGCCATGCTCACCCAGGCGAAGTCCGCCCCGGGCATGGTGCTCAACGCCGCGCGCCTGGACGCCGATCCGTACGCGCTGTGCACGCCCGCCGGCGTCGTCGACCTGCGGACCGGGCACACCCGGCCCGCCGAGCCCACGAAGGACTTCCACTCCCGCTCCACCTCGGCGGCGCCGCAGCAGATGCCCACGCCGCGCTGGAACCGCTTCCTGACCGACACCTTCGGCGAGGGGCCGGAGGGCGCGGAGATGATCGACTTCCTCCAGCTGCTGCTCGGCTACTCCGTCACCGGGGACGTCGGCGCCCAGGTCATGCCGTTCCTGTTCGGCTCCGGCAAGAACGGCAAGTCCGTACTGCTGGACGTCCTGATGAAGCTGCTCGGGGACTACGCGGACGCCGCGCCCCCGGGCTTCTTGATGTCGCGCCCCTACGAGGGGCACCCGACCGACCTCGCCGAACTGCACGGCCGCCGCGTGATCGTGTGCAGCGAGGTCAAACCGGGCGACCGCTTCGACGAGGCCCGCGTCAAACTGCTCACGGGCGGCGACCGCATCAAGGCGCGCCGGATGCGCCAGGACTTCTTCAGCTTCGAGCCGACGCACAAGATGTGGCTGCTGGGCAACCACCGGCCCGAGGTCGGCACCGGCGGGTTCGCATTCTGGCGGCGCATGCGGCTGATCCCGTTCGAGCGGGTCGTCTCCGACGACCGCAAGATCGACAACCTGGCGGACGTGCTCGTCACCCAGGAGGGCCCCGGCATCCTCAACTGGCTCATCGACGGCGCCCGTCGCTACCTCGGCGGCGACCGGGACCTCACGGGGCCGGAGCGGGTCCGCATCGCGACGACGGCGTACGCGGAGACCGAGGACCACACCGGGCGCTTCATCGGCGAGACCTGCCGGCTGGAGGCCGATCTGAGGGCGGAACAGGCGCAGCTCTACGCGGCCTACAGGGGCTGGTGCCAGCATGAGGGAGCCCCGGCGATCTCTTCCCGGGCCTTCGCGGCGCGCGTGCGCGAGTCGGTGGGACTGGCCTCGCCGAAGGAAATGATCCTTTCCAACCAGCGCAAGTACTACCCGGGCATCGGCCTGCTCGCGGACGAGGAGACAGTGTGAGCGCCCTCATCGCAGAAGACGAGATCGTCCACGAGGTGGACCTCGTCTGGCTCGAGGACATCAGCCGGCTCGACTACGTCCGCCAGAGCCTGGACCGGCTGCCGACGCGGCGCGGGCGGCCCGCGTACCACCGCGACGGACGGATGGTCGGGTATGCGCTGCTGGGGCCGAAGGCGAAGCCCTCGCGCTCCTCCGGCACCTTCCGGCGCCGGGTGTTCTGGCTGCTGCCGCACGACCGGGACACCGCCCCCGAGGGGCTGTACGCCACCGGGGCGCCGGCCGAGGCCGTGGACGCCCGGACGCTGGCACCGGGCAACAAGGGGCACAAGACGGAGCGTTCGGAGGGCGGGCCGATGTCCTCGGCGGTGCGCGGGCTCCTTCCGTAGCCCCGGCGCGGCCCGCTGCGCGGCTCCCGGCTTCCCGCACGGATCCCTCCGTACGCCCTGATCGTTTCGTATGTCGTGTTTCCTCCGTACGACCTGCTCCCTCCGTACGCCTTCTTCCATGGAAAAGAAACGGGCCACCCGGTATATTTCCGTGCCTGAGGGGTCGTCATCGGGGAGGGGCACCGCGGTGCAGGGGGAACGTCGTATGCGGGCGCAGGTGGCGGTGGTCGGCGGGGGGCCCGTCGGGATGCTCGTGGCGGCCGAGTTGGCCGCCCACGGGATCGACACGGTGCTGCTCGAATCGCGGGCCGGGGTGTCCGACCGGCCCAAGGCGACCACGCTGCACGCCCGGGCCGTGCAGTGCCTGGCCCGGCGCGGCCATCTGCCCGCGCCCGCCGTCCCGTCCGGGGGAGGCCGGGACGGCCGGGCGAAGAGCCCCTTCCACTTCGCCGGGCTGCCCGGCCTGTTCATCACCGCGCCCGAGACCGAGCCGGAGCCGATCCTCAAGTGCCCCCAGGCCCTGCTGGAGCGGCAGTTCGAGGAGCGGGCCCGGGAGGCGGGCGCGCGGATCCTGCGCGAGCACCGGGTGACCGGGCTGGTCCAGGAGGCGGACGGGGTGCGGATCGCGGCCGAGGGGCCGCGGGGGCCGGCCGCGTACGACGTGGAGTACGTGGTGGGGGCGGACGGCGCGCGCAGTACGGTCCGGGGGCGGGCGGGCATCGGCTCCGACACCCACCCGGCCACGATCTCCGCGCTGATGGGCGCCGTCAGGCTCGCGGAACCGGACGCGCTGCCCGCGGGCTGGCACCGGACCCCGCGGGGCTGGATCGTGTCCAAGCGCGACGCCGAGGGCAGGACGCACATCCGCACGCTCAACTGCGCCGGGGCGCACGCCGACCGGCACCTCCCGCCCACCCTGGACGAGCTGCGCCGGGAGGTGTCCTGGATCGCCGGACGCGAGATCGCGATGGACGAGCCGTGCTGGCTGGGCCGGTTCAGCGATTTCTCCCGGCTGGCGCGGACCTTCCGCGCGGGGCGGGTCTTCCTGGTGGGGGACGCGGCGCACGTGCACTTCCCGATCGGCGGGCAGGGCCTGAGCACGGGGGTGCTCGACGCCCTCAACCTGGCCTGGAAGCTGGCGCTCGCGGTGCGCGGCGAGGCGGGCCCGGACCTGCTCGGCACGTACGACGCGGAGCGCAGGCCGGTCGCCCGGCGGGTCATCGAGAACACCCGGGCCCAGCTCGCGCTGATGCGGCCGGGGCCCGAGCTCGACGCCCTGCGCGGGGTGTTCTCGGGGCTGCTGGCGCAGGAGGGCGCGCAGGGACACCTCGGCGGACTCATCAGCGCGCAGGACACGGTGCTCCCGGCGGTGCTGCCGGAGCGCCAGGGGCGTTCCTGCCCGTCCGCAGGAACGTTTCTGCACAATGCCGTGCTGAGCACCCCGGCCGGGGAGACGGACGTCATCCGGCTGCTCCAGGGCGGCCGGCCGCTGCTGCTCCTCCTCGGCGAGAAGGGCGCGGGCCACCGCGAGGAGGCGCGGGGCTGGGAGGGGGTCCTGCGCGTGGTGCGCGCCCGGCCCACGCCCGACGTGCCGTACGAGGCCCTGCTCGTACGGCCCGACGGCTACATCGCGTGGGCGCCGGGGGGCGCGGAGCTGGGCGCCGTGCTGTCGGTGTACTTCGCCGGGGGCGCCCGTACGGGGTGTGCGTGACGGTGCCGGCGGCCGGGTCGGGCGGCGGCACCGGACCCGGCGGGTTTCCGGGGCCGGGCCGGTGCGATGCGGTGCGGTCGCCGGTCGCCGTACGACGACCGGCGGACGGCGGGCGCGGCTCAGCCCGCGGTCGCGAGCTCCAGCTCGTCCGCCGCCTTGCGGGCCTCGGCGTAGACCGCGGCTCCGCGGGTCTCGGCGAGGTCGAGCGAGGCGAGGACGGAGGGCACCACGACGCTGGGCATCAGGTGGCGCATCAGGGCGGACACCCTGGTCACCAGGTCGCCGTAGTCGCAGATGGCCTGGGACATGGACTGGATGCCGGCGAACGAGCCCACGATGACGTCCGCGGTCTCGGGCACCACGACGTGGGGCAGCAGCTCGCCCTGGGCCTGCGCCTTGTCGAGCAGCGCGCAGCCGACCTCGCCCCAGCGCAGGAACGGGCCGCTGCGGTCGAGGCCCTGGGCCAGCTGGTCCATCGAGAGGCGTACGCCGGCGCGCACCATCGGATCGGTCTGCAGGCGGTGGGCGTGCAGCATGACCACGTCCACGATCTCCTGCACCTTGGAGGCGCGGTCGGGGACCATGAGCTGCTGGTCCTGCTCGGCCAGGACGCCCTGGGCCAGGTCTTCCTTCGACTGGAAGTGGAAGTAGAGCGCTCCCTTCGTCACTCCGGCCTCGGCGAGGATCTGGGAGATGGTGGCGGCTTGGTAGCCGTGTTCCTCGAAGATCTTGGCCGCCGCGGAAAGGATTGCCTGCCGTGTGCGGATGGCCCGGACTTGCTCAGCCACTGTGCCTCCTCCCTTGCTCAGGGTTGTCGTCCCGTGCGGTTCACAAAAAAACCGCCCAGTTCGTATCTTACAGCGGGTGACCATCATCGGCCGCTGCCGACGGAAGAAGAAGTCACGTCAGGGAGGGAAGCCCATGATTCTCGTCACCGGTGCCACGGGGACCGTCGGGCGGGAAGTGCTCGGCCGGCTCCCCGCGGGCCTGGCGCTCCGTGTCATGGCCCGGGAGCCGGCACGTGTCACTCGCGCGCCCGCCGCGGCCGAGGTCGTCGGCGCGGACTACGGGGATCCGGGCTCGCTCGCGCGTGCGCTGGACGGGGTGAAGGCCGCCTTCCTGGTGACCAACCGCGTCGGGGACGACGACGAGCGCTTCGTACGGGCCGCGCTGTCGGCCGGGGTGCGCCATGTGGTGAAGCTGTCGGCGGCGGCCGTCACGGACCCGCGCGCCGATGACGTGATCACGCGGTGGCAGCGGGAGGCCGAGGACCTGCTCCGCGGCTGCGGGATGGACTGGACCCTGCTGCGCCCGCGCGCGTTCATGTCCAACGCCTTGTCCTGGGCGGGGTCCGTCCGGTCGGAGGGAGTGGTGCGCGCCCTGTACGGGGGGTCGGCCAACGCGTGTGTCGACCCGCGCGACATCGCGGAGGCGGCCGTACGCGCGCTGACCGAGGACGGGCACGCGGGCCGGGCGTACACGCTGACCGGGCCGCGGGCGATCAGCGCGGCGGAACAGACGGCCCAGCTCGCCGAGGTGCTGGGCCGCCCGCTGCGCTTCGAGGAACTCGGTCCCGAGCAGGCGCGCACCGCACTGGCCGCGCGCCATCCGCGCGACCTCGTCGAGGCGCTCCTGGCCGGTGCGGAGCGGCAGCGTGCGGGGGCGAAGGCAGGGGTGGACGGGACGGTTCCGGAGCTGCTGGGCCGTCCCGCGGGTACCTTCCGCGGGTGGGCGAAGGATCACCGGCGTGCCTTCTCCTCCCCGTGAGGGCGCATCGCGGGTCCGCTGCCGCCCGCCTGCCACCGCGCATCAGAGGCCGTGCTCACCTGCCGTCACGCTGGCTCTGAAGACGACGGCGCCGTCCTGGTACCCGGTCACCAGCACCGTCCGCTCGCCGGCGGGGCCGCGCTCGGGGAGGAGGTTCGCCTCGATCATGCAGGGGGCGTCCAGTTCGGCGTACCGCTTGAACTCGCCCGCGATGCCGAGCGGGAGGTAGGAGGAGCGCCCCAGCGCGGCGGCCGTCGCCTGCCGGGCCGCCTCGAGCAGCACCATGCCCGGTACGTGGTCCACCGCGTGCTCGAAGAGGATGGGGTGGCGCGTGTCCACGCGCAGCTGCCAGCGGTCGCGTTCGCCCGTGGGCGAGAGGACCACGTCCATGGGCGACATGCGGCCGACGCTCTGCGGGGCGGCCGGGCTGATGAGCGGGAGCTGGTACCAGTCGCCGCCGAGACTGTGGCTGCCGCGGACGCGCTCGTACACCCCTGGTGCCATGCAGGAGAACGAACCGCCCCCGGTGGCGACGACGTTCCCCTCGCGCCGCAGCACCGCCTCGAAGCGCAGACCCGACAGGTTCCTGCCGCGCCGCTTGACCTCCGTGCACACGACCTCGATGTCGAGTGCGGCGGGGGCCCAGCCCACCCGCAGGTGCTGCGGGCGTACGGCTATGTCGATGTCCCACACGATGAACTGGTGGCCCAGCGGGACGCCGAACTCCGCGTGGCCCAGGAGCATGCCGATCTGGCGGATCGTTTCGCAGCCGATCAGCGGATCGTGGTAGCCGTCCGCGACGGGTGTGAAGAAGCTGTGTCCGCGGGGCCACTGGGCGGTCAGCTCGAAGTGCGTGTCGTCCACGCGCTGCCAGTCGGTCAGGACGACCTCGGCGACGGAGGCTCGATGCACTAATTCCTTGGGCACGGTGAAGGTCAGGGACGGGAAGCGGAAGCCGCTCGGCTGGGCTGTGACAGCTGAGAAGCCCCCCGTTGGCTCGTCGTTGACCGTTGTGCGCTCAACTCGGAACGTGCTCGCAGACATTGCTCCCCCTGGGCTCCGCTGGCGAGAAGGGCTTGTTGCCTCTGGCTGGGAAAGATACATACCAACCGGTTTAATTTCTAGCGGTATCCGACCATCCGCTCGTACAAGCTGCGGACGATTTTCTTCCGAATAACACGTTTCCGCTGGTCGGGGCCACTCTTCTAGCCTCTGCCCCGCTCTAGTCACGGCGCGCCGGGCCCTTCGGAGGCCCCGAGGGGTCGAGTCCGGCCTAAGTGATCCTCGAGTTCGCTGATCAACGGTGTCCGAATGTCTTCGGTCGCTCGGCGTGTTCTTCGGCCAACTTCGGCTGACGCTATGCCGTGCGGGCCCTCTTTTCAAAAACCGCACAGACGGTTTGTTATAGTAGGGTCCGGAGTGAGCGGCCGCCTCGCGAAGCTCCGCGGCAAGCACCCGCCCGCCCGCTTTCGCGGGCGTGGCACCCCTCGCAGTGACGGAGCAGTCGATGGTCAAACAGGAACGCGCTGCGCGCACGCGCGAAACCCTGATCCGGTCCGCAGCCGAGACCTTCGATCGGGACGGCTTCTCGGTGGCCTCGCTGACCGCGATCAGTTCGCTGGCCGGGGTGAGCAACGGGGCGCTGCACTTCCACTTCCCCAGCAAGGCCGCACTGGCGAACGCCGTGGAGGAGTCGGCGCTGACCCGGCTGCTGGCCCTCATGGAGGACGCGGAAGGGGGTCCGGAAGGGGCGGCGGGGCGGGATGCGCTGCCGGCCGGGACGAGCCGTGTGCAGCTGCTCGTCGACGTCACCCACGGGCTCGCGGGAGCGCTGCGCGGCGATCCGGTGCTGCGGGCCGGGTTCTCGCTGAGCGGCGAGCTGTCCCGGCCGCGCCCGGGGGACCTGCGCGAACGCTGGCGCCGCTGGGTCGAGGAGACGCTGCAGCTGGCGGAGGTGGAAGGGGAGTTGCGCCCCGAGGCGGCGGCCGGGGACGTGGTGACGGCCGTGGTGGCGGCGACCGTGGGCTTCGAGGTGCTCGCCGTACGGGACGGGGCGTGGCTGTCGGCGGCGACGGTGACCCGGTTCTGGCGGCTGCTGCTGCCGACGCTCGTACCGGCGGACCGGCTCGCCGGTTTCGAGGCCGGCGGCACGAAGCGGCGGCCCGGGTAGTCGTCCGCGGTCCCAGTCCCTGCAGTCCCTGCAGTCCCTGCAGTCCCTGTGGTCCCGGTGGTCCCTGTGGTCCCTGTGGTCCCGGTGATCCGTGCACTGCTTCTCCTGTGCCCCGGCCCTTCGCGTACGAGCGCGGAGGGCCGGGGTGCGTTTGTTCACCTTGCCCGTACGAAGACTTAGCGGTTTGTTTTGCCAAATCTAGGGCTGTTCTGGAGGGGGTGCGGAGTGGGGCTGCAGCGGTCGGCGACCCCTGACGCTCCGACAACACCCCAGGTCAGAGCCGGAATTTGCGGGTTGGTTAGCTGGGCTAAGAAACAAAACAGCGCGGTCGGTTTCGTATTGACAAACCGCCGGTCCTGTTTTTTACTGGCGAAGGCTCATCCACGGACAGGGGAGTACGGCGTGGACATCGAAGTACTGGGCACACTGGCGGTGCGGGAACGCGGGATCTCCGTGACGCCGACCGCCCCGAAGCCGCGACAGGTGCTGGCGCTGCTGGCGCTCCATGCCGACCAGGTCGTTCCGGTGTCGGCTCTGATCGAGGAACTGTGGCAGGGAGCGCCGCCGCGCAGCGCGCGGACCACGCTGCAGACCTACGTACTGCAGCTGCGGGCCCTCATCGCGACCGCCCTGGAACAGGGCGAGGCCGCCGGCGAGGGCGAAGCGGCCCCCGCGGGCCGGCGCACCGCCAAGGACGTGCTCGTCACGCTGCCCGGCGGCTACCTGCTCAACAGCGGCGGCGGCACCAGCGACGTCCGCGAGTTCGACCGACTCGCGGGCATGGGCTACCGGGCGATGGACGCGGGCGACTTCCCGGGCGCGGCCCGGCTGCTGCGCGAGGCGCTGTCGCTGTGGTCCGGACCGGCCTTCGCCGACGTACACGGCGGCATCCAGCTGGACATGGAGACGCGGCGGCTGGAGGAGACCCGGCTCTGTGCGCTCGACCAGCGCATCGAGGCCGACCTGCGGATCGGGCGGCACCGCGAACTGCTGGCCGAACTCACCGTGCTGGCCAGCCGCTACCGCACCCACGAGAACCTGCACGGGCAGTTCATGCTGGCCCTGCACCGCTCCGGCCGGCGCGGCGAGGCGCTCGACGTCTACCAGCGGCTGCGCGCCACGCTCGTGCGGGAGCTCGGGCTGGAGCCTTCGGCCGCCCTGCGCAGGCTGCAGCGCTCGATCCTCATGGCCAGCCCCGAGACTCCGCTGGCGGCGGAGACGAACGGCGAGCGACTCGCGCGCGTGGGCTGACGTGGCCGCCGCACGCGACACCGACACCGAAACCGGGAACGCAGCCGGGACCGGGACCGGGACCCGGGGCCGGGGGCGCCTCCGGACCGCGGGCCGAGGGGGCAGTGCCGTGCAGGAGAGGTCGGAGCGGACCCGCAGGAAGCTCGTGCACGCGGGCGCCGAGATGTTCCACCGCAACGGCTACGCGAACGCGACGCTCCTGGAGATCGCCGCGTTCGCCGGAGTGACCAAGGGGGCGCTGTACTTCCACTTCGCCTCCAAGGACGAACTGGCGCAGGCGGTTCAGCTGCGGGGCTGCGAGCTGTTGCGCGAATCGGTGCGCGAACTGCGCGCCTCCGGCAGCTCCCCGCTCCAGACCCTGGTCGACACGACGCACTGGCTCGCGCTCAACCTGCGCGAGGAGCCCGCGATCCCGGCCAGTTTCCGCATCACCAAGGAGTGCGCGGGGCTGCCCGCGCTCGCCACCGACTTCCACCGGATCTGGCTCGCGGAGGTCTGCGGGCTGCTGCGCGAGGCCCGGGACGCGGGCGAACTGCGCGCCGAGGGCCGCTGGGAGAGCATCGAGTCCCTGGTCGCGGCGGCGGCCTGCGGCATCGAGGCGCTGGCGGCCACGGGCATGCCCTACGCCGAGCTGCAGCGCCGGGTGTCGGGGCTGTGGTCCCTGATGCTGCCGAGCCTGGTGCCGGACGGGACGGAACGGGAGTTCCGGGTCGGGATGCCGGATCCCGATACGGCGCCGGGGCGGGTGGGGGACGTACGGGACGGGGACGAGGGCGAGCACCGCTCCTCCTGTCCCGTGTACTCGGGCAGCAGCGCGTGACCGTGACCGTGCCTGTGCCCGTGCCTGTGACCGTGTGCCGCCCTACGGCTTGGAGGAGCCTGCGATGACGATGGAACATCCCGCGGACGTACTGACCGACCTCATCGGGGTGCTCGGCGACGTCCTGCGGGTCAAGCCGGAGAAGATCGACCCCGAGCAGACCTTCCAGTCCATGGGGCTCGACTCCCTGCTGGTCGTGGAGTTCGTGGCCGTCGTGAACACCCGGTACGGACTGCGCGTGCGCGCGACCGACCTGTACGACTTCCCGACCCCGGTGTCCTTCGCGCGCGAGGTCGCGCGGGCGGCGGCCGACAGTGCGGCCGCGGCGCCGGCTCCCGTCGCGGCGCGACGCGATGCGCCGGCCGCCACCCCTTCGGCCGCGGTCCCTGCCGCCCCCCTGGCCTCCGCCCCCGTCTCCGCCGCCGCCCGGCAGGCGCCGGCGGCCGCCGCGGCGACCCGGATCGCGGAGGTGCTGCGCGAGCAGCTCGCGGGGATCCTGTGCTGCGACCCCTGGGACATCAACACCACGGCCGCGTTCAACGTGCTCGGCGTCGACTCCATGGTGGGCGCTGAGTTCATCGCGGTCGTCAACCGCAGCTTCGGCCTGCAGGAGCGCTCCGTACTGCTGTACGAGCACCCGAACCTGGCCGCCATGGCCGCGTACATCGCGACGCGGACGGGGGCGGCGGCGCAGGCGGTCCAGGCCGCGCAGGTGGCGCAGGCCGCGCAGATGACTCAGGTGGCCCAGGTGGCCCGGGACTTCACTCCGGCCCCGCGGACGGCGGAACCGGAGTTCCGCCCGGCGGCCGCCGCCGCGGCCCCCGCCGCTGCCGCTCCCGGGCCGGCCGTCCGGCCGCTTCCGGGCGGCGACCTCGACGCCCTGCTGGACGCGATCCGCGACGACCGGCTCACCGTGGACGAGGCCCTCGTACTGCTCGGCCGCCGCGGCTGAAGCCGATTCCCCGGACACCCCCCAGAAGGAGCACGTCCAGATGGACGAGAAGGAAGTCCTGACCCGGTTCAAGAACGGCCAACTGGACCGGGCCCAGGTCGCCGCGCTGCTGACCGGCGCCGGCACCGGGACGGGACCCGTCGTCCTCGAACTGCCCGACCTCCGGCCCCGTCCCGCGCCCGCGGAGCCGGTCGGCACCGGGCAGCTCGCCCGGCCGGTCGCCGAGCGGGCCGCCCGGCCGGTCGGCGAGCCCGTCGCCGTCGTCGGGATGGCCGGGCGCTATCCCGGGGCGTGCGATCTGGCCGCCTTCTGGCGGCAGGTGCGCGGCGGGTACGACAGCGCCTCGACCCCGCCGGCCGGCCGGCCCGGGGACGAGGTCGGCCACTACCTGGAGCGCGTACAGGACTTCGACCCGGAGTTCTTCGGGATCGACGCGCACGAGGCCGCCCTGATGGACCCCCAGGAGCGGCTGTTCCTGGAGACCGCGTGGGAGGCCCTCGAGGACGCCGGCTGCACCGGCGGCCGCCTCGACGCCCTGACCGCCGCCGACGGGACGCCGCGCAGCGTCGGGGTGTTCACCGCAGCCGGGCCCGGCGACTACGCGCTGCTCGCAGCCCGGACATGGCGGCGCGAGCGGCCCCGTCCGATGCCGCGGGGCGGCCAGTGGAGCCTGCCCAACCGGCTCTCGGCCCTGCTCGGTCTGACCGGCCCCAGCCAGGCGGTGGACACCGCGGAGTCCTCGGTGCTCGTCGCCCTGCACCTGGCACTCGCCGCCCTGCAGCGCGGGGAGTGCGCCGCCGCGCTCGTCGGCGGCGTACGGCTGCTGCTGCACCCCTCCAGCCGGCACCCCGGCGCGGGCGAGGGCGTGGGCGCGCTGCTGCTCAAGCCGCTGGCACGGGCCCTGGCCGACGGGGACGGCATCCACTGCCTGGTCCGCGGCAGCGCGGTCGGCCACACCGCACCCGACCCGACCGCCCCCGGCCCGGGCCGCGGATCCCGGGCCGCGAGGCCCCGCGAGGAGGCCGCCCCGGACGGCGCGCCCGGGCGGGTGCTGCGGGAGGCGCTGCGGGTCGCCGGCGTGGGCGGGGTGGACGGCGTCGTGCGCGAGGACGCCGACGCCGTGCGGGGGCTCGTGGGGGACGCGGGGGCGGCCACCGGGGCCGCCGTGCTGACCCGGGCCGTGCTGCAGCTGGGCCACCGGGTCCTGGCCCCCGGGGCGGGTCGCGCCCGCGCGCAGCCCTGGGAGAGCGAGGGGCGAGGGCCGCGGCGGATCTGCGTCGGGGTGCGGGGCGCCGGGGGCGCGGACGCCCAGGTGGTGTTGGAGGAGTGTCCGCCGGACGCCGCCGGGCCGCGGGCGTCCGCGGGCCCCGAGCTCTTCGTGCTGTCCGCACCGACTCCGGCGCACCTGGCGGCCACCGCGCGGCGGTTCGCCGAGGTGCTCGCCGGTGGCGGGCCGGTGCCGCCGCTCGGGCGGCTCGCGCGGGCCCTGCGGACCGGCCGGGCCGCCATGGACTGCCGGTTCGCGGCCGTCGTCGGGGACACCGGCGAACTGCTGCGCGTCCTGGAGGAGTTCGTACGGGACGGGGCGCCCTGCGCCGATCTGCGCGGCGGCGGGGCCGACCCGCTGGGGCTGGGAGCCGTACCGGAGACGGACGGGTACCTCGCCGCGCTCTGGCAGGCCGGGCACCTGCACCAGCTGCGGGGCCTGTGGCTGTCCGGGCTGGACGTCGACTGGGCGGTGCTGGAACCGGTGGGCGGCGGCGCGGCGCCGGCGGCGGTGCCCGCCTCCGCGTTCCTGCGCGTACCGCTGTGGCTGGGCGGCGAGGAGGGGCCGGCATGACGGCGCCGCCGCTCGACCCGGCGGTGCCGGGGGAGAACGAACCGGCCCCGGTCAACCTGTGGTTCTGCCCCAACGAGGACCTCGCGCCGGGGATCGCCGCGACCTTGGCCTCGTACTGGCTGGACGAGAACGAGCAGGAGGTGGCGGGCCGGTTCCTGTTCGAACGCGACCGCCGGCAGTACCTCGTGGCGCACGCGCTGGTACGGCGGGTGCTCGCGCTGGAGACCGGGATCCCGGAGGCCGAGGCGATCATCTGGCGGTCCTCGCGGGGGCGGCCGTTCCTGCAGACGCCGGCCGGGGGGCTGCCGCGCGGGGCCGATGCGCTGGACTTCAACCTCTCGCACGCCAACGCGTACAACCTGCTGGGGGTTGCGCGGGGGCTGCGGATCGGTGTGGACGTGGAGCGGCTGGACCGCGGTGAGCGCGGGCTGGACAACATCATCGCGACCTTCTCCGGGGAGGAGCAGGACTGGATCGCCAGCGCCGCGCCGGGGCGGCCGCGGGACCGGCGGGCGCTGCGGCTGTGGACGCTGAAGGAGGCGTACTCCAAGGCGCGGGGGCTGGGGCTGGGGCTGCCGTTCGACTCCTTCGCCTTCGCGTTGGCCGAGGACCGGGGGGTGCTGTCGTTCCGGCCGCCGACCGATGACTCGGCGCAGCGGTGGCGGTTCCTGGAGGTGGAGCCGGTACCGGAGGTGCTGGCCGCGGTGGCGGTGGAGGTCGACGCCGCGCGCCCTCCCGCGGTCCACCTCCACCACGGCTTCCCCTGGGGCCGCGCGGCCCCCCGCCGCCTGGTCCTCCCGGCCCCCGCGGGCGTCTGAGGTCCGCAGGTGCCCGCGGCCCGGGGTCGGCAGGTCTCGCCACCCGTATCGCCGGCGGTGCAGGGCGCCGAGGTTCACGCGGCGGACGTCGTCCGTGTCCGGGGCGTGAGCCGGGGGAAATGGTCTTTGTTTCGGGTCCGCGGTCGGCAATGGGAACAGGGTTGTCGGAAATCTCCTTGACGGGGGATTGAGCGGTGGCGGTTTCGGGGCTCTCGTGCGGCGAGGACATTCGAAATCCAGCGGGAATCGAGTGCGGCGGGAGAGGATTCGGGGTCCGGGGATTTCGGAGAATGGCGAGGGGTGCGGCGTGGGTCGGGAGAGCGTTCTTGAAGTGGGGGACGGGGTCCACGCCTATGTTCAGCCCGAGGGCGGGTGGTGTCTGAACAATGCGGGGATCATCAGTCACCGCGGGTCCGCCGCGCTCGTCGACACCGTTGCCACCGAGGAGCGGGCCCGTGAGCTGCGCAGGGCCGCGCTGCGGGTGGCGGGGCGGGCGCCCCGCGCGCTCGTCAACACGCACTTCCACGGGGACCACACCTACGGGAACTACCTCTTTCCCGAGGCCCTCACCATCGGGCACGAGCGGACCCGGGCCATGGTCCGGGCCGCCGGGCTGCACATGGCCGGGCTGTGGCCCGAGGTGTGCTGGGGGGACATCGAGGTCCGCCCGCCCGAGCTGACCTTCCGGGACCGGACGACGCTGCACGTGGGGGACGTACGGGCCGAGCTCATCCACATCGGACCGGCGGCCCACACCACCGACGACACCGTCGTCTGGCTGCCCGACCAGGGCGTGCTGTTCACCGGCGACCTCGTCATGAACGGGGTCACGCCGTTCTGTGTCATGGGGTCCGTCGAGGGGAGCCTGCGGGCCCTGGAGCAGTTGCGGGGGCTGGGGGCCGCGGTCGTCGTTCCCGGTCACGGGCCGGTCGCGGGGCCCGAGGTGTTCGACGCCAACGAGCGGTACCTGCGCTGGGTGCGGGGGCTGGCCCGGGAGGGCGTCGCGGCCGGGGTGAGTCCGCTGGAGCTGGCCCGCGGCACCGACCTGGGGCCGTACGGCGAACTGCTCGACTCCGAGCGGCTGCTGCCCAACCTGCACCGCGGGTACGCGGAGGCGCGGGGGCTGCTGCCCGAGGGATCACCCCTCGACGTCGGCGCCCTGTTCGCGGAGATGACCGCCTTCCACGGGCGCCCCCTGGAGTGCCACGCCTGAGGTCAGGCCGTTCAGGCGGCGGACCAGGCTCTGCTGCTCGCGCGCCAGGGCCTCGATCCGGGTGCCCAGGCGGGCTATGGCGCCGCTCAGTTCGTGGAGCGAGGCGTCCGGGTCCGGCGTCGACAGGGACGGGGCGTGGTGGAGGATCGCCTCCATGCGCCCGCGCAGGGCGGGGCCCGGTTCCACGCCGAGTTCGTCCACCAGGCGCCGGCGGGCGCGCTCGTACACGCCGAGGGCCTCGGCCTGGCGGCCGCAGCGGTACAGCGCCAGCATCTGGAGGTCGTAGAGCCGCTCGCGCACCGGGTGGCGGGCCGTCAGCCGCTCCAGCTCCCGGGCGGCCTCGGCGTGCCGGCCGCCGCGCAGGCGGGCTTCGTACAGGGTCTCCAGCGTGGTCAGCCGCAGCTCCTCCAGCCGCTCCGCCTCCCTCGCGCAGAGGGGCCCCTGCCCGCTGCCCTCCAGGGCCGGGCCACGCCACAGGGCGAGGGCCTCGCCGAGGAGCTCCGCGGCTCGTACGGGGTCGGCGGCCAGCGTTCCGCGGCCCGTGGAAGAGAGGTCGTGGAAGTGGTGGGCGTCCGTCCGTGTGCCGGGCCGCCCCAGGGTGTAGCCCGTCGCGTGGGTGGAGATGGGGTCGTGGCCCGCGGCGTCCTGCAGCAGCCGGCGCAGGCGGGCCACGTGGGCGTGCAGGGCGTTGGCGGCGCCCGCCGGGGGGCGGTCGCCCCACAGTTCGTGGATGAGCCGCTCGGCCGGGAGCACCTGGCCCGCCCGGGCCACCAGGGCGCCGAGCAGCGCCCGCTGTTTGGCACCGGAGGGTGCGACATACGTCCCCGTGCGGCGGTCGAGCACCTCCACCGGACCCAGGACGCGGAAGTCCGTTCCGATGTCCTCGCCCATGGTTCCCGCACCCCCTTCCGGCAGAAATGGAATATGTGCCGGTTTTTATCCCCTGAGTGGAATCTACCAGCTTGTTTTCGGCCTGCAACAGGCTGAAGCGGAGGGCTGCTCGACACCTGCTCAAGAATTCCGGGACGGCGCATTGGACACCGCTACCGTGCCGGAGTCGAAGGCTGAAAATCGATGGGAACTCGACGAAATACGGAGGACACCGTGAAGATTCAGGTTCTGGGTCCGTTGAGTGCCGAGGTCAACGGGGGCTCGATTGTTCCGACGGCTGGCAAGCCGCGCCAGATCCTGGCGCTGCTCGCGCTCTATCCGGGGCGGGTGATGCCCGTGCAGACCCTCATGGAGGAGATCTGGGGCACCGACCTCCCGCAGAGCGCGCTCACGACGCTGCAGACGTACATCCTGCAGCTGCGCAGGAGACTCGGCACCGCCATGGGGCCGGGCGTCCCGGGCAGCGCCAAGGACGTGCTCGCGACCCGGCACGGCGGCTACCTGCTGCAGATACCGCCGGACGCCGTGGACGTCCACGCGTACGAAAGCCTCGTGGTGGGCGGACAGCACGCGTACGAGGACGGGGACGACGAGGGCGCGGCGGACATGCTGCGCAAGGCGCTCGGACTGTGGAACGGCCCGGCGCTGGTCGACGTACGCGTGGGACCGATCCTGGAGATCGAGGTCATGCGGCTGGAGGAGAGCCGGCTCGTGACGGTCGAGCGGCGCATCGACGCGGACCTGCGGCTCGGCCGCCACGTCGAGGTCATCGCCGAACTGACCGAGCTGATCGCCCGCCACCCGCAGCACGAGGGCCTGCACTCGCAGGCCATGGTCGCGCTGTACCGGTCCGGCCGCCAGGCCACGGCCCTGGACGTCTACCGCAGGCTGCGCAACCGCCTGATCGACGAACTCGGCGTGGAGCCGTCCCCGCAGCTGCAGCGCCTGCACCAGGCGATGCTGACGGTGGATCCGGCGCTGGACGTGGTGGCGGGGCCGCGCCGGGGGTCCACGTTCGACCTGTACGCCGCCTAGACCGGTTCCTCCAGTCCCTCTGGTCCCTCCAGTCCCTCCCAGTGCCTTCCACGCCCGTCGTGCACACCGATTCGAGCCGGTCTCAAGCGCGGTCGGTGAGTGTCGAGGCATACGTGGTGCGGTTCCTGGGAGGTGGCGATGGGCGACAGACAGGCCGTACGGCTGCACTGCTTCGCACATGCGGGGGCCGGAGTGTCCTCGTTCTACCGGTGGGACAAGCTCGCCGGGAGCGGGGTGAGGACCACGCCCTGGCTGCTGCCCGGGCGCGACGAGCGGCGCCGTGAGATCCGGCTGACCGGCCGCGACGAGCTGCTGGCCGACCTCAAACCGCTGTTCGAGCAGATCGCCGACGGATCCGGCGCCCCCTACATCCTCTACGGGCACAGCCTCGGCGCGTCGGTCGCCCTCACGGTCGCCCACGCCGCGCTGGAGTACGGGCTGCCGATGCCCGCGCTGCTCGCCGTCGGGGCCAGCCCCCCGCCGGACCTGCCGGCCGCCCTCGCGAACTCCGCCGAACTGCCGGACGAGGAACTGCTGCGCGTCCTGGACCGGTTCGACGCGCTGCCGCCCGGCGTGCGGCCCGGGGACGTGTGGTTCCGGTCCGTCTTCCCCGTGCTCCGCGCCGACCTGCGCCTCGCCCGCAACCTGCGGGCCGCCGCCGTCGCGCCGACCTCGCCCGGCCCCGTGCCCGTACCGCTGCTCGCGGTCACCGGCACCGAGGACCCCCTCGTCGGCGCCGAGTCCGCCGCGGGCTGGCAGCGCTGGACCACCGGCCGGCTGGTGCGGCGGACCGTGCCCGGCGGCCACTTCTTCGTGCGGGGCGGCGAACTGCCCCGGATGCTCGGCCGGGCCGCCCGCATCGTGCTGCGCGGACACCGCGACCAGACAGACCGGGCAGACCAGACAGACCGGACAGGACAGGGGGAAGGGCGATGAGACGAGTCGTCATCACGGGCATCGGGGTCGTGGCCCCGGGCCGCCCGGGCACCAAGGAATTCTGGTCGCTGCTGACCGACGGCCGTACGGCCACCCGCGCCATCACCCTCTTCGACGCCTCCGGCTTCCGCTCCAGGATCGCCGCCGAGGCCGACTTCGACCCCCGGGAGTCCGGGCTCACCGCCGAGCAGGCCGGCCGCCTGGACCGCGCCGCCCAGTTCGCCGTCGTCAGCGCCCGCGAGGCCCTCGCCGACAGCGGCCTGGCCGGCTCGTACGACGCCGCGCGCACCGGGGTCACCCTCGGCAGCGCGCTCGGCTGCACCACCGGACTCGACGCCGAGTACGGGGTCGTCAGCGAGCGGGGCACCCGTACGCTCGTCGACCACACCAAGGCCGTCCCCCACCTGTACGACTACTTCGTCCCCAGCTCGATGGCGGCCGAGGTGGCCCGTACCGCCGGCGCCCAGGGGCCCGTGGCCCTCGTGTCCACCGGCTGCACCTCCGGCCTCGACGCGATCGGGCACGCCGTCGACCTCGTCCGCGAGGGCAGCGCCGACGTGATGGTCACCGGCGCGGCCGAGGCGCCCATCACGCCGATCACCGTCGCCTGCTTCGACGCGATCCGCGCCACCTCCACCCGCAACGAGGAGCCGGAGACCGCCTCGCGCCCCTTCGACCGCACCCGCAACGGGTTCGTCCTGGGGGAGGGCGCGGCCGTCCTCGTCATCGAGGAGTACGGGCACGCCCGCGCCCGCGGCGCGCACATCTACGCCGAGATCTCGGGTTTCGCCTCGCGCTCCAACGCCTACCACATGACCGGACTGCGGCCCGACGGCATCGAGATGGCCGCCGCCATCACGGCCGCGCTCGCCGAGGCACAGCTGGTGCCCGGGGACATCGACTACATCAACGCGCACGGCTCGGGCACGAAGCAGAACGACAAGCACGAGACCGAGGCGTTCAAGCGGAGCCTGGGGCAGCGGGCGTACGAGGTCCCCGTCAGCTCGATCAAGTCGATGATCGGGCACTCCCTCGGCGCGATCGGGGCCCTCGAAGTGGCCGCCTGCGCCCTCGCCATCGAGCACGACACCGTCCCGCCGACGGCGAACCTGCACGAGCCGGACCCGGCCTGCGACCTCGACTACACCCCGCTGACCGCCCGCCGGCAGCGCACCGACGCCGTCCTGACCGTCGGCAGCGGCTTCGGCGGGTTCCAGAGCGCGATGATCCTGACCAGCCCGAGCCCGAAGGCGGACCGATGACCACCGTTCTCGCCGCCCCGGCCGCCCCCGCCGGCACGGCCTCCCGCACCGCCGCCCCGGTCGTCACCGGCATCGGGGTCGCCGCGCCCAACGGGCTCGGCACCGAGGCCTGGTGGTCCGCCGTCCTGCGCGGCCGCTCGGGCATCCGGCCGATCACCCGCTTCGACGCCGGCGGCTACCCGGCGAAGCTGGCCGGCGAGGTGCCCGGGTTCGTCGACGCCGAGCACGTCTCCAGCCGGCTCATGCCGCAGACCGACCGCGTCACCCGGCTCTCGCTCGCCGCCGCGAAGGAGGCGCTCGACGACGCCGGGGCGGATCCCGCGCAGCTGCCCGAGCACGCCGCCGGCGTGGTCACCGCCAACTCCTTCGGCGGCTTCGAATTCGGCCAGCAGGAGCTCCAGGCGCTGTGGAGCAAGGGCGGCCAGCACGTCTCCGCGTACCAGTCCTTCGCCTGGTTCTACGCCGTCAACAGCGGCCAGATCTCCATCCGGCACGGCCTGCGCGGCGCCTCCGGGGTGATCGTCTCCGAGCAGGCCGGCGGCCTCGACGCGATGGCCCACGCCCGCCGCCAGATCCGCAAGGGCGCCGAGCTCGTCGTCACCGGAGGCGTCGACTCCGCGCTGTGCCCCTGGGGCTGGGCCGCCTACCTGGCCGGCGGCGGGCTCACCGACCGCGAGGACCCGGCCCGCGCCTACCTGCCGTTCGCCGAGGACGCGAGCGGCCACGTCGCGGGAGAAGGCGGCGCGCTGCTCGTCCTGGAGGGCGCCGAGGAGGCCCGCCGGCGCGGAGCCCGCGCGTACGGCGCCGTCGCCGGGCACGCCGCCACCTTCGACGCCGACGGGACCTCCCGGCTCGGAGCGGCCGCCGAACTCGCCCTCGCCGACGCGGGCGTGCACCCCGACGAGGTCGACGTCGTCTTCGCCGACGCGGCGGGCGAACGCGCCGCCGACCGCGCCGAGGCGGAGGCGATCACCGCGCTGTTCGGCCCGTACGGGGTGCCCGTCACCGCGCCCAAGTCGATGACCGGGCGGCTCGCCGCCGGAGGCGCGGCCCTCGACGTCGCCGCCGCCCTGCTCACCCTGCGCGACCAGCTGATCCCGCCGACCACCGGGACCGAGCTCGTGGCCGGGGAGTACCTGCTGGACCTGGTCACCGGCGCGCCCAGCCCGGCCCTCGGGCTGCCGCTGCGGACCGCGCTGGTCCTGGCCCGCGGCCGCGGCGGCTTCAACTCCGCCGTCGTCGTACGGGCCCCGGACGCCTGACCGCGTCCCCCGGGCGCCCGACCGCATCACCCGGGCGCCCGACCCGTATCCACCCCCGCACCACCCACCAGAACAAGAGGGAGACCATGGACCGGCTGGAACTCGACGACCTGAAGCGCATCCTGCGCGAGTGCGCGGGCGAGGAGGAGGGCGTCGACCTCGACGGCGACGTCCTGGACCTGAACTGGTTCGAGCTGGGCTACGACTCGCTCGCCGTCCTGCAGACCACCGGGTACATCGAGCGCGAGTACGACGTGCTCCTCGACGAGGAGGCGCTCGACGACGCCGACACCCCCCGCCGCTACCTCGCCATGGTCAACGAGGTGCTCTCCGCACGGGCCGCGGTCTGATTCGTGATCCAGGAGACCCCCACCACCGACACCGCCGCCACCCTCGACACCGACGTCTGCGTCATCGGCGCAGGACCAGCAGGGCTGGCCCTGACCCTCATGCTGCTGCGCTCCGGCGTCCGCGTGACCCTGGTCGAACGCTCCACCGCCTTCCGCCGCGAGTTCCACGGCGAGATCCTCCAGCCGGGCGGACAGCGGATCCTCGACGAGCTCGGCGTCCTGGCCGGGGCGACGGCCCGCGGGTCGGCCCGCCTGCGCGGGTTCCAAGTGCTGGAGCGGGAGCGAGTGCTGCTCGACATCGACTACGGGCGGCTGCCCGCCCCGTACGACCACCTGCTGGCCCTCCCGCAGCCGCACCTGCTGGAGGAACTCCTCGCCGCCTGCCGGGAGCTGCCCGGATTCACCCTGCTCGAAGGGCACCGGATCGCCGCGCTCGTCCAGAAGCGCCCGGACAGGCCCTGCACGGGCGCCGTGGTCAACGGCCCCGACCGGGTGCCCGTCACCGTGCGGGCCCAGGTGGTCGTCGGCGCCGACGGCCGGTTCTCCAAGACCCGCGCGCTCGCCGGCATCGACGCCGGGCGCCGCGAGTCCTTCGCCCACGACGTGGTGTGGTTCTCGCTGCACGCGCCGGGCCAGGCCACCGGGCAGGTACGGGTGCACCGCGCGGCGGGCAGCGCCGTACTCGTCCACGACACCCACCCCGACCGGCTGCGGATCGGCTGGACCCTGCCGCACGGCGGCTGGCACGGCGCCGTCCGGCGCGGCATCGAGGACATCCGGTGGGAACTGGCCGAGGTGCTGCCGCAGTACGCCGACCTCGTGCACGAGCAGATCACCTCGATGGCCGACCTGACCCTGCTCGACGTGTTCGCCTCGCACGCCGAGGAGTGGGTGCGCGACGGGCTCGTACTGCTCGGCGACAGCGCCCACACCCACGGGCCGATCGGCGCCCAGGGCATCAACCTGGCCCTCCAGGACGCCGCCGCGCTGCACCCCGTACTCGTCCGCGCGCTGGCCGACGGGGAGCCGACGGCGGCGCGCCTCGCGCCCTACCGGGACCGGCGCGCCCCGGCGGCGGCCGCCGTGCACCGCATGCAGGTGATGCAGGCCCGTTCGCTGTTCGGCGGGGGCGGGCCGGCCGCCGCGTTCCTGCGGGCGCGGGCGGCGGCGGTCGTCACCCGCACCCCGATCGGCGCGAAGATCACCCGGAAGGTCGCGCACGGCCACGATCCGGCGGGGGTCCGCACGGACCTGTTCCCGGTGCTGCACGTCAACCGGTCGCTGTAGGCCGGTCCTCGCGGACCGGCTCCCCGCGGAGCGGCCCCGAGGACCGGCCCCCGCGGACCTTCCCGCGGCCCGCCGCCGGTCAGGGCAGGTCGTCGCGCGTCACCAGGCGGTGGGCGACCTGCCAGCCGCCCGGCGCGGGGACCAGTACGTCCTCCATCACGCACACCCGGTGCACCTTCGGCTCACCGCCGCGCGGGGTCAGGTACACCAGCGCGTAGCTGCGGGTGTGCACCGTGCCGTCGGGCTGCGGCCGCGCGTCCAGCATGCCCAGCCAGTGCCGCAGCTGCTCGCCGCTGCCCGCCTGGACCTCCGCGTTGCGCCGGACGTTCGAGGCGAGGGCCGCGCGCCCGACCACCGGCGCGGGCAGCGTCGGCACGTCGAAGACGGCGTCCTCGGTGAACGTCCGCGCCCACGGCTCGGCCTCGAAGGAGTCGAAGAGCTGCATCTGGCGTGAGTAGAACTGCTGGACCTCCGCGTACAGCAGGCCGAACTCCCGCACTGCCGCCGTCGTCGTCGCTGTCATCGGGGGACTCCGTTCCATCGGTTCCCGACAGCATCCGCACCGCAGATCGAGCGCTCTTCGAAGACTCCTCAAGCGTCCCTGCCCAGGCTGGGCCGACAGGTCCAGGGGCGCCGCCGCAGCCGCGGCCACCCCTTCGGGAGCCAGGAGGAGAGCACCATGCCGAGATTCGCGTACCCGGAACTCCCGCTGGACGGCCTGCTGCGCCGGGCGGCGGTCCGCGACCCCGCCGGCCGGGCGATCCGGACCGCGACCGGAGCCGGCGTCACGAAGACGGTGACCTTCGCGGAACTGGACGGCCGGGCCGACCGCTTCGCCTCCTACCTGGAGCACACCCTCGGCCGCCGCGGGGCCCGGGTCGGCGTCGCAAGCGTCCTCGACCCCGTCTTCGCCGCCGCCTACTACGGGACCGTGCGCAGCGGGAACACCGTCGTGCTGGTGAACCCGCTGATGAAGGAGGCGGGCCTGGTCCACGTCCTGCGGACGGCCGCGGCCGAGGTGGCCTTCGTCCCCACCGCCACCGCCGAACTGCTGGTCAAGGCGGGCGACCGGCTGCCGCACCTGCACACCGTCGTCGTGACGGACGCACCCGACGGCGTGGTCCCCGGCGACGCCCTCCCGCTGGCCGAGGCCCTGGCCCGCGCGCCCGAGCGCACCGACCTGCCCGGGACCGTCGACCTGGACTCCGACGCCTGCATCCAGTTCACCACCGGCACCACGGGCCGCCCCAAGGGCGTCCGGCTCACCCACCGCAACCTGGTGGCGAACGCCGCCCAGACCGCCGCCGCGCACGACCTCGGCAGCGACTCGGTCACCCTCAACCACCTGCCGCTCTACCACACCATGCACCTCAACTCGGGCGTGTACGCGGGCGCCTGCCAGGTGCTGTGCACCGACCCCGACCCCGTCGCCTCGCTCGCCGCCTCCGCCCGCGCCGGGGCCACCCACTACTACGGGCTGCCCGCGCGGCTGCACCGCCTCGCCCAGGACGAGCGGCTCACCCACGACTTCCCGGCCGGGCGCCGCCTGACCGCCGTGCTCTCCGGCGGCACCGCCCTGTCCCCGACGGCCGCCCGGACCCTGCGCGCCCGCCTCGGCGTGCCCGTCATCCAGGGGTACGGGCTGGCCGAGCTCTCCCCGCTCTCCCACTGCCAGAGCCCGCGCAGCCCCAAGAGCGGCTCGGTGGGACCCGCCGTACCGGGCACCGAATGCCGCATCGTCGCCGTGGACACCAGCACCCCGCTCGACGTGTACGCCACCGGCGAGGTCCAGGTCCGCGGGCCGCAGGTGATGGCCGGCTACCTCGACGACACCGCGCCCCCGCCGGTCGACGCGGACGGCTGGTTCTCCACCGGGGACGTCGGATACCTGGGCGAGGACGGCGTGCTGTTCCTGGTGGACCGGCTCGACGACGTCTTCAAGTACGACAACGAACTCGTCTCGCCCAGCGGGGTCGAGGACGTCATCGGCGCCGACCCGCGCGTCGCCGAATGCATCGTGGCGGGCTGGCCCGATCCGGTGCACGGCGCGCTCGTGTGGACCGGCATCGTGCTGCGCGACCCCACCGCGCCCGGCCTGCTCGACGTCCTCGACTCCATCGTGGAGCGCGCCAACGCCCGCCTGAACGACTTCGAGCAGATCCGCCGCGTCGAGGTGCTCGACGCCGTGCCGCGCAACCACGTCGGCAAGCCCGACCGGCGCCCGCTGCGGCTCAGCCTGCGCGGCCGGGCCGCCGCGGAGGCCGCGGCCGGGTGAGCCCAGGCCCTCGGCCCGCGCCCGCGGCCCGCGCCCGTCCTTTCCGTACGCACGAACAGCAGAGGAGCAACCACGTGGCGAGCAGTACCGGCACACCGTCCGGGGCGGCCGGGTCCGCCCGGGTCCTGGTGGTGGGGGCGGGCCCCGTGGGCCTGACCGCCGCCCATGAACTGGCCCGGCGGGGGCTGCGCGTACGCCTCGTCGACGGGGCCCCCGGACCGGCCCGCGAGAGCCGCGCCGTGGCCGTCCACCCGCGCACCCTGGAGACCTTCGACCAGATGGGCCTCGTGGACGGGGTCCTCGCCCGGGGCCGCAAGAACCGGGCCTTCACCATGTACGCGCGGGGCAGCCGGCTGGTGCGCCTCGACGCGGACTACGCGTCGATGCCCACCCGCTTCCCGTACAGCCTGATCATCGCCCAGACCGAGACGGAGGCCGTGCTGCGCGAGGCCCTCGCCCGGCTCGGCGTCACCGTGGAGTGGGGGGTGCGGCTGGACTCGTTCACCCAGGACGAGGACGGCGTACGGGCCCGCCTGGAGCACCCCGACGGCGCCATCGAGGAGTACGAGGTGCCCTGGCTGGTCGGGTGCGACGGCGGCCACAGCACCGTGCGCAAGCAACTGGGGCTGCCCCTGCTCGGCGAGTCCAGCGAGACCTGGGCCCTGGCCGACGCACCCGTCTCCACCGACCTGCCGCCCGACACCATCTACTGGGTCCACACCGGCAGCCAGGCCCTGATGATGGTCCCGTACCAGCGCGAGGGGTACTGGCGGCTGCTCGACACCGCCCCCGGTGCGCGGCCGGAGGGCGAGGACGTGGCGCGGCGCTTCTCGGAGAAGCTCGGCGCCGGGCTCGGCCGCCCGGTGCGGGTCGGCGAACCGGAGTGGACCTCCGTGTTCACCTTCCAGCAGCGCATGGTGCCGCGCATGCACGACGGCCGCTGCTTCGTCGCGGGCGACGCGGCCCACGTGCACAGCCCCGCCTCCGGGCAGGGCATGAACACCGGCGTCCAGGAGGCGTACAACCTCGCCTGGAAGCTGGCGATGGCCGCCCGCGGGCAGGCGGGGCCCGAGCTGCTGGCCACGTACGGGCAGGAGCGGGTGCCGATCGGGAAGGCGCTGATCGGATCGACCCGCAAGGCCACCTTCCTGGTCCAGTTCAAGAACGCCCTCGCCGGGGTGGCGCTGCCCGTCGTCTTCACCTTCGTACGGAACATCGCGCCGCTGCGCCGTGCCATCCAGCGCAAGGTGCTCGGCGGCATGTCCGGGCTGCGGCTGTCGTACGGGGACAGCCCGCTGAGCACCGCCGATCCGCTGGCGGGGCTGCCCGTCGGCTCCCGGGCGGCCGCGGCGGCCGCCCGGCGCGGGGACCCGGGCTCCGAGGCGCTGCGCGCCGAACTGCGCGACACCCGCTGGTCCCTGGTGTGGGAGGCGGGCGGTCCGGGCGCGACCCTGCGGGCGGTGGCGGCCGCGACGGCCCGCGCGCACCCCGACTGGCTGTCGGTACGGACGGTGGGCGACGGGGCGCAGGGCCTGCCCGACGGGACGCAGGGCCTGCCCGACGGACCCGACGTGCCCGACGGCCCCCGTCCGCTGGCCGATCCCGACGGGGTGCTGCGGCGCGCGCTGGGGCTGCGGCCGGGCGGCTGGCTGCTGATCCGGCCCGACGGCTACGTCGCCGCGGGCGGCGCCGCCCTGACGGAGCGCGCCCTCGCGCGGGCCCTGGCGCCGCTGGGGCGGCCGGCGGAGGCCGCCGCTGCGGAGCCCGCCGCGGCAGGACCCGTACCGGGGCTCGACCCCGCGTCCACCGCACCTCCAGAGCTCCGCGACACGGTCGGAGTTCCACCACGGGTACTGGAGGCGCACCGATGACGACAACGTCCACGACGACAACAGGGTCGGCGCCGTCGGCGGCGCCGCGGAAGCCGGTCGCGCTCGTCACCGGCGGCACGAGCGGCATCGGCCTGGCGGTCGTACGGGACCTGGCGGGCCGCGGGCACCGGGTGTTCCTGTGCGCGCGGACCCCGGAGAACGTGAAGCGGACCGTCGAGGAGCTGCGCGCCGAGGGCCTGGACGTCGCCGGCGCCGCCGCCGACGTCCGCTCCCGCGAGGCGGTCGCGGAGCTGGTCGCCGCCGCCGTGGCGGAGTGGGACGCCCCGGTCTCCGTCCTGGTCAACAACGCCGGGCGCAGCGGCGGCGGTCCGACCGCCGACATCAGCGACGAGCTCTGGTACGACGTGATCGACACCAACCTGAACAGCGTCTTCCTGCTGACCCGGGAGGTCCTCAAGCGCGGCGGCCTCGGCGGCGCCCCGTGGGGCCGGATCATCAACATCGCCTCCACGGCGGGCAAGCAGGGCGTCCTGCTCGGCGCCCCGTACTCGGCGTCCAAGCACGCCGTGGTCGGCTTCACCAAGGCCCTCGGCAAGGAGCTGGCCCCGGCCGGGATCACGGTCAACGCGGTGTGCCCGGGCTATGTGGAGACCCCGATGGCGCAGCGCGTGCGGGCCGGCTACGCGGCGGCCTGGGACACCACGACCGAGGACGTGCAGGAGCAGTTCGAGGCGAAGATCCCGCTGGGGCGCTACGCGACCCCGCAGGAGGTGGCGGCCATGGTCGGCTACCTGACCACGGACCTCGCCGCGTCCGTCACCGCGCAGGCGCTGAACGTCTGCGGCGGGCTGGGCAACTTCTGATGGCGGCCGAGCGGGTGCACCGTAGCGTGCACGAGACCGAGGTGGCCGCCCCCGCGGGCGTGGTCTACGGACTGATCGCGGACCCCGTGCGGTGGCCCTTGTACTTCCCGCCCAACGTGTACGTGGAGCGCCTGGAGTTCGACGGCGCGAGCGAGCGGCTGCGGATGTGGGCGACGGCGAACGGCCGGGTCAAGTCCTGGACCTCGCGCCGGGTGCTCGACGCGGCGGCGCGGCGCATCGAGTTCCGCCAGGAGGTCCCCGCGGCCCCGCTGTCGGCGATGACCGGCACCTGGATCGTGGAGCCGCTGGGCGCCGAGCGCTCACGGCTGGTCCTGCTGCACGACTTCTCGGTCGCGGGCGACCGGGCCGAGGACGTCGAGTGGGTCGAGCGCGCCACCGACACCAACAGCCGGGCGGAGCTGGCCAACCTGGCACGGCTCGGCGAGCGCTGGGGCGGTCTCGACGACCTCGTGATGTCCTTCGAGGACACCGTGCGCGTGGACGCCCCGCCGGAGCTCGTCTACGCCTTCCTTGAGCGCGCCGAACAGTGGCCGCGGCTGCTGCCGCACGTGGCGAGGCTGGAGCTCACCGAGCCCGAGGAGCTGCCCGGGGTCCAGGTCATGGCCATGGACACGCTGACCGCGGACGGGTCCGCGCACACGGCGGAGTCGGTGCGCGTGTGCTTCCCGGCCGCCGGCCGCATCGTCTACAAGCAGACCCGCACCCCCGCCCTGATGTCCGCGCACACCGGGGTGTGGACGGTCACGGGCGGTGCGTACGGCTCGACGGTCACCTCGCAGCACGGGGTGGTGCTCCGGGAGGAGGCGGTCGCCGGGGTGCTGGGCGCGTCGGCCGACCTCGCGGCGGCCCGCCGGTACGTGCGCGAGGCGCTCGGCCGCAACAGCACGGCGACGATGACGTACGCGAAGCAGTACGCGGAGTCGGCGCTCGCGCGCTGAGGCGCGGCGACCGCGTTCCGGACCGGGCTCCAGGTCGTCTCGACCGGAGCTCCGGCCGGGACGGACAGACTCTGGATCACTTGTGACGGAAAGGTGTGGCGATGTCGGTCCAGCAGGTGCACCGCACGTCCTATTCCGTGGACGTCAACGCGCCCGCGGGCGTGGTCTACGGGCTGATCGCGGACACGACCCAGTGGCCGCTGTACTTCCCGTCGAGCATCCACGTCGAGCGGCTCGACTTCGACGGATCCCGGGACCGGTTCCACATGTGGGTGACCGCGAACGGGACCGTCAGGTCCTGGCTCTCGCGCCGGACCCTGGACGCGACCCGGCTGCGGATCGACTTCCGCCAGGAGGTCCCCGCCGCCCCCGTCGTCTCGATGGGCGGCAGCTGGATCGTGGAGCCGCGGGGCACCGCGCGCTCGCGGCTCGTCCTGCTGCACGACTTCGCGGTCGCCGGCGACCGGCCCGCCGACGTCGACTGGACGAAGGAGGCCACCGACACCAACAGCCGCGCCCAGCTGGCCACGCTGAAGGAGGCCGCGGAGGGCTGGACCCGGCTCGACGGCCTGCTGCTGTCCTTCGAGGACTCCGTACGGATCAAGGGCTCGGCCGATCTGGCCTACCAGTTCCTGTACGAGGCCGCCGACTGGCCGGACCGGGTCCCGCACGTCTCGCGCGTCGCGGTGACGGAGGACGCGCCCGGGGTGCAGCTGCTGAGCATGGACACGGTGACCGCCGACGGGGCCGCGCACACGACGGAGTCGGTGCGGGTGTGCTTCCCGGCGGCCGGCCGGATCGTCTACAAGCAGACCGCGACCCCGGCCCTGATGGCCGCGCACACCGGAGAGTGGTCGCTGGTGCCGGACGAGAGCGGGGTCACCGCCGTCGCGCAGCACAGCGTGCTGCTGCGGGAGGAGGCCGTCGAGCGGGTGCTGGGACCGGGCGCGGACCTGGCCGCGGCCAGGACGTACGTCCGCGAGGCGCTCGGGCGCAACAGCCTCGCGACGCTGGGGCTGGCGAAGCGGCATGCGGAGACCGCCATCCGCATGCTGTGAGCCCGGGCCGCGTCCTGCGGTCCCTGCCGGGCCGGGCGGGACTGTGCGCAGACACCGCCCGGCTCCACCGGAACTCCGGCGGCGTGTCAGGAGCGCGTCAGCGAAACGTGGGAACCCCGCGCATACTCGACCCCTTTGAAGTCCGAGGCCGAGACGAGGGGGAGAGGATGAGCGTCGGTTCCGAGCAGGCCGGCCCGCCCGCACACCCCGGACCCGCACGTTCCGGGCCCGGACTGCCCGCGTCCGCCGGGCAGCGCGAGGTGCTCCTCGACGCCATGGCCGCCCGGCCGGACTCCGGGCTGCACGTCGGACAGTCGCACTGGCGCTGGTACGGGCCGCTGGACACGCGGCGGTTCCTGGCCGCCTGGCAGTGCGTGTACGACCGGGAGGCCGTGTTGCGGGCCGCGTTCGCGCCGTACGGGGCCCGGGGCGGGCCGCGGGTCGTCGTACACCGGCGGGTCGTGCCGCAGCTGGTGCGCCATCCGTACGGATCCGCCGACTGGCAGGCGCTGCTCGCGGGCGAGCGGCGGCGGGGCTTCGAGCCGACGCGGCCCGGACTGCTGCGGATCGCGCTGCTCGACGAGCAGCCCGGCCCGGCGGGGCCGACGCGCGTGATCCTGACGTACCACCACGCCGCGCTCGACGGGCGCAGCGTACGGCTGCTGGTGCGCGCCTTCGCCCGGGCCTATCTCGCGGAGGGGGGTGCCGCCGGCGGTGAGCGGCGCCCGGACCTGCGCGACCACCTGCGCTGGCTGGCGGGCCGGGACCGCGCCCCGGCCCGCGCCTTCTGGTCGGCGGCCGCGCCGCCGGCGGGCTCGGCCACGCTGCCGCCGGGGGGCGGCGGCGCGGCCGGGGTCCGCACGACGGTACGGCTCGCCCCGTACGAGGCCTCGCTGCTGCGGGACTGGACGGCCGGGCAGGGCGTGACGGAGAGCACCGCCCTCCAGGCGGCCTGGGCCCTCCAGCTGCGCCGGTCCGTACCGGCCGGCGGCCCGGTCCCGGTGGCGTTCGCGACGGCCGTGTCCGGCCGCGGCATCCCCCTCGACGGCGCCTGCCGGCTGCCGGGACCGCTGACCACCGCGCTGCCGGTGTCGGTGGAGGTGGACCCCGACCGGCCGTTCAGCCGCCTGCTGTCCGATCTCGCCGACCGGGCGCTGGAGCTCTCGACGTACGAATGGGTCTCGATGGGCCAGGTCCGGGCATGGAGCGGCCGGACCCCGGCCACGCCACTGGCGCGGACCGTGCTGTCCTTCGACCCCCCGCCGCCGGCGGACGCGGACCCGCTGGACGAGGAGCTGGCGGCCCAGGGCATACGCCTGACGGAACCGGAGGCGGTGGCCACCCCCGGTGGCCACGCCCTGTCCCTGACGGCGCACCACGACCGCGAGGGCGGCCTGGTGCTGACGGGCGTGCAGGACCGCACCGGGCTCGTGGACGCCCGCGCAGCCGTCCACGGCACGGCGCGCCTGCTGCGCGGATTCCCCACCACCGACCGCCGGTCGACGACGGTGGCGGAAACCCTCCGCCTCCTGGGCCCCTGGCCCCCGCCCGGGGACGCGCATCCGGCCGCCGACCGGCAGCCCGCCGGGGCCGCGGGGCTGGTCGTGCTGCGGCAGGCGGCCCGGCGCGGGGCCGGGGCCGTCGTCCTGGTCCCGCCCCCGGGCGGACCCGCGGGCTGCTACTCGGCGCTCGCCCGGATCCATCCCTGGGACGGGCAACTGGCCGTTCTCGACACGCCGGTGGACGCCGCGGGCTGCCTGGCGGCGCTGCGCCCGGTCCTTGCGGCGGGCGAGCCGCTGGTGCTGGGCTGCCGGCCGGCCGGAGCCCCGCTGGCCCATGAGATCGCCCGCCGCACGGCGGCCTTCGGCTGGCCCGCGCCCGCGGTCGCCGTGGCCCCGGACACGGAGTCCCTCTCCCGCGCCCTGACGGCGGCCGCGACGCGCCGGGCCGTGCCCTGACGCGGGGCCGCCGCGGCGCGGTCGCCTTATCGGTTTGCGGCCGGTCGGAGCGGTCGGATAGGAAGCTCACATGCTCAGTGGCACCAAGGTCGGGCTCAGGGCCCGGCACGAGGAAGACATCCCGCTCCTGCGGACCGGGCTCTACGACGACGTGGTCAACGGCTCGCGGGCCGAAGGACGGCCGTGGCGGCCGATCACGCCCGGCTCGAAGGACCCGCGGCTCGTCGTGGACGACAACGAGCACGGGCGCGTCCCGTTCTCCGTGGTCGATCTGGAGAGCGGCACCCTGGTCGGCATGGCGAACCTGTGGGGCATCGACAACCACAACCGGTCCGCGCACATCGGGCTGGGCCTGCTGCCGGCCGCTCGCGGCAAGGGCTACGGCACCGACGTGGTCGCCGTGCTCTGCCACTACGGCTTCGTCGTGCGCGGCCTGCAGCGGCTGCAGATCGAGACGCTGTCGGACAACGACGCGATGCTGCGCTCCGCCGAGCGCAACGGCTTCGTCCGCGAGGGCGTGCTGCGTTCCTCGGCCTGGGTGCTCGGCGAGTTCGCGGACGAGGTGCTGCTCGGACTCCTCGTCGAGGACTGGAAGTCCGCCCGGAAGGCCTGACGGTCAGGCGACGGCGTGCAGGAGGCCCGCGTCGCGCATCTCCTCCACCCAGATGTCCAGGTCGGCGCGGGCGTTCTCGGGGACCGTGTTCCAGAGGCGGGCCAGGAGATCGGCCGCGGCCGCGGTGTCGCCGTCGTGCTGGCGCAGGGCGATCCACATCGCCGTGCCCACCGGGCCGCAGCGGTAGCTCTCCGGTCCGCCGGTGGACGCGGCCAGCAGCTCCAGGCGGCCGTCGGCGTCCACGGAGGCGACACGCACCCCCGGCATCGGTCGGATGCGCACGGGCACCTCCAGGGCCAGCGGTCGAGGAACCCTCAAGCTATTACGGAAATCCGGCAGGATCCATGGAGGCCCCCGCATTCTGGGGTTCCCCCTCGCACACCCCCTGTACGGCTGATTCCCGGAGTTAGGGGGGTGGCCGTCCGCGCCCGGGGAAGGATCCTCCGAGCGGGCTGGAGGAGTGGTCGAGCCGTCTTCCAGGGCTCTTCGAGCCGCGCCGCCGAGCGTGGCACCCGGACCCCAAGACCCGCAGACCCGAGGAGCCCCCATGGTGACCTTCGTCAACAAGCTGACCGTGCACGGTGACATCGACCGGTTCCTGGCCGTCAAGGACCGGCTGACCGCCTATATGAGCAGCCAGCCCGGCTACATCGGACACGAGGCCCTGCGCCACCTCGGCGACGAGCGGGTCTTCCTCGAACTGGCCGTGTGGGAGGACGCCGCGGCCCACGCCAACGCCGTCCGCAGCGAGCAGTTCCAGGCCCTCGTCAAGGACCTCGGCCCGCTGGCCACCCCCGAGCCCGGTCTGTACGAGACCGTGGAGGCGGCGCCCGGTGTCCGATGACGCGGCCGCCCTCCTCGCCCGCCGGCCACGCCGGCCGCGCCCGCCCCGGCGAGCGCCCGCCCCGCCCCTGACCGTCCTGTTCACCGGCCACGCGGGCCGCCGCCTCGCCCTCGGCCGCGAGCTGTACTGCTCCGTCCCCGCCTTCCGGTCCGCGTACGACGGCGTACGCGACGCACTGGACCCCTGGCTGCGGCTGCCGCTGGCCGCCGTGGTCTTCGCCCCCGAGGGCGGGGTGGACTCGGGCCTGATCCGCCGGGCCGAGTTCGCCCAGCCGGCGCTGTTCGCCTTCCAGGTCGCCGTGTACCGGCTCTGGCAGAGCTGGGGCCTGCGCGCCGACGCCGTCGCCGGCCAGGGCGCCGGCGAACTCTCCGCCGCCCACGTGGCGGGCGTGCTCACCCTGGCCGACGCGGCCCGGCTCGTCGCCGCGCTCGGCCGCCTCGTCCCGCCACGGCCCGCACCCGGCGCCGCGCGGGCCGCCGAGGCCGAGTTCCTGAAGGCGGCCCGCGAGAGCGCCACCGCGCCGCGGACCGTCCACCTCGTCTGCACGGCGACCGGCCGGGCCATCGGCCCGGGCGCCGGCGAACGCCCCCTGCGGCCCGAACGGCTGCTGCTCCAGACCCACCAGGTCATCCGTACCGCGGACGCCGTCCGCACCCTCGAGGCGGCCGGGTTCACCCGCCCCCACCCCTGCGGGCCCGACCCCGAGGACACGCTGCCCGGCTGCGAACTGCGCGCCGCCCGGGCCGTGCTGCTGCACATCGAAGGGCCCGAACGGACCGAAGGACAGGCCGCAGGCCGCCACCGGTGACCCCGGTGGCCGGTCTCCGGCGCCTCCCGGACGCCGCTGTACGACGCCTCAAGCGGGTGTCGAGCGGATCCCCGCACGCTGAAGAGCCGCAGGAGCCGTGACACGGCAGGTCTCGTGACACCGCAGGGACCCGTGACACCGCGGGACCTGTGACACCGCAACACCCGTGACACCGCAGGACCCGTGACACCGCAACACCCGCAACAGAGGACGGACCAGCCCCGCGGACTGCGCGCAGCAGGCCGAGAGTCCCGGACGAAGGAGCTGATCTCCGCCGCCATGGCCACCACCACCGAGACCCCCACGCGTCGTCCCGAGAACGGGGCCGCCCGCGGCGCCGACGCCCGCGGTGCCGCGGGCCGGGCCGCCGGGCGCGCCGCCGAGGAGACCGAGGCGCTGCGCCGGGCCGCGCGCCTCGAAGCCCTGCTCGGCGACCCGTACGACCCCGCCAACCCGCACGGGCTCGGCGCCCTGTTCGCCGCCGACGAGCGGCGCGAGCCGCCCGCGGCCACCGAGCGGCTGCTCGTCGGGGCGGGCCTGGGCGCGGAGTTCGTGCCCGCCGAGTTCGGCGGCCGGCTCACCCGCGCCGACCTGCTCGTCAAGGTGCTGCGCCCGGTCTTCCGCCGCGATCTCGCCCTCGGCTTCGGCTCCGGCATCACCTCGCTGTTCGCGACCTCCGCCGTGTGGTCGGCCGGGAGCACGGCCCAGCGCCGGGCCACCGCCGACGTCCTGCTCGGCGGCGGGCGAGCCTCGATCGTCCACCACGAGCTGGCCCACGCGAACGCCATCCTGCGCGACGAGTTCACCGCCGCCCCGCTGGCCGGCGGCGGCTTCTCGCTCAACGGCCGCAAGGACGTCATCATCAACGCCGCCCGGGCACAGGCGTACGTGGTCTACGCCCGGACCGACCGCGCCCGCAGCCCGCTCAGCCACTCCGTCCTCCTGCTGGACCCGGACGAGCTCACCGCCGCCGGCGGCCTGACCCGGCTGCCGCGCGTCGCCACCGCCGGCATGCGCGGATCCCTCTTCTCCGGACTGCGGTTCACCGACTGCGAGGTCCCCGAGGGGGCCCTCGTCGGCCGCGTCGGCGAAGGCGTCGCCCTGGCGCTGCGCACGTACCAGGTCAACCGCTGCGTCATCGCCGCGACCGCCGTGGCCGCCGCCGGCACCGTCCTGCACTCCGCCGTACGGGCCGCCACCACCGGCCGCAGCCGTCCCGTCGCCCGCCGCTTCCACAAGCCGCTGGCCGGGGTCTTCGCCGATCTGCTGGCCTGCGACTCCATGGCCACCGTCGCGCTGCGCGCCCTGAGCCTGCTGCCCGACCGAACCCACGTGCTCGCGGCGGCCGTCAAGTACGTGGTCCCCGACCTGCTGCGCGAGAGCCTGGAGGAGCTGGCGGCCGTACTCGGCTCGCGCGGCTACCAGCACGGCACGCCCGAGTACGGGGCGCTGGACAAACTCTCGCGCGACCTGCCGGTCGCCGGGCTCGGGCACGCCGGGACCGCCGCCTGCCAGGCCGTGATCGTGCCGCAGCTGCGGGCGCTGGCCGAGCGGGCCTGGTTCAAGGAGGAGGAGCCGCCGTCCGAGCTCTTCCGGTCCGGCGCGGGCCTGCCGCACCTCGACTACCGGCTCCTCGGCATCGCCGACGGCGGGGACTTCCTCGCCGCCTCCCTCGTCGGCTCGGCCGCCCGGCTCGCGGAGGTCCGCGGGGTGGGCGGGCAACTCGCCGTCCTCGCCGACCTGGCCGAGGCGTTCGTCACCGAACTGCGGGCGCTGCGCGAGCAGTGCCGGGCGATCCCGCCGGGCGCGGCCGCCCTGGCCGACCCCGCGTGGTGCGTGCTCAGCGACCGCTACGCGCTGGTGCTCGCGGCCGCCGCGGTCCTGGGGACCTGGGAGGGACAGGACGGCAGCGAGCCCTTCCTCGCCTCGCCCGCCTGGGCGGTGCTCGCGCTGACCCGGATCGGCGGCCGGCTCGGCATCCCGGTGCCGGAGCTGCCCGACGACTGCCTCGGCCAGGTGCTGGAGGAGCTCGTACGCCGCTACCGGGCGGGCCGCAGCTGCGACCTCGACGCCGCCGAGCTGGCCCAGTGACCGGAGGGGACACCTGATGAATTGGCACAATTCGCCGCTGCTGAGCGTGCCCGTCCACGCGGCGGGGCCCGACGGGCCCTGGGCGGAGGTGGCCGCGGGCATGACCCGACGCGGCAACGCCTCCGTGTACACCACCTGGAAGGAGTGGCCGGCCGAGCCGGGCTCCGGGGCCGCGCTGCGGATCCTGCTGGGCCGCGACTGGGCGCGCTACCGGGACACCGCCGACGCCACCGCCCGGCACCGCTTCGTGGCCTCCCGGCTGGCGATCCGGTACACGGCCGCCGCGGCGCTCGGCTGCGGGCCCGCCGAGCTGGACCTCTCGTACAAGCCGGGGGGCCGCCCCTACCTGCGCGGGTTCGACCAGATCGACCTGAGCCTGACCCACACCGACGATCTGATCGCGGTCGGCATCAGCCGCAACGGGCGCATCGGCGTCGACACCGAACCGGCCGACCGCAGGCTGTCCTTCGAGCTGCTCCAGGACCAGGTCTGCACCCCGGCCGAGCGCGCCGAGCTCGCGGCGCTGGGGGAGCGCGGACAGACGGCCGGCATGCTGCGGCTGTGGACGCTGAAGGAGGCGTACACGAAGGCGCTCGGACTGGGCCTGCGGATGGGCTTCGCCGAGTTCGGCTTCGCCACGGCGAGCAGCGGGGAGACCGGGCTGCTCACTCCCGACGGCTCGCCCGCCACGCACGGCGAATGGGCGTTCGGAACCTATCCGGTGGCCGGGCGCTACCTGCTCAGCGTCGCCTGCCACGACGCCGGGCTGGACACGTCCCGCGACAGCTCGGTGTCCACCATGCTCGACGAGGGGTTCGTCGGCATGGTGTCGGCGCTGCTCCGGCCGGCCTGATCCGCCCCGAGCCCGTCCTGGCCTCGCCGACCCCTCTGACCCCCCTGACCCCGCCTGATGCGGGCCCGATCAGGGCGGCTGTCTTGAATCACCCTGAAATGCGGGCAGTTCCACGCGGAATTCGCCAACTTCCATGTGGAATAAGACACTCCGGGGCTTGGGGCATGTCGTTTGACTTGTTTTTACCTTAGAATTGACCTCGACTTGACTCGTCCTTCTCGGAGGCGTTTCTGCGGCATGCAATGGGGACGGGGGAGGGGCGGATGGACGGCGCCATGACGGTGGTGATCGCGCCCGGCACGCCGCTCGCACTCGACCTGCTCGGGCCCCTCGACGCCCCGCTCCTTGCCAATGCCCTCGCCATGGCCGCGCCATGCGGGCCGACGCTGCGCCGGCACACCGCCACCCACCACACGCTCCAGCTGACCTGCCGGCCCGGTGAACGGCCCGCCGGCCGGCCCGGCCTGGCCGGCCGCCTCGCCGACCTGCTCACCGACCCGGCCGCCGCCGACGGCCGCCCGGGCTGGTGGTCGGGGGTGCTGGCCGCCCTGCCGCAGCAGCCGCGCCCCGATCGTGGGACGCACCCGGCCGGAGCCCCCGGCGGGCTGCCCGCCTCCGCCCGCCAGCGCGAGGTGCTGCTCGACGCCATGGCCGCCCCGCCCGGACCGCCGCTCCACCTCGGCCAGCTGCACCTGCGCTGGTACGGGCCGCTGGACCGGCACCGGTTCGACGAGGCCTGGCAGAGCGTCGCCGACCGCGAGGCCGTGCTGCGCGCCGCGTTCGCACCCGGCCCCGGCCGGGGCGGCAGCGGGCCCGTCGTCACCGTGCACGAGCGGGCCCGGATCCCGGTCCGGCACGATCCGTACGAGCCCGACGGCGCGCCCGGCCCGGCCGGCGGGGCGGCCGCCTGGTCGGCCGTGCTCCGCAGCGAGCGGGAGCAGGCCTTCGACCTCGGCCGGCCCGGCCCGCTGCGCATCCGCCGCGTCGACGGGGAGCCCGGCGCCCACGGCCCCGACGCCCGCATCGTCCTGACGTACCACCAGGCCCTGCTCGACGCCCCGAGCGTGCGGCAGCTGCTGCGCTCCTTCCTGCGGGCGTACGCGGCCGACGGCCGCCCGGCCGGGGGCGAGCGCCGCCCGGCACTCCCCGACCACCTGCGCTGGCTGGCCGCCCGCGACCCGGGCCCGGCCCGCGCGTTCTGGGACCTGGCCGCCCCGCCCGCCGGGGCCCGTACCCTGCCCGCCGTCCCGGTGGCGGGCCGCCGGCCCGCTCCCGGCGAGGCCGGCAGCAGGTACGGCCGCGCGGTCGAGCGGCTCAACCCCACCGAGGCGGCGCGGCTGAGGGGGTGGGCGGCCTCGTGCGGGGTCGCGGAGAGCACCGCCCTGCACGCCGCCTGGGCCCTCCAACTGCACCGGGCGGCGTCCGCGGCCCGCGCCGCCGAGCCCCTCGCCGTCGCCTTCGGCGTGACCGTGTCCGGTCGCGGCATCGCCCTCGAAGGCGCCGACCGGCTGCCCGGCCCGCTCGGCAACCCTCTCCCGCTGTCCGTGGAGGTGGACCCGGCGGCCCCGCTGTCCCGGCTGCTGAGCGACCTGCGGGACCGGGCGCTGGGCCTGGCCGCCTACGAGTGGGTCTCCGCCGGGCAGATCCGGGAGCAGGCCGGCCCCCGCGCGCACGCGCCGCTCACCGAAACGCTGCTCACCTTCGACCGGGTGCCCGCCCGGCCCGGGGCGGACGCCGACGATCCGGTGGACGGGGAACTGGCCGAGGCCGACGTACGCGTGGGCCCGCCGGAGTCCGTCGAGGCGTACACCGGGCTGCCGTTCGCCCTCACCGCCCGCCACGACCGCGCGGGCGGCCTCGTCCTGACCGCCGACAGCGACCGGGCCCGCCTCGCCGACGCCGACGCGGCCCGGATCCTCGCCCAGACCGCCCTGCTGCTGCGCGAGCTCCCCGAGGCCGACCTCCGCCGCATCACCGTCGCCGACGCGCTGACGCTGCTCGACGGCCTGCCCGTACCGGGCGCGGTGGCCGCGCCGCCCGCGGCCGCGCCCCGGCTGGTCACGCTGCGGCCCGCCGCCTACCCCGGCGCCGGGACGGTGCTGCTCGTACCGCCCCCGGACGCGCCGGCGGAGTGCTACGCGGCGGTGGCGCGGGCCCACCGCGGACTGCAGGCGCTGGTCACCCTCGACGCCCCGGCCGATGCCACGGCCTGCCTCAGGGCGCTGCGGCCGGTCCTCGCCGCGGCCGAGCCGCTGCTGCTGGGCTGCTTCTCCGGCGGCGGAGCCGTCGCGTACGAGGTGGCCGAGCGCATCGGGGCCCACGGCTGGCGGGCCCCGCTGGTGTCGATCGGCGGCACCGCCGACGGCAGTCCGGCCTCGGCCCAGGACCTGTCCCGGGCCCTGTGGGCGGCCACCCGCCAGGAGTCGTAGCGGGGCCCGGGGGCGGCGGCCGGGGTCAGCGGTCGCAGAGGGCCGTGTCCGCGAGGTGCTCCAAGCGCTGCATGGCGGCCCCGTCCGAAGGCCTGGCCGTCACGGCGATGCTGACGGCGCGGCCGCTGTCGGTGACCCCGCCCCGGGTCTCGTACCCGGGGAAGCTGCCGCCGTGGCCCCAGGACAGGCCGCCGCAGGACAGCGGCGTGCCGACGAGTCCCAGTCCGTAGCGCGCACGGGAGTCGAAGGGGCGCCCGGCGGGGACGGTCGTGCGCATCTGGTCGAGCTGGGCCTTCGGGAGGAGGTGGCCGGCGAGCAGCTCGGAGAAGAACCGGGCGAGGTCGGTGTTGGTGGAGACCATCTGGCCGGCCGCCCAGCCCCAGGAGGGGTCCGTCTCCGTGATGTCGAGCAGCGGCCCGCCCGGCTCCTCGCGGTAGTAGCCGTGGGGGTGTACCTCCCGGATGGTCGCGTCACCGGGGGCCGGGAAATAGGTGTGGCGCAGTCCGATGCGCCGGATGACGCGCCGGTCGATCTCCTGCGCGAGGGGGCGGTGGGTGACCGCTTCCACGATCAGGCCGGCCAGGACGTAATTCGTGTTGCTGTACGCCCAGCGCTCGCCGGGGTCGAAATCGGCCTTGTACCGCAGGGCGAACCCGACCAGCTCGCGGGGCTCGTAGTACCGGGGCCGCAGGTCGGCCCGGGTGTAGTCGGGCAGCCCGCTGGTCTGCTGGAGGAGCTGGCGGACGGTGATGCGGCGGCCGTCGATCCCCTCCCCGCGCACGAGGCCCGGGAGGTGGTCGTCGACGTGGGAGTCGAGGCCGATCCGTCCCTCGCCGACCAGTTGGAGGACGACCACCGCGGTGAAGGTCTTGGTGTTGCTGCCGATCCGCACCTGGCCGTCCCGGGGCACCTTCGATCCGGTGGCCAGGTCGCCGACGCCCGCGGTGTACGTACGGGTGCGGCCGTCGGGGCCGGTGACGCTCGCCAGCGCGCCGGGCAGGCCGTCGTCGCGCACCAGGGAGTTCAGACCCCGCTGGACGGGGTCGGGCCGGGAGGCGGCGAACGCCGCCGGCGGCGCCAGTGCGCCGATCGCCAGGACGCCGGCGGCCACGGCCGCCGCGGCCCCCGCCGCTCTGCGCCGGCCACCTTGCTGCCGCCGGCCGGAGGGACGAAAAGCCTGCCATTCCTGTTCACGCACGGGCCAACTCCTAAGGAATCATCGGGAATCCGGCGCTATCCGCCGGGCCCAGCATGTCCGGCCGCGGCCGGGCGGGACGATCCCGCCACCCACCCGTTCCACCTGGGGCCAGCCCCAGGTCCAGGTGGGTGTGACACCCGTTCGGGGGTACGGTGCAGATGATCACGGAGCGGATCTGCCAGGGTGGTGGGCCGTGTGGACCTTCGGGGTCCTGTGATGCGAGAGGGGAACGTCATGACCGAGGCCGAACTCAGGGCGCTGTTCGACGAGATCGACACGGACGGCGACGGGCGGATCAACATCGTCGAACTGGCCGAGGGCTTCAAGGCCGAGGGCGCCCAGGGGCACCTCGCGGAAGAGGTCAAGAAGGCCATGGCGGCCGACGCGAACCACGACGGGGTCCTCGACTTCGAGGAGTTCCGGACCCTGCTGAAGTAGCGCCGGACAGCACAGCCCCCGTCGGCCCCGGCAAGGGACCCGTACGGGGGCTGACGCGTGTCCGGGCGGGGGCAGGCGCCCGGGCGGGCGCCGCCCGCATCGGCCTGTACGGCCGTCGGTCTGCGAATCGATCCTTCACCGCGGATGGGCGGTCATCGCCGGGAACTGGCCCACAAAGTGGGCCATAATCCATCAGGCTATCAACTTCGGTGTCGCATTCATTGCCGCTGGTCGGGGTGCCTCGCGAGCCGTGGCGGCCGTGAGGCGCGGGTATGGCGGAGGCTGAGGAAAATTGAAACTGATTCGGGAAGTCCCTTCGGATGTCTGGCTCGCGCCAGCTCGTCGAGAGGGGGTCTATGCCAGCGCAAGCACGCCTCTCGGTCGGGTCTCGTTGACTCGAAGCCCAGGTGATCGCAGCCATCCCGAGTCGGCCGCTGACGCATGGGAGGACTGGATCCTCTCCCTTGAGGGAGAGCAGCGGTTGAAGGTCCGCGGACTCGCATCGCCTGGCTTCTTTTCACGCAAGCTGCTCAGGAGGGGTGTTTTGGCCGTCTTGGATGGTGAGGCGTGTCAAATTACGACTCACTCGGATACCCTCCGCCCGAAACGCTCGGTCCGACTTTCGGGGGAGGTGGTCAATTTGGTCTTCTCGGTCAGTGGATTGCGTATCGAGTTGTCGGATGGCGATGAGCTCAGAGGTGTGAGAAGAGCTGGAAGTTGGGAACTGTCCATGCCTACGGTTCACGCCGTCCTGAGCGCATGCCTGTTCGAATGGGCGGGCATGGACCACTTTCTTCGTACACCTGGTCTCAGGCTTCTGTAGTCGAGGCGTTGTCTGTGAACGGGGCGGCGTCCGCAGACCACGAGGGTCCCGTGCCGTTGAGAGAGGTTCTCGACGTCTCGACTCATCAGGACAGGACCCTCGTGGGTGCCGGTTCCAGACCCTGCTGGTCCCTCCAGCGGGCTGGCCGAGGCTGTGACGCACCCGGCCGGTGCGCCCGCGTCGGCACGCCGATCAGGATGGGCGGCGGGGGCGGAGGCAGAGGGCTGTGAGGAGGGCCGCCGCCGCGAAGGCGGCGCCGGCGGTGAAGCCCGCCGACATCGTGTCCGCGAAGTCGGCGCGGCCCGCGGAGGCGGTCACCATCAGGGCGATGCACAGCGAACCGCCCACCGACTGCAGGGCGTTGAGCACGGAGGCCACGGAGCCCAGCTCCTCGGGACGCAGCCCCGACGTGGCGAGCACGGTCGGCGGGATCACGCAGAACGCCATGCCCGCGCCCAGCAGGAGCAGACCGGGCAGTACACCCGTCAGGTACGCGTCGCCCGCACCGAGGTGGGAGAGCCACAGGTTCTCGGCCACCAGGGCGGCCGTGCCGATCGCCATCATCGGCCTCGGGCCGATCGCCCGCTCCACCCGTACGCCCACACCGGCCATGGCGGCCATCGTCACCGGCACCGGAAGCAGGCCGAAGGCCGCCTCCAGCGGGGACCAGCCGTGGTGCTGCTGGAAGAACTGGCTCAGGAAGAAGTAGGCGCCGATCAGGCCGCCCGGCAGGACCAGCATGCTCGCGAAGGACAGCGCCCGGTCCCGGTCCCGGAAGAGCCCGAGCCGGACGATCGGTTCGGCGGCGCGCCGCTGCGTGCCGACGAACACGGACAGCAGCACCAGGCCGGCGAGCAGCGGACCGGCGACGAGGACGTCGGTCCACGGGTGTTCGGCCGCCTGCGACAGCCCGTACACGAGGGCGGCGGCGCCCAGCGCGGACAGCAGCGCGCCGCGCAGGTCGAAGCGGCCGCGGATCCGCTCGGTCTCCGCGATCACGCGCGGGGCGAGCAGGATGATGCCCAAGCCCATCGGGACGTTGAGCAGCAGCACCCAGCGCCAGGAGCCCGCCGAGGTCAGTGCCCCCGCCAGCAGCAGGCCGCCGGCCGTGGAGGCCGCGCCGACCGCGGTGCAGACGGCGATCGCCCGCTTGCGGGCGGGCCCTTCCGCGAACGTGCTCAGCATCAGCACGAACCCGTTGGCCGCGGCGCACGCGGCGCCGGCGCCCTCCACGGCCCGTACGGCGATCAGCAGTTCACCGCTCGGGACCACCGCCCGGACCGCGGCGGCGGCCGTGAACAGCGCCACGCCCGCGACGAAGACCTTGCGCCGCCCCAGGATGTCGCCGGCCCGGCCGCCGAGCAGCAGCAGGCCGCCGAACGCCAGCAGGTAGGCGCCGATCACCCAGGACGCGGAGAGGGCCGACAGCCCCAGATCGGCGCGGATGCCGGGCAGGGCGATGTTCATGATGGGGTCGTCGAGCTGGATCATCGCGTTGCAGCCCGCGATGACCGCGAGCGCGAGACCCGGGCGTGCGAGGCGCTCGGGGCGCACGCCGGCCGGGGCCGGCGTACCGGCTCCGGCGGGGCGCTCGGTGACGGACGCGGACATGCGCTGCCTCCCACAAGACGACTTGACCACTTGACGATTTGTCGAGGTGAAGTCCTCACGGTCCCAAGGTGCGCTGGAGGAGCGCTGCACTCCGGGACGAGGCGCCCCACCGCTCAGACGGCGGCGGGCTCCTGGGCCGGCACGCCCTCGCGGCGGTCGGCGGTACGGCGCGCCCAGGCCACCGACGGGCCGATGGCCGCCGTGCCGGCCAGGAAGACGGCGCCCATCGCCAGCCAGCCCAGCGAGTCGTGGACGGACACCAGGAACGAGACCACGGCCGGCCCCAGCGTGGCCTGGACGACCACGTGCAGGTGGAAGGCGCCCAGGTACTCGCCCCGGTTCGCCTCGGGGGCCAGCCCGAAGCCCAGTCCGAAGCCGCTCGCGGACTGCCACAGCTCGGCCGCGGTGAACATCAGGACGGCCGCGATCGCCACCACACCGGTGAGCCAGGCCCCGGTCCACCCGGCCACCGCGAGCGCCGCGCAGGCCGCCACGCTGACCAGGCCGGCCTTGCGGGCCGCGACGACGGCGCCGTCCAGGGTGTCCGCGCCCTTGGCGGCGGCGACCTGGCACAGCACCACCAGCACCGTGTTCACCGCCAGGATCAACGGCACCACGCCCCGCGGAAGATCGGTGGTGCGCACGATCCACAGCGGAATGCCCACCAGCAGCACCGCGCTGTGCAGCGCCAGCAGGCTGGACGCGCCGATCACGCTCAGGAACGGCCGGTCCCGCAGCACCTTGAAGTGCCCGCCGCCGCCCGCGTTCGGCCGGACCCCGGACGCCGGCAGCCGCAGCACCAGAGCGGCGGCCGCCAGGAACGTCAGGCCGTTGCCCAGCGGCAGCAGCTCCAGCCAGCCCCCGCCGAGCCCGATCAGCGCGGCCGCGGCCAGGGCGCCGCCGGAGAAGCCCACGTTGAACAGGGAGCGCAGCGCCGCCCGGGCGGTGACCCGGTCGGCCTCCGGCACCAGGTCCATGATCAGTGCGCCGAAGGCGGGGCCGCAGCCGAACTCCAGGGCCCCGATGGCGATCACCACCGGGAAGAAGCTCCAGGCCGATCCGACCAGCGGGTAGAGCACGTACAGGCCGGCCAGCAGCGTGAGCAGCACGGCCAGCATCCGCCGGGCCCCGAACCGGTCGGCGACCCGGCCCAGCAGGATGCTGGAGACGAACCCGCTGAAGCCGGCGAGGGAGAGGCCGAGGCCGACGGTGGTGATCGGCAGGCCCGCCACGACGACGAAGTACACCGCCGAGCCCGCCATGAACAGGCCGCTGCCCAGGCTGTCCACGAAGTGCAGCGCGCCCAGCGTCCGGGCCGGGCCGCGCAGGGAGGAGAAATTGCTCTGGAGGAAGGATTTCAGCACGGCAGGTCCGATCGTCGAACGCGTCAGGGCAGAGGAAGGGGGGCGGGTCCGGGGGCCGGGCGGACGGGCGGCAGGCCCTCGGCCGGGGCGGGGGCCACCAGTACGCCGGTCAGCCCGGGCTCCAGCAGGTACGTACGGGCCGCGCGGGCCACGTCGGCGGCGGACAGCGCGCGCACCCGCTCCTCGTAGCCGCCGAGCCACCGCGGGGACAGGCCGCTGACCAGCGTTCCGGCGAACACCGAGGCCAGCCCGGAACGGGAGGAGCAGGCCATGGCCATCGAGCCCACGGTGAAGTTCTGCGCGCCGAGCAGTTCGGCGGGGGCGAAGGCCCCGGCCGCCAGCCGCTCGAGCTCCTCGTCGATCAGTACGAGGGCCCGCGCGGCCCCGTCGCTGCGTACGTCGGCCTCCAGGGTGAACGCCGCCGAGCCGCCGAGGGGGTCGAGGACCGCGCGCGGCGCGTACGACAGGCCCTCGCGCTCGCGCAGCACGGCCGTCAGACGGCTGCCGAAGTACCCGCCGAGCATCAACACGGCCACCTGGAGCGCCGGATAGTCGGGGTGGACCCGCCCCGGCACGTGGCCGCCCAGCCGGATCAGCGTCTGCGCCACGCCGGGGGAGACCAGCGTGGCCGTGCCGCCCGCCGGGCGGTCCTGCGGGGCGGCGGCCGGCCGCGGGGCGAGCCGCGGCGCGGCGGGCAGCAGGGGCCGGGCCGCGTCCAGGAGTCCGCCGACCGGCCCGCGCCCGACGACCACCGCCCGCCGGGCCGCGGCGGGGGACCCGGCCAGCAGGGCGGCGAGAGCCCGGCCGGTCACGCCGGGCAGCCGGGCGGCGGTGGCGGTGTGCCCGTACGCGTGCGTGCCGTACACCGCGCGGAGGAAGCCCCCGCGCGCGACCACCGTGGGGTGCCGCTCCGCCGCGGAGAGCCGGGCGGCGACCGCGGCCCGGGCCCGGTCGACGCGCCCGGAGCCGAACAGGGCGCCGGGGGCCGGGCCTTCGGGGCCTTCGGAGCCTTCGAGGCTTTCGGGGCCGAGGGCGGCGCCGATGCGCGCGCACACCTGCGCGAGGTCGCCGGTGAAGCAGCGCGCCGAGACCACGATCCGGTCCGGGCGGGCCTCCGCCCGTACGACGGCCAGCGCGCCGGCCGCCTCCTCCAGCGCCTCGCGCAGCGCCTCCGCGGCCACGTCCACCTCGGTGGCGTGGGCCGCGGCGGGCCCCGGCACCAGGGGCAGCAGCAGCCTGGCCTCGGCCAGGTCCCCGGTGCCGGCCCGGTCGACGGCGACGAGGGTGCCGCGGTCCAGCTCCAGCTGCCGGTGGGCGGGCGCGGTGAAGTGCGGTGCGGGGGTGGTGGGGGTGGCGGGGGTGGCGGGGGTGGTGGTGGCCGTCGTCATGCCGGGGCTCCAGCGGTCGTGGGCATCGGATCCGGTACGGGCGCCGCGGCCCCCGGGAGGCTGGTGATCCGGGCGGCCGGGGCGCTCGCGTACGCCCCGGCGAGACGGGCCACGTCGGCCGCCGACACGGAGTCGACCGCCGCGGGCAGCCCCGCCAGATGGCCCGGGTCCCCGTGCACGGCCGCGCCGACGCCCAGCCAGGACGCCTGGCCCGCCACCGAGTCCAGCTCCGCGTGCAGGTGCATGGCCAGCCGGCGGCGCAGCGTCGCCAGCGGCCCGGCCACCGGCAGGGAGCCGTCGGCGATCCGCGCGAACACCGAGCGCAGGCACTCCTCGGCCGCCTCGGGGGAGGTGTCCGCCGGATGCGGGAACTCCACCGCGAACAGCGAGGCGCGGGCCACGTCGAAGGGGTTGCCCGTACGGTTCACCCGGGCCCGGAACGCCCCCCAGGGGTGCGCGTCCGCGCCGTGGCGGCCGCAGTCGCCGCCGACCGTCTCCAGCAGCTCGCTCAGCAGTACGGTCGCCAGGTGGTCCGCGGGCGAGGTCTCCGGATCCGGCACCCGCCAGCCCAGCACCGTACGGCCCGCGGGCGCGACCCGCTCCGCGCGCCGCCCGTACCGGCTCCGCGCCAGCGGGGCCTCGACGGCCGGCTCGCGCTGCCAGGTGGGCCGGGCGGGCACCGGCCCGAGCAGCCGCTCGACCAGCTCCCGCGCCCGGTCGGGGTCGAAGTCGCCCACGACCGCGAGGTGGATGTTGCCCGGGGAGTAGGACCGCTCGAAGAAGGTGCGCAGCTCGGCGGCGCCCAGCGACCGGAGCGCCTCGATGTCGCCGTAGCCGTTGTGCCGGTTCTCCCAGGTGTCGTGCAGCAGCTCGGGGAGGTCGAACAGGACCAGCCCGCCGTGCGGACGCTGGAGCACGTTGCGCCGGATCTCCGCCTGCACGACGGCGATCTGGCCGCGGATGTGCTCCGGGCTCAGGTCCGGCTCGGTCAGCCGGTCGCGCTCGATGCGCAGCCCGAGCTCCAGCCCGTCGGCGGGCAGGATCTGGGTGTACTGGGTGTGGTCGGCGGAGGTCCGGGCGTTCATCGTGCCGCCCATGGCGCTGACCGCGGCGGTCAGCGGGCCGTCGGCCGTGGAGCCCTGGACCAGGACGTGCTCCAGGAGGTGGGCCGCTCCGGCGACCGGCTCGTTGCGGAAGCCGGTGCCGACGTGCAGGCAGGTGGCCACGACCTGGCAGCCGGGCAGCGGCTGGAGCAGCACCCGCATCCCGTTGGCCAGGGTCAGGTCCGTGAGCTCCGTCGGCTCCGTCGGATCGGTCGGCTCCGTCATGATTTCTCCTCGTCGCCGCGCAGGATCGAGAACAGCACCTGGTCGTGCCAGCGGCCGCCGCGCCACTGGGCGCCGCGCAGCACGCCCTCGCGGGTGAAGCCGGCCTTCTCCAGGGCCCGCTGTTCGGCGAGGTTGCGCACGTCGGTCCAGGCCTGCACCCGCTCCACCCGCGTGTGCGCGAACAGGTACGGGCCAGCTGCCGCTGCGCCTGCGTGCCGAAGCCCCGGCCGCGGGCGCCGGGCACCAGGCCGATGCCGAGCGTCCAGCAGAACGACGTGTCCATCCGGCCCCAGGTGGACTTGAACCACTCCACGCGCCCGACGGTGTCCCGGCCCGCGAGCACGCTCAGCATCCCGCCGTCCGGGCCGAGCAGCCCGTCCTCCGCGTGGCGCCTGCGCAGCCGCGAGGCCGTGAAACCGAACCACTGGTAGGGGCCCGTGCCCTCTTCGCCGGCGAAGGCCGACTCGAACAGGTCCAGGTCCTCGGCCGTGACGGGGCGCAGCGACACTCCGCCGGTCGCCGTCATGCGGCCACCTCCTGCGGTACGCGTCCCAGCGGCAGCGGGCCCTCGGCGTCGACGACCTCGCGCCAGCCGGGCGGGGCGAGCCCGCGCCGCAGGTCGCGGTGGCCGGGCAGCCAGCCCGCGGCGAAGTCGACCAGGGGCCGCAGCGGCACGGCCCGGCAGACGGCGGCGCCGACGAGCGTGCGGGCCAGTGGGGCGCCGCAGGCCTCGTACGCCGTACCCAGCCGGTCGAAGTCGCCCTCCCAGACGAGCAGTTCGGGCACCTCGTGCCAGCGCGTGCCCGCCGGGCCCGCGACGGGCAGCGGCCACAGCCCCGCCCGGCGTCCGGGGTAGGCGGCGGCGTACTCGGCCAGGTGCAGCGCCGTGCACTTGTCCCAGCCGGTGCCCAGCATCAGGACCGTGGCGTCCAGTCGCCACAGCTCGCCCAGCGGGCTCTGCGCCGAGAGCCGGTACGCGTCCGGATGCGAGCGGGTGATCTCGCGGGCCCGCGGCCCCTCGGCCACGAACGACACGTGCGGATGCGGTGAGCGCAGGCTGCCCGGCAGCGCGCGCAGCAGCTCCGGCAGCACGCCCATGGTCCGGGAGACCGGCGTGCGCAGCGGATCGAAGGCCGGCACCGCGGCCGCCGCGGCGGCCCGATCGGTCCGGACCAGGTCGGGGGCCCGCCAGGTGTCCGGATGGCACAGCTGCGGGGTGAAGGCGGGCATGACGAGCGTGCCGTCCGGTCCGACGGCCTCGCGCAGGGCCTCGTACACCGCCTGCGCACCGCCCACGACGAAGCCGAAGGCGCGCAGCGAGGAGTGCACGAGGGCCACGCCGCCGGGACGGACGCCCAACGCGGCGATCGCGTCGGCGAGTTGCCTGCGGGTGACCACCTCGCGCCGGAGGTCGGAGCCGGGCTCATGCCGCGTCATCGAGGCCTCCCATCGCCAGCTCGGCGAACCGCGCAGCCAGTTCACCCGTCAGCTCGTCGGCCGGGTCGTTGCCCGCCTCGCCCGCGAGGGCGCCCGCGCAGGCCGTCAGCACCCACCGGTACCAGGCCCGGATGTTGCGCGGCCGGCTCAGCGGATGCGCCTCCGAGCGGAAGAACGCCACCTCGGAGCGGACGCCCTGGCGGGACAGCTGCCGGTGCACGCGCAGCGTCTCGGTCGGCGGCACCAGCCCGTCGTGCATGCCGTGCGAGAGCAGGACGCGGGTGCCCTCCGGCACCGGCCGCACCGGCAGGCTGTTGTCCCGGTAGCGCGCCTGGTCCGCCGTGCCGGGGTCGCCGTACTCGCGCAGCCACTGCCAGCCGACGTCGCTGCTCTCCGCGACCTGTGCGAGGTCCAGCGGTGCGGCGTGCGAGGCGATCAGCCGCGGCTCAAGGGCCGCCGCCGTACTCAGCGACAGGTAGCCGCCGAAGCTGCCGCCCATCAGGGCCAGCGGCAGTTCGGCGAGGCCCGTCTCGGCCCGCAGCTGCCGCACCTGGCGCACGGCCACGGCGGCGATCCCGGAGCGCCAGTTGGCCCAGCCGCCGGGGACGGCCGAGGCGTAGCCCAGCGACATGGGGGGCTCGATCAGCGCCACGGCGTACCCGGAGGCCACGAAGGGCCACGGGTTCCACCGCCAGGACCACTCGGTCCAGCTCTTGAACGGACCGCCGTGGAAGAACACCACCAGCCCGCGCGCCGGGCGTCCGGAGGGCCGGCACAGCCAGCTCGCCAGCGCTCCGGTCGCGCCGGGAACGGCCTGCCGGTGGTACGACAACGTGCCGGGCAGCGGGGGCCGTTCGCAGGCCTCCACCCGTTCGGCGGGCCCGTCGCCCGCCAGGGGGACGACGTCGACGGCCGGGGGCGTGTCCGGCGCGGAGACCAGTACGGCGGCCCGGCCGCCGCCGAGGCGCACGCTCTCCACCGATGCGGCGAGGGGGACCTCGCGCCAGCTGCCGCGGGCCACCTCGTACGCGTACAGGCGGCGCCGCGGGCCGTCCTCGGCCGTGCACACGAGCCGCCCGGGGCCGTCCCAGCCGACCGGGCGCTGCCAGGTGCCGGCCGGGGCCTTCAGGACGGTCAGCCCGAAGGAGCCGGGGCCGATCAGGCAGGCGGACTGGGCCGGCGGCGCCTCGTTCGTCGGGACGGTGGTGCCGAGGTAGGCGACCTGGCCGCCGTCCGGGTCGGCCACCGGGTAGCAGAGGTCGATCCCGTCGAAGAGGAGGCTGCGCTCGGTCCCGCCGTCCTCGGCACGGACCGCGAGGAGGCCGAACCGGCGGGTTCCGTCGGGGCGGTGGTGGGCGAGGCCGAGCAGCAGGGTGTCCGGGCCCGACCAGGCGGCCTCGCCGGTGAGGGAGGCGCCGTCCGGCACGGTGACGGACAGCTCGCGGCCGTCCCCTTCGGCCGTGACGGACAGCTCGCGGCCGTCTCCTTCGGCCGGGACGGACAGCAGCCGGATCTCCCAGGCGCCCTCGGGGCGCCGTACGGCCGCCAGGCTCGCCTCGGCGCCGGCCGACCAGACGGCGTCGGAGCCCTGGAGCAGCCCCTCGGGGTGGGCGCCGAGGGGGCCGGCCGTACGGATCACACAGGCGACGGTGGCGGTGCCGGGCCGCAGGGCCAGGGCGGCCACCTCGCCGCCCACGTGCGCCAGGACGCGCTCGGCGCCGTCGTGGGAGGAGCGGAAGGTGACGGCCCGTTGGCGTACGTAGAGGAAGCCGCCCGGGACGCCGATGGTCTCGCCGGCCTCGGTGACCGACCAGTCGGCCGCCCAGGTCCCGGCGGGGCCGCGCCGGTATCCGACGAGGGTCGGCACGAGCGAGCCGAAGCCGTCCGGGGCGTCCGCGCGCAGCAGCAGCTGCCCCGCGCCGTCGTAGGCGGCGACGGCCTTGGGGCGGGGCTCGGCGGCGAGCGCCTCGACGAAGGCGGTGGCGGGATCGAAGGGGGTGGGGGTCGTCATGCGGCCGCCCTCTCGGTGAGCAGGGCGACGAGCGCCGGGTTGAACGAGGCGGCGAGCCGGGCGGCCTCCGCCTCGTCGCGGAAGCCGCGCTCCAGGGCGGCGAGGCGGTACTCGTGGGGGCGCCGCACCCCCCACAGCCGGCGCAGCAGCGCGTGCCAGTTGACGGGCGGTACGGGGGGCCCTCCGGCCGGGGCCGCCAGCCGCAGGCACCACTGCTCCAGCTCGGCGGCGCCGGTGCCGGCCAGTGCCTCCGGGGGCAGGTCGGCGTAGACGAGCCGGCCCGGGCGGAGCCGGAACGTACGGGCCAGCAGCCGGTCCTCGGCGGACCAGTGCGCGGTGGCGGCGGTCGGCCGGGCCAGCCGGGCGTCGGGCCGGGTCGCGGGCGCGAACCCGGCGGCGCCGAGCAGGGCCCCGGAGCCCACGCCGCCCGGCAGGCCGACGGCGTCGGCGGCCATCCGGCGGGCGTAGGCGAGGTGCCGCTCGGGGAAGTCGGCCTCGAACAACTGCAGGCAGGCGAGCGCATGCCGCGACCCGATGGCGGACCCGCCCCGCACGGGCCGCCGCTCGAAGGCCCACTCGGCCCCGTACGAACTCCCCCAGACGGCCCCGGCCGAGGCGCCGGCGGCCCACTGCGCGGCCGGTTCCGCGCCGGTCTCCGCCGCGAACTCCGCCTCCAGGAGGCGGAGGGCGGCGCGGGCGTCCTGGGTCTTCACGTCCCCGTGGGCGGCCAGGTGGTCGAGAAGGCGCCGCATCGCGGGGCGGGCCGGGCCGGCGTGGTGCAGGAGTGCCCGCTCGGAGCGTTCCGTGAAGTGCAGGGAGTCCGCCACCCGGCGGATCTGCTCCCCCTCGGCTGCGGACAGCCCCCCGGCGGCCGTCAACTCGGCGACCGCATGCCGGACGGCGACCGTCGCCACCGTGAGGCGGCGCCCTCCGTCGCCGTCGGCGGCATGCAGCACACCCACATCGGCATCCGCGACCAACTCGCCGCAGCGGGCCGCCGTGTAGACGTGGCCGAGGCCGCGCATGCCGAAGCCGGCCAGCTCCGCGGCGCGCAGTGCGCCCAGGCTGGCCGTGCCCGCGACGCGCACCCCGAGGGCGAGCACCGCGAGGATCTCCTTGTGCCGGATCGGCGCGAAGTGCTGGTAGACGCCGTCGATGACGAGCACCTGGTCCCCGGGCCGCGGGTCCAGCGCGAACAGGTCCCCGTGCCGGATCGGCGGCAGGTACGTGAAGGAGCCCCCCGGCCGCTCGGCCGCGGCCAGCGTCGGCCCCACGAAGGCGATCCTGCGCGGTGGAGGGGCTGAAGGGGCTGAAGTGGCTGGAGGGGCTGTCACACGAAGCTCCTGCTCGTGAGTTCCTGCGGGCGCGGGTGTTCGAGTACGAGGCCCAGGCCGGGGGCGAAGACCTGGACCACGGCCGGCCAGGGGCGGCCGGGCGGGGTGAGGTCCACGGCGATGACCGGCCGGCCGGTCCGGGTGTGGACCGCGTCGACCAGTTCCTCCAGCACCTCGTCGAGGCGGGAGCGGGGAGCGGCTCCCGATGGCGGGAGGGGCTCGGTGGCGGCAGGGACCGGGCGGGGGCGGCCGGCGGGGGCGCCCTGGAGGCGGAACGTCCATTCCGGGATGTCGTCGCGGCCGCCGCTGATCGTCGAGCCGCGGCTCTGCACGGCCTCCAGCAGGGCCCGTTCGGCCGCGATCGCCGCGTCCGTGTGGCAGCCCGATCCGGCGAAGACCTGCCACATCTCCGGCTGCGTCAGCCAGCAGGTGTACGTGTACGTTCCGGGCAGCGACGGGATCCGCTCCAGCACGGCCTCGCCGCCCGCCTCCCGGATCCGCTCCACGACCGGGCCCAGCCGGTCGCCGAGGCCGTCCGGGTCGACCCGTACGGCGTCCGCCTCGCCGAGCCGCGCCAGCGCATCGCGCTCGCACAGCTCCAGCAGCCCGTGCAGGGCCGCCTCCACGTGGTCGTTGCCGCCGGCCAGGCCGTTGGTCGTCGTCACGAAGGTGCTCGGCTGCCACTGTCCGGCCGCCCAGCCGCGCAAGCCGACGGCCGCCGCGGGCAGCAGACCGGGGGCGCCGCCGGCCAGGTCCCAGCCCGCCACCCAGTCGAGCTCCGTACGGTCGTCGACCAGCGAGACGGGGTGCAGGGACAGTTCGGCGACGCCGTAGCCCGGATCCACCTCCCGGGCGCTGCCGTACGCGGCGTGCTCCGGGCGGGCCTGCTCCGACGCGGCCACCTCCAGCGACTCCATCACCGCGGAGATCCGGGCCGACGCGTGGTCGATGCCCTTCCCGGCGCTCGCCACCAGGGTGGCGGCCGCGGGCCGGATCGCCGTCCAGACGGGGATGCCGAGGGTGTCCAGGCCGGTCAGGTCGGCCACCCGCGTGATGCCCCGGTCGGCGAGCAGCGGGGCCAGCCGGGCCCAGGTCTCCTCCGGGGTACTGCTGCGCAAGGTGCCCCGGGTGACGGCTGCGGGTCCTCCGCCGGTCAGCCAGGGCGGACGGCGGGAGGCCCGCAGCCGGCTCACCGGTGCTCCCTGCGCAGGGTGACGGCGGCCCGGGTGACGGCTTTCTCGTCCGCCTCGGCCAGGTGGGCGAGGAGGGCCACGCGCAGCAGCTCCGTGCGCTCCGCCAGGGAGTGGCGGTGGTGGTTCTCCTCGAACGCGGTGAAGCGCGGGTCCGCCATGAACGAGGCCAGCAGGACGTTGGCGAGGTTCTCGGCGGTCGGCTCCTCCACGGTGATCGCGATGTGGATGGAGTTGCCCTCGCGGGCCGTCGCGTAGTGCGGGGTGCCGTGCGGCATGTACAGCACGTCGCCGGGGCGCAGGGTGACCTCCACGCGCTCCTCGTCGGCGATCGGGCCCTCGTGGATGGTCGAGTCGCCGGTCGAGCCGGGGTGGATGCGGCCGAAGACCCAGTCCTTGGTGCCGGAGACCTGGAGCACGAAGACGTGCGCGCCGTCGTAGTGGGCCTGCATGGCGGTCTTGCCGGGCGGGCTGAGGAAGACGAAGGACTCCAGGCCGCCGCGGAAGTGCGGCTGCATGCCCTGGACGAGGGTGCGGATGCGCGGGTGCCAGTGCTCGGCCTGGTTGAACTTGAAGGTCGCGCCGGCCTCCCAGTCCTTGTGGATCTGCTCGGGCCGGATGTAGCCGGTGAGGTCGTGCCCGACCACGCGGCGCTTGGTGGACATGTCGCTGATCGCGGTGCGCACGCCCTCGTTGAACACGGTGAAGTAGGGCCGCGAGAGCAGGCCGCACTCGACCTCGTCCCACATCTCCTGCTCGGAGATGAGGCCGGAGAGCTCGCTGTGGGCGCGCAGCACGACGGGCTGGTTCGCCCAGTGGTCCCGGAAGAACACGGCGGGGTCGCCCACCAGATGCTCCAGGAGCGTGGGCACCCCGTCGGCGCCGATGCCGGTGCCGGGGACCGCCCCGGGGGTGTGGGTCGTGACACTCATCAGCCGATCGCCTCCCGCATCGATTCCACCGCCGTGCGCGTCCACCGCGCGCCGTCCAGGGTCTTGGCCTGCTCGTACAGGGCCGCGCGCACCGCGCTCGTCCGCTCGTCCAGCGGGCGCTGGTGGAAGTGGTGCACGAGCTCCGGCTCGTCCTCCAGGAAGCGCTGCAGGAACGCTTCGACGAGGTTCTCCGGGGTCGGGTCGGTGAGCGTGAACGTCAGGTGCAGCGAGGGGCCGTCCACCGCGACCGCGTCGTGCGGCCAGCCGTGCGGGAGGTAGAGCACGTCGCCGGGCTCCATCGTGAACACGTGGGTGGGGCGGGAGGCGTCCACGTCCAGGCCGGCACCGGCCCCGACCTGGTCGGGCTCGGCGTACAGGTGCCACTCCTTGCGGCCCTCGAGCTGGATCGCGACCACGTGGGCGGCGTCGCGGTGCGGGAGCATGCCGCGCGATTCGTCGGGGGTCCAGAACACGTACGAGTTCGCCGCGACCGGCAGGAACTCCTCGAGCCCGCGGGCGATGTCGCGGGTCTGGCGGTGCCAGTCCTGGAGCTGGTTGAGCTTGAGGGTCGCGCCGCGCTCCATGTGGCGGCGGACGGCGACCGGGTCGGGGAAACCCTCCCGCTTCTGACCGATGACGTCGCGCACCGACGTGTACGAGGTGACGGGGGGAACTTCGCCGTGCTTCAGCAGCGTGAAGTACGGCCACTTCAGCAGGCTCGCGTCGAGCCAGCGCTCGATGTCGGCGGAGCCGAGGAGATCCGACACGTCCACGGCGTTCTTGAGGATGCGGTGCGAGACGCCCCAGGCGTCTTCCAGCAGCCTGTCGCGGAGCGTGGCAGTCAGGGAAGCGGCTGCGGTCATGCGGGGAGCCAGCCTTTCGGTCGGGAGGAGCCTTCGGGACCAGAGGCGCCCGGGAGCGGGAGGCTCCCGGGCGGCCTTCTCATCTGCTGCCTGCCGAGGGATCAGGCCTCGTTGATCTGGCTGAGGACCATCATCGGGGCGTCGTACGCCTCGTCGTTGCTGAGGACCGCGGCCTTGGCCGGGTCGATGACACCCTCGCCGGCGAGGCGGGCCTCGGTCGGGTTGGCGACGAGCTCGGTGTCGTTCAGGTTGTTGAGGACGTCACGCAGGGCCATGGGAGTACCTCCTTGGTGCGCCACTGCGGATCAGTGGCGGCTGTTCACAGCATGTTCATGTGAACTTGACGGACCCTTAGGCGCTGCTGGAGTAAGGGCGGGGCGGCTCGGGCCGCCGCCGCCCGGGAGACACCGGCGCGGTGACGTCAGAGCGCCGGGCCGCCGGGTGCGTGAAGGGTCCGGCGGACGGCGTCGCGCAGCCAGCGGTGGCCCCCGTCGGCGGCGTGACGGGGGTGCCACGCCATGCCGATGGTCAGCGGCGGCAGCGGCAGGGGGATGTCGAGGAGGCGCAGGCCCATGGCGGTGGCGGCGTCGGTGAGGGGGGAGGGGACGCCGCCGGGGGGCGCGGTGGGCACGAGGCAGACGATGTCGCTGCGGGCGGCGAGGGCCATCGCGGCCATGTGGCCGGGGAGGACGACGGCGACCCGCCGGCCGAGGCCGCGCTCGGCCAGAGCGGCGTCCAGGGGACCGGTGAACCGGCCGCGGCGGCTGACCACCACGTGATCGGCGGCGGCGAGCCGCTCCGGCGTCAGGGTCCCTTCGGCGAGGGGGTGGCCGGGCCGGACGGCCGCCGCCATCCGGAGGGTGACCAGTTCCTCGACCCGGGTCTCGGGGTCCACGTGGTCGATGGATCCGATCTCCAGGTCGATCCGCCCGTCGCGCAGTGCCGATCCGGCTTCCAGCTCCTCGGCCCGGAACCGCAACGCGATCCCCGGCGCCTCCTGCCGGGCCAGCCGCAGCATCCCCGGGGCCAGCGCCGCCCCGACCAGGTCGGCCGCCTGGAGGGTGAAGGTGCTGCGCAGGACGGCGGGATCAACGCCGGCGCCGGGAGCCAGCAGCGCCCCCAGGCGGCGCACCACCGCGGCCGTCTCCTCGCGCAGGGCCTGGGCGCGGGGCGTGGGGACCATGCTCTGGCCGGCCCGGACCAGCAGGGGGTCCTGGAGGATGCGCCGCAGCCGGGCGAGCGTGCGGCTCATGGCGGCCGGCGAGGTGTGCAGGCGGGCGGCGGCGCGCGTGACGCTCTGCTCGGTCAGCAAAGCGTCCAGCGCGACGGCGAGATTGGCGTCGATGACCGGCTCTGCGCTGCTGCTCATGGGCGTTGTTCCATTCCAGGCAATGATTCCATGCTCAAGTTCCCATTGTGGCAATGCTCTTGCCCTCCCCAGCATGGGGGTCGTCCCGATCCGCACGCCCCATGAGGTTTCCATGATCGTCATCACCGCTCCCACCGGGAACATCGGCAGCCACCTGCTGTCCCTGCTCCTGGCGTCCGCCCCCGCCCGCGACGAGCGACTGCGCGTGGTCGTACGGGACCCCGCCCGGCTGCCCGGCGCGGTGCGCGACCGCGTCGAGGTGGTCACCGGCTCGCACGGCGACGCCGAGGTCGTCGACCGCGCCTTCGAGGGCGCCGACGCCGTCTTCTGGCTCGTCCCCCCGGACGGGTCCCTGACCCCCGAGGACGCCTACCGCGGCTTCACCCGGCCCGCCGCGAAGGCCCTCGTGGCCCACGGCGTCGGCCACGTCGTCGGCGTCTCCGCGCTCGGCCGCGGCACCCCGGTCGCCGATCGCGCCGGACTCGTCACCGCTTCCCTCGCCATGGACGACCTGATCGCCGGCACCGGCGTGGCCTACCGGGCCCTGGCCTGCCCGTCCTTCTTCGAGAACCTGCTCGAGGACGCGGAGACGATCCGGGAGAAGGGCGTCTTCACCGACGCCGTCGACGCCGGCCTCAAGGCCCCCCGCGTCGCCGTCGCCGACATCGCGGCCGTCGCCGCCGACCTGCTGCTGCACCGCACGTGGTCCGGCAGCGGCAGCGTCCCCGTCCTCGGGCCCGAGGACCTCTCCCCCGAGGACCTGGCCCGGATCATGACGGAGCAGCTGGGCCGCCCCGTCCGCTACGCGCGGCAGCCGCTCGACGAGCTGTACCGGGAGCTCCTCGGCCACCGCCTCGACGAGGCGTTCGCCCGGGGCGTCGTCGACATGAAGAGGGCCAAGAACGAGGGCCTCGACGCGGGCGTCGCCCGTACCCCGGCGACCGGTTCCCCCACCGGCTTCCGCGACTGGTGCGCCCGGACCCTGGGTCCCGCGGTCCTCTCGGAAGGCACCCGCCGTGCCCGTTGAGAGGACCACACCGCCGGTCACGGCGTTCATGCTCATCAAGACCACCCCCGAGTGGCTCGCCATGACCCCCCGGGAGCGGATGGACGCCTTCGTGACCCGGGTCGTCCCCGCGATCGAGGCCAGGACCACCGGGGTCCGCTCGCGCTTCTACGACACGGAGTTCTACTCCACCCGTGTCACCGACGTCTGGGTCTGGGAAGCCGACGACCACGAGGCCTACCAGCTCCTCATCGACGCACTGCGCGAAACCCCCTTCTGGGACCGCTACTTCACGGTCGTCGACCTCCTCGTCGGCACCGAGAACGGCTACGCCCGCACCTACGGCCTTCAGGCCGTCGCCACCATCACGGCCTGACACGCCGTCCGGCGCACGAACGCCGAATGTCCCCGGGCCTCGAGGAGACCGGGGACATTCGGCGTGCGGGGCGGGGCGCCGGGGCGCCGACTACTGGAAGATCTCCTCGCCGTCGAGGATGTCGAACAGCTCCTCGGCCGTGGCGGCGCTCAGGTCGTCCTCGGGGTCCTCGGCGCCGAACAGGAGCTCGCGGAGGTGGGCGGCGAGCTTGACCGGGGACGGGTAGTCGAAGATCAGCGTGGGCGTCAGCCGGGAGCCGGTGAGCGCGCCCAGGCGGTTGCGCAGCTCCAGGGCCGTCAGCGAGTCGAAGCCGAGGTCCAGGAAGCCGCGGTCCGCACGGACCGCGTCCTGGCCCGCGTGGCCGAGTACGGCGGCGGCGTGCGCCCGTACGACGTCCAGCAGCTCCTGTTCGCGCTCCTTGGCGGGGAGGGCGGACAGGCGCGCGACCAGCGCCGCGGGGTCCGTTCCGCGATCGGCGGCGCGGGCCGCCGCGCGGGTGGGCTGGGGGACCAGGCCCTTGAGGAGCGCGGGGAGGTCGTCCGCCCGCGAGCGGAGCGTGGCCGTGTCCACGCGGAGCGGGACCAGGGCCGGGCGGCCCTGGGCGTGGGCCGAGGTGAACAGCTGCAGGGCCTCCTCGACCTCGAGGGCGGGCAGGCCGCGGGCCGCCATCAGGCGGATGTCCTCCTCGATGGACTCGGTGAGTCCCGTCCTGGCCGCCCAGAGCCCGTACGCCAGGGCCTGCGCGGGCAGCCCCTCGGCGTGGCGGTGGGCGGCGAGGGCGTCGAGGAAGGTGTTCGCCGCCGCGTAGTTGGCCTGGCCGGCGGCCAGGGTGAGCCCGCCCGCAGAGGAGATCAGCGTGAACAGGGCCAGCGGCAGCTCGCGGGTCTGCTCGTGCAGGTACCAGGCCGCGTCCGCCTTCGGTGCCAGGACGGCGCCGAGGCGCTCGGCGTCCATCGTGGCGATCAGCCCGTTGTCGCCGGTGCCGGCCGCGTGGACCACACCCGTCAGCGGGTGTGCGGCGGGGATCCCGGCGAGCAGGGCGGCGACGGCCTGCGGGTCGGAGACGTCGCACGCGGTGACGGTGACCTCGGCACCGAGCTCGGCGAGCTCCGCGGCCAGTTCGGCCGCGCCCTCGGCGTCGGGGCCGCGCCGGCTGGTCAGGACGAGGTGGCCGGCGCCGTGTTCGGTGACCAGGTGCCGGGCGAGGTGGGCGCCGATGCCGCCGGTGCCGCCCGTGATCAGGACCGTGCCCTCGGGGTCGAGGGCCGGCGCGCCGGTGGCCGCGTCCGTGACCGGGGTCAGGCGCGGGACCAGGAGCCCCGCCTCGCGTACGGCGCTCTCCGGCTCGGCCGAGGCGATGACAGCCGCCAGGCCCTCGAAGCCGGTGCCGCCCGCCGGAAGGTCGGTGAGCTGGATGCGGCCCGGGTTCTCCGCCTGGGCGGCGCGTACGAGACCCCACACCGGGGCCTGCACCACGTCGACGCCCTCCCCGGTGCCGGCGGCCACCGCACCGCGGGTCGCCACGACCAGCGTGGACTGCTCGAACCGCGGGTCGGCCAGCCACTCCTGGACGACGGTCAGGGTCCGGCCCGCCGCCGAGCGCACGGCCTCCGGCACGGGGCCCTCGGCCCGCGGGACCGGGAAGACCACCGCACCCGACACCGGGCCCGCGGGCACCTCGTCCCACGCCTGGAACGCGGAGCCGTCGGCCGCTGCCGCGGGCGCCGCCGGCGCACGCCAGTCGATCTCGAACAGGGTGTCCTGCCGCCCGCCGCCGAGCTGCTCCGGGGAGACCGGGCGGAACGTCAGCGAGCCGATGGAGGCCACCGGTGCGCCGCCGCGGTCCGCGAGGTCCAGCGACAGGTTGTTCTCGCCGTGCTTGGTGATCCGCACCCGCAGCGAGGTGGCGCCGACCGCGTGCAGGGACACGTCCGACCAGGAGAACGGCAGCTCCGTCTGCTCCTCGCCGGTGACTCCCTCGCCGACCCCGAGCGCGTGCATCGTGGCGTCGAGGAGGGCGGGGTGGATGCCGAAGAGGGCGGCGTCCTCGTGCGCCTCCTCGGGCAGTTCGATCTCGGCGTACACCGAGTCGCCCTCGCGCCAGGCGGCCTTGAGCCCCTGGAACACCGGCCCGTAGTCGTAGCCCTGCCGGAAGAGGAGCTCGTACGCGTCGCTCACGCGCACTTCCCGCGCCCCGGCCGGCGGCCACGCGCTCAGGTCGGCGCCGGCGGCGGCGGGCGCCGTCCCCAGCAGGCCTTCGGCGTGCAGCAGCCACGGGGTGTCGGGCAGGGCGTCCTGGTGCCGCGAGTGGACGCGGATCGTACGGCGTCCGAGCTCGTCGGGGCCGACGGAGACCTGGAGGGCGACGCCGCCGCGGTCGGGCAGCACCAGCGGGGCCTGGAGGACGAGCTCCTCCAGGGCCGGGTAGCCCACCTGCTCACCGGCGTGCAGGGCGAGTTCGACGAAGCCGGTCCCGGGCAGCAGCACGCTGCCCAGGACGTCGTGGTCGGCGAGCCAGCCGTGCGTGTCGACGGAGAGGCGGCCCGTGAAGGTGACCCCGTCCGTGTCGGGGGAGGCGATGACCGCGCCGAGCAGCGGGTGGCCGGCCGGGGTCAGGCCGAAGGCGGAGGCGTCCCCGCCGAGCGGGTTCTCGATGATCCAGTACCGCTCCCGCTGGAAGGGGTACGTGGGCAGGGCCACGGGCCGGGCCGCGGTGCCCTGGTAGAAGGCCTGCCAGTCGACGCCGGCGCCCGCGGCGTGCAGGTGTGCCAGGGCGGTCAGCAGGGTGCGGGACTCGGGGCGGTTCTTGCGCAGCACCGGCTCGATGATCGCGTCTTCGGTGTCGAGCGTCGTGCGGGTGAGCGCGGTCAGGATCGCGTCGGGGCCCAGTTCGACGAACCGGTTGACGCCCTTCGCGGCCAGGTGCCGGACGGCATCGGTGAAGCGGACCGCCTCGCGGACGTGGCGCACCCAGTAGGCGGGCGAGGCCAGGTCGGCGTCCGTGGCGAGCCGGCCGGTCACGTTCGAGACGATGGGGATCCGCGCCGGCTGGTACGCGACGCTCTGCGCGACCAGATGGAACTCGGCCAGGGCCGGTTCGACCAGCGGGGAGTGGAAGGCGTGCGAGACGCGCAGCCTGGTGGTCTTGCGGCCGCGCCCGCCGAATTCCTCCGTGATCGCCTCGACGGCGTCTTCGGCGCCGGAGACCACGATGGAGCGGGGGCTGTTGATGGCCGCGATGCCGACGGTGTCGCCGACGTACGGGAGGACTTCCTCCTCGGTGGCTTCGATGGCGGCCATGGCTCCGCCGGCGGGCAGCGCCTGCATGAGGCGGCCGCGCGCGGTGACCAGGCGGGCGGCGTCCTCCAGCGAGAGGACCCCGGCGGCGTGCGCCGCGGTGATCTCGCCGATGGAGTGACCGGCCAGGAAGTCGGGCCGCACGCCCCAGGACTCCACCAGCCGAAAGAGCGCCGTCTCGATGGCGAAGAGGGCGGGCTGGGTGAACGCCGTGCTGTTCAGCAGCGCCTCGTCCTCGCCCCAGATCACCTCGTACAGCGGGGTGTCCAGGTACGTGTCCACCGCGGCCGCGACCTCGTCGAACGCGCGGGCGAACACCGGGAAGGCGGAGTGGAGTTCACGGCCCATGCCCAGGCGCTGCGCGCCCTGGCCGGTGAACAGGAAGGCCGTGCGCCCCGCTTGGACCTGTCCCTCCACCACGCCGGCGTCGGCGATCGCACCCTCGGCGAGGGCCGCCAGGCCGGAGAGGAGTTCCTCGCGGTCCGCGCCGACGACGACGGCCCGGTGCTCGTGCGGGGTCCGGGTGGTGGCGGTGGAGTAGCCGAGGTCGGTGAGCGTGAGCTCCTCGTCCGCGGCGACCCGGGCGTGCAGCTGTGCGGCCTGGTCGGTCAGCGCCTGCGCCGAGCGGCCCGACAGGACGACCGGGACCAGCGGGAGTTCGCGGGCCCCGCCCTCCTGCTCGGCGGGCTCCGCGGCCGGCGCCTCCTCCAGGATGACGTGCACGTTCGTACCGCTCAGGCCGAAGGAGGACACGCCCGCGCGGCGCGGGCGCTCGCCCGCCGGCCAGTCGACGGCCTCGGTCAGCAGCCGGACGTTGCCCGACTCCCAGTCCACGTGCGGGGTCGGCTCGTCCAGGTGGAGGACCTTGGGCAGCAGTCCGTGGCGCAGTGCCTGGACCATCTTGATGACGCCGCCGACCCCGGCCGCGGCCTGGGTGTGGGCCAGGTTGGACTTGAGCGAGCCCAGGTAGAGCGGCTTGTCGCCGGCGGGGCGGCGGCCGTACGTGGCCAGTACGGCCTGGGCCTCGATCGGGTCGCCCAGCGTCGTGCCCGTGCCGTGCGCCTCGACCGCGTCGACGTCGGCGATGGTCAGGCCGGCGTTCTCCAGGGCGCTGCGGATGACGCGCTGCTGGGAGGGGCCGTTGGGGGCGGTCATGGAGCTGGAGGCGCCGTCCTGGTTGACGGCGGAGCCGCGGATGACGGCGAGGACCTCGTGCCCGTTGCGCCGGGCGTCGGAGAGCTTCTCCAGGACGATGACGCCCACGCCCTCCGAGCAGCCGGTCCCGTCGGCTTCGGCCGAGAAGGACTTGCAGCGGCCGTCGGCGGCCATGCCGCGCTGGTGGCTGAAGTAGAGGAACATGTCCGGCTCGGTCATCACGGTGACCCCGCCGGCCAGGGCGAGCGTGGACTCGCCCGAGCGCAGCGACTGGGCCGCCAGGTGCATGGCGACCAGCGAGGAGGAGCAGGCCGTGTCGATCGTCAGGGCCGGGCCCTCCAGGCCCAGGCTGAACGCGACGCGGCCGGTGACCAGGCTGCCGTCGCTCGTACCGGGACCGTAGTCGTGGTACATGACGCCGCCGAACACGCCCGTCTTGCTCTTGCGGAGCGTGTGCGGGGCGATGCCCGCGCTCTCGATGGCCTCCCAGGAGGCCTCCAGCAGCAGCCGCTGCTGGGGGTCGAGGGTCAGGGCCTCGCGCGGGGAGATCCCGAACAGGGCCGCGTCGAAGTCGCCGGCGTCGTAGAGGAAGCCGCCCTCGCGGGTGATGGTCCGCCCGAGCTTGCCCGGCTCGGGGTCGTACAGGGCGTCGGTGTTCCAGCCGCGGTCCTCGGGGAACGCGGAGACTCCGTCCCGGCCCTCGGCCACGAGCCGCCACAGGTCCTCGGGGGAGTTGACCCCGCCGGGGTACCGGCAGGCCATGCCCACGATCGCGATCGGCTCGGAGGCCCGGTCGGCCTCTTCGGCGAGCGCGCTGTTCTCCCGCTTGAGCCGCTCGTTGTCCAGCATGGACTGTCTGAGAGCGGTGACGAGTTGTTCCACTGATGCTTCCACGATGACCTCAGCCCTCGTTCGAATTCGGTTCGGCGGACGCAAGCGCGGCACGCACCAGGTCGTCGATGTTCATGCTCTTGATCTCTTCGCTCCGGTCGGCGGTCTGCGGGTCGGCAGGCGCACCGGACGCGGCCGGCGCGGCCGTCGCCCCCTGCTGCCCCACCGGGCCGGCGAGCCTGAGCAGCGCGTCCAGGAGGCCCGCCTCGCGCAGCGTGGCGACGGGGATCGAGGAGAGCGCCTCGCGGATGGAGTCCTCGTCCTGGGCGGCGGCCGCCGGCTCGGGCTCCGCGACGTCCTCGATGGCCGGGAGGATCTCCTCCAGGAGGAATTCGGCCATCACGACGGGGCTCGGGTAGTCGAACATCATGGTCGCCGGCAGGCGCATCCCGGTCGCGGTCTGGAGCCGGTTGCGCAGGTCGATCGCGGCCAGCGAGTCGAGCCCGAGGTCCGTGAAGCCCTTGTTGACGTCGATGGTGTCGGGGTCGCTGTGGCTGACGGCCGCCACCTGGGCCCGGATCAGGTCCAGGACCGCCGGCTCCCGGTCGGCGGGCCGCATCCGGGCCAGCCGCTCCTCCAGGGAGCCCGAGCCCGCCGCCGTCGCGGCGGCGGCGGCGGCCGCCGCCACGGCCGGGGCACGTACGTCCTGGCGCTGCTGCGGAGCCGGTTCGGCCTTCAGCACGTCCCGCAGGAGCACCGGGGCCGCGCCGGGGTCGCCGCCGCGGCCCGCGTTGTCCACGCGGATCGGGGCGATCATCACCTCGTCGAGGGTCATCGCCTCGTCGAAGAGCTGCAGCCCCTCGGCCGTCGGCAGGGCCGGCAGGCCCAGCGACTTCATCCGGCCGAGGTCGGAGTCGGTGACCCCGCCGCCCAGTCCGGTCTTCGTCTCCCAGAGGCCGAACGCCAGCGAGGTGGCGGGCAGTCCGAGCGAGCGGCGGTGGGCGGAGAGCCCGTCCAGGAAGCGGTTGGCCGCCGCGTAGTTGCCCTGGCCCGCGCCGACGACGAGTCCGGCGCAGGAGGAGAAGAGGACGAAGGCCGACAGGTCCAGGCCGAGCGTCGCCTCGTGCAGGTGCCAGGCGGCGTCCGCCTTCGGCCGCAGCACGGCGTCGACCTGCTCCGCCGTCAGCTGCGCGGTCAGCGCGTTGTCCATCAGCGCCGCCGCGTGGACGACGGCGGTCAGCGGCTGCTCGGCGGGGACGGCGGCCAGCAGCGCGTCCACGGCGCCGCGGTCCGACACGTCGCAGGCGACGAGCGAGACCTCGGCCCCGAGCGCGCTCAGCTCGGCGCTCAGCTCCTCGGCGCCGGGGGCGTCCGGGCCGCGGCGGCTGGTGAGCAGCAGGTGGCGTACGCCGTGCTCCGCCACCAGGTGGCGGGCGGTGATGGCGCCGAGGCCGCTCGTACCGCCGGTGATCAGTACGGTGCCCTCCGCCGACCAGGGCAGCTCGGAGGCGACCTGGCTGGAGGCGATCCGGGCCAGGCGCGGGACCTTGACCTCGCTGCCGCGCACGGCCGCCTCCGGTTCCCCGGTGGCGACGATCGCGGGCAGCACCTGGTGGGCGGCGGCCGAGCCGTCGGTGTCCACCAGCAGGAAGCGTCCCGGGTTCTCCTCCTCCGCCGAGCGCAGCAGACCCCATACGGGTGCCTGCGCCAGGTCGACGGTGTCGGTGTCCTTCGCCTGGACCGCGCCGCAGGTGACCACGGCGAGGCGGGAGCGGCCGAAGCGGGGTTCGTCGAGCCAGGCCTTGAGGACGTCGAGGACGGCTCCGGTCACGGACCGGACCGCGTCCGGGACCTCGCCCTCGCCGGCCGGTACGGGCAGCAGGACCACCTCGGGCAGCTCCGCGCCGCCGTCCAGGTCCGCGGCGAGCGCCGCGAGATCGGGGTACGCGGCCAGGCCCTCGCCGAAGGCGTGGTCGGATCCGCCGAGGACGGCCCAGCGGCCGGCGACCGCCGAGGCGCTGGCGCCCAGCGGCAGCTGGTTCCACACCAGGTGGAACATCGAGGTGCGCTCGCCCTGCCCCGCGGCCGCCGCGGCGTTGACCCGGGCCGCGGTGACCGGGCGCACCACCAGGGAGTCGATGGTCGCGACCGGCGTGCCCCGCAGGTCGGACAGCTCGATCCGGACGGCGTCCGAACCCTGCGACTTGTGCGACTCCACCGCGGTGATCCGGCCCCGCAGCTGCGAGGAACCCGCCGCGTGCAGGGTCACTCCGGCCCAGGCGAACGGAAGCTGGGTGCCTCCGACGTCCTGCGGCCGGCGCCCGTCCATGAAGTCGGTCGCGCTGAGCGAGCCGTCCAGGATCGACGGGTGGATCCGGTAGTCGTGGCCCACCGCGAGGTTGTCCTCGGGCAGCGACACCTCGACGAAGGTCTCCTTGCCGCGCGTCCAGATCCCGCGCAGGCAGCGGAACATGGGCCCGTATCCGTAGCCCTGGCCGGTGAGGTAGTCGTACACCCCGGAGATGTCCACCTCCTCGGCGCCCTGCGGCGGCCAGACCCCGGTCCCGACCCCGAAGGACTCGGGGGCCGGCGGGTGCTGCGCCCCGGGGGCCAGTACGCCGCTCGCGTGCCGCGTCCACGGGGTGTCCGCCGGGCCGTCGTCGGGACGCGAGTACACCGCGAGCGAGCGGCGGCCGGTGGCGTCGGCCGCGTCGACGGTGACCTGGACGGCCAGGCCGCCGCCGTCCTCGCGCATCGGCATCAGCGCCTCGATGGTGAGCTCGTCGATGACGTCGCAGCCCACCTCCTCACCGGCGCGGATGGCGAGTTCGACGTATCCGGTGCCGGGCAGGAGCACGGTCCCGAGGACGTCGTGGTCGGCCAGCCAGGCGTGGGTCTTCACCGACAGGCGGCCGGTCAGGACCACGCCCCCGGCCTCCGGGGAGACCACGACCGCACTCAGCAGCGGGTGTTCGGCCGGCTGCTGGCCCAGGCTGGTGACGTCGCCGGCCGGGGCCGACGCGGGGGCGTCGAGCCAGTACGGGCGGCGCTCGAAGGCGTACGTCGGCAGCTCGACCAGCCGCGCGCCGGACCCGGCGTGGAAGGCGGCCCAGTCGACGGCCGTGCCGGTGGCGTGGAGCTTGGCGAGGGCGCCGAGGAGGGTCCGCGCCTCGGGCCGGTTCTTGCGTACGGTCGGCTCGATGACCGCGTCCGCGCCGTCCAGGGTGTTCTGGGCGAGGGCGGACAGGATCGCGTCGGGGCCGAGCTCCAGGAAGGTCCGCACGCCCTTGGCCGCCAGGTGCTGGACCGTGTCGGAGAAGCGGACCGCCTCCCGGAGGTGGCGGGTCCAGTACTCGGCGGTCCCCCAGTCCTCGCTGATCGCGCCGTGCACCCCGGCCACGACCGGGATGCCCGGTTCGCGGCGGGTCACGGACTCGGCCACGAGGTGGAACTCGGCGAGCGCCGGCTCCATGAGCGGGGAGTGGAAGGCGTGCGAGACGCGGAGCCGGGTCGTCTTGCGGCCCTGCTCGGTGAAGGCGGCCCGGATCGCCTCGACGCCCTCCTCCGTACCGGAGACCACGATCGAGCGCGGGCTGTTGATCGCCGCGATGCCGACGGTGTCGCTCAGGTACGGAAGGAGCTCGGGCTCCGTGGCTTCGATGGCGGCCATGGCTCCGCCGGCGGGCAGTGCCTGCATGAGGCGGCCGCGCGCGGTGACCAGCAGCGCCGCGTCCTCCAGGGAGAGGACCCCGGCTGCGTGGGCGGCGGTGATCTCGCCGATGGAGTGGCCGGCGAGGAAGTCGGGCCGCACGCCCCAGGATTCGACGAGGCGGAAGAGAGCCGTCTCGATGGCGAAGAGGGCGGGCTGGGTGTAGGCGGTGCTGTTCAGCAGCGCCTCGTCCTCGCCCCAGATCACCTCGTACAGCGGGGTGTCGAGGTGCTCGTCGACGGCCGCGGCCACGGCGTCGAGTGCCTCGGCGAACACCGGGAACGCGGCGTGCAGTTCACGCCCCATGCCCAGCCGCTGCGCACCCTGACCCGTGAACAGGAACGCGGTCGCCCCGTCCGCGCGGCTGCCGGTGACGGTGTCCGCGGACTCCGTCCCCCCGGCCAGCTTCGCCAGCTCCCGCAGCGCGGCCTCGCGGTCCTCGGCGAGGACCACCGCGCGGTGGTCCAGCGCGGCCCGCGACGCCGTCAGCGAGTAGCCGACGTCGGCGAGGGACTGCTCCGGGTGGGCCTCCAGGTGGGCGCGCAGCGCCTCGGCCTGCCGGGGCAGGGCCTTCGCGCTCTTCGCCGACACCGTGAGGGCGACCGGGGCACCGGCCGCGGGCGCGAGCGCCTGCGGCTCCGGCTCCGGCGCCTGCTGCGGGGCCTCTTCGAGGATGACGTGGGCGTTCGTACCGCTCAGGCCGAAGGAGGAGACGCCCGCGCGGCGCGGACGCCCGCCCGCCGGCCACTCGACCGCCTCGGTCAGCAGCCTGACGTTGCCCTCGGTCCAGTCGACCTGCGGCGAGGGCTCGTCCACGTGCAGGGTCTTCGGCAGCACGCCGTGGCGCAGCGCCTCCACCATCTTGATCACACCGCTGACACCGGCCGCCGCCTGCGCGTGGCCGATGTTCGACTTGATCGAGCCGAGCCACAGCGGCTTGTCCTCGTCGCGGCCCTGGCCGTACGTGGCGAGCAGCGCCTGGGCCTCGATCGGGTCGCCGAGGCGGGTGCCGGTGCCGTGGCCCTCGACGGCGTCCACATCGGCCGTGGTGAGGCCGGCGGCGGCCAGCGCCTGCTGGATGACCCGCTGCTGGGACGGCCCGTTGGGGGCGGTGAGGCCGTTGGACGCGCCGTCCTGGTTGATGGCGCTGCCCCGGATCACGGCGAGCACCGGGTGGCCGAGCCGCTCCGCGTCGGAGAGGCGCTCGACGAGGAGCAGGCCGATGCCCTCCGCCCAGCCGGTGCCGTCGGCGGCCCCGGCGAAGGCCTTGGAACGGCCGTCGGCGGCGAGTCCGCGCTGCTGGCTGAAGTCGACGAACAGGTCCGGCGTCGGCATGACGGTCACACCGCCGGCCAGCGCCATCGTGATCTCGCCGGAGCGCAGCGCCTGGCAGGCCATGTGCAGGCTGACCAGGGAGGAGGAGCAGGCGGTGTCGACGGTGACGGCCGGACCCTCCAGGCCCAGGGTGTACGCGACGCGGCCCGAGGCGATGGAGCCCGCGCTGCCGTTGCCGAGGTAGCCCGCGAGGTCCTCGGGGACGTCGGTGAGGCGGCTGCCGTACTCGTGGTACATGATGCCCGCGTACACGCCGGTCCGGCTGCCGCGCAGGGTCTGCGGGTCGATGCCGGCCCGCTCGAAGGTCTCCCACGCGGCCTCCAGCAGCAGGCGCTGCTGCGGGTCCATGGCGAGGGCCTCGCGCGGCATGATCCCGAAGAACTCGGCGTCGAACTCCGCGGCGTCGTAGAGGAAGCCGCCGTCCTTGGCGTACGTCTTGCCGGGCGTGCCGGGCTCGGGGTCGTAGATGGCGTCGGCGTCCCAGCCGCGATCGGTCGGGAACGCCCCGACGGCGTCCCGGCCCTCGGCGACCAGCTGCCACAGGTCCTCGGCGGACCGCACGCCGCCGGGGAAGCGGCAGCTGATCGAGACGATCGCGATCGGGTCCGAGTCGGTGGGGGCGGTGGCGCGCGGCTCGGCGGCGGCCGGGGCCGCCTTGGCGGTGGTGGCCGACAGCTTCTCCACCACGTAGCCCGCGACCGCCCGGGAGTTGGGGTAGTCGAAGACCAGCGTGGCCGGCAGCCGCAGACCGGTCGCGGCCTGGAGCAGGTTGCGCAGCTCGACGGCGGCGAGCGAGTCGAAGCCCTGCTCGCGGAAGGCCGTCTCCGGGCCGATCGCGTCCGGCGACGGGTGGCCGAGCACCGCCGCCACCTGCGTACGGACGAGTTCCAGGACGATCCGGTCGCGCTCCTGGACGGAGGCCCCGGCGAGGCGGCGCTCCAGCTCGGAGGTCTCGGACGCCTGCGCCTGCACGGTCCGGCGGACCGGGCCGCGCACCTTGCCGCGCAGCAGCGCCGGCAGGTCCTCGCCGCGGGCGGCGAGCGCAGCCGCGTCGGTCTTGAGCGGCAGGACCACGGCGTCGAACCCGGCGACGGCGGCGTCGAAGAGGGCGAGGCCCTCCGGGACGGCCAGCGCCGGCAGGCCCAGCCGCTTCATGCGCTCCAGGTCGGCGTCGGTGAGGTCGCCGCCGAGACCGGTGCTGATCTCCCACATGCCGAACGCGGGAGCCGTGGCCGGCAGGCCCGCGGCCCGGCGGTGCGCCGCGAGGCCGTCCAGGAAGGAGTTGGCGGCGGCGTAGTCGGCCTGGCCGGCGGCCAGGACGGAGCCGCCCGCCGAGGAGAAGAGGACGAAGGCCGACAGGTCGGCGTCCCGTGTCAGCTCGTGCAGGTTCCACGCGCCGTCGCTCTTCGGCCGCAGGACGGACTCGAAGCCCTCGGCGGTCAGCGAGCCGACGAGCCCGCCGCCCGCGACGGCGGCGGCGTGCACCACCCCGCTCAGCGGGTGGGCCGCGTCGATCCCGGCCAGGGCGCCGGCGAGCGACTCCCGGTCCGTCACGTCGCAGGCCGCCACCGAGGCGTGGGCGCCCAGCTCCGCGAGCTCGGCGACGATCGCCGAGGCGTTCGGCGCGTCGAGGCCGCGGCGGCTGGTGAGGAGCAGGTGCCGTACGCCGTGCTCGGTGACCAGGTGCCGGGCCACCAGCGCGCCGAGGCCGCTGGTACCGCCGGTGATCAGCACGGTGCCGGTCGTACCCCACGGGGAGAGCGGGGCGGGGGCGGGGATCCGGGCCAGGCGCGGGATGCGCACCTCGCCGGAGCGCACGGCCGTCTCGGACTCGCCGGAGGCCACCGCGGCGGCCACGTCGGCGCCCGGGTCGCGGGTTCCGGCGGCCACGTCGACCAGGACGAACCGGCCGGGGTTCTCGGCCTCGGCCGCCCGCACCAGACCCCATACGGCGGCCTGCGCCGGATCGGCGTCCTCGCCGGCCAGGACGGCGACACCGCCGCGGGTGACCACCGCCAGGCGGGCGGATCCGGACTCCGGATCGGCCAGCCACCCCTGGACCTTCGCGAGCACCTCGGGCACCACCGCACGCACCCGGGCAGCGGCGTCCTGGCCGGCCGGGACGGGGGTGAAGTACACGGAGGCTTCGGCGGCTTCGGCCGCACCCGGCGCCGTACGCAGCCACTCGACGCGGTGCAGGGCGGCGGACGCCCCGCCGGAGGCGGCGGCGAGCTGGGACTCGGAGACCGGGCGCGACACCAGCGACTCCACGGTCGCCACGGGCGCACCCGTCTCGTCGGCGACCATGATCGCCGACACCTCGTCCCCACGGACCCGGCGGATGTGCACCCGCAGCACGGACGTACCGGCCGCGTGCAGGGTGACCCCGTTCCAGGAGAACGGCAGCAGCGTCGCCCCCTCGGCGGCGCCGTCGCCGCCGAGCAGGTCCGCGTGCATGGCGGCGTCGAGGAGCGCCGGGTGGAGCCCGAAGAGGGCGGCGTCGCCGTGGGCCGTCTCGGGCAGCGCCACCTCGGCGAACACGTCGTCGCCCTGGACCCAGGCGGCCTTCAGGCCCTGGAACACCGGGCCGTACGCGTACCCGCGCTCCAGCAGCCGGTCGTACGCGCCGGTCACCTCGAGCGGGGTCGCACCGGCCGGCGGCCACTGGGACAGGTCGAACGCGGGAGCCGGGGCGCCCGGAACCACCGTGCCGTAGGCGTGGCGGGTCCAGGGGGCGTCCGGGGCGGAGCCGCGGGAGTGGATGCCGATCGAACGGGCGCCGGAGGAGTCCGGGGCGCCGACCCGCACCTGGAGGGCGACGCCCCCGCGGGCGGGCACGATCAGGGGTGCTTCGAGGAGCAGTTCCTCGATGCGGTCGCAGCCGACCTGGTCGCCGGCCCGGACGGCCAGCTCGACGAAGCCGGTGCCGGGCAGCAGGATCGAGCCGAGGACGTCGTGGTCGGCCAGCCAGGGCTGGGTGTCGACGGAGAGCCGGCCGGTCAGGACGACCTCGCCGGAGTCGGCCGCCGGGAGGGCGGCGCTGAGCAGCGGGTGGCCGACCGGTTCGAGGCCGGCCGAGCCGAGCCCGGCACCGCCGCCGGCCGCCGCCCCCTCCAGCCAGTACCGCTGGTGCTGGAAGGCGTACGTCGGCAGATCGGCCCAGCGGTCCTCGGCGGCCCGGTAGAAGGCCGTCCAGTCGATGGGCGCACCGGTGGTGTGGAGCCGGGCGAGCGCGGCGAGGAGGGAGTGCGCCTCGGGGCGGTTCTTGCGCACGGCAGCCTCGACCACGACCTCGTCGTCGGTGTCGAGGGTCGTACGGGTGAGGGCGGTCAGGACGGCGTCGGGGCCGAGTTCGAGGAACCGGGTGACGCCCTTGGCGGCCAGGTGCCGGACGGTGTCGGAGAAGCGGACGGCCTCGCGCAGGTGGCGGGTCCAGTAGTCGGGGGTGCCCCAGTCCTCGCTGATCTCGCCGTGGACCCCGGCGACGACCGGGATCCGGGCGGGCGCGTAGGTCACGGACTCGGCGACGGCGCGGAACTCGGCGAGGGCCGGGTCCATGAGGGGGGAGTGGAAGGCGTGCGAGACGCGGAGCCGGGTGGTCTTGCGGCCCTGCTCGGTGAAGGCGGCCCGGATGGCCTCGACGGCTTCCTCCGTGCCCGAGACCACGATGGAACGCGGGCTGTTGATCGCCGCGATCCCGACCACATCGGAGACGTACGGAAGGACTTCTTCCTCCGTGGCTTCGATGGCGGCCATGGCTCCGCCGGCGGGCAGTGCCTGCATGAGGCGGCCGCGTGCGGTGACCAGGCGGGCGGCGTCTTCCAGGGAGAGGACCCCGGCGGCGTGGGCGGCGGTGATCTCGCCGATGGAGTGGCCGGCCAGGAAGTCGGGCCGCACGCCCCAGGACTCCACCAGCCGGAACAGGGCCGTCTCGATGGCGAAGAGGGCGGGCTGGGTGTAGGCGGTGCTGTTCAGCAGCGCCTCGTCCTCGCCCCAGATCACCTCGTACAGCGGGGTGTCGAGGTGCTCGTCGACGGCCGCGGCCACGGCGTCGAGGGCCTCGGCGAACACCGGGAACGCGGCGTGCAGTTCACGCCCCATGCCCAGGCGCTGCGCGCCCTGACCGGTGAACAGGAAGGCCGACTTGCCCTCCTGGACCCGGCCCGTCACCACACCCGCGGCGCTCTCGCCCCCGGCGAGGGCGGTCAGGCCCGCGAGGAGCTCCTCGCGGTTCTCGCCGAGGACGACGGCCCGCTCGGCCAGCTTGGCGCGCCGGGTGGCCAGCGCGCGCCCGGTCACCGCGAGGTCCGCCTCGTCCAGGGTCTCCAGGTGCTCGACCAGTCGCCCGGCCTGCGCCCGTACGGCCTGCGCCGTCCGGCCCGACACCACCCACGGGACCGGCCCGCCGAAGGCCTCGGGGGCCTCGGGGGCCGCCTGCGCGGCGGTCTCGGCCGGAGCCGCCGCCGGCGGCTCCTCCAGGATGAGGTGGGCGTTCGTACCGCTGATGCCGAAGGAGGAGATGCCCGCGCGGCGGGGGCGCTCGCCCGCCGGCCACTCGACCGCGTCGGTCAGCAGCTCCACCGCGCCCGCGTCCCAGGCGACCTGGGGGGAGGGCTCCTCGGCGAACAGGGTCCTCGGCAGGACGCCGTGCTCCATCGCCTGCAGCATCTTGATGACGCCGGCGACACCGGCGGCGGCCTGCGTGTGCCCGATGTTGGACTTGATGGAGCCGAGCAGCAGCGGCCGGCCGTCCTCGGGGCGCTCCTGGCCGTACGTGTCCAGCAGGGCCTGCGCCTCGATGGGGTCGCCCAGCGTGGTGCCGGTGCCGTGGCCCTCGACGACGTCGACGTCGGCGGCGGTGAGGCCGCCGTCCTGCAGGGCGCGGCGGATGACGCGCTGCTGCGAGGGGCCGTTGGGGGCGGTCAGGCCGTTGGAGGCGCCGTCCGAGTTGACGGCGGAGCCGCGCAGGACACCGAGGATGCGGTGGCCGTTGCGCTCGGCGTCCGACCGGCGCTCCAGGAGCACCAGGCCGACGCCCTCGCCCCAGCCGGTGCCGTCGGCGCCGCTGCCGAAGGACTTGCACCGGCCGTCGGCGGCCAGGCCGCCCTGCCGGCTCATGTCGATGAAGGTGTCCGGGGTGGACATGACGGTCACGCCGCCCGCGAGCGCCAGCCCGCAGTCGCCGCGCCGCAGCGCCTGCGCCGCCCAGTGCATGGCGACCAGGGACGAGGAGCACGCCGTGTCGACGGTGACCGCGGGGCCTTCGAGGCCGAGCGCGTACGCGACCCGGCCGGAGACCACGCTCGCCAGGCTGCCGTTGCCGTGGTAGCCCGCGAGCTGCTCGGGCAGCGGGCCCAGGCGCAGGCCCCAGTCGTGGTACATCACACCGGCGAACACGCCGGTGTCGCTGCCGCGCAGGGCGTGGGGGTCGATGCCGGCCCGCTCGAAGGTCTCCCAGGAGACTTCGAGGAGCAGCCGCTGCTGCGGGTCCATGGCCTGCGCCTCGCGCGGGCTGATCCCGAAGAACTCGGCGTCGAACTCGGCGGCGTCGTAGAGGAATCCGCCCTTGTCGCTGAGGCTCTTGCCGGGCTTGCCGGGTTCCGGGTCGTGGATGTCGGAGTCCCAGCCGCGGTCGGTCGGGAACGCGCCTACGGCGTCGACCCCGTCCTGGACCAGCCGCCACAGGTCGTCCGGCGTCGAGACGCCGCCCGGGTAGCGGCAGGCCATGCCGACGACCACGATCGGGTCGTCGTCGGCGGCCGCGAGCGCGGTGACGGGCGCTGTGCGGCGGGCCTCCTTGCCCGGGGCGCCCAGCTTGTCCGCCAGGTGGTCGGCGAGGGCGCTCGGCGACGGGTAGTCGAAGATGAGGGTGGCCGCCAGCGGCAGGCTGATGGCCGAGCTCAGCCGGTTGCGCAGCTCGACGGCCGCGAGCGAGTCGAAGCCCATCTCGTTGAAGGCGCGCGTCGGGTTGATCCGGTCGCCGCTCTCGTGGCCGAGGACGGCCGCGACCTGCGTACGGACGAGGTCCAGCAGGGCCTCGCCGCGCTCGGCGCGGGACAGGCCGGACAGCCGGCGGGCCAGGGACTGCTCCACGGGGACGGCGCCGGTGCCCGCGCCGCGGCGGGCGGGGCGGACCAGTCCGCGCAGCACGGACGGGACCTCGGCGGCCCGCGCCTGGAGGGCGCGCAGGTTGAACCGGACGGGTACGACGGCGCCTTCGCCGCCGGTGGCGGTCAGCGCGCTGTCGAGCAGCGCGAGGTTCTCGGCGGGGGAGAGCACCTGGAGGCCCAGGCGTTCGATGCGGCGCAGGGCGGCCTCGTCGAGCTGTCCGCCCATGCCGCCGACGCCGGTCCACAGGCCCCAGGCGAGGGAGGTGGCGGGCAGGCCGGCGGCGCGGCGGGTGGTGGCCAGCGCGTCCAGGAAGCCGTTCGCGGCCGCGTAGTTGCCCTGGCCGGCCCCGTCGAGCAGGGTCGCGGTGGAGGAGAAGAGGACGAAGGCGGACAGGTCCAGATCCCGCGTCAGCTCGTGCAGGTTCCAGGCGCCGTCGGCCTTCGGCCGCAGTACGGTGTCCAGCCGTCCGGCGTCGAGCGAGCCGATCAGCCCGTCGTCGATCACACCGGCCGCGTGCACCACGGCGGTCAGCGGGCGGTCGGCGGGGATCGCGGCGAGCAGCGCGGCCACCGCCTCCCGGTCGGAGGCGTCGCAGGCGGCGACGGTCACCCGGGCGCCGAGCCCGGTCAGCTCCTCGGCGGTCTCCCGCACGCCCGGGGCGTCCCCGCCGCGGCGGCCGGTCAGCAGCAGGTGGCGCACGCCGTGCTCGGTGACCAGGTGGCGGGCGACGGCGGCGCCGACCCCGCCGGTGCCGCCGGTGATCAGTACGGTGCCCTGCGGGCCCCACGGCGCGGGCTGCGGCTCGGCGGCGGGCAGCGTGGCCAGCCGGGAGACGTACAGCTCGCCGGCCCGGATCGCGGCTTCGGGCTCGTCGAGGGCCGCGGCGATCCGCAGCAGCTCATCGGGCTCCAGCGAGCCGTCGGAGTCGAGCAGGACGATGCGGCCCGGGTTCTCGGCCTGCGCGGAGCGCACCAGGCCCCACACGGGCGCCTGGGCCAGGTCGACGTCCTCGCCCGGGGTGACGGCGACCGCCCCGCGGGTCAGGACGACGAGGGGGCCGGTGGCCGGCTCCTCCTCGTTCAGCCACTGGCGGAGGGCGGTCAGGACGTCCTCGGCCACGGCGCGCACCTGCGCGGGGACCTCGCCCTCGGCGCCCCGCAGGGCGTGGTGGGCGACGGCTTCCGGCGCGTCCCCGGACAGCGGCGCGGGCAGCGGACGGGAGGTCCAGCGCAGGTGGAAGAGCGCGTCGTGGGCCTGGGGGCGCAGCTGCTCGGCGGTGACCGGGCGGACCGTGAACGACTCCACGGAGGCGACGGGCAGGCCGTCGGCCCCCGCCAGGTCCAGGGCGACGGAGTCTGCGCCGGTCGCGGTGATCCGTACCCGCAGCGCGGAGGCGCCGGCCGCGGACAGGGAGACCCCCGACCAGGCGAACGGCAGGCGCGGGCCGTCGGCGACGGGCTCGGGGGAGGCGAAGTCGGTGGCCTGCAGGACGGCGTCGAGCAGCGCCGGGTGCAGCCCGAACGCGGAGGCCTGCTCCTTGACGTGGGCCGGCAGCGCGACCTCGGCGTAGGCCACGCCCTCGGCGCCCTGCCAGACGGCCTTCAGGCCGTGGAACGCGGGGCCGTAGCCGTACCCTTGGGCGGCCATGTCCTCGTACAGGCGCGTGGTGTCGACGGCGCGGGCGCCGCGCGGCGGCCACACGGAGGCGTCGAAGGGCTCGGCGGCCGGGGAGGCGGTCGCGCTCAGCACGCCCGAGGCGTTGCGGGCCCACGGCGCGTCGGCCGGGGCGTCCTCGTCGCGGGAGTAGAAGGCGATCGGTCGGCGCCCGTCCTCGGCGGCGGCCTCGACCACGATCTGGAGGGCCACCGCGCCCGTCGCGGGCAGCAGCAGCGGAGCCTCCATGATCAGCTCGTCGAGCCGCTCGCAGCCGGTCTCCTCGCCCGCACGCAGCGCGAGTTCGACGAAGGCGGTGCCGGGGAGCAGCGTGCTGCCGGCGATGACGTGGTCGGCCAGCCAGGCCTGCGAGCGCGGCGAGACCCGGCCGGTCAGCACCGAGGCGCCGGTGTCGGCGAGGGAGACGACCGCCCCCAGCAGCGGGTGGTCGGCGGCGACCTGACCCAGCCCGGCGGCGTCGCCGCGCGAGATCGGGGCGGCCAGCCAGAAGCGCTCGCGCTGGAAGGCGTACGTGGGCAGCTCGACGCGGCGCGCGCCGCGGTCCGCGTAGTACGCCTCCCAGTCCACGCGCGCACCGCGGGCGTGGACGGTGGCCAGCGCGGCCGACAGCTGGCGCGGGTCCTCGTGGCCGCGGCGCAGCGCGGAGACGAACACCGGGGATCCGGCGGGGCCTGCGAGGCCTTCGAGGCAGTCGCGGCCCAGGCCCGACAGGACCGGGTCCGGGCCGATCTCCAGGTAGGTGGTGGCGCCGAGTTCGGCGAGCGCCCGCACCCCGTCGGCGAAGCGGACGGCCTCGCGGACGTGGCGGACCCAGTACTCCGGCGAGCACAGCTCGGCGGCGGTCGCGGCCCGCCCGGTCAGCGTCGACACCACGGGGATGCGCGGGGCGCGGTAGTCCAGGATCTCGGCGATGCGGCGGAACTCCGCGAGCATCGGCTCCATGAGCGGCGAGTGGAAGGCGTGGCTCACCCGCAGCCGCTTGGTGCGGTGGCCGTCGGCCTCCAGGCGGGCGGCGACCTCGGCGACGGCCTCGGCCTCGCCCGATATGACCACGGACGCCGGGCCGTTCACGGCGGCGATCGCCACCCGGTCGGCGAGGGCCGCGAGCAGCGGGGCCACGGTCTCCTCGGAGGCCGTCACGGCCACCATGGCGCCGCCCTGCGGAAGTTCCTGCATCAGGCGGCCGCGCGCGGCCACCAGGGTCGCCGCGTCCTCCAGCGACAGCACGCCCGCGACGTGCACGGCGGCCAGCTCGCCGATCGAGTGGCCCGCCACGTGGTCGGGGCGCACGCCCCAGGACTCCAGCAGCCGGAACAGGGCGACCTCGACGGCGAAGAGGGCCGCCTGCGCGTACACCGTCTCGCCCAGCAGGGCGCTGTCGGCGCTGTCCTCGGCGGCGAACAGGATCTCGTGCAGCGGCCGGTCCAGCTGGAGGTCGAGGTGGCCGATCGCCTCGTCCAGGGCGGCCGCGAACACCGGCTCGGTGTCGTACAGCCCGCGGCCCATGGCGGCGCGCTGGCTGCCCTGGCCGGTGAAGAGGAAGGCGAGGCGGCCGCCGTCGGCGGTGCCCGGGAAGACGTACGGGGACTCCTGGCCCTCGGCCAGGGCGCGCAGCCCCGCCCGTACGGCCTCCGCGTCCTCGGCGGCCACCACGGCGCGGTGGGCGAGGCGGGCGCGGGTCGTGGCGAGGGAGTAGCCGAGGTCGGCCGCGGCCGGGGCGTCCTCCCGCTCGGCGTGGGCCAGCAGGCGGGCCGCCTGGGCGCGCAGCGCGGTCGCGCTCGCGGCGGAGACCGGCAGCAGCACGGGGCCGGCCTGCGGCGCGGCCTCGGCGGCGGCGCCGGGCTCGGCGGCCGGCGGCTCCTCGATGATGACGTGTGCGTTGGTGCCGCTGACGCCGAAGGAGGAGACGCCCGCGCGGCGCGGCTCCTCGCCCTTCGGCCAGGCGCGGGACTCGGTCAGCAGGCGGACCTCGCCCGCCGACCAGTCGACGTTGGGGGTGGGCTCGTCCACGTGCAGCGTGCGCGGCAGCTCACCGTGCCGCATCGCCATCAGCATCTTGATGACGCCGGCCGAGCCGGCCGCCGCCTGGGTGTGGCCGATGTTCGACTTGGCGGAGCCGAGCCACACGGGCCGGTCCTCGGGGCGGCCCTTGCCGTAGGTGGCGATCAGGGCCTGCGCCTCGATGGGGTCGCCGAGGGTGGTGCCGGTGCCGTGCGCCTCGACCGCGTCGACCTGCTGCGAGGTCAGCCCGGCGTTGGCGAGGGCCTGGCGGATGACCTGCTGCTGGGCCCGGCCGCTGGGCGCGGTCAGGCCGTTGGAGGCGCCGTCCTGGTTGAGGGCGGAGCCGCGGATGACGCCGACGACCGGGTGGCCGTTCTTCCGCGCGTCCGAGAGCCGCTCCAGGACGAACACGCCGACGCCCTCGGCGAAGGCGGTGCCGTCGGCGGCGGCCGCGAAGGCCTTGACGGTGCCGTCGGGCGCGAGGCCGCGCTGGCGGCTGAAGGCGGTGAAGGTGCCGGGGCTGCCCATGACGGCCACACCGCCGGCCAGCGCGAGCGTGCACTCGCCGCGCTGCAGCGACTGGACCGCCAGGTGCATGCCGACGAGGGAGCCGGAGCAGGCGGTGTCGACGGTGAGGGCCGGGCCCGCGAGGCCGAGGACGTAGGAGACGCGGCCGGAGATGACGCTGGGGGCGTTGCCGCTCAACAGGTAGCCGTCGAGGCCGTCCGGGGCCTCGTGCAGCCGCATCGCGTACTCCTGCGGCTCGGCGGCGATGAACACGCCGGCTTCGGTGCCGCGCAGGGCCGCCGGGTCGATGCCGGCCCGCTCGACGGCCTCCCACACGGTCTCCAGCACCAGCCGCTGCTGCGGGTCCATCGCGAGGGCCTCGCGCGGGCTGATCCCGAAGAAGTCCGCGTCGAACTCGGCGGCGTCGGGCAGGAAGCCGCCGTGGCGCACGTACGTGGTGCCCGGCGTCGTCGCGTCGTCGGAGAACAGCGCCTCCAGGTCCCAGCCGCGGTCGGCGGGGAACTCGTCCCGTACGTGCTCGCCGTCGCTGACCAGCCGCCACAGGTCCTCCGGGGAGGCGACCCCGCCGGGGTAGCGGCAGCCGATGCCGACGATGGCGATGGGCTCGTCCGACACCGCCACCGCGCGCACCGGCGCCTCGGGGCGGTCGGCGAGGCCCAGGACCTCGGTGCGCAGGTGCGCGGCGAGTTCGGCCGGCGAGGGGTGGTCGAAGGCGACGGTCGGCGGCAGCGCCAGGCCGGTGGCCGCGTTCAGCCGCACCTGGAGCTCCAGCAGCGCGACGGAGTCCAGGCCCAGGTCCTTGAAGGAGCGGTCGGGGTCGACCGACACGGGCAGGCCGGCCCCCGAGAGCGCGTCCGGGGCGTCGGCGTACTTCGCCCGCAGCACGGCGAGCGCGTGATCGCGTACGAGGCCGAGCAGGACGTGGGTCTGTTCGGTCGTCGGAAGCGCCTCGAGGTCCCGCACGAGCGCGGACTCCGTCGCCGCGTCCGCCGCGGTGTGACCGGTCGGCACACCGTCGGTGCCGGAGACAAAGTTTCCGGGCTCAGTCATCTAGCACTCCACACACTCGTTGTCCGCAGCGGACGGAAGGACGTAAAGACGTTCGTAAGGACCTAAGGACTCCGATGTGACGGAGCAACAACAAGTCGTCGTCCGCCCGGAGACGGCGGGCGTCTCCGGGCGGACGGGCGGGGTCACTCGGCCGTGGCCACCGCGTGCTCGACGAGGCTCAGCGCCTGCACCGGGCAGGCCTCGATGGACTCCAGGATCTGGTCGCGCAGCGACTCGCCCGGTTCGTCGACGACGAGGATGGCCTGGCCGTCCTCGTTCTGGTCGAAGACGTCCGGACCCGAGAGCACACAGGCCCCACAGGCGACGCAGACGTCCTTGTCGATAATGACCTGCAGCATCTTCGTCCTCTCCGTTACCAGGTGACCGGCAGTTCGTGCAGGCCGTCGATGAGGGCCTTCTCCTTGAACGGGAGCTCCTCCACCGGCTTGGCCAGACGCAGGCCCGGGATGCGGCGCAGCAGCGTCGTGAAGACGACCTCCATCTGCATCCGGACCAGGACCTGGCCGGCGCAGCGGTGGTGGCCGTAGCCGAACGCGATGTTCTGCGCGGCCTCCTTGCGGTGGAAGTCGAGGGTGTTCGGGTCGGCGAACACGCTCGGGTCGTGGTTGGCCGCGGTGAGCGAGCAGATGACGCCCTCGCCCTTGCGGATCAGCTGCCCGCCGATCTCCGCGTCCTCCTTCGCGACCCGGACGGTGCCGTGGTCGGCGACGCTGGAGAAGCGCATCAGCTCGTCGACCGCCTGGCCGGCGAGCTCCGGCTTCTCGCGCAGGATCGCCGCCTGCTCGGGGTGGCTGAGCAGCACCAGGACGGCCATCGTCATGCCGTTCATGGTGCTCTCGTGGCCGCCCGCGATCATCGTGCGGACGAGGGCGCTGATGTCGGTGGGGCCGAGGTCGCCGCCGCGCTCCTGATTGCGCAGGATCAGGCTGCTGATCAGGTCGTCGGCGGGCTTCTCCGTGCGCTCGGCGATCAGCCGGTGCAGCAGGATCTCGACCTCGGTGTTGGCGGCGGCGTGCTCCTCCGGGGTGCCCTGGGTCACCAGCGAGGTGATCCAGCGGTAGAAGAGGTCCGTCTGGTCGCGCGGCACGTCGAGCAGCTCGGTCATCGCGACGGACGGCAGCGGCATCGTCAGGGCGGAGATGATGTCCACCGGGCCGCCCTGGGCGAGCATCGCGTCGATGAGCTCGTCGACGATCTCCTGGGTGCGGGGCCGCATGGCCTCGACCTTCTTGGCGGTCATCTCCGGCATCAGCATCATGCGGTGCTGCGTGTGGACCGGCGGGTCCATGTGGAAGAGGGTGCGCTGGACGATGCCCTGCTCCAGCAGCTCCAGGGGGAAGCCGAACTGGAGCGGGTAGCCGGGGTCGGCGATGTCCGACTCGAAACGCGGGTCGCGCAGCATCTGCTGCATGTCCTCGTAGCGGGTCAGCAGCCAGGCCTCGCGACCGTTGAACGTCAGCTTCACGCGGGAGACGGGCTCCGTCTCGCGCAGCACGGCGTAGTCCGGCGCCGGCTGCATCGGACAGCCGGTGCGCGGCAGCGGAAACGCGCGGACCGTCGTCTCCGACCGCGCAGTGGTGAGTTCCGTCATGGGTCCCTCTCTCATCCGCCCCGCACCTGGTGTGCGGTCACGGCCTGGATCGATCGCGTGGGTCGTGGTCGGGCTCGGTTCGGGCTCGGCGGGTGGCGGTGGGAGGGCGCACGCACCGGTGCGTCACCTTTGACGGAAAACGCCTGCGCATTCCTCCACCGGACTCTCCCCCCGGCTGCCGCCGGGAGGTGCCCCCATACGGAAGGACCCCCAACCGGAGTTCACCCCATTCAGGCTGCTGTCCTTCACCCCTGCTGAAAACCCCTAAGCCGCAGCGCCCCTGATGGGAATGGCGCTGACCCGGCGAAATTAGGGGTGGTGAAGGGTGGTCACAGGGGGCGGCGGCAATGGCGGCCGGTGCCCGCGCCCCGATTCGATGGTGGCGGGGGCTCGGGATACCGCCCGGTCTCGGGACAACGCCCGGTCGCCGGGAAGGGAAGTCGAGGAGTCATGACGGAAACGCTGCAGGGCACCAGTGCATGGATCCGGCGGTTCCAGCCCTCGCCGGACGCCCCCCACCGCCTCGTCTGCTTCCCGCACGCGGGCGGCGCCGCCACCTTTTGGTTCCCGATGGCGCAGGCGCTCGCCCCCGAGGTGGACGTGCTCGCCGTGCAGTACCCCGGGCGCCAGGACCGGCGCAGCGAACCCTGCGTCGAGGACATCGAGACGCTCGCCGCGCACGCCGCCGAGGAGCTCCTGGCCTGGTCGGACCGGCCCGTGACCCTGTTCGGTCACAGCATGGGGGCCATGGTCGCCTTCGAGACCGCCCGCCGCCTGGAGGAGCGGGGCCGGCCGCCGGCCGGGCTCGTCGTCTCCGGCATGCGCGCCCCGTCCCGGGTCCGCGGCGGATCGGCCCGGGCCGAGGCCGCCGAGACCGAGGAGGAGCTCGTCGCCGGCATCCTGCGCCTGCAGGGCACCGACGCGGCCGTCCTGGACGACCCCGAGCTCGTCCGGATGATCCTCCCCACCATCCGCAGCGACTACAAGGCCGCCGAGAGCTACCGCTGGCGCCCCGGCCCGCCGCTCGGTACGCCGATCGCCGTGCTCACCGGGACCGAGGACCCGCACGTGGACACGGAACAGGCGGCGGCCTGGCGCGAACACACCGCCGGACCGTTCAGCCTCACCGTCTTCACCGGGGGCCACTTCTTCCTGAACGAACACGCCGAAGACGTCCGGAAGGTCGTTACCGACCACATTGCCCGGTCGTTCCAAGCGAACTCAGTCTGAATTCAAGCGACATCTGAAAAGAAGGATGTCCTGTCTCCCTCGGGTCTTTTCCAGCCGGTTCACGGGGGGACGACCCGAGCCACAACTCAAGGCAGGAGTGGGGCGTTGGCCAGCCTCTCGTATTCGATACGCGAAGAATCCGCAGCAGCAGGAATTGCTCCCGGACACGGACCGTCCCAAAAGGAAACCGTCCACGGACTGCTGGACGCCGCCGCCGCGGCGGCTCCGGACGCCCCCGCCATCCGCGACGCCGCGGGTGCCTGGACGTACCGCGAGCTCGACGAGTACAGCCAGGCCTTCGCGGCCTGGCTGGGCGGCCGCGGCGTCGGCGTCGGCGACCCGGTCGTGCTCCAGCTGCCGACCAGCCGCGAGCTGGCCGCCATGTTCTACGGAGCCTCCCGGGCCGGAGCGGTGTTCGTACCGCTCAACCCCACCATGAAGCCGTACCACCTGCGCCAGGTCAGCGAGAACGCCGGGCCCAAGCTGGCCATCGGCGACGCCGCGACCGGCGCGGGCCTGCAGGAGGCCGTCGGCGCGGTGCACCTGCTCGCCGACGTGTGGTCCGAGGTCGAGGAACTGCGCACGCGGGGTGCCCGCATCACCTCCGAGGTACGCCCCGACGACGTGGCGACCCTCATCTACACCTCCGGCAGCACCGCGGCCCCCAAGGGCGTCGTCTGCCCGCACGCCCAGGTGGCCTTCGCCTCCCGGGGCCTGGTCGAGGCACTGGGGTACCGGTCGGACGACATCGTCTTCTGCCGCTTCCCGATGTCCTGGGACTACGGCCTCTACAAGGTCGTCATGACCTGCATCGCCCGCTGCGAGATCGTCCTCGCCGACCAGGACTCCGACCTCACGCTGGTGCGCCGCATGCGCGAGACCGGCGCGACCGTGGTCCCCATCGTCCCCTCCTTCGCCACCATGATCGTCAGCCTGGCGAAGCGGGACACCGAGCCCCAGGCCCCGGTCCGGATGTTCACCAACACCGGAGCCGCCCTGCCGCCCGCCACCATCGACGCACTGCGCGAGCACTTCCCCGGAGCCCGCGTGGTGCGCCAGTACGGCCAGACCGAGGCCAAGCGCATCACCGTCATGCCGCCCGAGGAGGACCGCGAGCGCCCCGGCGCCGTCGGCCTCCCGCTCCCCGGCACCCGCGTGCTGATCGTCGACGCGGACGGCAACGAGCTGCCCGCCGGCGAGGTCGGCGAGATCGTCGCCGTCGGCCCGCACGTCATGCCCGGCTACTGGAACAGCCCCGAGATCACCGCCGACACCTTCCGCACCGACCCCGCCAGCGGGCAGCGCAGCCTGCACACCGGGGACTACGGCCACCTCGACACCGACGGCTACCTCTACTTCGAGGGCCGCCGCGACGACATGTTCAAGCGCAAGGGCCTGCGGATGAGCACCCTCGAGATCGAGGGCGCCGCCATGGACATCCCCGGAGTGCGCGCCGCCGCGGCCCTGGCGCCCGGCGAAAAGCACGACCTGGCCCTCTTCGTCGAGGCCGACCTGACCCCCACCGAGGTGCTCAAGGGCGTGGCCCAGCGCCTGGAGCCCGCCAAGGTCCCGGCGATCGTCCGCGTGCTGAGCGAGTTCCCGCTCACCCAGCACGGCAAGAACTCCCGCAAAGAGCTGGCCCTGCTGCTCGAAGGAAGTGGAAAGTGAGTTTCCCGTCCATGGAGCCGACCGAGCTCGCCCGCCAGTACGGCACGCCCCTCTACGTCTACGACCTCGACCGCGCCCGCGGCGCCCGCCGCGACCTGTTCGGCTGGCTGCCCGAGGGCTTCGAGGTGTTCTACGCCTTCAAGGCCAACCCGCACGTCGACCTCGTACGGGCCCTGCGCGACGGCGAAGGCCCCGCCTGCAAGGCCGAGATCAGCTCCACCGGTGAGCTCGCCAACGCCCTCGAAGCCGGCTACCCGGGCTCCGACATCCTCTACACCGGCCCCGGCAAGACCCCCGAGGAGCTGTACGAGGCCATCGCGGCCGGCGTGCGCACCTTCTCCGCCGAGTCCCTGAGCGACCTGGAGCACATCGGCGGCGCCGCCCTCGAACACGACACCGTCGCCGACTGCCTGCTGCGCATCAACAGCGCCTCGGCCAGCGCCACCACCAGCATCCGGATGACCGGCGCCCCCACCCAGTTCGGCATCGACAGCGAGACCGTCGCCGGCCTCGCCGAGCGGCTGCGCTCGGTGCCCGGCACCCGCATCGCCGGACTCCACCTCTTCTCCCAGAGCAACGCCGCCGACGAGGAATCCCTCATCGGCGAACTCACCCACACCATCCGGGTGGCCGCCGCGATCCAGGACGACCTGGGCGTCCCGCTGCGCCTGCTCGACATCGGCGGCGGCTTCTCCGTCCCGTACGCGCAACACGGCGAGCGGGCCCGCTACCCCAAGCTCCGCACCGAGCTGGAGGCCTCGCTCGACCTGCACTTCCCGCAGTGGCGCGAGGGAGCGCCGCGGCTCGCCGTGGAGTCCGGCCGCTACCTGTCCGGCGACAGCGGCACCCTGGTGGCGCGCGTCAGCAACGTCAAGGTCAGCCGGGGCAAGAAGTTCGTCATCCTCGACGCCGGCATCAACACCTTCGGCGGGATGTCCGGCCTCGGCCGGCTGCTGCCGGTGTCCGTGCAGGTCGAGGCGGGGGAGGAGACCGAGAAGGCGAGCCTGGTCGGCCCGCTGTGCACCCCCGGCGACGTCCTGGGCCGCGGCATCGACCTGCCCCCGCTGGAGGAGGGCGACCTCGTACGCATCCCCAACGCCGGTGCGTACGGGCCCACGTCGAGCCTCCTGATGTTCCTCGGGCGCCCGGCGCCGACCGAGGTCGCCGTCTCCGGCGGCAAGGTCGTCTCCGTCTCCCGCATCGAACACGTACGCACCTACCGGACCGTGGAGGGCGATGATGCATGACCTGTCCGCCAGGGGCACGGAGTCGTTCGTCGAGCGGTCGAAGGGGACCGTGATCGTCACCACCCTGGCCTCCGACTCCCACACCTGGAACCTCGTCTTCCTCCAACTGCTCATCGAGGAGTGCGGGTACGACGTGGTCAACCTCGGCCCGTGCGTCCCCGACGAACTGCTCGTCTCCGAATGCCGCGACCGCAATCCCGAGATGATCGTGATCAGCAGCGTCAACGGCCACGGCTACCAGGACGGGATGCGGGTCATCGGACAGCTCCGGGACGCCGCCCCGCTGGCCGCGACGCCCATCGTCATCGGCGGCAAGCTCGGCACCGACGGCGGCGAGGGCGCCAGCCGCACCCACGAGCTGATGGCCGCCGGCTTCGACGCCGTGTTCGAGGACGGCCAGGACCCGATCGCCGCGTTCCACGCCTTCCTCGCCACCCTGCCCTCGGAGCCCCGGCGGCCGGCCGTGGAGGCCGCGGACCACGCACGGGTCTCCGCATGAGCGAACCCGCCGCCGTCCGCGAAGGACTGCCCGCCGGCCCGGCCCCCGTCGACTTCGGGGAGTTCGTCCGCAGGGAGGGCGGCAACGGCCGCCTCGTCGTCCAGCCCCGCATGGGCTTCGGCGACCCCGGCCGGATGCGCACCGGGCTCGTCGCCACCAAGGCCGCCGACGCCGCCACCGTCGGCACCCTCACCCTCGACAGCTACACCCGCGTCGGGAACCTGGAGGCCGTCGAGACCGCCCTGCGCGACGGCATCGACCTCAACGGCTACCCGGTCGTCAGCCACCCGCCCGAAACCACCGCCGCCGTGCTCGAGGGCGTACGCGACCACGGCTTCCCGGTGCAGGTCCGGCACGGCTCCGCCACGCCCATCGACATCTTCCGGGCGATGATGCGGCTCAACCTCAACGCCACGGAGGGCGGGCCGGTCTCGTACTGCCTGCCCTACGGGCGCACCCCGCTCGCCGACGCCATCCGCAACTGGGAGGACTGCTGCGACCTGTACGTGCGCATGCAGGACGTCGGCATCGAACCCCACCTGGAGACCTTCGGCGGCTGCATGATGGGCCAGCTGTGCCCGCCCAGCCAGCTCGTCGCCATCAGCTTCCTCGAAGCGATGTTCTTCGCCCAGCGCGGCCTGCGCTCGATCTCCATGAGCTACGCCCAGCAGACCGACCCCGTCCAGGACCGCGAAGCCGTCACCGCGCTGCGCCGGCTGTGCGCCGAGATGCTGCCGGTCGCCAACTGGCACGTCGTCATCTACGCCTACATGGGCGTCTACCCCGAGACCGACCACGGCGCGTACGGGCTGCTCGCCAGCGCGGCCCGGCTCGCCGTCACCACCGGCGCGGAACGCCTCATCGTCAAGACCGCCGCCGAGGCCCGCCGCATCCCCACCGTCGCGGAGAACGTCCAGGCCCTCGAATACGCCAGCACCACCGCGCTGCGCACCGGCCGCGGCCGCGACGAGACCTTCGCCGACACCCCGACCTACGCGGAGGCGCGGGCCCTGGTCGATGCCGTCCTCAACCTCGACGACGACCTCGGGCGGGCCCTGCTCAAGGCCTTCCGCCACGGCTACCTCGACGTCCCGTACTGCGTGCACCCCGACAACGCGGGCCGGGCGCGCAGCTACATCGACTCCGGCGGCCGGCTGTGCTGGGCCGACACCGGCAAGCTCCCGATCGCCGGGATCGCCGAGCGCGGGCCCTCGCGGAAGATCGGCTCGGCCGACCTCATGAACGACCTCTTCCATGTCCGGTGCAAGTTCGACGCAGGACCCCGCGAACTCGACCCCGTCACCGCGGAGCTGGTCCGCGGCCGGGCGGCGATCGGGTCACGGCCGAAGGAGTACACCGCATGACCACACAGACCGTCCCCGTCCCCGTGGAGACCGGCGCCTGGGTGCGCCGCTTCCACCCCGACGGGCGGGACGCCGCGCACCGGCTGATCTGCTTCCCGCACGCGGGCGGCTCGGCCTCCTTCTACTTCCCGGTCTCCCGGGCACTGACCCCGGGCGCGGACGTCCTGGCGATCCAGTACCCGGGCCGCCAGGACCGCCGCCACGAGCCCTGCCTCGACTCCATCGAGGAGCTCGCGGACGCCCTCGCCGCCGAGGTGCGCCCGTGGTGCGACCGGCCCGTCACCTTCTTCGGGCACAGCATGGGCGCGACCCTCGCCTTCGAGGTCGCCCGTCGCCTGGAGGCCGAGGGCACCGTCCTGCACGGACTGTTCGCCTCCGGCCGCCGCGCCCCGTCCACCGTCCGTGACGAGCGGGTGCACCTGCGCGACGACGAGGGCCTGCTCGCGGACATCACCCGGCTCGCCGGCACCGACACCGCGGTCCTCGGCGACCCGGAGATCGTCCGCATGATCCTGCCGGCGATCCGCGCCGACTACCGGGCCGCCGAGACCTACCGGTACCGGGACGGGCAGCCGCTGGCCTGCCCGCTCTTCGTCCTGACCGGCGACAGCGACCCGCACGTGACCCCCGAGGAGGCGCGGGCCTGGGAGCGGCACACCACCGGCCCGTACGCCCTGCGCACCTACCCGGGCGGCCACTTCTACCTCAACTCCCAGGCGGGCGCCGTCCTGGGGGAGATCTCCGCGCACCTGGGCTGACCGCCCCGGGCCGGGAAGGGCTCCCGCCGAACGCGGCGGGAGCCTTTCCCGTACTCGGGTGCGGGAAAACGGCCTGGTGACGCATACCATGTCAGAGATGCGTGCGTGATACGCACGGCATCTCCGGATCTCTCGAAGAGGACGAATGAAGGCGGGACGCTCCATGACCAGTAACGAGGGCAGCGGCCTGCCGGGCAGCATCGACGTGCTGTGGGAGCTGCGCAGCCGGGAACAGCGCGGAGCACGCGCGGGCCTGAGCGCGGCACGCATCGTCACGGCGGCGATCGAGTACGCGGACCAGTTCGGACTGGGTTCCCTGTCGATGGCCCGGGTGGCCGAGCGGCTCGACTTCGCGACGATGTCCCTGTACCGGCACGTGTCGAGCAAGGACGAACTCCACTCGCTCATGGTCGACATGGCGTACGGCAAGCCGCCGCTGCTCGAAGGCAGCGACAAGGACTGGCGCGGCGGCCTGGAGCTGTGGGCCCGCGCGTTCCTGGAGATCTTCCGGCGCCACCCGTGGATGCTGCAGGTCCCGGTCAGCGGGCCGCCGCTGGAGCCGGGCCAGATGAGCTGGCTCGAATGCGGGCTGCGCACGCTCGGCCGCACCGGGCTCTCGCCGAACGAGAAGCTCTCGGTGATGCTGCTGATGGTCGGCTACGTACGCAACAACGCGCAGGTCTCCATGCCGCTGACCAGCCAGGACCAGAGCGAGGAAGAGCTCATGGCCAACTACGGCCGGGCGATGGACAAGTTCGTCGACGCGGAGACCTTCCCCGCGGTCCGCGAACTGATCGAGGCCGGCACCTTCCAGGAGACGGACGACGACTTCACCTTCGGCCTGGAGCGGGTCCTCGACGGCATCGAGGTCCTGATCCGCAAAAACGCCGGCGACAACCCCCTGGCCTGACCGCTCCGCTGCCGACGCCGGCGGGGGCACCGTGGTCCCCGCGGCGAGCGGAGTGGGCGGGTGTGCTGCCGGTGGAGCCGTTGTGCGTACAGGGGATCGTTTCTGCGACTCCTGTTCGGGCGTGGCGGGAGAAATTGCGCAGACGTGTGTGAAAGCGTCCCAGCCGTTCCCGGGCCGAGGCTGCGTCGTTGCGCTGCCAAGCCCTTTTCCGGAAGGACTGCATGTCATGCGCAAGCGCAGGTTCTCGCTGCTCGCCGCCGTCTGTGCGGCGGTCCCGATCGTGTTGGCCGGCGCCTCGCCGGCGTCGGCGGATTCGCTCGTCAACCAAGACCTGGTGAACAAGATGCACGGCAGCCGCCTGGCGCTGGCCTCGGACGGCACCGGGGAAGGGACCGAGGTGATCGCGCTCCGCGGTACCCGCTGGGACAGCTACATCACGGAGGCGTGGGACTGGGAAGGCACCTACGACAGCACCAACCAGCTGTGGACGGCGACCCTGCGCAACCGTGCCGCGAATCGGTGTATCGAGCCCGAGTCGACCAACCCGGTCCGGGGGAACCGCCTCGTGGTACGCGCCTGTGACGGCTCGGACCAGCAGAAGTGGAGCCTGCGCCTGGAGACCAAGGGCGGCAACCCGGAGCGGTGGTGGGTCTGGCGTCCGCTGAAGAACGTGGACGTGGCCATGGCCCTCCAGAACACCAACAACGACCAGTGGGACACCGTCCGCCTGGACTACTCGTACCCGAGCGACGACCGCCTGTGGCAGACCGGACCCAACAACCAGTCCTGGTGGTAGGGGGCGTCCGCCCGTAAGACGTCCGCCCGTAAGACGTCCGCCCCGACCACCGGGAGGTGGTCGGGGCGGACGTCTTACGGGCCCTTCGGGGCCTATCGGGGATCAGTGATAGGCGACCGAAGAGTGCGGTGCGGCGGCGGGGGTGGAAGCCGCACCCGCGGTGGTCGGGATGTGCTGGGGCTCCTGCGACTGGGCGGCCTCGAGCGAGCCGGGCAGCGCCGCCTCGATCGGGGTCTTGCGGAGCAGGAGGGCGGCGATCAGGGCGGTGAGGAGCATGAGGCCCGCACCGGCGAGCGAGGCCACCTGGAGGCCGTGCGTGAAGGCCTCCCGGCTCGCCTCGATCACCTGGGCGCCGACCTGCTGCGACTGGTGGGCGGCCACGTCGGCCGCACCGCCGATGGTGCTGCGCAGCGAGTCGAGCGCCGAGCCCGTGACGCCCTCGGGGCTGATCTTGGCCATGTCGTCGCGGTAGACGGCGGAGCCGATGGAGCCGAGCGAGGCGAAGCCGAAGGCGATGCCGAACTCGGTGAAGGTCTCGGACGTCGCGACCGAGGAACCGGCCTCCTCCGGCGGGGCCGAGGTGACCACGATCTCGGCGGCCAGGGTCTTCGAGGCCACCATGCCGCCGGCCAGCAGGCCGACGCCGACGAGGACGACCGCGATGTTGGAGTCGACCTCGACCATGGTCAGGACGCCGAAGCCGGCGGCCATGATGACCAGGGCCGAGCCGATGAGGGCGGCCGGGCGGATCTTGCGGCCGAGCGAGGCCGACAGGGCGACCGCGACACCGATGGCGGGCATCGGGGCCAGCGACCACAGCGAGGCCTTGAGCGGCGAGTAGCCGAGGACCAGCTGGAGGTACTGGTTGGTCAGGACGCTGCTGCCCATCAGGGCGAAGGCGACCATCAGGTTGACGATGACCGCGCCGCTGAAGCCGCCGCTGCGGAACAGCGAGATGTTGATCATCGGGTTGGCGGCGGTCTTCTGGCGGACCACGAAGGCGACGACCAGGAGGGCGCCGACCACGGCCCAGACGACCGCGCTCTGGCTGTAGCCCTCGATGACGAGCTCCTTGAACCCGTAGATCAGCGTCATGACGCCGGCCAGGGAGAGCACGGTGCTCAGCAGGTCGAGCTTGCCGCGGTTCGGGTCGCGGTACTCGGGGAGCAGGAACGGGGCCGAGAGCAGGACCAGGACCATCACCGGGGTGTTGATCAGGAAGACCGAGCCCCACCAGAAGTTGTTCAGCAGGAGACCGCCGACGACGGGACCGATGGCGGCACCCGAGGTGAGCGTGCCACCCCAGGCCGCGATGGCCGTCTTGCGCTCCTTGGAGTCGTGGAACATGTTGCGGATCAGCGCCAGCGACGTCGGCGTCAGGGTCGACGCGGCGAGGCCGAGCAGCGCCCGCGAGGCGATGAGCATCTCAGGGCTGGTGGAGAAAGCGGCGAGGGCCGAGGCCACGCCGAACAGGGCGGCACCGATCAGCAGCAGCTTGCGGCGGCCGATGCGGTCGCCCAGCCAGCCGACGGTGACCAGGGTGCCGGCCAGGACGAAGCTGTAGATGTCCATGATCCACAGCAGCTGCGAGGCCGTGGGCGAGATGTCCTCGCTCAGTGGCGCGATCGCGAATCCCAGCACGGACACATCGACAGAGACCAGCAGGGTGACCAGGACGATCACTCCTAGGCCGATCCACTCCTTCGTTCCTGCCTTGGGCTTCAGTTCCGTCATGGCAATCGTCCATATCCTCTCGGCGTACGCGGCACGCAGAGCGTATCAGGTACGCACACGCGTGTCACGTACTCGTTGGGGGGTGGAGGGGTCGGTGGGGGGTTGCGCCGCGAACGGTGGGGGCGGGAACGGGTCCTGCGTGGAGCGGCGGAAGACAGCATGAGCGCCGTGGGGTGTGGTACCCCAGGCGCTCGTTGGAATTGATATGAGTGAGATCCTGCGCGGAAAGCGGATCGCCGGTACGGGCTGCTAACGCCGGGCCTTTGTGAGGCATTTCTGTATCCCTGAAAGCATGCGTATTTCCGGATGGGCGATTCGCCTGACTGTTGTCAGAGTTTCCGTACTGAACGCTAACGGAGCGAATTGCTCCGGAGCCACCCCTATCGACCCCTAACCCGACCCCTGGTATGCCGTTGCCCGCGTCAAGGGGTCAAGTCGGCGCCGGGGCGCACGGCAGGGCCGGTCCCCGCCGGGGAGGGGTGGGACGGCTGTGATCCTAGGGGGCCCGAGGCCGTGCTCAGGGGTGGGCGGACCGCCTGCCACCGAAGTAATTTTCGAGAGATCTCAGTCCGTAGCGAGTTTGTGGAACATACGTGCCGACCGGGCGCAGGCCGAAATTCCTGCCCCGGACCGCACGGAAAAGCGCATCTCGCCCGGGCGCCGTCGAATGGCATAGGAGGGTGTGCTCGGTGAGCAACGAGGAGAAGCTTCTCGGGTATCTACGCCGGGCTACCACCGACTTGCGTGAGGCCCGCAAACGGCTCGCCGCGGCGGAGCGCAGGTCATCGGGTGAGCCGATCGCGGTCGTGGGCATGGCCTGCCGGTACCCGGGCGGTGTCAACTCCCCCGAGGACCTGTGGCGGCTCGTGGCCGAGGGCCGGGACGGGGTCTCCGCGTTCCCCGAGGACCGCGGCTGGAACACCGACGCCCTGTACGACCCGGAACCGGGCAAGCCCGGCCGTACGATCACCCGCGAGGGCGGCTTCCTCTACGACGCCGGCGACTTCGACGCGGGCCTCTTCGGGATCTCCCCGCGCGAGGCCCTGGCGCTCGACCCCCAGCAGCGGCTGCTGCTGGAGACCTCCTGGGAGGCCATCGAGAACGCGGGCATCGCCCCGCACACCCTGCGCGGCACTCGGACCGGCGTCTTCGGCGGCGTCATGTACCACGACTACGCGCTGGGCACGGAAGCCGCGGCGACCACCGGCGGCAGCCTGGTCACCGGCCGCGTCGCGTTCAGCCTGGGCCTGGAGGGCCCGGCCCTGACGATCGACACGGCCTGCTCCTCCTCCCTCGTCGCCCTGCACCTGGCCGCGCAGTCCCTGAACTCCGGCGAGTCCACGCTGGCCTTGGCCGGCGGGGTCACCGTGATGACCGAGCCGGACATGTTCCTCTACTTCAGCCACCAGCGCGGCATGGCCGCCGACGGCCGCTGCAAGCCCTTCGCCTCGAACGCCGACGGCACCGGCTGCTCGGAAGGCGTCGGTGTCCTCGTCCTGGAGCGGCTCTCCGACGCCCGGCGCAACGGGCACGAGGTCCTCGCCGTCATCCGCGGCTCCGCCGTCAACCAGGACGGCGCCTCCAGCTCCATGACCGCCCCCAACGGCCCCTCCCAGCAGCGCGTCATCCGCAGCGCCCTGGAGAACGCCGGCCTGACCATCGCCGACGTCGACGCCGTGGAGGCCCACGGCACCGGCACCCGGCTCGGCGACCCGATCGAGGCGCAGGCGCTGCTCGCCACGTACGGCCAGGGACGCGACGAGGACAAGCCGCTGTGGCTCGGCTCCCTCAAGTCCAACCTCGCGCACACGCAGGCCGCGGCCGGGGTCGGCGGCGTCATCAAGATGGTCCAGGCACTGCGCCACGGCCTGCTGCCCAAGACCCTGTACGCCGAGGACCCGACCCCGCACGTCGACTGGACGGCCGGCAACGTCAAGCTGCTCACCGAGCCGGTCGCCTGGCCGGCGGGGGAGCGCCCGCGCCGGGCCGGCATCTCCTCCTTCGGCCTCAGCGGCACCAACGCCCACGTCATCGTCGAGGAGGCCCCGGCCGCCGAAGCGGCGGAGGACAAGGGCGAGACCCGTACCCTCCCGCTGGTCCCCGTCGTCCTGTCCGGCCGTACGGCGAAGGCCCTGGCCGAGCAGGCCGGGCGGCTGCACGCCCACGTCACCGGGCACGCGGACGTGTCCCTGGCCGACCTCGGCTACTCCACCGCCACCACCCGGACCGCGCACGAACACCGGGCCGTCGTCGTCGGCGGGGACCGCGAGGAGCTCCTCGCGGGCCTGGCGGCCCTCGCGGAGGGCTCGGCGGAGCCGGGCGTGGTCCAGGGCCTCGTACGGGAGGGCCGCTCGGCCTTCCTGTTCACGGGCCAGGGTGCGCAGCGGCTGGGCATGGGGCGTGAACTGCACGCGGCGTTCCCGGTGTTCGCCGAGGCCCTCGACGCCGTGGCAGCGGCCGTCGACGAGCACCTGGACACCCCGCTGTACGAGGTGATCTGGGGCGAGGACGAGGCGCTGCTGAACAGCACCGCCTACACCCAGCCCGCCCTCTTCGCCATCGAGACGGCCCTGTTCCGGCTGGTGGAGTCCTGGGGCGTGCGGCCCGACTTCCTCGCCGGTCACTCCATCGGCGAGATCACCGCCGCCCACGCCGCCGGGGTCCTCTCCCTCGAGGACGCCGCCCGCCTGGTCACCGCGCGCGGCCGCCTCATGCAGGCGCTGCCCGCCGGCGGAGCCATGGCCGCGATCCAGGCGACCGAGGAGGAGATCCTCCCGCACCTGACCGACGCCGTGGGCATCGCCGCGATCAACAGCCCGCGCTCCGTGGTCGTTTCGGGTGCCGAAGACGCCGTCGAGGCCATCCAGGCCGCGTTCACGGAACGGGGCCGCAAGACGACCCGGCTCCGCGTCTCGCACGCCTTCCACTCCCCGCTGATGGACCCGGCCCTCGCCGAGTTCCGCGCGGTCGCGGAGAGCGTCACGTACGCGCCCGCCCGGATCCCGGTCGTCGCCGGGGTCCACGGCGAGATCAGCGAGGACTGGGGCACCCCGGACTACTGGACCCGCCACCTGCGCGAGGCCGTCCGCTTCTCCGACACCGTCCGGCACCTGCACGGCAAGGGCGTCCAGACGTTCGTCGAACTCGGCCCCGACGCCATCCTCACCGCCCTCACCCAGAACGCCCTCGACGGCGAAGACGCCGTGGTCGAGCCGGCCGTACGCAAGAACCGGCCCGAGGCACGCACCCTGCTGACCACCCTCGCCCGCCTGCACGCCACCGGTACGCCCGTCGACTGGACCGCCTTCCACGCCGGGACCGGCGCGGCGGCTGTCGCGCTGCCGACGTACGCGTTCCAGCGCGAGCGGTACTGGATGATCGCCGACCTGTCGGGCGGCGGCGACGCCACCGCCTTCGGCCTCGCGCCCGCCGACCACCCGCTGCTCGGCGCGGTCATCCCCTCTCCCGGCACGGACTCGGTGACCTTCAGCGGCCGCCTCGGCATCGACACCCAGCCCTGGCTGGCCGACCACGACGTGCTCGGCGCCGTGCTGCTGCCCGGAACCGGCTTCGTCGAACTCGCCCTGCACGCCGGTGAGCAGGTCGGCCACCCGGCCCTGGAGGAGCTCATCCTCCAGGCTCCGCTCGTCCTGCCCGAGCACGGCGGCGTCGCCCTCCAGGTCTCGGTCGCCGGCCCGGACGAGCTGGACCGCCGGGCCGTGCTCATCCACTCCCGGCCCCAGGACGCCCTCCCCGACACCCCGTGGGTGCTGCACGCCCAGGGCCTGCTGGCCGAGGCTCCCGCCGCGTCCGGCCCGGACCTCACCGCGTGGCCGCCCGCGGGCGCCGCCGAGGTGGCCGTGGGCGAGGCGTACGAACTGCTCCGGGAGCGCGGCTACCACTACGGGCCGGTGTTCCAGGGCCTCACGGCCGCCTGGCGCCAGGGCGACGCGGTGTACGCCGAGATCGAACTGCCCGAGCAGGCGCACGAGGACGCCGCCCGCTTCGGCATCCACCCCGCCCTCCTCGACGCGGCCCTGCACGGCTCGCTGCTCGACGACGGCCGGGGCGGCACCGACTCCGGTGTGCTGCTGCCGTTCGCCTGGCGGGGCGTGCGCCTGCACGCCGTCGGCGCGACCCGGCTGCGCGTGCGCATCGCCCCCTCCGGCCCGGACGGCATCACCCTCGACGGCGCCGACGCGCAGGGCCTGCCCCTCTTCTCCGTCGAATCGCTCACCTCCCGGCCCGCGGCCCCGGCCGACACCGCAGGACAGGCCCCGGGCGGGGCGCTGTTCGCCGTGGAGCTCCGGCCGCTGCCGGCCCCCGCCGCCGCTCCCGCCCCGCTGACCTGGGAGCTGTGGGAGGCCGACGACCGTACCGGGCCCGCCCGGGACGTACTGGTCCTCGACGGCTCGGAAGGCGTGGCAGCCGGGGACACCGCCGCGCAGGTGCACGCGGCCACGGCCCGGGCCCTGGCCCGCGTACAGGAGTGGCTCGCGGACGAGCGGTACGCCGAATCCCGCCTGCTCGTCGTCACCCGCGGCGCGGTCGCCGCGGCCGGGGAAGGCGTCACGGACCTGGCCGGTGCGGCGGTCCGCGGCCTGATGCGCTCGGCCCAGGCCGAGAACCCCGGCCGGATCGTCCTGGCCGACCTCGAACCCGGCTCGGACGGGCTCCCGGTCGACCCCGCCGTCCTGCTGGCCGCCGCCGAGCCCGAGATCGTCGTACGGTCCGGCGCGCTGCACGCCCCCCGCCTGGTCCGCGCCACGGCCGGGGCCACGGCGCGGGACACCATCCGCTTCGACGCCCCCGGCGCCGTCCTGCTCGCCGGCGGCACCGGCACGCTGGGCCGCCTGGTCGCCCGCCACCTCGTGGCCGAGCACGGCGTACGCGAACTCCTGCTGGTCAGCCGCCGCGGCCCCGAGGCCCCCGGCACCGCCGACCTGCACGCCGAACTCACCGGCCTCGGGGCGGAGGTCACCCTGGCTGCCTGCGACCTCGCCGACCCGGACCGGGCGCGCGAGCTGCTCGCCCGCCACCGGGTGTCCGCGGTGGTCCACCTCGCCGGCGTCCTCGGCGACGTCACGATCGGCTCGCTCACCCCCGAGCTGCTGGCCGGCTCGCTGCGCCCCAAGGTCGACGCCGCGTGGAACCTCCACGAGCTGACCCGCGGCCAGGAGCTGTCCGCCTTCGTCCTGTTCTCCTCGGTCGCCGGCGTCCTCGGCAACCCGGGCCAGGGCAACTACGCCGCGGGCAACGCCTTCCTCGACGCCCTGGCCGCCCACCGCCGTGCCGCGGGCCTGCCCGGCCAGTCGCTCGCCTGGGGCCTGTGGGCCACCGAGGGCGACGGCGGCTCCGTCAGCGGCGACGGCATGGCGGAGGAGCTGAACAGCACCGACCTGCAGCGCATGCGCCGCTCCGGCATCGGCGCGCTGTCTGCCGCCGAGGGCCTGGCCCTGTTCGAGGCCGCCACCACCTCGGCCGATCCCGTCCTGCTGCCGCTCGCCCTGGACCTCGCCGCCCTGCGCGCGGCCGAGGACCTGCCCGCGCAGTTCTCCGCCCTGGTCCGCCGGCGCGCCCGCGCCGCGGCCCGTACCGGCGGCGCCCGTACCGCCACCCGCGGGCAGGAGCTCGCCGCGCTGCCGGAGAAGGAGCGCCGCCGCGCCCTGCTGGACCTCGTACGCGGCCAGGTGGCCTCGATCCTGGGGCACTCCACCACGGCCGAGGTCGGACCGGAGCGCGCCTTCAACGAGCTGGGCTTCGACTCGCTCACCGCGCTGGAGCTGCGCAACCAGCTCACCACGGCGACCGGGCTGCGGCTGACCCCGACCCTCGTCTTCGACCACCCGAACGCCCAGGCGGTCGCCGGGCACCTCGACACGCTCCTCGCCGGATCGGCGGCCACCGCCACGGCCGCGACCGCAGCGGGGGGCACGGCGGGCACGGCGGCCGACGACGACCCGATCGTGATCGTCGGCATGGCATGCCGCTACCCGGGCGGGGTCCGCTCCCCCGAGGAGCTGTGGCGCCTCGTCGAGGACGAGGTCGACGCCATCACCGAGTTCCCGGTCAACCGAGGCTGGGACCTCGACGGGCTGTACGACCCGGAGCCGGGCACCCCCGGCAAGGTGTACGTGCGCCACGGCGGCTTCCTGCACGACGCCGACGAGTTCGACCCCGCGTTCTTCGGCATGAGCCCCAACGACGCCCTGACCACGGACCCGCAGCACCGGCTGCTGCTGGAGGTCGCCTACGAGGCGCTGGAGCGCGCGGCGATCGACCAGGCCTCCCTGAAGGGCACCTCGACCGGCGTGTTCGCCGGGATCATGTACCACGACTACACGGGCAACAGCGCCGCCGGATCGCTCGGCTCGGGCCGCGTCTCCTACACGTTCGGCCTCGAAGGCCCGTCCGTGACGGTGGACACCGCCTGCTCCTCCTCGCTGGTCGCCCTGCACCTCGCGGCGCAGGCCCTGCGGTCGGGCGAATGCCCGCTGGCCCTGGTGGGCGGCGTGACCGTCATGTCGTCCACGGAGACCTTCGTGGAGTTCTCGCGCCAGCGCGGGCTGTCCAAGGACGGCCGGTGCAAGTCGTTCTCGGCCGCGGCCGACGGCGCCGCCTGGTCCGAGGGCGTCGGCGTCCTCGTGATCGAGAGGCTGTCCGACGCGCGGCGCAACGGGCACCGGGTGCTGGCCGTGCTGCGCGGCAGCGCGGTGAACCAGGACGGGGCGAGCAACGGCCTGATGGCGCCGAACGGGCCCTCGCAGCAGCGGGTCATCCGCCAGGCCCTGGCCAACGCGGGCCTGTCGGCCGCGGACGTCGACCTCGTCGAGGCGCACGGTACGGGCACCACGCTCGGCGACCCGATCGAGGCGCAGGCGCTGCTCGCGACGTACGGGCAGGACCGCGGCGACGCGGAACCGCTGTGGCTGGGGTCCATCAAGTCGAACATCGGGCACACGCAGGCCGCCGCCGGTGTCGCCGGGGTCATCAAGACGGTGCAGGCGCTGCAGACCGGCATCATGCCGAAGTCCCTGCACCTGGACGCGCCGTCGACCCAGGTCGACTGGGAGGCGGGCGCGGTCCGGCTGCTCGACGAGGCCCGCAAGTGGCCCGTGTCGGACCGCCCGCGCCGCGCCGGCGTCTCCTCCTTCGGCATCAGCGGCACGAACGCCCACGTCATCCTGGAGGCGCCGGCCCCCGACGCCCCGGCCACCCCGGCCACCCCGGCGGGCACCGAGCCCGCCGCCGACGGCGCCGCCTCCGACTCCGCCGACGCGGCGCCCGCCGCCACGCGGGTCGTGCCGTGGCTGCTGTCGGCCCGTGACCCGGAGGGGCTCGTACGGCAGGCGGGGCGGCTGCTGGGGCACCTGGACACGCTGCCCGCCGCCGAACCGCGGGACGTCGGGTTCTCGCTGGCGACCACCCGGGCGCCGATGGAGCACCGGGCCGCGCTGATCGCGGGCGACCCCGTGCAGGCCCGCCGGGCGCTGGCCGCCCTCGCGTCCGGCGCGCCCGCCCCCGTACCCGCCGTCCGGGCCGCCACCGGCGGACTCACCGCCTTCCTGTTCTCCGGCCAGGGCGCCCAGCGCCCCGGCATGGGGCGCGAACTGCACGCCGCCTTCCCGGTGTTCGCCGAGGCCTTCGACGCCGCCGTCGCGGAGCTCGACCGGCACCTGGACCGGCCGCTGCGCGAGGTGGTCTGGGGCGAGGACGCGGGCGAGCTCAGCCGCACCCTCTACACCCAGACGGGGCTCTTCGCCTTCGAGAGCGCCCTGTTCCGGCTGCTGGAGTCCTGGGGCGTGCGGCCGGACTTCCTCGCCGGGCACTCCATCGGCGAGATCACCGCCGCCCACGTCTGCGGCGTGCTGTCCCTGGCCGACGCGGCCAAGCTGGTCGCCGCCCGCGGCCGGCTGATGCAGGCCCTGCCCTCCGGCGGAGCCATGGCGGCCGTCCAGGCCTCCGAGGACGAGGTGCTGCCGCTCCTCACCGACGCCGTGAGCATCGGCGCGGTCAACGGCCCGCAGTCCGTGGTCGTCTCCGGGGCCGAGGAGGAAGTCCTCGCGATCCAGGAGCACTTCACGGCCCAGGGCCGCAAGTCCTCCCGGCTGCGCGTCTCGCACGCCTTCCACTCGCCGCTGATGGAGCCCATGCTCGCCGAGTTCGGCGCCGTCGCGGCCGAGCTCTCCCCGGCGGAGCCCCGGATCCCGCTCGTCTCGAACGTGACCGGCCGGATCATGACCGCCGAGGAGATCGCCGACCCGCAGTATTGGGTCCGGCACGTCCGTGAGGCCGTCCGCTTCTGCGACGGCGTACGCGCCCTCGCCGAGGCCGGGGCCACCGCCTTCGTCGAGGTCGGCCCGGACGCCGTCCTCGCGGGCCTCGGCCCCGCCTGCCTCGCCGAAACCGAAACCGACACCGGCGCGGGCCCGGGCACCGGCTCCGGCTCCGGCTCCGCCGACACCCCGGTGTTCGTGGCGCTGTCGCGGCGCGAGCGCGACGAGGAGCACACCCTCGTGGCCGCCCTCGCCCAGGCGCACACCCACGGCGTCGAGGTCGACTGGAACGGCTTCTTCGCCGGCAGCGGCGCCCGCCGCATCGAACTGCCGACGTACGCCTTCCGCCGCGACCGCTTCTGGGCGCTCGACGAGCGCCGCGGCGGGGACGCCGGCTCGCTCGGCCTCGACGCCGTGGACCACCCCCTGCTGAGCGCGGTCGTCCCCGCCCCCGGCACCGGCGGGGCCACCTTCACCGGCCGCCCGGCCCGCTCCGCACAGCCCTGGCTGGAGGACCACGACCTGCTCGGCACGGTCGTCCTCCCGGCCACCGGCTTCGTGGAACTGGCCCTGCGCGCCGGAGCCGAGTTCGGCTGCGACCGGCTGGCCGGGCTGACCCTGCACGCCCCGCTGCCGCTGCCCGAGCAGGGCGGCGCCCCCCTCCACGTGGTGGTGGGCGCGCCCGGCGAGGACGGCCTGCGCCCGGTCGGCGTGTACTCCCGGGCCGAGGCCCCCGACGGCGACGCGGACTCCGGCTGGAGCCTGCACGCCGAAGGCACCCTCACCACCGCCGGCGCCTCCGCGTCCGCGTCCACCCCCGCCGACCTGTCGGCCTGGCCGCCCGCGGGCGCCACCCCGGTCGCGGTGGCCGACGCGTACGAGCGGCTGCTCGCCGCGGGCTACGGGTACGGGCCCGTCTTCCAGGGCCTGCACGCGGCCTGGCGGCGCGGCGGCGAACTGTTCGCCGAGATCGCGCTGCCCGCCGACGCGGGCTCCGGCGAGAGCGCGGCCGACCGCTTCACCGTCCACCCCGCCCTGCTCGACGCGGCCCTGCACCTCGACCGCCTCGACCGGCTCGACACCGGGGCCGCGGCCCCGCTCGCCACCGCCTCCTGGACCGGCCTCCAGGTGCACCGGACCGGCGCCGCCGCCCTCCGCGTCCGCATCACCCGGGACGCACAGGGCACGCTCGCCCTCGAAGCGGCCGACGAGGAGGGCCGCCCCGTCCTGTCGGCGGACGCGGTCGCCCAGCGGGCCGTCTCGGCGGACGAGCTGCGCACCGGCGAACAGCCCGGCGCCCTCTACCGGCTGACCTGGGGCCAGGCCCCCACCGGCTCCGCGGCCCAGGACGCGCCCGCCCTCTTCGAATGCCCCGTACCCGAAGGGGCCGCCGACGCCGACGCGGCCGCCCGGGCCCGTACGGTGGCCGCGGCCACGCTGGCCCGGCTCGCGCAGTGGCTCGACGAGGAGCGGACCGCGCCCCTGGCCGTCGTCACCCGCGGGGCCGTCGCGGCCCGCGAGGGCGAGGGCGCCGACCTCGCCCAGGCCCCGGTCTGGGGTCTCGTACGGGCCGCGCAGAGCGAGCACCCCGGCCGGTTCCTGCTGGCCGACCTCGACGACACCGAGGCCTCCCGGCAGGCGCTGCCCGCCGCCCTCGGCGCCGGGCTCACCGAGTTCGCGATCCGCGCCGGCACCGTCCTCGTACCGCGGCTGGTCAAGGCCGCCGCCCCGGAGGCGGACCGGCCGTCCCTGGCGGCCGGCACGGTGCTGGTCACCGGTGCCGGGTCCGCCGCCGGCGCGGCCGTGGCCCGCCGCCTGGTGACCGGCCACGGAGCCACCCGCCTGCTGCTCACCCGTACGCAGGGCGCCGACGGACTCGACGCCCTCGCCGATCTCGACGCCGACACCGAGGTGGCCGACTGCGACCCCGCCGACCGCACCGCGCTCGCCGCGCTGCTGGCCGCCATACCCGCCGAGCACCCGCTCGTCGCGGTCGTCCACGCCGACCTCCCGGCCGGCGCGGCCCGCACCGACGCGCAGGCCGCGGACGCACTCGACGCCGACCTGCGGCGCAGCGCCGACGCGGCCTGGAACCTGCACGAGCTCACCCGCGAAAGCGGCCTCGCGGCCTTCCTGCTCGTGTCCTCCTCCGCCGGGCTCATGCACGGCGCCGGACAGGGCGCCCGGGCCGCCGCGGCCGGCTTCCTCACCGCGCTCGCCCGCCACCGCCACACCCTCGGACTCGCCGCCACCACCCTCGCCTTCGGGCCCTGGGAAGCCGCCGCGGACCCCGCGGACCAGCAGGAGCTGCTGGCCTCGCTCGGACTGCCCGCCCTGGGCGCCGAACGCGGACTGGACCTGCTCGACGAGGCGCTGCGCACCGCCGAGGCGGACCTGACCGCCCTCGACCTCGACCGCGGCACCCTCCGCGCCGCCACCGGCCGGACTCCGGCCGTGCTGGCCGGCTTCGTACGGACCCCCGCCGGCCGCTCGGGCCGCGGCGGCGCCGACGAGGCCGAGCAGCTGAGGCGCCGGCTCACCGGCCTGGACGCGCAGGAGCGGGAGCGGCTGCTCGTGGAGCTGACGCGCTCGCAGGTGGCCGGACTGCTCGGCCACGCCTCGTCCGAGGCCGTCGGCGCCGACCAGTCCTTCCAGGAACTCGGCTTCGACTCGCTGGCCGTGGTCGAACTGCGCAGCCGCCTCGGCACGGCCACCGGACTGGCCCTCCCGGCGAGCCTCGCCTTCGACTTCCCGACCTCGCGGGCCGTGGCCGGCTACCTGGCCGGCGCACTCCGGCCCGAGGACAACGACGGGACCCAAGGCGTCACCGAGGTGCTGGACCAGCTGGACGCGGCCCTCGCGGCCGTCGCCCGGGACGCCGCGGACCCGGCGCGGATCACCGCACGGCTCGAAGCGGTGCTGCGCCGCTGGCAGGACACCCGTACCACCGAACCGGCCGACCCGGAGCAGGACTTCCAGGCGGTCACCGACGACGAACTGTTCGAGGCACTGGACCGGGAGCTCGGGCTCTGACCCGCCGCGACAAAGACCCCGACCGCCGCGATCCACAGTTGGCTTCAGATTGGTTGACTTCAGATGCCTGACCAGGACAAACTCCGCGACTATCTCAAGCGAGCCACCGCCGACCTGCAGAGCGCCAAAAGGCGCCTGCGCGAGGCCGAGGCCCGCGAGCACGAGCCGATCGCGATCGTCGGGATGAGCTGCCGCTACCCCGGCGGGATCGGCTCCCCCGAGGACCTGTGGGACCTGGTGGCCTCCGGCGGCGACGGGATCACCGGCTTTCCCCTCAACCGCGGCTGGGACGTCGACGGGCTGTACGACCCGGAGCCGGGCACGCCCGGCAAGTCGTACGCCCGCGAAGGCGGGTTCCTGCACGACGCCGACCGGTTCGACGCCGACTTCTTCAAGATCAGCCCGAAGGAGGCGCGGGAGACCGACCCCCAGCAGCGCCTGCTGCTGGAGACCTCCTGGGAGGCGCTGGAGCGCGCCACCATCGACCCGCACTCGCTGCGCGGCAGCCGCACCGGCGTGTACGCGGGCGTCGTCTACCACGACTACCCCTCCGACGGCGGGATCGGCGGCCTCGGCTCCATCGCCTCCGGCCGCATCTCCTACACCCTCGGCCTGGAGGGCCCCGCGGTCACCGTGGACACGGCCTGCTCCTCCTCGCTCGTCGCCCTGCACTGGGCGGTCAAGGCCCTGCGCGCCGGAGAGTGCGGCCTGGCGCTGGCCGGCGGCGTGACCGTGATGGCGACGCCGACCTCCTTCGTGGGCTTCAGCCAGGAGCGCGGCCTCGCCCCCAACGGCCGCTGCAAGTCCTTCGCCGCGGCCGCCGACGGCACCGGCTGGGGCGAGGGCGCCGGCATGCTCGTCGTCGAACGGCTCTCCGACGCCCGCAGGAACGGCCACCCGGTGCTCGCCGTCATCCGCGGCAGCGCCATCAACCAGGACGGCGCCTCCAACGGCATCACCGCCCCCAACGGCCCTTCCCAGCAGCGGCTGATCGAGCAGACCCTGGCCGGCGCGCAGCTCACCGCCGACCAGGTCGACGCGGTCGAGGCGCACGGCACCGGCACCACCCTCGGCGACCCCATCGAGGCGCAGGCGCTGCTCGCCACGTACGGCAAGGGCCGCGTCGCGGACCGGCCGCTGTGGCTGGGCTCCATCAAGTCGAACATCGGGCACGCGCAGGCCGCGGCCGGGGTCGGCGGCATCATCAAGATGGTCGAGGCGATCCGCCACGGCGTCCTGCCCAAGACCCTGCACGTGGACGAGCCGAGCCCCAAGGTGGACTGGTCGGCGGGCAACATCCGGCTGCTCACCGAGGCCGTCGCCTGGCCCGAGACCGGGGAGCCGCGGCGCGCCGCCGTCTCCGCGTTCGGCCTCAGCGGCACCAACGCGCACGTCATCATCGAGGCCGCGCCGGCCGAGGAGGCCCCCGAGGGCGACCAGGCCCCGGAGGGCGACGAGGCCCCCGAAGCCGTCGCCCCCGTGCTGCTGCCGCTCTCGGCGAAGACCGCCGACGCGCTGCGCGCCCAGGCCGCCAACCTGCTGGACCACCTGGCCTCCCTGGACGCCGCCGGGCAGGAGGCGCCCGTACGGGACCTCGGCCACTCGCTGGCCACCACCCGCGCCGCGCTGGAGCACCGCGCCGTCCTCGTCGCCGCCGACCGCGAGGAGCTCGCAGCGGGCCTCGCGGCCCTCGCCGAGGGGGACACCCCGGGCGACGCGGCCCGCGCCGTCGCCGAACCCGACGTCCGCACCGCCTTCCTCTTCTCCGGGCAGGGCGCCCAGCGCCTGGGCATGGGCCGTGGACTGCACGCCGCCTTCCCGGTCTTCGCCGAGGCCCTCGACGAGGCGGTCGCCGCCCTCGACGCGCACCTCGACACCCCGCTCAAGGACGTGATGTGGGGCGAGCCCTCGGAGGAGGCGGAGGCGCTCCTGAACCGCACCGCCTACGCCCAGCCCGCGCTCTTCGCCGTCGAGACCGCCCTGTTCCGGCTCGTCCGCTCCTGGGGCCTGCGCCCCGACGTGCTGGCCGGCCACTCCATCGGCGAGATCGCCGCGGCCCACGCCGCCGGCGTCCTCGACCTCGCCGACGCCGCCCGCCTCGTCACCGCGCGCGGCCGCCTCATGCAGGCCCTGCCCGCCGGCGGCGCGATGGCCGCCGTCCAGGCCACCGAGGAGGAGGTCCGTCCCCACCTCACCGACGGCGTGGGCATCGCCGCGATCAACGGCCCCCGCTCGGTGGTGGTCTCCGGCGAGCAGGACACCGTCCGCGCCATCGCCGCCCACTTCGGGCAGGAGGGCCGCAAGACCAAGGAGCTGCGCGTCTCGCACGCCTTCCACTCCCCGCTCATGGACCCGATGCTGGAGGAGTTCCGCACCGTCGCCCAGAGCGTGACCTGGAACGAGGCCCGGATCCCCGTCGTGTCGAACCTGACCGGCCGCCCGGCCGCGGACGGCGAGCTGCAGAGCGCCGACTACTGGGTCCGCCACGTCCGCGAGGCCGTCCGCTTCTCCGACGCCCTGCGCGCGATCGAGGCCGACGGCGTCCGCATCCTCCTCGAACTGGGCCCGGACGCCGCGCTCACCCCGATGGCCGCCGACTCGCTCACGGACGGGGCCGGCGCGGTCGTCGCCCCCGCCCTGCGCCGCGGCCGCGACGAGGAGCGCACGCTCCTGGCCGCCGTCGCCCAGGCCTTCGCCCGCGGCGCCACCCCGGACTGGGCCGCCCTGTTCGCCGCGCGCCCGGCCGCCCGCCCGGCCCGCCGACTGGCACTGCCGACCTACGCCTTCCAGCACCGCAGCTTCTGGGCCGACGCCGCCCCGGCCACCCCCGGCCTGCTCGCCGCCGCACAGGGCGGCGCCGGCGCCGCGGCCGACCCGGCCGACACCGCCTTCTGGGACTCCGTCGAGCACGCCGACGTCGACACCCTCGCCGGCCGGCTGGAGATCGCCGCCGAGCCGCTGCACGAGGTGCTGCCCGCCCTGGCGAAGTGGCGCCGCCGCCACCACGACGCGCACACGCTCGACTCCTGGCGCTACCGCGTCGCCTGGCAGCCCGCCCCCGAGGCCCTGCCCGCCCCGGCCCTGACCGGCACCTGGCTCGTCGCCGTGACCCCGCAGAGCGCGGCCGACCCCCGGGTCGCGGCCGTGCTCGCGGCGCTGGCCGACAGCGGGGCCGCCCCCGAGACCGTCGAGGTCGCGGGGGAGGACCGTACGGCGCTGGCCGAGGCGCTCCGCACGCGGACCGCCTCCGGCGTGCTCTCGCTGCTCTCCCTCGACGAGCGGCCCCACCCCGGACACCCCGGCCTCACCCGGGGCCTGGCCGCCACCATCACCCTCGTACAGGCCCACGGCGACGCCGGGCTCACCGCCCCGCTGTGGCTCGCCACCGCCGAGGCCACCGCCGTCGCCGGCTCCCACGAGGTGGCCTCCGTCGCCCAGACCCCCCTGTGGGGCCTGGCCGGCGCCCTCGCCCTGGACCTGCCGCAGACCTGGGGCGGCATCGTCGACCTGCCCGCCGCCGTCGACGCGGCCGCCGCCCGGCAGCTGTGCTCCCTGCTGACCGGCGCCTCCGGCGAGGACGCCGCCGCGATCCGCCCGCAGGGCGTCTTCGTACGCCGCCTCGTCCGTGCCCCCCTCGCCGGTCAGGAGCCCCGCCGCACCTGGCAGCCCCGCGGCACCGTCCTCATCACGGGCGGCACCGGCGGCCTCGGCGCCCACGTGGCCCGTACGTTCGCCGCCGAGGGCGCCGAGCACCTGCTGCTCACCAGCCGCCGCGGCCGCGCCGCCGCCGGCATGGCCGAGCTCGAAGCCGAACTGACCGCCCTCGGGGCCCGCGTGAGCATCGAGGCCTGCGACGTCACCGACCGCGCCTCCCTGTCCCGCGTCCTGGACTCCGTACCCGCGGACCTGCCGCTGACCGCCGTCGTCCACGCGGCCGGCGCGATGCAGCGCATCGCCCCGCTCGCCGACCTCTCCCTGGAGGAGTTCGCCGAGGTCGGCCACGCCAAGGTCGCCGGCGCCGTCCTCCTCGACGAACTGCTGGCCGACCGGGAGCTGGACGCATTCGTCCTCTTCTCCTCCGGCGCGGCCGTCTGGGGCAGCGCCGGCCAGAGCGCCTACGCCGCCGCCAACGCCCACCTCGACGGCCTCGCCCACCGCCGCCGCGCCCAGGGCCGTACGGTGACCTCGGTCGCCTGGTCCTCCTGGGACGGCGGCATGGTCGACGCCGAACTGGGCGCCATGATGCGCCGGATCGGCGCCCCCGCCATGCGGCCCTCCATCGCCGTCGGCGCCCTGCGCCAGGTCATCGAGCACGACGAGAGCCACCTCGTGGTCGCCGAGTTCGACTGGGAGCGCTTCGTCCCCACCTACACCCTGGCCCGGCCCCGCCCGCTGCTGAACGCCCTGCCCGAGGTACGCGACATCCTCGCGGGCGCCGCCGAGGGCGCGGCGGCGGGCGGCGGGTCCGCCCTGGTGGCCTCGCTGGCCGCGAAGCCGGAGGCGGAGCAGACCCGCGCCCTGCTCGACCTGGTCCGCGGCAAGGTCGCGGCCCTGCTCGGCTACGACTCCCCGGCGGAGCTGGAGCCGACCCGCGCCTTCGAGGACCTCGGCTTCGACTCCGTCGCAGCCGTCGAACTGCGGGCGCGCCTGAGCGAGGCGACGGGGGCGAACCTCCCGAGCACGATGGTGTTCGACTACGCGACCCCCGCCGCGCTCGCCGCCTTCCTGCGCACCGAGCTGTTCCAGGACGGCGACGGCGGCCCCGCCGACGTGCTCACCGAGCTGGACCGCTTCGAGGAGCTCGCCGCCTCCCTCGACATCGAGCAGATCCGCTCCAGCCGGATCACCTCGCGGCTGCAAGCCCTGGTCGGCAGGCTCACCGACCTCCAGGGAACCGGCGAGATGGTCCGCGACCAGCTCGAATCCGCTTCGGCGGACGACGTCTTCGCCTTCATCGACAGAGAACTCGGCCTGGCCTGACCGAGCCCCGAGCACGTAGCCGACACATTCATCAAAAGGACTCGGTGAGACCCGACATGGCAAATGACGAGAAGATCCTCGACTACCTGAAGAAAGTCACGGCCGATCTGCACCAGACCCGGCAGCGGCTCCAGGACGTCGAGGCTCAGACGCGGGAGCCGATCGCGATCGTGGCCATGAGCTGCCGCTTCCCCGGCGGGATCACCACGCCGGAAGAGCTGTGGCAGCTGGTGGCCGAGGGCCGCGACGCCGTGGCGGGCATGCCCACCGACCGCGGCTGGGACCTCGAGGCCCTGATGGACCCGAACCCCGACGCCCCCGGGTCGAGCTACGTCCACCAGGGCGGCTTCCTGGAGAACGCCGGCATGTTCGACCCCGGGTTCTTCGGACTCAGCCCGCTGGAGGCCGAGGGCACCGACCCCCAGCAGCGCCTCACCCTCGAAGTCGCCTGGGAGGCCTTCGAGCGCGCCGGCATCGACCCGGAGACCCTGCGGGGCAGCCAGGTCGGCGTCTACATGGGCTCGGGCATCCAGGACTACGGCGACTACGAGGAAGGCGTCCCGGAGGCCGTCGAGGCCTTCATGGCGACCTCCCGCGCGTCATCCGTCATCTCCGGCCGCGTCTCCTACACCCTGGGGCTGGAAGGCCCCGCCTTCACCGTCGACACCGCCTGCTCCTCCTCGCTGGTGGCCATCCACCTGGCCGCGCAGGCGCTGCGCCAGAACGAGTGCAAGCTCGCCCTGGCCGGCGGTGTGATGATCATGTCGACCGCGTCCCCGTTCGTCGCGTTCAGCAAGCAGAAGGGCCTGTCGCCCGACGGGCGCTGCAAGGCGTTCTCCGACTCGGCCGACGGCACCGGCTGGGCCGAGGGCGCCGCCGTCATCCTCCTGGAGCGCCTCTCCGACGCCCGCCGCAACGGGCACGAGGTCCTCGCGGTGATCCAGGGCTCGGCGATCAACCAGGACGGCGCCTCGAACGGGCTGACCGCGCCCAACGGCCCCGCCCAGCAGAAGGTGATCCGCCAGGCGCTCGCCAACGCCGAGATCCCCGGCGCCCACGTCGACCTCGTCGAGGCGCACGGCACCGGCACCACCCTCGGCGACCCGATCGAGGCGCAGGCCCTGCTCGCCACCTACGGCCAGGACCACACCGCCCAGCGGCCGCTGCGGCTGGGCTCGTTCAAGTCGAACATCGGCCACGCCCAGGGCGCGGCCGGCGTCGGCGGCGTCATCAAGACCGTCATGGCGATGCGCAACGGGCTGATGCCGCGCACCCTGCACGTCTCCGAGCCCTCCAGCCACGTCGACTGGAACGCCGGACACGTCGAGCTGCTCACCGAGGCGCTGCCCTGGCCGAAGGCCGAGGACCACGTGCGGACCGCGGGCGTCTCCGCGTTCGGCCTCAGCGGCACCAACGCCCACGTCATCCTCCAGGAGGCGCCGGAGCCGGCCGCCGCGGAGGAAGTCCCCGAGACCCCCGCGGCCCCGGCCGTCACCTCCCCGGTCCTGCCGTACGCGGTCTCCGCGCGCGGCGCCCAGGCCCTGCGCGGACAGGCCGCCAAGCTGGCGTCCTTCGTCCGCGAGCAGGCCGCCGACGAGGACCCGCGCGACATCGGCCACGCCCTGATCACCCGCCGGACCGCCTTCGACCACCGCGCCGTCGTGCTCGGCGGCGACCGGGACGCCCTGCTGGCCGGGCTCGACGCGCTCGCCGACGGCGGCAAGGCCCCGCACCTGGTCCGCGGCACGGCCTCCGGCTCCCCGCAGGTCGCCTTCGTCTTCCCCGGCCAGGGCTCGCAGTGGATCGGCATGGCCGTCGAACTGCTCGACTCCTCGCCGGTGTTCGCCGCGCGGATGGGGGAGTGCGCCGAGGCCCTCGCGCAGTTCACCGACTGGAACCTCATCGACGTCGTACGCGGTGAGCCCGGCGCCCCCACGTACGACGAGGTCGACGTGGTCCAGCCGGTGCTGTGGGCCGTCATGGTCTCGCTGGCCGAGCTGTGGCGCTCCTTCGGCGTGGAGCCGGCCGCCGTCGTCGGCCACTCCCAGGGCGAGATCGCGGCGGCCACCGTGGCCGGCGCCCTGTCCCTGGAGGACGGCGCCCGCGTCGTCGCCCTCCGCAGCAAGATCATCCGTACCGGGCTGGCCGGCCGCGGCGGCATGATGTCCGTCCGCCTGCCCTCCGCCGAGGTCCGCGAGCTCATCGCCCGCTGGGACGGACGCCTCCAGCTCGCCGTCGTCAACAGCCCCACCTCGGTGGTCGTCTGCGGCCACCCCGAGAACCTCGACGAGCTGTACGCCCACCTGGAGGCCGAAGGGGTCCAGGCCCGCAAGATCCCCGTCGACTACGCCTCGCACTCCGTCTTCGTCGAGGAGATCCGCGACGAGGTCCGCGCCGCCCTCGCCGGGGTGACCCCGCGCTCCGCCGACGTCTCCTTCTACTCCACCGTCGTCGGCGCCCCCGTCGACACCGCCACCCTCGACGCCGACTACTGGTACCGCAACCTGCGCCAGACCGTCCTGTTCGAGGAGACCACCCGCGCCCTGCTCGACGACGGCTTCACCGTCTTCGTCGAGGCCAGCCCCCACCCCGGCCTGCTCGTCGGCCTCGCCGAGACCGTCTCCGCCGTCGGCGTCAGCGCCGCACCCGTCGGCTCGCTGCGCCGCGGCGAAGGCGGCATCGAGCGGTTCGCCACCTCGCTGGCCGAGGCCTGGGTGGCGGGCGCGCCCGTCGACTGGAGCCTCTTCCACGCCGCCGCCCCCGCCCGCCCCGTCGACCTGCCGACGTACGCCTTCCAGCGCGAGCACTACTGGGCGCCGGCCCCCGCCGCCGCGGGCGACGTCGAGGCCGCCGGCCTCGACCCGGCCGGCCACCCGCTGCTCGGCGCCGTCGTCACCGCGCCCGACAGCGAGGGCTTCACGCTCACCGGCCGCCTCTCCACCGCCACCCACGGCTGGCTCGGCGACCACCGGGTCGGCGAGCAGGTCTTCTTCCCCGGCACCGGCTTCGTCGAACTGGCCGTCCTGGCCGGCGACCGGGCCGGCTGCACCACCGTCGAGGAACTGACCCTGGAGGCCCCGCTGGTGCTGCCCGCACGCGGCGGAGCCGCCGTACGGGTCACCGTCGACGCGCCCGACCCGGCCGGCCGCCGGGCGGTGACCGTCCACTCGCGCGGCGAGGACACCGGCCTGTCCTGGACCCGGCACGCGGTCGGCACCCTCGGCCGCGGCGCCGCCCCCGCCCGTTCCTTCGACACCACCGTGTGGCCGCCCGCCGGCGCCGAGCCCGTCGACCTCGAGGGCTTCTACGAGAACGTCGCCGCGGAGGGCCTGAACTACGGGCCCGCGTTCCGCGGCCTGGCCGCCGCCTGGCGCCTGGGCGAGGACGTGTACGCCGAGGCCGCCCTGCCCGACTCCGCCGACGGCTCCGCCTACGGACTCCACCCGGCCCTGCTCGACGCCGCCCTGCACACCGTCGCGCTGACCGGCGTCACCGGCGACGGGGCGGCCCTGCCCTTCGCCTGGTCCGGGGTCACCCTCGCCGCCGAGGGCGCATCCGCCGTCCGCGTCCGGGTCAGCGCGCTCGGGGACGGCGAGGTCGCCGTCGACCTGGCCGACTCCGCCGGGCAGCCCGTCGCCTCGGTGGACTCCCTCGTCCTGCGGCCGCTCACCGACGACCGGCTCGCCCAGGAACGCTCCGTCACCCGGGACGCCCTGTTCCGCATCGACTGGCAGGCGCTCCCGGCGGCCACCGCCGAGGCCTCGCTCACGACGTGGGAGGCGGCACGCTCCGAGGACGCAGAACCCGCCGACGTGGTCCTGTGGGACGCCCCCGCCGGCACCGGCGCCGAGGACGCCCGCGACGCCGCGCACGCCGCCCTCTCCGTCGCCCGGGAGTGGCTCGCCGACGAGAGGCACGCCGGATCGGTCCTGGTCGTCCGCACGCGCGGCGCCGTCGCCGCCCGAGCCGGGGAGGACGTCACCGACCTGGCCGGCGCCACCGTATGGGGCCTGGTCAAGTCGGCCCAGTCCGAGAACCCGGGCCGCATCGTCCTGGCCGACGCCGCCACCGAAGCCGACGTGCTCACCGCCTACGCCGCCGGAGAGTCCCAGATCGCCGTCCGCGACGGCATCGCGTACGCCCCGCGCCTGGTCCGCTCCGCCGCCACCGGGGACGAGGAGGCCCCCGCGTTCGCCGCGGACGGCACCGTCCTGCTCACCGGCGGCACGGGCATGCTGGGCCGGCTCTTCGCCCGGCACCTGATCACCGGACACGGCGTCGGCCGCCTCCTGCTGACGAGCCGCAGCGGCCCCGGGGCCGCGGGCGCCGCGGAACTCGCCGCCGAGCTCACGGAACTGGGCGCGCACGTCGAGATCGCCGCCTGCGACGCCGCCGACCGGGACGCGCTGGCCGCCCTGCTGGCCGCCGTACCGGCCGAGCACCCCCTCACCGGGGTCGTGCACCTCGCCGGCGTCCTCGACGACGGCATCCTCGGCTCGCTCACCCCCGAGCGCCTCGACGCCGTCCTGCGCCCCAAGGTCGACGCGGCCCTCAACCTGCACGAGCTCACCGCCGGCGCCGACCTCGCGGCCTTCGTCCTCTTCTCCTCCGTCGCCGGAATCCTCGGCAACCCCGGACAGGCCAACTACGCGGCCGCCAACGCCTTCCTGGACGGCCTCGCCGCCCACCGCCGGGCGCACGGCCTGCCCGCCCAGTCCCTCGCCTGGGGCTTCTGGGGCGAGGCCAGCGCCATGACCGGCGCCCTCACGGACGCCGAGCGCTCCCGCATCTCGCAGGGCGGCGTCTACCCGATCTCCTCCGACGAGGGCGTCGCCCTCTTCGACGCCGCACGCGCCGCGGGCGACGCCACGCTCGTCCCCGTCAAGCTGGACCTCGGCGCGATCCGCGCCCAGGGCGCGAGCGCCCGCGAGGTGTTCCGCTCCCTCGCCCCGGTCTCCGCCCGCCGCAAGGCCGGCGGGCGGATCGAGGCCGGCGCCCTCCAGCAGCGGCTGGCCTCCCTCCCCGAGGCCGACCGCGAGGAGGTGCTCGTCGAGCTGGTGCTGAGCCAGGTCGCCGACGTACTGGGCTTCAGCTCCACCCAGGCCATCGAGCCGGAGCGGGCGTTCAAGGAGCTCGGCTTCGACTCCCTGCGCGCCGTCGAGTTCCGCAACGGGCTCGCCGAGGCCACCGGCCTGCGCCTGCCCGCCACCATCGTCTTCGACTACCCGAACCCCCTGGCCCTGGCCCGCCACCTGCTCACCGAGGTGTCCGGGCTGCCGGCGGCCCCGCAGCCCGCCGCCCGCAAGGCCGCGGCCAAGACCGCCGAGGACGACCTCGTCGCCATCGTCGGCATGGCCTGCCGCTACCCCGGCGGCATCACCTCCCCCGCGGGCCTGTGGCAGGCCGTCGCCGACGGCGTCGACGCCATCTCCGACTTCCCGCAGGACCGCGGCTGGGACCTGGCCCGCATCTACGACCCGACCGGCGCCCGCCCCGACACCAGCTACGTGGCCCGGGGCGGATTCCTCCACGACGCGGGCGACTTCGACCCCGACTTCTTCGGGATCAGCCCGAACGAGGCGCTGATCATGGACCCGCAGCAGCGCCTGCTGCTGGAGGCCTCCTGGGAGGCCTTCGAGGACGCCGGCATCGACCCGCGCCCCCTCAAGGGCAGCAGGACCGGCGTCTACTCCGGGATGATGTACCACGACTACGCGCACAACGCGTCCACCGGCGGCATCGCCTCGGGCCGGGTCTCCTACGTCCTCGGCGTCGAAGGCCCGTCCATGACGGTCGACACCGCCTGCTCCTCCTCCCTCGTCTCCCTGCACCTGGCCATCCAGGCCCTGCGCGCCGGCGAGTGCACCCTCGCCCTGGCCGGCGGCGTCACCGTGATGTCCGACCCCGAGGTCTTCGTCGAGTTCAGCCGCCAGAAGGGCATGGCCAGGGACGGCCGCTGCAAGTCCTTCGCGGGCGCCGCCGACGGCGCCGCCTGGTCGGAGGGCGTCGGCGTGCTCGTCGTCGAGCGCCTCTCGGACGCCCGCGCCAACGGCCACCGGGTGCTGGCCGTCGTACGCGGCTCCGCCGTCAACCAGGACGGCGCCTCCAACGGGCTCACCGCCCCCAACGGCCCCTCCCAGCAGCGCGTCATCCGCGCCGCCCTGGAAAGCGCCGGACTGACCACCGCCGACGTCGACGTCCTGGAGGCGCACGGCACCGGCACCACCCTCGGCGACCCGATCGAGGCCCAGGCCGTCCTCGCCACCTACGGCCAGGACCGCGCCGAGGACGAGCCGCTGTGGCTCGGCTCCCTCAAGTCGAACATCGGACACGCCCAGGCCGCGGCGGGCGTCGGCGGCGTCATCAAGATGGTCCAGGCCCTGCGCCACGGGCTGATGCCCAAGACCCTGCACATCGACGAGCCCACCCCGCACGTCGACTGGGAGGCGGGCAACGTCAAGCTGCTCCAGGAGCCCGTCGCCTGGCCCGCCCGGGCCGGCCGCCCGCGCCGCGCGGGCATCTCCTCCTTCGGCCTCAGCGGCACCAACGCCCACGTCATCCTCGAAGAGGCACCCGCGGCCGCCACCCCGGCCGGTGAGCCGCGCGAACTGCCCCTCGTACCGGTCGTGCTGTCGGCCCGCAGCCCGCAGGCCCTCGCCGAGCAGGCCGAGCGCCTGCACGCCCACGTCACCGAGGACGCGGAGCTCTCCCTGACCGACCTGGCCTACTCGGCCGCCACCTCCCGCACCCCGCACGAGCACCGCGCCGCGGTGGTCGCCGGGAGCCGCCAGGAGCTGCTGGCCGGACTGTCCGCGCTGGCCGAGGGCGCGCCCGCCACCACCCTCACCGGCGCCGGCGCGGTCCGCGGCGCGGTACGGGACGGCAAGCCGGCCTTCCTGTTCACCGGCCAGGGCGCGCAGCGCCTGGGCATGGGGCGTGAACTGCACGCCGCCTTCCCGGTGTTCGCCAAGGCCCTCGACGAGGTGGTCGCCGCACTCGACGCCTACCTCGACACCCCGCTGTACGAGGTGATGTGGGGCGAGTCCGCCGAGGACGAGGCGCTGCTGAACAGCACCGCCTACACCCAGCCGGCGCTCTTCGCGATCGAGACGGCCCTCTTCAGGCTCACCGAGTCCTGGGGCGTCCGCCCGGCCTTCCTGGCCGGACACTCCATCGGCGAGATCACCGCCGCCCACGCGGCCGGGGTCCTCTCCCTGGAGGACGCGGCCCGCCTCGTGGCCGCCCGCGGCCGCCTCATGCAGGCCCTGCCCGAGGGCGGCGCCATGGCCGCCGTCGAAGCCACCGAGGAGGAGGTCCTGCCGCACCTGGGCGACACGGTCGGGATCGCCGCGATCAACAGCCCGCGCTCGATCGTGGTCTCCGGCGAGGAGGAGGCGGTCGACGCGATCGCCGCCGTCTTCACCGGACTCGGCCGCAAGACCACCCGCCTGCGCGTCTCGCACGCCTTCCACTCGCCGCTCATGGACCCGGTCCTGGCCGAGTTCCACCTGGTCGCCGAGAACGTGACGTACCACCAGCCGAAGATCCCGGTGGTCTCCGGGGTCCACGGCGAGATCAGCGAGGACTGGGGGACCCCGGACTACTGGACCCGCCACCTGCGCGAGGCCGTCCGCTTCTCCGACACCGTGCAGCACCTGCACGGCCTGGGCGTCACCCGCTTCGTCGAGCTGGGCCCCGACGCCGTCCTGACCGCCCTGACCCGTACGACCCTCGACGGCGAGTCCGCCCCCGGGCAGGACCTGGTCATCGAACCGGTCCTGCGCAAGAACCGCCCCGAGTCCCGCACCCTGCTCAGCGCGCTGGCCCAGCTGCACGCCTCGGGCTCGCGCATCGACTGGCAGACGTACTACGCCGGCACCGCCGCCCGCCGCGTCGACCTGCCGACGTACGCCTTCCAGCGCCGGCGGTTCTGGATCCTGGACGGCCAGGGCGGCGGCGACGCCACCTCCCTCGGCCTCTCGACCGTCGACCACCCGCTGCTCGGCGCGGTGATCTCCGCGCCCGAGACGGACGGGATCGTGCTCACCGGCCGCCTCGCCGTCTCCGCCCAGCCCTGGCTGGCCGACCACAAGGTCGGCGAGACCGTGCTCTTCCCCGGCACCGGCTTCATCGAGCTGGCCGTCCAGGCGGGTGACCGGATCGGCTGCCCCGCCGTGGACGAACTCACGCTGGAGGCGCCGCTCGTGCTCCCGCAGCACGGCGGAGTCGCCGTACGGGTCTCCGTCGGCGCCCCCGACGAGGCCGGCCGGCGCCCGGTGACCTTCTTCTCCCGCGGCGAGGACGAGGACCTGCCCTGGATCCGGCACGCGGTGGGCACGCTCAGCGCCGCCGCCGCGGAGCCCGTACGCCCCTTCGACGCGACGGCCTGGCCGCCCGCCGGAGCCGAGCCGGTCGACCTCGACGGGTTCTACGCCGACGTGGCCGAGGCGGGCCTCGCCTACGGGCCCGTGTTCCAGGGCATGCGGGCCGCCTGGCGCTCCGGCGAGGACGTGTACGCCGAGGTGGCCCTGCCCGACGGCGTGGAGCCGGACGGCTACGGCCTCCACCCCGCGCTGCTCGACGCGGCGCTGCACCCGGTCGCGCTGTCCGGGGTGACCGGCGGGGAGGCGGCCCTGCCGTTCGCCCTCTCCGGCGTCTCGCTCTCCGCGGAGGGAGCCACCGGCCTGCGGGTACGGGTCTCCGCCCGCGGCGAGGGCTCGGTCGCGGTCGACCTCGCGGACGCCTCGGGCGTCCCCGTGGCCTCGCTCGCCTCCCTGATGCTGCGCCCGCTGGCGGCCGACCAACTGGCCGCCGAGGGCCGCTCGGTGGTCCGGGACGCCCTGTTCCGCATCGACTGGCAGACGCAGCAGCAGACGCAGACGCAGACGCAGCCCGCGGCGGCCGACGGCCGGTCCGTGGCCCCGTGGCAGTCGATCGGCGAGGGCACGGTCGCGGACACCGTCGTCTGGGACGCGCCCGCCGGTACGGACGCCGCCGCCGTGCACACCGCCGTCGGCCGGGCCCTGGAGGTCCTCCAGAGCTGGCTGGCCGAGGAGCGCTTCGAGGGCTCGACCCTCGTCGTCCGCACCCGCGGCGCCGTCGCCGTGGCGGACGAGACGGTGGCCGACCTGGCCGGCGCCGCGGTCTGGGGCCTGGTGAAGACCTCGCAGTCGGAGAACCCCGGCCGCGTCGTCCTCCTCGACACGGACGCGGCGGACGCCTCGGACCTCGCGGACGCCGCCCTCGCGGTGGCCTCGGGCGAACCGCAGGTCGCGCTGCGGTCCGCGACCGTCCACGCCCCGCGCCTGGTACGGGCGGCGGAGGCCGAAGCGGCCGAGCGCACGGAGTTCGCCGCCGGCGGCACGGTGCTGATCACCGGCGGTACGGGCATGCTGGGCCGGCTCTTCGCCCGGCACCTGATCACCGAGCGCGGTGTGCGCCGCCTGCTGCTGACGAGCCGCCGCGGCCCGGCGGCCGAGGGCGCGGCCGAACTCGTCGCGGAACTCGCGGCGCTCGGCGCCGAGGCGGAGATCGCCGCGTGCGACACCTCCGACCGGGAGGCCCTCGCCGCGCTCCTCGCGGACATCCCGGCCGCCCACCCGCTCACGGGCGTCATCCACATGGCCGGCGTCCTGGACGACGGCGTCCTCGGCTCGCTGACGCCGCAGCGCGTGGGCGCGGTCCTTCGGCCCAAGGTCGACGCCGCGCTGCACCTGCACGAGCTGACCGCGGGCCTGGACCTGGCCGCGTTCATCCTCTTCTCCTCGGTCGCGGGCATCCTCGGCAACCCGGGCCAGGCCAACTACGCGGCCGCCAACGCCTTCCTCGACGCCCTCGCGGCGTACCGGAACGCACAGGGTCTGCCCGCCCAGTCCCTCGCCTGGGGACCGTGGGCGGCGCAGGAGGCCGGCGGCGGCATGGCCGGCGAGCTGGCCGCCGCCGACAGCGGCCGCATGAGCCGGATCGGCATCGAGCCGCTGACGGCCGGCGCGGGCACCGAGGTGTTCGACGCGGCCCACGCCCTCGGCGCACCCGCCCTCGTGACGATCCTGCTGAACACCAAGGCGATGCGGAGCGCCACCGACCTCCCGGACCTGTTCCGGAGCCTGGTGCCCGCCCGCTCCCGCCGCCGCGCGGACTCCGCCTCCACGGTCGACGTCGCGGCGTTCCGGCGCCGGATGTCCGGCCTGTCGGAGGCCGCCCGCACCGACGAGCTGGTCGATCTCGTACGGGCCCACGCGGCCGCGATCCTCGGCCACTCGGGAGCGGCGTCCATCGGCAAGAGCCGCGAGTTCAAGGAGCTCGGATTCGATTCGCTGTCCGCCGTCGAATTCCGCAACAGCCTCGCCGAGGCCACCGGACTGCGACTGCCGGCCACGCTCGTCTTCGACTACCCCAACTCCCAGTCCCTCGCCGAGCACTTCGCCGAGGAACTCCGGCCGAGGGAAGGGGACGCCGGGGCGGGCTCCGATCTCGACCCCGACTCCGACGAAGGCAGGATCCGCCGCCTGCTGCAGACCGTCCCCATGGCCCGCCTGCGCGAACTGGGCCTGGTGGACACGCTCCTCGAACTCGCCGACGGACGCACGCACACCACGGAGTCCAAGGCGGTCGCCGCGGAGGAAGAGGCGATCGACGACATGGACGCCGAGAGCTTGATCAACATGGCGCTCGACGGTCTCGGGCTGGACGACGCGATACAGGGAATGTGAGAAGCCGATGTCCAATTCTGACCAGAAACTGCTCGACGCACTCCGGGCATCCATGAAGGAGACCGCCCGGCTGCGGACGCAGAACCGCAACCTGTCGGCCGCCGCGCGCGAGCCGATCGCCATCGTCGCCATGAGCTGCCGCTTCCCGGGCGGGGTGGATTCTCCCGAAAGCCTGTGGCAGCTCGTCGAGGAGGGACGCGACGGCGTCTCGGAGTTCCCGGTCAACCGCGGCTGGGACGTCGAGGGCCTGTACGACCCCGAGGGCGAGCGCCCCAACACCACGTACGTCAACAAGGGCGGGTTCCTGCACGACGCGGACCGCTTCGACCCCGCCCTCTTCTCGATCAGCCCCAACGAGGCGCTGATCATGGACCCGCAGCAGCGCCTGCTGCTGGAGGCCTCCTGGGAGGTGTTCGAGCGGGCCGGCATCGACCCGCACACCCTCAAGGGCAGCCGGACCGGCGTCTACTCCGGGATGATGTACCACGACTACGCGTACAACAGCGCGACGGGCTCCATCGCCTCCGGCCGCGTCTCGTACGCCTTCGGCTTCGAGGGCCCGTCCGTGACCCTCGACACCGCCTGCTCCTCCTCCCTCGTCGCCATGCACCTCGCGGCGCAGGCGCTGCGAGCGGGGGAGTGCACCCTCGCCCTGGCCGGCGGCGTCGCCGTCATGTCCACCCCCGAGGTCTTCGTCGAGTTCAGCCGCCAGCGCGGCCTTGCCAAGGACGGCCGCTGCAAGTCCTTCGCCGCGGCCACCGACGGCACCGGCTGGTCGGAGGGCGTCGGCGTACTCCTGCTGGAGCGCCTCTCCGACGCCCGCCGCAACGGCCACCAGGTGCTGGCCGTCCTGCGCGGCTCCGCCGTCAACCAGGACGGCGCCTCCAACGGCCTCACCGCCCCCAACGGCCCCTCGCAGCGCCGCGTGATCCGCAGCGCGCTCGAGAACGCCGGCCTCACGACGGCCGACGTCGACGTCGTGGAGGCCCACGGCACGGGCACCACCCTCGGCGACCCGATCGAGGCGCAGGCGCTGCTCGCCACCTACGGGCAGGACCGCGACGCGGACAAGCCGCTGTGGCTCGGCTCCCTCAAGTCCAACCTCGGCCACACCCAGGCCGCGGCCGGCGTCGCCGGCGTCATCAAGATGGTGCAGGCGATCCACCACGGGGTCCTGCCCAAGACCCTGCACATCGACGAGCCCACCCCGCACGTCGACTGGACGGCCGGCAACGTCAAGCTGCTCACCGAGCCGGTCGCCTGGCCGGCGGGGGAGCGCCCGCGCCGGGCCGGCATCTCCTCCTTCGGCCTCAGCGGCACCAACGCCCACGTCATCGTCGAGGAGGCGCCCGCCGAGACCGAGGACGAGGCGGAGACCGAGCCGCAGGACGCGGCCCCCGCCTTCGTGCCGGGGCTGGTGCCCTGGGCGCTGACCGGCAGGTCGGCGCAGGCGCTGCGCGCGCAGGCGGCGCGGCTGATCACGCACCTGGAGACCTTGGACGACGCGGACCTCGCCGTCACCGGGCGCGCGCTGGCCACCCGGCGCGCCCGGCTGAACGAGCGGGCCGTCGTCATCGGCGAGAACCGCGAGGAGCTCCTCGCGGGCCTGACCGCCCTCGCCGAGGGCGGTGGTGCCGCGGGTGTGGTGCAGGGCCAGGCACGGGAGGGCAAGTCGGCCTTCCTGTTCACGGGCCAGGGCGCGCAGCGCCTGGGGATGGGGCGTGAGCTGCACGCGGCGTTCCCGGTGTTCGCCGAGGCTCTCGACGCGGTGGTCGCGGCGCTGGACGAGCACCTGGACCGGCCGCTGTACGAGGTGATGTGGGGCGAGTCCGCCGAGGACGAGGAGCTGCTGAACAGCACGGCGTTCACCCAGCCGGCGCTCTTCGCGATCGAGACGGCGCTGTTCCGGCTGGTGGAGTCCTGGGGCGTGCGGCCCGACTTCCTGGCCGGGCACTCCATCGGCGAGATCACCGCGGCGCACGCCGCCGGGGTCCTCTCGCTGGAGGACGCCGCCCGCCTGGTCACCGCGCGCGGCCGCCTCATGCAGGCGCTCCCGGCCGGCGGGGCCATGGCCGCCGTCGAAGCCACCGAGGAGGAAGTCCTTCCGTACGTCTCCGATGTGGTCGGGATCGCGGCGATCAACAGCCCGCGTTCCATCGTGGTCTCGGGCACGGAGGAAGCCGTCGAGGCCATCCGGGCCGCCTTCACCGAGCAGGGCCGCAAGACGACCCGGCTGCGGGTCTCGCACGCCTTCCACTCCCCCCTCATGGACCCGGCCCTCGCCGAGTTCCGCGCCGTCGCCGAGTCCGTGACCTACGCGCCCGCCCGGATCCCGGTCGTCGCCGGGGTCCACGGCGAGATCAGTGAGGACTGGGGCACCCCCGACTACTGGACCCGCCACCTGCGCGAGGCCGTCCGCTTCTCCGACACCGTCCGGTACCTCCAGGACCGCGGCGTCGAGACGTACGTCGAGCTCGGCCCGGACGCGATCCTGACGGCGCTGGCGAGTGCGACCGTAGGCGACGTCGAGGGCACCGCCTTCATCTCCACGCTGCGCCGCGGGCGGCCCGAGGCCCGCGAGCTGCTCGCGGCCGTCGGCCGCACCCACAACCAGGGCATCCCCGTCGACTGGGCCGCCTACTTCGGTGCCACCGAGGACCGCTGGGCCGATCTGCCGACGTACGCCTTCCAGCAGCAGCGGTACTGGCTGGAGGCCACGACCGGCGAAGGCCCCGGCCTCGGCTCCGCGGGTCTGGAGACGGTCGGACACCCGCTGCTGAGCGCGGCGATCGCCTCCGCGGACTCCGGCGAGGTCGTCCTGACCGGACGGCTCTCGGTCGACGCCCAGCCCTGGCTGGCCGACCACGACGTCCTCGGCAGCATCCTCTTCCCGGGCACCGGCTTCGTCGAGCTCGCCATCCGGGCCGGCGACCAGGTCGGCTGCGACGCGGTCGAGGAACTCACCCTGCACGCCCCGCTGATCCTGCCCGAGCACGGCGGAGCCGCCGTACAGGTCTGGCTCGGCGCGGACGACGGATCCGGGCGCCGTACGGTCACCATCCACTCCCGCGACGAGAACTCCACCGAGCCGCTCTGGACGCGGCACGCGGAAGGCACCCTGGTCAGCGGCTCGGGCCTGCCGGCCGCCGGTCTGACCGAGTGGCCGCCGCCCGGTGCCACCCCGACGACGGTGGACGGGGCGTACGAGCTCCTGCTGGAGCGCGGCTACCACTACGGGCCGGTGTTCCAGGGCCTCAAGGCCGCGTGGACCTCCGGCGAATCGCTCTACGCGGAGGTCTCCCTCCCCGAGCAGGCGCACGCCGACGCCGCGCGGTACGGCCTGCACCCGGCCCTCCTCGACGCCGCCATGCACGTGGCGCTGATCGACGACGGGTCGAGCACGGACGAATCGACGGTCCTGCCGTTCTCCTGGAACGACGTGGCCCTGCACGCGGCGGGCGCCCCGGCGCTGCGCGTGTGCATCGCCCCCTCCGGCCCCAACACGGTGACCGTGACGGTGGCCGACGCCGAGGGGCAGCCGGTCCTGACGGTGGGCTCGCTGGTGTCGCGCCCGGTGTCGCAGGAGCAGCTGAGCGCGGGCCGCCCGGAGTCGCTGTTCGAGATCGCGTGGCGTCCGGCGGCGGCATCGGCGGCGGACGCGGCTCCCGAGCAGCACGTGTGGGGTGAGCTGCCGGAAGGCGAGCTGTCGGGTGCGGTGGTCTTCCACGTGCCGGACACCGAGGGCTCGCTGCCCGGGGCGGTGCGCTCCGCCGCCGCGCAGACGCTGGCGGTCGTTCAGGAGTGGCTGGCCGAGGAGCGGTTCGCGGAGACGACGCTGGTCGTCGCGACGCGCGGGGCGGTGGTCGTGGACGCGGCCGCCGAGGCCATCGACCTCGCCCAGGCGCCCGTGTGGGGCCTGGTGCGTGCCGCGCAGGCGGAGAACCCGGGCCGGATCCGGCTCACCGACCTGACCTCGGTCACGGACGGTCTCGGCGCGGTCATCGCCTCGGGCGAGCCGGAGAGCGCGGTCCGCGCCGACGGCCTGCGCATCCCGCGCCTCACGGCCGTGACGGCGCTGGAGTCGGCGCAGGGCCCGATCGCCCTCGACCCGGCCGGTACCGTCCTGATCACCGGCGGCACCGGCGGTATCGGCGCCCACTTCGCCCGCCACTTGATCACCGAGCACGGCGCCCGGCACCTGGTGCTGACCTCGCGGCGCGGCCCGGATGCCGAAGGGGCCGCCGAACTTGCCGCCGAGCTGGGCGAGTTGGGCGCCGAGGTCACCATCACGGCGTGCGATGTGGCCGACCCGGCCAACATCACCACGCTCCTCGCGTCGATCCCGTCCGCGCACCCCCTGACCGGCGTCGTCCACGCCGCCGGCACGGGCGACAACGGGCTCATCGCCACCATGGACCCCGAGCGCCTCGATTCGGTCCTGGCCCCGAAGGCCGACGCCGCCTGGCACCTCCACGAGCAGACCAAGCACCTGGGCCTGCCGCTCTTCGCCCTCATCTCCTCCGCCGGCGGCCTCACCCTCGCCGCCGGACAGGCCAACTACGCCGCCGCCAACACCTTCCTCGACGCCCTGGCCGTCCACCGCCACGCCGAGGGCCTGGCCGCGCAGTCCCTGGCGTACGGCCTCTGGTCGAGCACGGGCATGGGCCAGTACATCACCGACACCGACGTCAAGCGCATGGAGCGGCAGGGCCTCCCGCCGCTCCAGCCCGAGGAGGCCCTCGCCCTCTTCGACGCCGCGTACGCCTCCGGCCGGGCCGCCACCGTCCCGCTCCACGTCGACCGCGCCGCCCTGGCCGCCCGTACCGACGAACTGCCCGCGCTCCTGCGCTCCGCCACCCCCGGCGGCCCGCAGCGCCGCAACGTCCGCGCGAGCGCCGGCGGCGGGGGAGCGGGCGCCGCCCACGAGCTCGCGGCGCGCCTCGCCGGGAAGACCGAGGAGGAGCGCGACCAGGCCCTGCTCGAACTGGCGCGGACCCAGGTGGCCGCCGTACTGGGCCACGAGTCGGCCGACGCCATCGAGCCCGACCGGGCCTTCCAGGAGCTCGGGTTCGACTCCCTCAGCGCCGTCGAACTGCGCAACCAGCTGAAGGCGGCCACCGGGCTCCGGCTCCCCGCCACCCTGGTCTTCGACTACCCGAACGCGCGCGCCGTCGCCCGGTACATCGGCGAGTCCATCGGCGGAGCGGCGCAGGGCGCGGCCACGCGTCCGGCGGACGCCGTCGCCCGTACGCGGGCGGACGGGGACGACGACCAGATCGCGATCGTCGCGATGAGCTGCCGCCTCCCGGGCGGAGTCACCTCCCCCGAGGAGCTGTGGCAGCTCGTCGTCGAGGGCCGGGACGCCGTCTCCGGCTTCCCGCTCGACCGCGGCTGGGACGTGGAGAACGTGTACGACCCGGAGCCGGGCGTACCGGGGAAGACGTACGCCAACGAAGGCGGCTTCCTCTACCGGGCGGGCGACTTCGACCCGCACTTCTTCGGGATCAGCCCGAACGAAGCGCTGATCATGGACCCCCAGCAGCGGCAGCTCCTGGAGGTCTCGTGGGAGGCCATCGAGCGGGCCGGCATCAACCCGCACACCCTCAAGGGCAGCAGGACCGGCGTCTTCGCGGGCGTGATGTACCACGACTACGGGCAGGGCACCGAGGCCGCGGCCACCACCGGCGGCAGCCTCATCTCGGGCCGCGTCTCGTACACCCTGGGCCTCGAAGGTCCGTCCATGACCGTGGACACGGCCTGCTCCTCGTCCCTCGTCTCGCTGCACCTGGCCACCCAGTCGCTGCGCTCCGGCGAGTGCTCGATGGCGCTCGTCGGCGGTGTCGCGGTCATGGCGAGCCCCGACATGTTCGTCGAGTTCAGCCGCCAGCGCGGCCTCGCCGCCGACGGCCGCTGCAAGTCCTTCGCGGGCGCCGCCGACGGCGCCGCCTGGTCGGAGGGCGTCGGCGTCCTCGTCATCGAGCGGCTCTCCGACGCCCGCCGCAACGGCCACCCCGTGCTCGCCGTGATCCGGAGCTCCGCCGTCAACCAGGACGGCGCGTCGAACGGCATGACCGCGCCCAACGGCCCCTCGCAGCAGCGCGTCATCCAGAGCGCGCTGGAGAAGGCCGGACTGACCACGGCCGACGTCGACGTGGTCGAGGCGCACGGCACGGGCACCAAGCTCGGCGACCCGATCGAGGCGCAGGCGCTGCTCGCCACGTACGGGCAGGGCCGCGACGAGGACAAGCCGCTGTGGCTCGGCTCCCTCAAGTCGAACATCGCGCACACGCAGGCCGCGGCCGGTGTCGCCGCCGTCATCAAGATGGTCCAGGCACTGCGCCACGGTCTGATGCCGAAGACCCTGCACGTCGACGAGCCGACCCCGCACGTCGACTGGTCCGAGGGCAACGTCAAGCTGCTGACCGAGGCCGTCGCATGGCCGGCGGGCGAGCGGCTGCGCCGCGCGGGCATCTCCTCGTTCGGCCTCAGCGGCACGAACGCGCACGTGATCCTGGAGGAGGCCCCGGCGGCCCCGGAGGTCCCCGCGGACGAGGCTCCGCGCGAGCTGCCCGTCGTACCGGTGGTGCTCTCGGCCCGGTCCCCCGAGGCCCTGGCCGGCCAGGCGGAGCGGCTGCGGGCGCACCTCGCCGACCACGAGGAGGTCGCGCCGACCGACCTCGCCTTCTCGACGGCGACCTCGCGCACCGCGCACGAGTACCGGGCCGCGGTGGTCGGCGCGGACCGCGAGGAGCTCCTCGCGGGCCTGGCGGCCCTCGCCGAGGGCTCGGCGGAGCCGGGCGTGGTCCAGGGCCTCGTACGGGAGGGCCGCTCGGCCTTCCTGTTCACCGGTCAGGGCGCGCAGCGGCTGGGCATGGGGCGTGAACTGCACACGGCGTTCCCGGTGTTCGCGCAGGCTCTGGACGCGGTGGTCGGGGCGCTGGACGCGCATCTGGAACGGCCGTTGTACGAGGTGATGTGGGGCTCCGACGAGGAGCTGCTGAACAGCACCGCGTTCACGCAGCCGGCTCTGTTCGCGATCGAGACGGCGTTGTTCCGTCTGGTGGAGTCCTGGGGTGTGCGGCCCGACTTCCTGGCCGGTCACTCGATCGGTGAGATCGCTGCCGCGCATGCGGCCGGTGTGCTCTCCCTGGACGACGCGGCCCGGCTCGTGGCCGCGCGCGGCCGTCTGATGCAGGCCCTGCCCGCGGGTGGCGCCATGGCCGCGATCCAGGCGACCGAGGAGGAGATCCTCCCGCACCTGACCGACACGGTCGGGATCGCGGCGATCAACAGCCCGCGTTCGATCGTGGTCTCCGGTGCGCAGGACGCCGTCGAGGCGATCCGGGCCGCGTTCACCGAGCAGGGCCGCAAGACGACGCGGCTGCGGGTCTCGCACGCCTTCCACTCGCCGCTGATGGACCCGGTGCTGGCGGAGTTCCGGGCCGTGGCCGAGAGCGTGACGTACGAGCCCGCCCGGATCCCGGTGGTCTCCGGGGTCCACGGCGAGATAAGCGAGGACTGGGGGACCCCGGACTACTGGACCCGCCACCTGCGCGAGGCCGTCCGCTTCTCCGACACCGTCCGGCACCTGCACGGCAAGGGCGTCACCCGGTTCCTCGAACTCGGCCCCGACGCCATCCTCACCGCCCTCACCCAGGTCTCCCTGGACGGGCAGGCCACCGTCATCGAGCCCGCCCTGCGCCGCAACCGCCCCGAGGCCCGCAGCCTCCTGACCGCGCTCGCCCACCTGCACGGCGCGGGCACCCGCATCGACTGGACGGCCTTCTACGACGGCACCGGCGCACGGCGCGTCGACCTGCCGACGTACGCCTTCCAGCACGAGCGGTACTGGCTGGAGGCCACCCCGGCCACCGACGTGGCCCACCACGGCCAGACCTCGGTCGGCCACCCCCTGCTCAGCGCGGCCATCACCCTGGCCGGATCCGACGAGGCCGTGCTGACCGGCCGCCTCGCCGCCGGCACGCACGCCTGGGTCGCCGACCACGACGTGCTGGGCAGCGTGCTGCTGCCGGGCACCGGCTTCGTCGAGCTCGCGCTCCAGGCGGGCGACCAGGTCGGCTGCCCGGTCCTGGAGGAACTCAGCCTCCAGGCACCGCTCGTACTGCCCCGGCACGGCGGAGTCGCCCTCCAGGTGTCGGTCGGCGCGCCCGACGACACGGGCCGCCGGACCGTACGGGTGCACTCGCGCCACGAGGACGCACCGGCCGACACCCCCTGGCTGCTGCACGCCGACGGCCTGCTCGGCACCCGTCCGGCCGCCGCGGGCACGGACTTCACCGTCTGGCCGCCCACCGGCGCCACCGCGGTGGACGTGAGCGACACGTACGAGGTGCTCCAGGGCCGCGGCTACCACTACGGGCCGGTGTTCCAGGGCCTCACGGCCGCCTGGACCGCCGGCGAGGACATCTACGCCGAGATCGAACTGGCCGAGCAGGCACACGGCGACGCCGAGAGCTTCGGGGTCCACCCGGCCCTCCTCGATGCCACGATGCACGCACTCGGCATCGGAGGCCAGGCCTCCGACCAGGACTCCGAGGGGGCCGCGCAGCCGCTGCTGCCGTTCTTCTGGGAGGACGTGTCCCTCTACGCGGTCGGCGCCACGGCGCTGCGCGTACGGATCTCCTGGACGTCCGAGAACACGATGTCCCTGGACGCGGCCGACGCGGCCGGCGCCCCGGTGCTGTCGGTGAAGAGCCTGACGTTCCGCCCCGTGTCGCAGGAGCAGCTGAGCGGGGGGCGGCCGGAGTCGCTGTTCGAGATCGGGTGGCGTCCGCTGGCCGCGCCCGCCGAGGTGGTGGCCGAGCAGCACATGTGGGGTGAGCTGCCCGAGGGAGAGCTGACCGGTGCGGTGGTCTTCCACGTCCCGGACGGGGAGGGTCCGCTGCCGCAGGCGGTGCGTTCCGCGAGTGCGCGGACGCTGGCGGTCGTCCAGGAGTGGCTGGCGGAGGAGCGGTTCGCGCAGACCACGCTGGTCGTCGCGACGCGTGGCGCCGTGGTCGTGGGCGCCGACGAGACCATCGATCTGGCCCAGGCCCCGGTGTGGGGTCTCGTACGGGCCGCCCAGGCGGAGAACCCGGGCCGCATCCAGCTCACCGACCTCACCGGGACCGGCGAGGGCCTGGCCGCCGTCATCGCCTCCGGCGAGCCGGAGAGCGCGGTCCGCGCCGAAGGCATCCGCATCCCGCGCCTCGCCCCGGTCACCGCGACCGCCGAGGCTCGGGTGGCCCTCGACCCCGAGGGCACGGTCCTGATCACGGGCGGCACCGGCGGCATCGGCGCCCACCTGGCCCGGCACCTGGTCACCGAGCACGGCGCCCGCCACCTCGTCCTGACCAGCCGGCGCGGCCCCGACGCCGAGGGCGCGATCGAGCTGGCCGAGGAACTCTCCGAGCTGGGCGCCGAGATCACCCTCACCGCCTGCGACGTGGCCGACCCGGCCAACATCAGCGCCCTGCTGGCCTCGATCCCGTCCGAGTACCCGCTCACCGGCATCGTCCACGCCGCGGGCACCGGCGACAACGGGCTCATCGCGACGATGGACCCCGCGCGCCTCGACCACGTCCTCGCCCCCAAGGCGGACGCCGCCTGGCACCTGCACGAGCAGACCCACCACCTCGACCTGCCCCTGTTCGCCCTCATCTCCTCCGCCGGCGGCCTCACCATGGCCGCCGGACAGGCCAACTACGCCGCCGCCAACACCTTCCTGGACGCCCTCGCCACGTACCGCCACGGCCAGGGCCTCGCCGCCCAGTCCCTCGCCTACGGGCTCTGGGCGGGCACCGGCCTCGGCCAGTACGTCTCCGAGACCGACGTGAAGCGCATGGAGCGGCAAGGCCTGCCGCCGCTCCGGGCCGAGGAGGCACTGGCCCTCTTCGACGCGGCCATCGCCTCCGGCCGGCCCGCCACCGTCCCGCTCCACGTCAACCGCACCGCCCTGCAGGCGCGCGCCGACCGGCTGCCCGCACTCCTGCGGCCCGCCACCACCCCCGTCCAGCGCCGCAGTGCCGGGGCCAAGAGCGCCGAGACGGAGCTCATCTGGCTCCGCATCGGCCAGGCGCCGCAGGCCGAGCAGGAAGCGGCCCTGCGCGAGCTCGTGCAGCGCCGCGCCGCCCACCTCCTGGGCCACGCCGGTCCCAGCGCCATCGACGTCGAGCGGGGCTTCCTGGAGTCCGGGTTCGACTCGCTCAGCGCGATGGAGCTGCGCAACGCCCTCATGAAGGACACCGGGCTCCGGCTGTCCCCGATGGTGGTGTTCGACAGCCACAGCCCGGCCCAGCTCGCCAAGGTGCTGCTGGCCGAGTACGCCGAGCAGGCCCCCCGTACGAGCGCCACCGAGGCCTCCGCCTCCGGCAGCCCGTCGGCCCCGGGCTCCGCCCCGGCCGCCGCCCGGCCGGTCCGGGGCGCGGGGGAGACCCTGCGCGACCTGTTCCACGGCGCCGTGGTCGCCGGACACGCCGACAAGGGCTTCGACCTGCTGCGCGCGGCCGCGGCCGTCCGGCCGTCCTTCGAGACGGCGGCCGAGCTGGAGCGCGTACCGGCCGCGGCGCGGCTCGCGGACGGCGACGGTGCGGAAGGCCCGCACCTGATCTTCGTCAACACGCCGATGGCGACGGGCGGCGCCTACCAGCACGCGCGCCTGGTCTCCCACCTCCAGGGCAAGCGGAAGGTCTCCGCCCTGCCCATCCTCGGATTCGACGCGAGCGAGAGCCTCCCGGCCACCCCGCAGGCGGCCGTCGAGGGCCTCGCCCGTACCGTCCTGGAGGCCGCGGGCGACGAGCCGTTCGTCCTGATCGGCTACTCCTCCGGCGGCACCCTCGCCTACGCCACCGCCGGGCACCTGGAGCGCGCGTACGGCATCCGCCCGCACGGCGTGGTCCTGCTCGACACCTACAACGTCCACGACGGCGAGAGCGAGGGCGTCCCGATGGACGGCCTGGCGCTCGGCATGTTCGACAAGGAAGCGGCCTTCGGGGAGTTCGACACCACCAGGCTCTCGGCCATGGGCCGCTGGGTGGAACTCGTACCGAACCTGCCCCTCGACTCCGTCGCGGCGCCCGTCCTGTTCGTCCAGTGCACCCAGTCCTTCGTACCGGACGGCGACGACCCCTCGCCCGAGCTCACCCAGGGCAAGGCCGAGCCGTGGGAGCCCGCCCACACGCTGCGCCCCGTAGCCGCGAACCACTTCACGATCGTCGAGGAGCGCGCGCAGGACACCGCCCAGGTGCTCGAAGAGTGGCTCGACGACGACGCACAGACCGCCCACCCGAACACCCAGAAAGCGATGTGAGACGACGGTGGCACTCAAACCCAAAGGCACCGTGCCCTTCGGCCCGTACGAGACCTGGTACCAGGTCACCGGTGACCTCCAGTCGGAGCAGCCCGCGCTCGTCGTCGTCCACGGCGGGCCCGGCAGCACCCACGACTACCTCAAGAACCTGAAGGAGCTCGCGGCGCACACCGGCCCGGTCGTCCTGTACGACCAGCTCGGCAACGGCGGCTCCACCCACCTGCCCGACAAGGGGGCCGACTTCTGGACCCCGGAGCTGTTCGCCGACGAGCTCGAGAACCTGGTGAACCAGCTCGGCATCGCCGACAACCACGTCCTGTTCGGGCAGTCCTGGGGCGGCCTCCTCGTCACCAAGTACGCGGCCGCCCGCCCGGCCGGCCTGCGCGGCCTGGTCATCGCCAACGCCCCGGCCTCGTACCCGCTGTGGCTGCAGGAGGCGGAGCGGCTGCGCGCCGACCTGCCGCCCGGCGTCAACGAGACGCTGCTGCGCCACGAGGCCGCCGGCACCACGGACAGCGACGAGTACCACAACGCCATGCGCCCCTTCTACGAGAAGCACGTGTGCCGGCTCAAGCCGTGGCCGCGGGACTACCTGGCCTCGTTCTACGAGGTCTACAACGACCCGACGGTGTACTACGCGATGAACGGTCCGAGCGAGTTCCACGTCAACGGCACCCTCAAGGACTGGTCGGTCACCGACTACTGCCCGCAGGTCGCCGTGCCGACGCTGCTCATCTCCGGACGCCACGACGAGGCGACCCCGGCGACGGTCCAGCCGTTCCAGGACCTGATCCCCGACGTCCGGTGGGTGATCTTCGAGGAGTCCAGCCACCTCCCCCACCTGGAGGAGCCGGAACTGTTCCAGCAGGTGATGAGGGAGTTCCTCGGCTCCCTCGCGAAGGAGAAGGAGACGGTGGGCCATGGAGCCGTCTGACCGCACGGGCAGCGCCCTGGTCTTCCCCGGCATGGGCCCCGTCCCGTTCGCCGAGGTCGCCAAGTTCATGCTGGTCAACCCGTTCGCCCGCGAGCTCTTCGCGGAGGCGGACGAGGTCCTCGGCTACTCGCTCTTCGAGCGGTTCAAGCAGGCCGAGGGGGACTACTCCGCATACGCGCAGGTGGCGTTCCTCGTGAACTGCCTCGCCCTCGCCCGGTGGGTGGAGCACGAGTTCGAGGAGCAGCCGGCCTTCTGCACCGGCCTGAGCTTCGGCGAGAAGGCCGCCGCCGTGCACTCCGGTGCGCTGTCCTTCGCCGACGGCGTCCGCTTCACGGCGCGTTTCGCGCACACGCTCGACGCGTACTTCGCCGAGGAGCACCCGGAGGAGGTCGCCACCCAGTCCTTCGCCCGGACCCCGCGCGCCCGGCTGGACGAGATCCGGGCCGAGCTGACCGAGCAGGGCGAGTGGCACGACGTCACCTGTGTCGTGGACGAGGACTTCGCGATGCTCACCCTGCGCAAGTCCCGGCTGGAGTGGCTCCAGCAGCGCCTGCGGGCGCTCGGCGGCATGCCGCTGTACGTGATGGAGCCGCCGCTGCACTCGCCCGCGTTCGGCGGGCTGCGCCGGCGGGTCGAGGAGGAGGTCCTGGCGGGTCTGTCCTTCCGCGACCCGCACCTGCCGGTCGTCGCCGACCAGGACGGAGCGGTGCTCACGACGGGCGAGCAGGTACGGAACCTGCTGCTGGACGGCTGCGTCCGGCCGGTCGACTGGCCGGGCGTGCTGGGCTCGCTGCGCGACAAGGGCGTCGGAACCCTCTACGTGGCCGGGCAGGACGCCCTGTTCGGCCGGGTGGGGGCGGCGACCCGCAACTTCAAGGTCGTACCCGTCAATCCGCGCCTGGCCATGCGGCCGCGCCGCCGGACCGCGACCGCCGCCTGAGGGCGGCGGCCGCGGCCGCGGCGGCGCGGGCGGGAGCTGCGGCGATCAGCCGGCGGCCGCCCCGGAGGCCAGCTTCTGGATCTGCTCCCACAGCACCGCGGGGGTGGCGAAGGTCTCCAGGGACAGCGCCTCGTCCACGAAGCGGACGTCGTAGGTCCCCTCCAGGGACCCCAGGAGCTCCACCACGCCGAGGGAGTCCAGCCCCACGGCCCGCAGATCGGTGTCGGCCTCAAGCGGCTCGTCCGCGCTGAGGAACGGCAGGTACTCCCGCAGCAGTTCCTCGAAGTTGTTGTCCCAGCCCATGGTGACCCCAGTTTGTGTCGGTTGACGTTTCCCAAGCACATGACGCTAGGACGGCCGACGAGACCCCGGGAACCCCGGCCGGACCCCTAACCCGCGAAGAACGCACGCACACATCTCTTTCGGATCCTTCGGAGTGATCATGTCTGACACCAAGCGCCAGGCCTTGTACGAGCGCTTCCGCCGCGGGCTGGCCCTGTCCCCCGACCGCCCCGCCCTGCGGATCGGCGCCGAGTCGTACACCTACCGGGAGCTGCACGAGCAGGCCCTCACCTGGGCGGGCTCCATCGGCTCCGCCAAGGTCGTCGGCGTCCTCGCGGGCAAGAGCGTGACCGCGTACGCCGGCATCCTCGGCGGGCTCTACGCGGGCGCCACCGTGGTGCCCCTGCACCCCGACTTCCCCGCCGTCCGCACCGGCCGCATGCTGGAACTCTCCGCCGCGGCGGCCCTGATCGTCGACGACCAGGGCCGCGCCGCCCTGGGTGACGTCGACATCCCGCTGGTCGAGCCGGATCCGGCGAAGGCGCTCGCGGAACCCCGCGACGCGGCGCCCTCCGACGTGGCCTACATGCTGTTCACCTCGGGCTCCACGGGCCGCCCGAAGGGCGTGCCGATCAGCCACGGCAGCACGCACCACTACTTCGAGCTCCTCGACGCCCGCTACGGCTTCACCCCCGAGGACGTCTTCACCCAGACCTTCGACCTGAACTTCGACTGCGGCATGTTCGACCTGTTCTCGGCCTGGGGCGCGGGCGGAGTCGTCGACGTCGTACCTCCCAGCGCCTACCTGGACATGCCGGCCCACCTGGAAAAGCGCGGGATCACCGTCTGGTTCTCCACCCCCAGCGCCATCGGCCTCATCCGCCGGATGGGCGGCCTGACCCCGGGGTCCATGCCCACCCTGCGCTGGAGCTTCTTCGCGGGCGAGGCGCTGCGCGCCCAGGACGCCGCCGACTGGCAGGCCGCCGCACCGTCCTCCACCCTGGAGAACATCTACGGGCCGACCGAGCTCACCGTCACCATCACCGCCTACCGCTGGGACCCGCGGACCTCGCCCGGCCAGGCGGTCAACGGCCTGGTCCCCATCGGCGCCGTCCACGCGGGCCACGACCACGTCCTCCTCGACGAGGAGGGCGCCGAGACCGGGACCGAGGGCGAACTGCTGATCACCGGCCCGCAGATGGCCACCGGCTACCTCGACCCGCAGGACGACGCCGGCCGCTTCGTCGAGCGCGAGGGCCGCGTCTGGTACCGCACGGGGGACCGGGTCCGCCGGCTGCCCGGCGGCGACCTGATCTACCTCGGCCGCCTGGACTCCCAGGTCCAGGTCCAGGGCTGGCGGGTCGAGCTCGCCGAGGTCGACCACGCGCTGCGCGCCGTCGAGGGCGTGGAGGACGTGGTCACGGTCGCCCGCCCGGTGGACGGCAGCACCGAACTGGTCGTCTTCTACACGGGGGAGATCCAGCCGCCCGCCTCACTGGCCCGGAGCCTGCGCGAGGTCCTCCCGCACGGCATGCTCCCCCGCCGCTTCGAACACGTCCCGGAGTTCCCCCTGAACTCCAACCGCAAGGTGGACCGCCCGGTCCTCGCCGCCCGAGCCGAATCCCTCCTCACCCCCCGCCGCCGCGCCGCCTGACCCCTCCGCGCCCCCCGACCGAACGGCCCCACCGCCCCGGTGGGGCCGTTCGGCGTTCCGCGGGCGGGGCGCGTCGGTTCGCTGTTTCGGAGCAAGTAGTCGGGAAACAATACGAATTGGTGCGCCGTCGGCTGTTTCAGGCCACGGGTGGGGTCCAGGGCAGGGGGGTCGGCATGTCGCGTACGCGGAAGGTCGCGGTCATCGTGGTGGCCATGGCGGCAGCGGGCTCCACCCCCTTGATCTGGGTGCTGGACGGTTCCGACGCGGGGCAGCTCACAGGGGCCTCGATCCAGGCCGCCGTCGGCATCGCAGCCCTCATCTGGGCGCTGCTCCAGCCCTCCTCCGTCCGTACGGGCCGTACGGGCCGCACGGACGACACGGCCGTACGGACCGGAACGGCCGACGCGAGCGGTGGCGCGAGCGCAGTCTCGGGCATCAGGCACCCGCCGGGCCAGGGCGGCGGCTCGGCGAAGGCCGAGGACACCGGCAACGCCGTCGGCACCGGCGACGGCAGCCGCGCCGTCAGCGGCATCGACCACACCTGACCCCCCCGGCCACCCGGCCCCGGCACCTGACGGTCGACATCGGCGGCAGCCGAAGGCGAAGGACGTCCAGCTCATGGAACCAGGAGACGACCGCCGACAGGACCCGCACCCGTCCGGCCACGCCGCCGACGAGGAGAAGCCGGTCACCAACACCGCAGACGCTCCCGGCACCACGGTCCACGTGTCCGGGACCGGGAACGCGAGCGCTTCCCACGGATCCGTCTCCAATACGGGCCACATCGAGAACATCACCGTGGTGCAGCAGTGGCGTTCCCGCAAGGACGCACACGCAAGCCCCGGGGTCCCGGCACTGTGGAAGATCCGGCGCCCGCGCATGGCCGACGCGATCATGCGCGGGTGGGTCGAGCCCCAGCTCAAGGACGCGGGCAAGCGGCTGGACCTGATCGGCGTCCCGATGACGCTCGCCGTCGGCAGCGACCGGCCGACGGCACTTCCCCCCGGCACCCCGCCGCGCGACGTGTTCGAGCGGTCCGCGCAACAGTTGCTGATCCTCGGCGAGCCGGGGGCCGGGAAGTCGATCCTCATGCTGCGCGTGATGAAGGACCTGCTGCTCGACGGCGACCCCTGGACACCCGTACCCGTACCGGTCGTCGTACCGCACGACCGCCCCGCCCCCGAGGACGTGGCGCGATGGCTGATCGCCCGGGTGACCGCCTGGTTCCACCTGAAGGACGCCGAAGCCGCGGCCGTGATGCACCTCGGCCTGGTCGTCCCGTGCCTGGAGGGCTTGGACGCCGTCGCCGAGGCCCACGTGGCGGGATGGGCAGCGGCGATCAAAAGGCATCGTCGCAGTCATCCGGGGCAGCCGATGGTCGCGGCGAGCCGCGACGCGACGGCAGACGCCCTCGGCCTGGCCTCGGCCCTCACCGGCACCCTCCGGATCCAGCCCCTCACCGGCACGCTCCTGGACGCGGCGCTCGCCTCCCTCGGAGGCGAGCGCCACCGGGCCGTTCAGGACCTGCTCGCCGACAACCCCGGCATCAGGCAGTGGTGCACCACCCCGCTGATGCTGGCGGTGCTGGCGTCCGTGGACCCCGGCGACTGGGATTCCCCCTCCCGCGACGAAGTCCTGCAGTTCGCGGTCATTTCGCCGGACCCCCGCCACCTGCCGGCGACGTGGGAGTCGGCGCAGGCCAGACAGTACGTACGCGAGCAGTACACGGTCCTGCGGCACTACGTGCACAGCCTGCTGCCGGGGCCGGACCCCGCCCTCGAGGCGCGGGAAACCCGGCCTCCGGACCAACCCGTGCCGCCCCTGCCGAAGGTGAGCGCGGACCCGAAGCTGAAGCGCGGACTGCGCGGCCTGGCGGAAGCCATGAGGTGCAGCAGACAGGAGTACTTCGACGGCGTCACCCTGCTGGCCGCCTCGGACCCGGCCGAAGCCCGTGTCCTGGGCGCCCGCCGCTTCGCGCCCCAGGTACGGCAGGAGATCCTGCGGGACCTCGCGATCGCAGGGATCGTCGTGAGCACCCATGCGTACTCCCTGGCCCCGGGCGTCCTGTTGCTGTTCGGCTGGTCCCTGCTCATGCTCTGGTACACCCAGGTGTACGGAGGGCTGCTGGAGGCGCCGGCCCTGCGCTGGGTCGGGCGCTGGACCCACGTCCTGCCCATGCAGTGGGGCCCACCGCTGAGGACGGCGGCCCTGGCGTACACGGTGACGTTCGTCTACGCGCTGATGACCAGCCTGCCGTTCGGGACGGCCGCGGTCGTCGCCGCCGTCATGGCGGCCGCGCTCCTGGCCGTGGGATGTGGCGCCGGCCTGGCCACATTTTGGATCCGTGGCACGGCGGCCGAGCCGAGACGGTCCCTGCCGCGCGTCCTGCTGCGGGGGCTGGCGGCCGCAGCAGTGCTGGGCCCGGCCTACGCGGCGGCGGCGTGGTGGTGTGCGGATCTGGCGGGGACGAAGGAGTTCGCGCTCGGCCAGTGGTCGGGCGACTCGGCCTTCGCCGGTTTCTGCGTGTTCACGGTGTCCGGCGGATTCGCACTGATGCGGCATGTGATGGACCGCCTGAGGCTGAGGCTGGAATACGGCGTGCCCTGGCGGCTCTCGGCGTTCCTGTCCACGGCGACGGAGCACGGCCTTCTCGTGGCCACCGGCGTGGGGTACCGGTTCGCGCACTCCACGATCCGCTCGGCGGCCGAGGTCGCCCTCGCCGACGAGCCGGTCGACGAGCCCGCGTCCACCCGCACGTCCGGCCCGTGGGCCAGCGGATCCGACAGGCCGGACGCCCTCTTCGACGTGGTGCTGAACGAGACCGTGGCCCGCCGCGGCATCCGCCGGAAACTGGCCCTCCGCCCCGACCTGGGGGAGGAGGGCCTGCGGGGATCCCTCACGGCCGGGCGGTCCGCCTTTCTGTCGCAGGTGTCCGGTCACGAGGAGGCGTACCGGGCCGTGCTCGAGGACACCCGCGCCGCCGACGACGCCGATCCCAAGAGCAGGCACTACCTCCCGCTCGTCCTGGTATGGCTCCTCCTCGGCACCAGCCCGCTCGCACAGGTGCTCTTCCGCGGCGGAGAGCCTGTCGGCTTCCTCGACGTGGTCCTCTGCGCCGGTCTCGTACTCGCCCTCCTGGCCGCACCGTTGTGGGCCATGGGCGACGACCGGCGATCCGGCGTGGCGGCGACGGTCGGCGTCATGTACGTGGTCGTGGCCGTCATGTTCCTCGCGCTCGGGCTCCTCGCCATCATGGACAGCCTGTTCGGCAGGGCTCCGCCGGACGAGTTCGGCGGCTGGGATCTGGCGGTGGCATGTTCGGGGACGTTCGTCCTGCCCGCCGCGGCGGCGGCCATCGGTTACGGCATCGGCCGAGCCCTCGACCGCCTGCTCCTGGGCGGCCGTGTGAGCTGGGCGGCCGCCGACGAGGCGTTCGAGCGGTGGACGGCTGCCCTGGAACACGAGGTCATGGCCGGCGCCCTCGCACTGCTCGACGACGAACAGGGCTGATCCGGCGACGGCCGGGCGCCTGCACCTCCTGACCGGCGGCGCGAGGCGGCGCCGCCGGGGCCTCGGCGGGGTCAGGCCGGGGTGGGGTGGGGGAGGGGGTCCAGGCCTGTGGGGAGGTCGCCGCGGGAGGTGATCTGGAGTTTGCGGTAGACGCGGGTCAGGTGCTGCTCGACCGTGCTGACCGTCAGGTAGAGCTTCGCCGAGATCTCCCGGTTCGTCAGGCCCTGGGCCGCCAGCGTCGCCACCCGCTGTTCCGAGCTGCTGAGCTTCGCCGTGGTGCCGGCGGCCGGCGCCGCCTCCGCCGGGGCACGGTCCCGGGTGGCCGGGGCGGCCAGGGGGGCGTCGGGGAGGATCTCCCGGCACAGGGCCGTGGCCTCCGCCTCCTTCGCCAGGTTCCACGCCGAGCGGATCATCGCGCTGCCCTTCGCCGGCGAACCGTCCGCCTGCAGCGCCCGGCCCAGCTCCGCCATCGCCCGCGCCGCCTCCACCCGGTCCCCGGAGCGGTGCAGGGACTCGACCGCCTGCCCCAGGACGGCCGCACGCCGCTTGGGGTCGCCGGCCAGCGCCTTGATGCGGAGCGAGACGCCCCGTACGTACGGCCGCTGCGCGTCGGGCAGGGCGAGCTGCTGGAGGGCGAGCTGCTCGGCCCGCGCCGCCTCGCCCAGCCTCAGCAGCGCCTCCGCCGCGTCCGTACGCCACGGCAGGAACGCCGGCCGGTCCACCCGGCCGTCCTCCATGAGCCGCCCGGCCTCGAGGAAGTCCGCGAGCGCCGCGTGCGGCTGATTGACCGCCAGCCGGTACTGGCCGCGGGCCCGCAGGAACGCCAGCCCGTGCAGGCCGGTGAGCAGGCCCTTCGGCACCTGCCGGTCGGCGAGCCGGGAGGCCTCCGTGAACCGGCCCATCGCCGTGCACGCCCGGATCAGCACCGCGGCCGGCGCGCACGGGAAGCTCCCGCCGCGCTCCGGCAGCGCCTCCAGGGCCGCCGTCGCGTGCGCGTGCGCACCGCGCAGATCGCCCATCCGCAGCAGGGCCTCGGCGTGCAGCGCGGCGAACACCGCGCTCCAGCCCGGCGCCTGGCAGCGCCGGGCCTCCTCCAGCAGGTTCCGGCTCCACGGCACGGCCCGCTCGGGGTGCTCCGAGCAGAGCAGCGAGCGTACGGCCTGGGCGAGCGGCGCCACCGTGGCATCCGTCAGCCGGGCCGAGTGCAGCAGCCGCTCGCCCACCGCGGCCGTGGTGTCCACCAGGGTGTCCAGCGGCGAGGCGGCCGGCTCCCCGACGGCGGCCGGCAGCAGGGCGGCCGCCTCGGCGAGCTGCCCCTGCGCGAGCAGCAGCCCGGCCAGCGGCTGCACCTGCTCGGCGTCCAGCAACCCGGCCCGCGCCTGCTCCAGCAGGGCGCCCAACTGCCGCTCCGCGGCGGCCGGATCGAAGCGGGCCGTGATCTGCGCGAGCCGCACCCGGACCCCGCGCTCCGCGTGCTCGTCGCCCCGCCCCTGCGCGGCGAGTTCCAGGAGCCGCGCCGCCTCGCGCGCGTCGCCCCGTACGAGGAGCTCCTCGGCGGCGTCCCGCAGTACGGCGACCTCGGCCGGACCGCAGTCCAGGGGCCGCTCCTCGGCGCAGGCGGCCAGCAGGTGCCCGGCCACGGCGAGTACCGGCCCGCGGTCCTCGCCCAGCACCCGGGCCGCCTCGCGGTGCAGCGCGGTCCGGGTCCGCGGACCGCACTCCTCCAGGGCCGCGGCGCGCGCCGCGGGGTGGCGGAACCCCAGGCCCTCCGGCGGGCCGTCCGGCGGGCCCTCCAGGAGTCCCGAGGCCTCCAGCGCGGCCAGCCCGCGGCGGGCCGCCGCCGCGTCGAGGCCGGTCAGCCGGGCGACGCGGGCGGCGGTCGCCTGCTCGCCGAGCAGCGCCGCGGCGCGGGCCAGCGCGAGTCCGTCGGGGCCGCTGCGGCGCAGGCACGTCGCCACGGCCTGGGCGAACGGCCCACCGGGCTCGGGGGAGGGCGACGAGGGGGCGCAGGGGCCGGCGGCGGCCTCCCCGGGCGCCTCCCCGCCCGCAGCCTCCCTGCCCGCAGCCTCGCCGCCCGCAGCTTCCCGGCCCGCCGCCTCCTCGAGGAGCGCACGCACCAGCAGCGGATTGCCGCCGCTGATCCGGTGCAGCTCGGCGGCCTCCGCGGCACGGGCGGAGCCCTCCTGCCGGCCCCGTACGAGGGCCACCTCGGCCGCGGTCAGCCGCTCCAGCCGCATCCGCCGGAAGTGCGGCTGGCGCATCAGCTCGGTGGTGAACGCCGGGTCCTGCGCCGGGGCGTGCACGGCGCCGGCCACCACGACGAGGACCGGCGCGGTGCGCGCGTGCCGGGCCAGGTACTGCACGTACTGCAACGACTCGCGGTCGGCGTACTGGACGTCGTCCACGCACAGCACGACCGGGCAGTCCAGGCTCAGTTCGCGCAGCTCCGCGCAGAACGCCTGCATCGCCTCGACCCGCGAGGGCGCCCCGGGGCCCTCGGAGGGCTTCGGCAGGGCGAAGACCTGCTCGCTGTTGACCAGCTGGCGCAGTACGCCGAGCGGCACCTGCTGCTCCTCGGGCGCGCCGACCGCGTAGAGGACCAGCGCGCCGGCCGCCGCGGCCCGCTCGGCGACGAGGTCGACGAGCGCGCTCTTGCCGCATCCCGTGCCGGCTTCGATCAGGACGATCCGGGACCGCCCCGCGACGCAGTCCGCGAGCGCCGTCTCCAGGAGTTCGATTCCGGCTTCCCTGCCCGTCAATGTCATAGCCGCCCCCGCGATCCGTCGGTCCACCCACCGGTCCACCGACCGGTGCACCCGCCCCTGACCCAGGACAGGATGGAGCCCGCGTGCTACAGAGCAGGTCGAGGAGAAGCGGAGATCGGGACGGAAACCGGCCAGTGCGTCGGGCGGGGGCGCGTCAGGGCGCCGGCTGTACGCACAGCAGACCGGCGTCGCGCATTTCCTCGACCCAGATGTCGAGATCGGCCCGCGCGTTTTCCGGTGCGGTGTTCCACAATTCGGCGAGCACGTCGGCGGCAATTCCCGCATCGCCGTCGTGGCGGCGCAGCAGTATCCACATGGCGGTGCCGACCGGTCCGCACCGGAAGCGCCCGGGACCGGCGGCGGAACCGCCGCCGCCACCGGCAGGGGAACCGCCACCGGAACCCGCCGCGTACGCGGAGTGGAGCTCCAGACAGCCGTCCTCGTCCACTGAGGCGGCGACCACACCAGGCGTCGGTCGGACGCGCACGGCCACCTCCACTGCCGGATCCGGGAACTGTCGGCAGCAGCCGATCGAGGACACCTCAAGCTATGGGTGAACGCCCTCGGGATCCATGGCGGCCGCCGCACTCTGGGGTGGCGGCTTGCGCCGACCCCCTACGGAGGGGTGAGGGCGCCCGGGCGGAGATAGGGGGAGCGAACCGGCGCCCGAGCGGCGGATCCGGCGGAATACCGCCCCCATTCCGATGGAAAGGACCGTACGCGCGCAGCGTCGGCCCGGGCGGTCAGCTGGCCATCACCCGAAATCACCGGCCCAAACCGGAAGACGGCCGCCTGGCCGAATTGTGTGCGGGCTTCCGGTCGAAAGGGGAGCCGAAAAACCGGGTGCCCGGAATTGATCCCCGGCCCGCGCCCCGCCCCGACCGTTTCTGCACCCGTTCTCCACCCGTTCTCAAGCGGCCCTGGGCGGGGCGGCGAGCCCGTCCGCGCCGAGGACCGAGAGCCGCTGCGGCCGCTCAACGGGCGGTCGAGTCTGACGCGATCGCGGTTCGCGAGGCTTGCCCCTGCCCTGCTCATCCTCGGAGGTACCAGGTGAATCCGCCCACGCCCGTCATCACCGACGCCGTCCCCAGTCAGAGCGGGACAGGGTCCAAGGAAGGGCCCAAGGAAGTACGCCGCCTCGACCGGGTGATCATCCGTTTCGCGGGTGACTCGGGTGACGGCATGCAGCTCACCGGTGACCGGTTCACCTCGGAGACGGCTTCCTTCGGGAACGACCTCTCCACGCTGCCGAACTTCCCGGCCGAGATCCGCGCCCCTGCCGGCACCCTGCCGGGGGTTTCGTCCTTTCAGCTGCATTTCGCCGATCACGACATCCTGACGCCGGGCGACGCCCCGAACGTACTGGTGGCGATGAATCCGGCGGCGCTGAAGGCGAACATCGCGGACGTCCCGCGCGGCGCCGAGATCATCGTCAACACCGACGAGTTCACCGACCGCAGCATGACCCGCGTCGGCTACGCGACCTCCCCGCTGGAGGACGGCTCCCTCGACGCCTACCAGCTGCACCCGGTGCCGCTGACGTCCCTGACGATCGAGGCGCTGAAGGACTTCGGGCTGTCCCGCATGGAGGCCGGCCGCAGCAAGAACATGTTCGCGCTGGGCCTGCTGAGCTGGATGTACCACCGCCCGACGGAGGGTACGGAGGCGTTCCTGCGGCAGAAGTTCGCGAAGAAGCCGAACATCGCCGAGGCGAACGTGGCGGCCTTCCGGGCCGGCTGGAACTTCGGCGAGACCACCGAGGACTTCGCGGTCTCCTACGAGGTGGCCCCGGCGACCCGGGCCTTCCCGGCCGGCACGTACCGGAACATCTCCGGGAACCTGGCCCTGTCGTACGGCCTGATCGCGGCGAGCCGGCAGGCGGACCTGCCGCTGTACCTGGGCGCGTACCCGATCACCCCGGCCTCGGACATCCTGCACGAGCTGAGCAAGCACAAGAACTTCGGCGTGCGGACCTTCCAGGCCGAGGACGAGATCGCCGGCATCGGGGCGGCGCTCGGCGCGGCCTTCGGCGGCGCCCTCGGCGTGACGACCACCTCCGGACCCGGCGTGGCGCTCAAATCCGAGACGATCGGCCTCGCGGTCTCCCTGGAACTGCCGCTGCTCATCCTCGACATCCAGCGCGGCGGCCCGTCGACGGGTCTGCCGACCAAGACGGAGCAGGCCGACCTGCTCCAGGCGATGTACGGGCGCAACGGCGAGGCCCCGGTGCCGGTCGTGGCCCCCCGGACCCCGGCGGACTGCTTCGACGCGGCCCTCGACGCCGCGCGGATCGCGCTGACCTACCGCACGCCGGTGTTCCTGCTCTCCGACGGATACCTGGCGAACGGCTCCGAGCCCTGGCGGATCCCCGACGTGGAGGAGCTGCCGGATCTCCGCGTCCCGTTCCAGACGACCACGAACCACGTACTGGCGGACGGTACGGAGGTGTTCTGGCCGTTCAAGCGCGATCCGCAGACCCTGGCCCGTCCGTGGGCGGTCCCGGGCACGCCGGGGCTGGAGCACCGCATCGGCGGCATCGAGAAGCAGGACGGCACGGGCAACATCTCCTACGACCCCGCCAACCACGACTTCATGGTCCGCACCCGCCAGGCCAAGATCGACGGGATCCGCGTCCCCGACCTGGAGGTCGACGACCCGGACGGCGCCCGCACCCTCGTCCTGGGCTGGGGCTCCACCTACGGCCCCATCACCGCCGCCGTCCGCGAGCTCCGCACGGTCGGAGAGGCCATCGCGCAGGCCCACCTGCGCCACCTCAACCCCTTCCCGAAGAACCTCGGCGAGGTCCTCGGACGCTACGAGCGCGTGGTCGTCCCCGAGATGAACATGGGCCAGCTCGCCCGGCTCCTGCGCGCCGACTTCCTCGTCGACGTCATCTCCTTCACCCAGATCAACGGCATGCCGTTCAAGGCCGGACAGCTGGCCGACGCCATTCAGGAGGCGAACCGTGGCCAGTGAGCTCCTCAACCTCGTGCCGAAGGCCGAGGCCAAGCAGTCGATGAAGGACTTCCGCTCCGACCAGGAGATCCGCTGGTGCCCCGGCTGCGGCGACTACTCCGTGCTCGCGGCCGTCCAGGGCTTCATGCCCGAGCTCGGGCTGGCGAAGGAGAACATCGTCTTCATCTCGGGGATCGGCTGCTCCTCGCGTTTCCCGTACTACATGAACACCTACGGGATGCACTCGATCCACGGCCGCGCCCCGGCCATCGCCACCGGGCTGGCCACCTCGCGCCGCGACCTGTCGGTGTGGGTGGTCACCGGCGACGGCGACGCGCTCTCCATCGGCGGCAACCACCTGATCCACGCCCTGCGCCGCAACGTCAACCTCAAGATCCTGCTCTTCAACAACCGGATCTACGGACTGACCAAGGGCCAGTACTCGCCCACCAGCGAGGTGGGCAAGATCACCAAGTCCACCCCGATGGGCTCGCTCGACGCCCCCTTCAACCCCGTCTCGCTCGCCCTCGGAGCCGAGGCCACCTTCGTCGCCCGCACCGTCGACTCCGACCGCAAACACCTCACCGAGGTGCTCCGCGCGGCCGCCGACCACCAGGGCACGGCCCTCGTGGAGATCTACCAGAACTGCAGCATCTTCAACGACGGCGCCTTCGAGGTCCTGAAGGACAAGCAGACCGCCCAGGAGGCGGTGATCCGGCTGGAGCACGGCCGGCCGATCCGCTTCGGCGTCGACGGGCACAAGGGCGTCGTACGCGACCCGGCCACCGGCGACCTGGACGTCGTGGACGTCACGCCGGAGAACGAGTCCGCGGTCCTCGTCCACGACGCCCACGCCAAGTCCCCGACCACGGCCTTCGCGCTCTCCCGCCTCGCCGACGCGGACACCCTCCACCGCACGCCCATCGGGGTCTTCCGCGACATCGAACGCCCCGTCTACGACACGCTCATGGCGGAGCAGCTCCAGGCGGCCGTCGACAGCAAGGGCAAGGGCGACCTGGCCGGCGTCATGGCGGGCAACGACACGTGGACGGTCGTCGCCTGAGCCACGGCCGTCAGTGGGCCGCCCGGGACACCCTCTCCAGCGCGGCCCACAGCACGTCCGGCCTGGCGAAGGTCTCGGGGCTCAGCGCGTCGTCGACGAACCGGACGCCGTACGCACTCTCCAGCGCCCCCAGCAGCTCGACCGTCCCGAGCGAGTCCAGGCCGGCCTCCCGCAGGCCGGTGTCGGGGAAGAGCGGCTCGCCCTCCGGGAGGAAGGGCAGGTACTCGCGCAGCAGATCCTCGAATCGCCGGTCCCAGGCGGCCATGGTGGACTCCCCGTCTCTCGCGTGGTGGGCAAGTGACGCTAGAAGCACGGGCCGCCACGGGTAACCCCGTAACACCCCCTACGGGGTGTCGTTCGGATCAGGCCGGGGTGGCGTGTGCGTGTACGCGGAGCAGGAGTGCGTGCAGGGTGGCTCGTTCGGCCTCGTCGAGCGGGGCCAGCAGGTGGTCGCCCACGGCCGCGGTCTGCGCGGTCAGCTCCTCCAGGAGCCGCCGCCCCGGCTGGCTGATGCTCGCCAGGACGCGGCGCCGGTCGGCGGAGTCCCGCTCCCGGTCGGCGTAGCCGAGCCCGGCGAGGCCGTCGAGGACCTTGACCACATCGCTCGGGTGCAGGTCCAGCCGCCGGGCGAGATCGCGCTGCGGCTGCGGCCCGTGGTCGGCCAGGGCTGCGAGCACGGCCATGTCCCACAGCCGCAGGCCGCGCGCGGCGAGCCGGTCGCCCACGAGGGTGCGGGCCTCCTTGCCCACCGTGGAGAGCAAGTAGGGGGTGAGCGCGGTCAGTCGGGGCGTCGAGGGTGCGAGCATGGCCATATTGTAGGGTCACACCCACTATTGGTGTCGCCCTACTGAATCGGAGGCTCGGCATGGACGCCCTGCACCCCCGGCTGCTCGTCACCCGCTTCGGCGAGAGCTTCCGCTTCTACGATTCCCTGCTGCCCGCCCTGACCGGGGCGACCCGCACGCGCGGCGGCGCCGAAGGCCCGTACGCCTCCTGGGACGTGGACGGCCAGGGCGTGCTCGCGCTGTTCGACCGGACGGCGATGGCGGCCGCCATCCCCTCGCTCCGCGCCCCGGGTCCGGGCGACGGCGCCATGCTGGTCAGCCGCGTCCCCGACGTGGACGCCGCGTACGCCGCCTGCCTGGCCCGGGGCGCCACCCCGGCGGGTACCCCCGCCGACCGCCCCGCATGGGGCCCGACCCTGCGCAGCGCGCACGTCCGCGACCCCGAGGGCAACCTCTGGGAACTCCAGTCCTACTAGGGGGTGTCGTCAAAGTAGCTTCGTCCGCCCGCGAGGGCGGGGCCGGCGGGGTCTGGCGCGTGTGATCGCAAGGCGGAGGTGGGGGTCCCCCCGCCGAAGGCAGGGGGAGGAGGCGACGCTCGCGTCGTCGACCGACGACAACGCGGCGAGCG